>NZ_JBFBBR010000085.1:0-1072 GCF_040682795.1 Streptomyces sp. NPDC051105 | reverse complement strand
CCTCGACTGGACCCCCCACCACACCCCCCACCACCCCACACCCCTGCCCACCTACCCCTTCCAACACCAGCACTACTGGCTCGACCCCACCGGCGCGACGCACCAGAACGACGGCGGCCTCGATGCCGCAGATCATCCGCTGCTGACCTCCGTCCATCACCTTCCATCCGGCGAGACGACGATCCTCACCGGCACCGTCTCCTTGAACACGCACCCCTGGCTCGCCGATCACCAGGTCGGCGACACCGTGCTCGTCCCCGGCACCGCCCTGCTGGAAATGGCCGTGCTCGCCGGGCGGCAGACGGACTGCCCCACCGTCCACGAACTCGTCATCACGACACCCCTCGCGGTACGACCCGGCACGCCGGTACGCCTCCATGTCACCGTCGAGCGGCCCGACGCCGACGGCCTGCGTCCCTTCACGATCCATGCGCGGACGCGTTCCGGTGACGAGTGGACCGCGCACGCCACCGGTCTGCTCGCCGACGACGTCGGCGTGCCGGCCACACCGGCCGCCGCCGACTGGCCGCCGCCCGAGGCCCAGTGGATCGACACCAGCGGCTTCTACGAGGATCTCCAACAGGAGGGCTTCGTCTACGGGCCGCGCTTCCAGGGCCTCACGGCGCTCTGGAAGGAAGGCGACGAGCTGTACGCCGAAGTCACCCTGCCGGACGGCGCCACCGACGGTTCCGCCTATCACGTCCACCCGGCACTTCTCGACGCGGCCCTTCACCCCCTGCTCTTCGTACGCGAGCGCGAGGAGCCGGGGTCCATATGGCTGCCGTTCCAGTGGAACGGCTTCACCGTGCATGCAACGGGCGCGACCTCGCTGCGCGTTCGGATCAGCAGAATCGGAGGCGACCAGTACCGCGTGCTGGTCACCGACGGCCACGGCCTGCCGGTGGCCGAGGCTGTCTCCTTCACAGGACGGACGGCCCGGCTGAGTGCCGTGGGGGCATCCCGTGACACCAGCGATCGTTCGTTGTTCGTGGTGGGGTGGGAGCCGGTGGAGGAGGACCTGGAGACGAAGCCGGGTGGCGAGTGGCTGTTCCTGGACCCCCACCCCGACCCG
>NZ_JBFBBR010000084.1:0-1123 GCF_040682795.1 Streptomyces sp. NPDC051105 | reverse complement strand
CGGCGAATCGCGTCCCCGGCACCAGCTCCATGCGGGCGGCAAAGGTCGTCAAGCATCACATGGAAATCTTTTTGCATGATCTTTAAAAGTACTTCCTGCATGAAATTATCGACATCATGTAAAACCATATTGGATAAGAGTTCGGGAATGAATTTTAATTTTTGTTTTGTAAAAATTATCAACTTATTTTTAAATACCAAGAAAACAACAGATGTCGTCAGATTATCTAGATGCCCACCTTCATGTATCTCGGGAAACAAATAACTTACGAGCAAACTTTTTTCATCGTTCTGATCTATCATCGTGTCATATGCAACTCGATCATCAAACGTTAGTATATTGTCTATGTTAAAGTCAGATCTATGTTCAAAAGATTCGATATATTCTCGTTCGTCACCATAAACATAAACAACAGACGAATTTTTGATATTTGATTCTGACGAAACTAATAATGTATTTTTTGTTAAAGAATAAGTTTTCAGCATTGTAATCCTCCTGCTTTATATTTTTCTCAAAAATAAATGCGTAATTGTTGTGGAATAAATACGTTATCAGTTTTAAAAACATTTTGTCTTATGTATGATAACCTGCTAAAAATTTTATCTCGCACATTATCTAGACAATCTCGTCTCCAGCTTCTAATGTATTTTCTAATTTATAATTATAGACCCTAAACAAACATCTTTTGTAAAAAGCCTTTTTTCTGTTCTTTCAACAAATCTAACTTACGTTGATGAAGAGCGATAGTGTCGTCGAGTTGTTTGAAGAATGAACCGATTTTTTGTTGCTCTTTTAATTTTGGAATATTTAAATTCATTTCTTTTAGTTTTGCTAAATTCAAATTTGCTTGAGAACTTGTTTCAGCTTTTCTTTTTAATAGATCACTTTGAATATCAATATAATTTTTAATGAAAACGACATCACAAGAAGTTGATTCAAAGCCAATAACACTATCTGGAAAAGCTGCTTTAATCCCTAGAATAGTAGTATCAGCTATATTAGCTGCTATAGTAATTAATAATGTTCCAATATCCCATAATTTACTCTGTTGAATTCCAAACTCACTATATGTTTGACTGTATTCTGTCAAAAAAAGAGGTGCTTTGGCTACATCTCCAGTTTG
>NZ_JBFBBR010000083.1:0-1123 GCF_040682795.1 Streptomyces sp. NPDC051105 | reverse complement strand
CTATTTTTGCTAAATTAGTCATTTTGTGTCTCCTCAATATGAGTACCCTCAAATATAGTATCCAGTAATGATGTATTGGTAAGCTCAACTTCTTTAATAGGGAATCCTATGCTTAATAACGCTTTAATAATATCATCTGTTCTTTCTGCTACAAAATAAAATTCCACAGTAGATTTTGAAAAAATTTCTTTGATCTGATTACATATAATTATATGTTGTAATGGTTGTTCAAATTGCTTATATAAATTAATATCTAAAACAATAATTTTTTCGTGATTCAGCATTCTTAGCCGGTATGGTGTTTCATCTGCCATTAAATTACCATTATCTAATAAAAGTACTCTATCCGCACAATAATTTACTTCTTCAATATAATGGGTTGTAAATAATACAGTAGTGCCTTTTTCTTTAAGTTGTTGGATACATTCCCAAAAATGGTGTCTGGTCGATGTATCCATACTTGAGGTAGGCTCATCAACAATTAAAAATTGTGGTTTGTTAATTACAGCTAAACAAAAATCTAGTAATCTCTGTTGCCCTCCAGATAATTTAGAAGCAAACTTATTCATTTGTTCGTTTGAAAAATTAAGAATAAGTGCAACTTCTTCCTCAGAAAGAGGAGTATCAGTATAACTAGATACAAAGTTAATTAACTCGTTTACCTTTATATCATCAGGAAAATTGGTATTTTGAGGTAAAAAACCAACATTTTTTTTCTCGCAGTATATCTTTACATTTCCATCATTTTGAAAATATTTTCCTATGATTATATTCAATAATGTACTTTTTCCTGCACCGTTTTTTCCAAGTAGAGCAATACATTCATTTTTTTTAATAGAAAAAGTAATATTGCTTAAAACTGTTTTCTGATTAAATTCTTTTTTTATATCTTGAATCTCAACAATTTTTTTTGTCAAAATTGTATCCTCCTATTTTTATTACTATCTTTTGCTTTCATGCTATCAAGCTTTCTCTTTAATTTTCATTTTTTTACTTTTTTCATCTTTTAATTTTGTGTTAATTTTATAGGTTCTGTTGCAAAGTTTTCTGATAAGTCTATTTTAGTGTAAAATGAATAAAAATGACAGCGAGGATATATCAATGAACTATTTTAAAGGTAAAC
>NZ_JBFBBR010000081.1:0-1146 GCF_040682795.1 Streptomyces sp. NPDC051105 | reverse complement strand
ACCTGTACCGGCACGGGCTGCGCCACCACGACCAGTACCAGCACGACCTCTACCATGAAAATAGCATTAGTAGGTTCCAGCGGTGGCCATTTGACACACCTGTATTTGTTAAAAAAGTTTTGGGAAAACGAAGATAGATTTTGGGTCACATTTGATAAAACAGATGCAAAATCTATATTGAAAGAAGAAAGATTTTATCCTTGTTATTATCCCACAAATAGAAATGTAAAAAACACGATAAAAAATACCATTCTTGCATTTAAAATACTTAGAAAAGAAAAACCAGATTTGATTATTTCGAGTGGTGCTGCGGTAGCCGTTCCTTTTTTTTGGTTAGGTAAACTATTCGGTGCAAAGACAGTCTATATTGAAATATTTGACCGGATCGATAAACCAACCTTAACAGGAAAATTAGTTTATCCAGTTACTGATAAGTTTATAGTTCAATGGGAAGAGTTAAAAAAAGTTTACCCTAAAGCAATTAATTTAGGAGGAATTTTCTAATGATTTTTGTAACGGTTGGAACTCACGAACAACCATTTAATCGACTCATTCAAAAAATTGATGAACTTGTACGCGATGGTGAAATCGAAGACGATGTATTCATGCAAATTGGGTACTCAACTTATGAACCCAAATATACTAAATGGGAAAAGGTTATTGGATATGAGACTATGGAAAGATGTATGAATGAAGCGAGTACGATTATTACTCATGGCGGACCATCTACCTATATGCAAGTATTACAACTAGGTAAAATTCCGATAGTTGTTCCACGGCAAATGAAATTTGATGAGCATATAAATGATCATCAACTTTGGGTAAGTAAACAGGTTGTGAAAAAGGGATACTCATTGATTTTGTGCGAAGATGTTGAAGACATTCTCGAAAATATTATTAGTTCCAAAATTTCAGATACCTTACAAAAAAATGTAAATCACAACACTGAATTCATAAAATTATTCAGTGCTGAAATTTACCAGCTATTTATAAAAAGTGAGAAGATATGATACCAAAAGTAATACACTATTGCTGGTTCGGAGGGCAACCTTTACCAGAATCTGCGCTAAAATGTATTGAAAGTTGGAGAAGGTTTTGTCCAGATTATGAAATAAAACAATGGTCTGAGAAAAACTATGATGTAAA
>NZ_JBFBBR010000080.1:0-1146 GCF_040682795.1 Streptomyces sp. NPDC051105 | reverse complement strand
CGTGCGCTCCGCGCGGAACTGCTGGCGCGCGCCGCCGGATTCGCGCCCGAGACGGTTTTATTTGGAGCAATCGTTTGTGTCATTGCACAAGTATTACTTATTCCATTATTTGGCTTGAATGGTGCTGGATTAGCTTCAATGCTTGGATTCTTAACAACGTTTTTATTTCGTGTCAAGGATACGCAAAAATTTGTGGTGATTCAGATTAAATGGCGAACTTTTATAAGTAATTTTGTGATCATTTTGGTACAAATTCTTTGTTTATTTTATCTGCCGAGTAAAGTCTTGTATCTATGCCTTGCCCTATTATTTTGTGGCATGTTAGTGGTTAATCAGCGTACAATTTTATACATTATCATGGCGCTAAAAAATAAAAAATAAGACATTTGGAATGAAATCCTCATAAAAATAGACAGGAGATATATCTCGATACCATTCGAGATATATCTCCTGTCTATTTTTATGCTACTTTTGGGTTAGCTCAACTCAACCGCCTTTTAATCTCCCAACAACAATAATACCCAATCAAACAACCCAAAAAATTCAAGATAATATCACTAATGGCAAATGTGCCCAAATAAAAGATAAATTGAATGGTTTCAATTCCTAAAAGTGTGACCAAACTGACAATGACAAACTGTTTGAAATCAGTATTGATACAGTAAAGGCCACCTAAAGGAATGAAGTAGATAATATTTAGCACTGCCTCTTGAATCGTTCTGGTATCCGCTTTTATAAAGTCAAAAGGATTCAGTGATATCGCCTGAAAATCCGTTGTTTTAGTAAAAAGCACCATGAATAACAGTAATAAATACACACTGAAAGCAAGATAGAGATAAATAACTGAAAAATCTTTGAGGTGATACTGGATGCCAAACAACCAGATAATCAGCGTTAATAAGAGTATTAAAGTTAATGCGGTATAGTCAAAGTGGTTAATCAACCTAGCCAGGCTTTGATAGCGAGTGAGAACGGGCATAATCAGCCAAGTAATCGTCGCATAACTCAGGATAAATGTGACCAATAAACTGCTGAGGTAGATCATATATTTTCGCAACTGTTTCTAACTCCTTTTCTTGATGAGATTAACCCTATTTGGTTCTGTTGCGAAGTTTGAAAATCAAACGCGCCCGCTCTGAACTCCAA
>NZ_JBFBBR010000079.1:0-1152 GCF_040682795.1 Streptomyces sp. NPDC051105 | reverse complement strand
GTGCGCTGGTTGCTTTGGATGAGCCTCAGTTGGCTGTTCGGCGGGGTGGGTTGGTGGTGCCGCGGTTGGTGCGGGCGGGTGTGGGTGTGGAGTTGGGTGGGTTGTGGCGGTTGGGTATTGAGCGGAAGGGGTCGTTGGAGGATTTGGAGTTGGTGTCGTCGGGTGGGGGTCGTGCGTTGGGTGTGGGTGAGGTGCGGATTGGGGTGCGGGCTGCGGGGTTGAATTTCCGGGATGTGTTGATTGCGTTGGGGTTGTATCCGGGGGATGCGCCGTTGGGGAGTGAGGCGGCGGGTGTGGTGTTGGAGGTGGGTGCGGGTGTGGTGGATCTGGTGCCGGGTGATCGGGTGATGGGGTTGGTGCTGGATTCGTTTGGTCCGGTGGCGGTGGCGGATCGGCGGATGGTGGTGCGGATGCCGGAGGGGTTCAGTTTTGTGGAGGCGGCGTCGGTGCCGGTGGTGTTTTTGACGGCGTTGTATGGGTTGGTGGATTTGGCGGGGTTGCGGGCTGGGGAGCGGTTGTTGGTGCATGCGGCGGCGGGTGGTGTGGGGATGGCTGCGGTGCAGTTGGCCCGGTATTTGGGGGCGGAGGTGTTTGCGACGGCGAGTGAGCCGAAGTGGGGTGCGGTGCGTGCTTTGGGGGTGCCTGCTGAGCGGATTGCGTCGTCGCGTGATGTGGGTTTCCGGGAGGCTTTTCTGGGTGTGACGGGGGGTGAGGGTGTGGATGTGGTGCTGGATGCGCTGGCGGGGGAGTTTGTGGATGCGTCGTTGGGTTTGTTGCCGCGTGGTGGCCGGTTCATTGAGATGGGGAAGGCGGATTTGCGGGATCCGGGGGTGGTGGCTCGGGAGTATCCGGGGGTGCGGTATCGGTCGTATGACCTGTTTGAGGCGGGGCCTGAGCGTATTCAGGAGATGTTGCTGGAGGTTGTGTCGTTGCTGGAGCGGGGGGTGGTGGGGCTTGCTCCGGTGCGGGTGTGGGATGTGCGGCGGGGTGGGGAGGCGTTCCGGTTCCTGCGGGAGGGCCGTAATACGGGGAAGGTGGTGTTGCGGGTTCCGGCGGGGCTGGATGCGGATGGCACGGTGTTGATCACGGGTGGTACGGGTGGTCTGGGTGCGGTGTTCGCCCGGCATCTGGCCGCAACGCATGGTGTCAGGC
>NZ_JBFBBR010000077.1:0-1242 GCF_040682795.1 Streptomyces sp. NPDC051105 | reverse complement strand
TTGTAATATAAATTCCTCTCTCTAAATAAAAGGAATTTTCAAATTCTGTATATCTTATATGAAAGCTAGGATTAAACTCTATTTGCATATATTTTTTTAAATCTGTTTCAAATTCTAAAATTTTTTCTACTTCATAAAATATATTGTTCACACGTTTTAAATAATTTCTATTTTTATAACTTAAAACTAAGTTATTAATATCTCCTTCACCATTTTTATAATATGTTCTAGCTTTTAGTAAATCTTTATAAATCTCATCATATTTGTTAAATTCTTTATATTTAGAAACTACATCATGGAAAGATGATAATTTTCCAAATTTACTTCCCCCATCTCTGCATGATATTAGAATAAAAATATTTCTTAATAATACACTTATAATATTCCAATCATAAACCGTACCTTTTGAATTTTCAATTTTATTTTTAATACGTAAAAATATTTTTAAATAAACATAGTAGTTTTCTTGATAGTGATTATATGGATTCAGTACTTCAAATGTGTCATCTAAATTTTTCCCTTGTATATTTTTTCCATCTTTTTTAATGTGTTCTAATAATAGTGAACCCTCTTCAAGCATTTTTTTAAAAGTTTTAAATTCATAGTAGCTGATATCCTGCTTAACATTACCGTAACTCTTTTTTAATTTCTTTTCAAGTTCCTTTTTTTCCTTAAACTTAATTCTTTTCTTGTACAAGACAAAAATATCAATATCTGAAAATTTGTTTTTTTCTTTCGTACTATATGAACCAAATTCATATACGCTTATTATATTCTTCATCTGGCAACCTTCCTATAAAAACTTGAAGTTAGTACAGCTATATAAATAATACTACAAAAATTCTGAAAATATCCTGTCCATCTCGACAAACTAGTTACTTGTATATTCTCATTATTTAAATTTGACAATAATGAATTTTGAATGCTATATTCTATAACTTCATTTAACGTTCGAGTACCTTCAATGTAATAAACAAAAGAAAATATGAAAGAAAGAACCACAAATGATAAAAATATTGGCCATAGTTTTAAACCATATCCCCAAAGAAATTTACTTAACTTTAATCCTATAAATTTGATTCCAGAAAAAAACCTATCTTTTTTCATATATCGGTCTTTATAATAGACTTCTCTACTTACAAAGATGCATTTAAATAATTCAGCCTCTGTCTCTCTTATAAGAAATAATAATTTATCATATATATCACTATGACCCATCTGCAATTCATTTTTATATATTTC
>NZ_JBFBBR010000076.1:0-1339 GCF_040682795.1 Streptomyces sp. NPDC051105 | reverse complement strand
CTGGATTTTTAGTATCCTTCTTAAATTACAAGACAAATTTTTTACAGATTTTATTTTCGTCTGGGTATAAAAGAAAACAAATTTTAAAAAGCAGTATATTGACGTCGTTAATTCCTTTATTATTAATGGCAATTACTGCTGTTAGCATTAATTTAGTCATTCTTTATAGTCGCATTCCTCACCAATATATTAATTATCCTCTAGATAAAATTATTTTCTACCAATTTTGCATCTTATTAGTTGCCATTTGTTACTATTTTTTAGGTTTTTTTTCTGGGACTATTTTGGGACAGGGGATTACAGGCGCCTTATCTTTGATCGGCTTTGTCTTTGGATTAGAGTTGATAAAGCAAAATATTTTAGATATCTTGAACAATGTCTTCAACAATATTTTCAATAATAAAAATGATGGAATTTATTATCAATCATTTTTTGTCCGATTTGATACCTATTCACATTGGCTGATATTAGATGGATTTGTTATACTAACTACTTTTCTCTTCTATTTTTCTGCTCAATATTTCTATCAAAGATTAAGTTTAGAGGAGAAAGGAAACTATCTATTATTTCCTAAGTTTCGCTTACCAATTTCTTTGGTTGCAGGGATTTTCACAGCTTATAGTATTTGTGGAAACATTGGACTTGGGAGTAGCTCAATTAATTTACTCATAAGATATAATATACTTCCAGGTATTTTAGTGTTTGTAATCACATTTTGCTTCTTCATGGTACTAAATAATTATAAAAAGATTTATGAAAAAATTGGAATGATAGTTGTAAAAACCAATAAATAACTTAGTAAAAAATAGCTTCTAATTTAATAATAAAAGCTCCTTTATGAAACTAAAGGAGCTTTTAAATATTTACAACGATTAAAAGAACGGTTAATCAATACTAGGCTTCTAGTAAGGGATAAGGAGATTGAGAAAATTTTCATTTATTTATATACCTATAAATCGTTGTTCTTGACACTCCCCAAGAATCCGCAATCGACTTAATTGGCGTACCACTTTCTACCAAGGTTTTAAGAAGCATTATGTCTTTCTCTGAAAATTTCTCAGGTCTTCCTCCAAGCCTTCCTCTTGCACGTGCGGCTTCTCTACCAGCGGCAGAACGTTCTAAAATAAGGTTTCGCTCAAATTCCGCAAAGGCCGCAAATAAATGAAACATCAATTGTCCAGTCGAACTTGATTTATCCATTGTAATATTTTCTTGTAGACTATGAAAACTTACCCCCTTATTATTAAAAGAATTAACAATATTAATGAGGTCCTCCATATTTCTACCTAATCGATCTAACCGCCAAACAACGATCGTGTCTCCAGGACGAGAAAATTCG
>NZ_JBFBBR010000075.1:0-1350 GCF_040682795.1 Streptomyces sp. NPDC051105 | reverse complement strand
ATTTCCGAGACGGGGTAGCGGGATTCCCGGCGCACCGCCATGAAGATGCGGGGCATGACGGGGAAGTGGAACGCCATGTGGCACTCGTCGCCGCCCTTCTCGTAGTCGCCGAAGTAGTCGACGACGTCTTCGGGCCACTGGTTCGCCTCGGCCAGCAGGACGGTGTCCGGATACATCGCGTCGATCTCCCGCCGGACCCTCCGCAGGAACTCATGGGTGGGCGGCAGGTTCTCGCAGTTGGTGCCCTCTTCCGCGTACAGATACGGCACCGCGTCCAGGCGGAAGCCGTCGATGCCCAGGTCCAGCCAGAACCGCAGCGCGGCCAGGACCTCCTCCTGCACCGCCGGGTTCTCGTAGTTGAGGTCCGGCTGGTGCGAGAAGAAGCGATGGAAGTAGTACTGGCCGCGCACCGGATCGAAGGTCCAGTTGGAGACCTCGGTGTCGACGAAGATGATCCGCGCGTCCTGGTACTGCTTGTCGTCATCGGCCCACATGTAGTAGTTGCCGTACGGCCCCTCGGGGTTCTTCCGGGACTCCTGGAACCACGGGTGCTGGTCGCTGGTGTGGTTGACGACGAAGTCGATGATCACGCGCATGCCGCGCTGGTGGGCGGCGTCGACGAAGTCCACGAAGTCGGCGAGGTCACCGAACTCGGGGAGTACGGCGGTGTAGTCGGAGACGTCGTAACCGCCGTCCCGCAGCGGGGACTTGAAGAAGGGCGGCAGCCAGAGGCAGTCGACACCGAGCCACTGCAGATAGTCGAGCTTCGCCGTCAGGCCCTTGAGGTCGCCGATGCCGTCACCGTCGCTGTCCTGGAAGGAACGCACCAGGACCTCGTAGAAGACGGCGCGTTTGAACCACTCCGGGTCCCGGTCCTTGGCAGGCGTGTCCTCGAAGGTGTCCTGGACGGGGTCGTTGACAGTCATGACGCGCTGGGCCCTCCGTTCGCTGGTGTCGTTCGCCCTACCTGGAACACATGCGCTGGCGCCCGGCCGGGTGTGAGACGTACATAGTTGGTCCTGCCCCACACGTAGGCCTCACCTGCCAGTTCGTCCCGTACGGACAGGGCGGAGGTGCTGTCCAGGCCGAGTCGCGGCATGTCCAACGAGACCGTGGCCTCCTGGGTGTGGTGCGGATCGAGGTTGACGACCACCAGGACCGTGTCCGCCCCGGCGCGCTTGCTGTACGCGATGACGGAGCCGTTGTCGGTGTGGTGGAAGCTCAGGTTGCGCAGCTGCTGGAGCGCGGGGTGCCGGCGCCGGACGGTGTTGAGGCGGGTGATGAGGGGGGCGATGCCCTCGGTGTCGGCGCGGGTCCAGTCGCGGGGTTTGAGCTGGTACTTCTCGGAGT
>NZ_JBFBBR010000074.1:0-1350 GCF_040682795.1 Streptomyces sp. NPDC051105 | reverse complement strand
ATTTCCGAGACGGGGTAGCGGGATTCCCGGCGCACCGCCATGAAGATGCGGGGCATGACGGGGAAGTGGAACGCCATGTGGCACTCGTCGCCGCCGCTGCGGTAGTCGCCGAAGTAGTCGACGACGTCCTCCGGCCACTGGTTCGCCTCCGCCAGCAGCACGGTGTCCGGGTACTGGGTGTCGATCTCCTTGCGCACCCGCTTCAGGAAGTCGTGGGTGGCGGGCAGGTTCTCGCAGTTGGTGCCCTCGCGCTGGTAGAGATACGGCACCGCGTCCAGCCGGAAGCCGTCGATGCCCAGGTCCAGCCAGAACCGCAGCGCGGAGAGGATCTCCTCCTGGACGGCCGGGTTCTCGTAGTTGAGGTCCGGCTGGTGGGAGAAGAAGCGGTGCCAGAAGTACTGCTTGCGGACCGGGTCGTAGGTCCAGTTGGACGCCTCGGTGTCGACGAAGATGATCCGCGCGTCCTGGTACTGCTTGTCGTCGTCCGCCCAGACGTAGTAGTCGCCGTACGGCCCGTCGGGGTTCTTCCGCGACTCCTGGAACCACGGGTGCTGGTCGCTGGTGTGGTTCATGACGAAGTCGATGATCACGCGCATGCCGCGCTGGTGGGCGGCGTCGACGAAGTCCACGAAGTCGGCGAGGTCACCGAACTCGGGGAGTACGGCGGTGTAGTCGGAGACGTCGTAACCGCCGTCCCGCAGCGGGGACTTGAAGAAGGGCGGCAGCCAGAGGCAGTCGACACCGAGCCACTGCAGATAGTCGAGCTTCGCCGTCAGGCCTTTGAGGTCGCCGATGCCGTCACCGTTGCTGTCCTGGAAGGAACGGACGAGGACCTCGTAGAAGACGGCCCGTTTGAACCAGTCGGGGTCGCGGTCCTTGGCGGGCGTGTCCTCGAAGGTGTCCTGGACGGGTTCGTTGACGATCATGTTGTGGGTGACCCTCCGATCCGCGGGGACGGTCGCAGAACCGTGAAGATATGCGCGGGTCGTCGACCCGGTTCCAGGCGCACATAGTTGGCCCTGCCCCAGTTGAAGGTTTCACCGGTGAACTCGTCGCGCACCGGCACCGACTCGTGCCAGTTCAGGCCGAGTTGCGGCATGTCCAACGAGACCGTGGCCTCCTGGGTGTGGTGCGGATCGAGGTTGACGACCACCAGAACCGTGTTCGATCCGCTCCGCTTGCTGTAGACGATCACCGCGTCCTGGTCGGCGTGGTGGAAGTGGAGATCGCGCAACTGCCGCAGGGCCGGGCTGCTGCGCCGGACGGTGTTGAGGCGGGTGATGAGGGGGGCGATGCCCTCGGTGTCGGCGCGGGTCCAGTCGCGGGGTTTGAGCTGGTACTTCTCGGAGT
>NZ_JBFBBR010000073.1:0-1396 GCF_040682795.1 Streptomyces sp. NPDC051105 | reverse complement strand
ATTTGGATGCTTTAATCACTCGGATTCAAAATGTCTCAATGGAACTCTACGGAAATATTCAAAAAATTGCTCATATGAAAAAACTTGAAAGTTTCAATTACTATCGAGAAATTCTCTATGCTTTTTCAAACACTGTTAAAACCAATATAAGTTTCAATGATGCTAAAACGATCGTTATGAGCTACAATAAGGCTCTAAAGAATACCAGCAAGCTCAATCTACATACAACAGATGAAAATGGAGCTAAGGTCGTTTCTCAAACAGAATTAGACTCAGTCAAAACCCTTTTTGATAAATCTCTAAAATAAAAGAACCAAGAGGTTCTTTTATTTTTATTTCATCACAATATAATCCGGTACGGCTCGATCATCTTGACTAGGAACAATCGTTTTACCATTGACAGATAGTTGACTTGAACCACCACTATCAAGTAATAACATATTTTGGAGCTTCAAATTTGACACTGATTTCATTATATTATCATAACCTGCATTTGTATCACTCAAAATAGCATAGAGATTATTATCTTTATCATTCGCAATAAAAATATGGATCTTCCAATCTACTGAGCCATCACTTGGTTGAATTTTACCATCACGGATAATTGCAGTACCAAAATCATAGGCTTGTTGCCCTCCGTTTTTAATAATAGTTGAAGCAGGTGTATTTGAATCATAAATTTTGCACGAACCATCTTTGTTAATAACAAAAGCATATTGAGTCGTTGTACCTGGGCTCCAGTCTTGAATCAACTTTCCATTATTAATTTGAAATCCAGCTACTTGTCCTGTCTGCATATCAAAAGCGGAAGCATTCATAATCAAAGTATTAGGATACTTAGCTATAACTTCTGACATTTTCATCCGTTGATCCGTACGATCGGTAACTGTTTTTAAGACTTCCGGATTGTTAATTCGATAAATAGTGATATTATTCGTAGATAAATCAGTAAATTTATCTAAATTTACCTTTGAGGGAACTTTAACCCATTCTGGTACTCCAGCGTCATCTACAAGTGCTATACTACCCACAGCAGCTTCTTCACCTTTTTGCTCCACGTAACCGTTAGAAACCGAAGTTTTGGTCGGTTGATCCGAACTATTTGTTTTCGTATGTTCAGTAGGAATAAGTGAATCTCTTAAGGCATAAGCCCCTGCTCCTATAAGGGTAATAAAAATTAAGATAGGTATAATTATCACCCTGATACTCCTTTTACTCTTTTTACTCTTTTTTTTTCGTTCCAATTTTTCCTCCATAATTGTTGTTTAGTCACGACCAAATAAATCTCTCGTATAAGGTTTACTTTTAGTATTCTTTATTTTTTTAAATATAAAAATTTTAATTAAAATTTTTATAATACCTTGCTCCAAATTTTTAGCAAATTTTTTTATTAAAC
>NZ_JBFBBR010000072.1:0-1419 GCF_040682795.1 Streptomyces sp. NPDC051105 | reverse complement strand
GACCGCACCGCCCTGCGCGACACCCCCCACACCATCCTGCGCACCCTCCTGCCCACCACCCACGACCCAGCCACCACCACCGCCACGGGCGTCCCCCTCACCGAACGCCTCGCCCACCTCACCCCCACCGACCAGCACCAGCTCCTCCTCACCCTCGTCAAACAACACGCCGCAGCCGTCCTGCACCACACCGACCCCCACACCCTCGACGACACCACCCCCTTCACCGCCCTCGGCTTCGACTCCCTCACCGCCGTCGAACTCCGCAACCGGCTCTCCACCCTCACCAACACCCCCCTGCCCGCCACCCTCCTCTTCGACCACCCCACCCCCACCCAACTCACCACCCACCTCCACACCCAACTCACCACCGGCAACGAGACGTTCACCGACACCGTCACCAACCAGCTGGCCAGCTGGCAGCAGACCCTCTCGGCATTCGCGGCCGATGACCCGGAACGGCGCCTAGCCCTGCGAAAGATCGAGCAGTTCACACGTCACTGGGTGTCCAAGACACAGGACCTCACGACGGACGGGGTCGAGGAAAAGCTCTCCGGGTCCAGTGACAGCGAGCTGCTGGAGTTCATCGGCAACGAGCTAGGCATCTCTTGAACACCGTACGTACCTGGGAGACACCGTGAACGAAGAGCAGCTCCGTTACTACCTCAAGCGCGTCAGCGCCGAGCTGCACGATGCCCGAGAACAGCTGCGTGAATCGGCCGAGCGCCAGCACGAGCCGATTGCCATTGTGGGTGCGGGGTGCCGGTTCCCGGGTGGGGTGGACTCGCCCGAGGGCCTGTGGTCCCTGGTGGAGCGGGGTGTGGATGCCTCGGGTGAGTTCCCGCAGGACCGGGGCTGGGACGTGGAGGATCTGTACGACCCGGATCCGGAGGCGTCGGGGAAGTCGTACACGCGTCGTGGGGGTTTCCTCTACGAGGCCGCGGATTTCGATGCGGGGTTCTTCGGGATCTCGCCGCGTGAGGCGCTGGCGATGGATCCGCAGCAGCGGCTGGTGCTGGAGACGTCGTGGGAGGCGCTGGAGCGCGCGGGCATCGATCCGCACACCCTGCGCGGCAGCGACACCAGCGTCTTCACCGGCGTCATGTACCACGATTACGGCTCCCGTTTCCGGCAGGCCCCCTCCCAGGTGGAAGGCCAGCTGGACAGCGGAAGCGCCGGCAGTGTGTTGTCGGGGCGGGTGGCGTATGTGCTGGGGCTGGAGGGCGCTGCCGTGTCGGTGGACACGGCGTGTTCCTCGTCCCTGGTCGCGATGCACCTGGCGGTGGCGGCACTGCGCCGCGGCGAGTGCGCGATGGCCCTGGCCGGCGGTGTGACCGTCATGTCGACCCCCTCGACATTCGTCGAGTTCTCACGGCAGCGGGGACTGTCCGCCGACGGCCGGTGCAGGTCCTTCTCCGA
>NZ_JBFBBR010000071.1:0-1429 GCF_040682795.1 Streptomyces sp. NPDC051105 | reverse complement strand
TAGTAGGACTCCGTTAGGTCTGTCTGGATCTTGGAGTCGTGGGTGGCCTTGCGGGCAGGACTTGGTGGCAGGTGCTGCAGACGCCGGTCCAGCACCTCAGGACGTCTTGAAGGATGTCGAGGATCTGGTAGAGGGTGAGACCGTTGTGGACACTTTTGGGGCCAGACGCTGCTCGGTGAGGAACGCGTGGGCGGCGGTCACGAGGGTGACGTGGTGGTGCCAGCCGGGCCAGGAGCGGCCTTCGAAGTGGTCCAGGCCCAGGCCGTGCTTGAGCTCACGGTAGTCGTGTTCGATGCGCCAGCGGACCTTGGCCAGACGGACCAGGTCGGCGATCGGGGTGTCGGCGGGCAGGTTGGACAGCCAGTATTCAGTGGGTGCGTCGGCGTCGGCGGGCCATTCCGTCAGCAGCCAGCAGTCGGGCAGGATCCCGTCCCACCAGCCTTGTTCAGCTGAGGCGGCAGCCCTGATCGGACGCTCGACAGCTTTGCCGGCGGGGCGGACCCGTACGGCGGCGAAGCGGGAACGTAACTCTCCTCGGGAGCCGCCTCGCCAGGTGAGAGGGGTGAACGCCTCCGGCCCGAGGCTGACAGCCAGAGCAGCCACCGACGGTGCGGCCTGCCGGTATCGCGGCTGAGGCCAGCAGCCGACGGGCCCGTTGCGCGCCGGGGCCACGGGCTCGGCGTCGAAGGGGTGGGCGCTCACATCCGAGCGGATGGCCAGGACGTAGGCCATTCCACGCTCGGACAGTCCGGTCCGCAGGTGGGCGTTGGTGCCGTAGGCCGCATCGGCCACCACGACCGGCGGCGTCATGCCCCAGCCGGCCAGCGTGTCGAGCATGTCCAGCGCCAGCCGCCACTTCTCGCGGTGTGTGACCTCGGGCGGAATGCGCGTGACCGTCCGGCGGCCGGTGTCCGACGCCCACTCCTGGGGCAGGAACAGCCGCCACTGCAGTGGGCAGGACGCCGTGTCGGTCGCGGCATGGACACTGACCGCGACCTGGCAGTTCGCCCGCTTGCCCAACGCACCGCAGTACTGCGGCGCCACGGCGACCGACATCTGTCCGTCCTTGGGCACCGACACATCGTCGATCACCCAGGCCGTCGGGTTGATGAGCGGCAGCATCCGCTCACAGATCCGCCGTTGCACCGGCACCGGATCCCACGTCGACTGGTTCACGAACTGCTGCAGGTTCTGCTCATTGCCGTCCGGCAGCCGCGCGGCCATCGCCTGGACCGACTTGCGGCGGCCGTCCATCATCAGGCCCCGCAGATAGCAGTCGCCCTTGGCCCGCTGGTCCTTGCGCGACACCGACGCGAACACATCCGCCACATACAACGCCAACTTGGCCCGGACCCGGCTCACTTCGTGTGCGTCCACACATCCAACATGCTCGTGATCAGCACCGATAGGAAGACCTAACGGAGTCCTA
>NZ_JBFBBR010000070.1:0-1453 GCF_040682795.1 Streptomyces sp. NPDC051105 | reverse complement strand
GCACTAGTAGGGCTTGGTCAGGTCGGCTGGGGCGGTGCGTGTCCTGTCGGCTCGGTGTGGCGTTGGGAGTGTGTGACTCCGGACGAGATTGCTGCGGTGCGTGGTGAGTTGGAGGCGTTCGCGGCGGAGGTGTTCGAGCCGTTCGCGCGCAAGGATCAGCGCCGGTGGGGGCAGGTCTATCTGCGGGGGCTGTTGACCGACGGACAGCGTAAGTCGGTCGAGCCGATGGCCGCCCGGCTCGGGGAGGACGGCAATCGTCAGGCCCTGGCCAACTTCATCACCACCAGCCCCTGGGACCCGGCACACATCCGGGCCCAGCTCGCCTGGCGGATGGAGGAGGCGATCGGGCCCGAGGCCCTGGTCTTCGACGACACCGGGTTCCTCAAGGACGGGAGCGCCTCGGCATGCGTGTCGCGGCAGTACACCGGCACCGGGGGCAAGGTCACCAACTGCCAGGTCGGCGTCTCGCTCCACCTCGCCTGCGACCACGCCTCGGCGGCGGTCAACTGGCGGCTGTTTTTGCCCCAGACGTGGGATCCCGCATCTCCGAAGGCCGATGCCGACAAGATCGCCCGCCGTGCCGTCTGCGGCATCCCGGACGATGTGGGGCACGTGGAGAAGTGGCAGCTGGCCCTGGACATGCTCGATGAGACCCGCTCCTGGGGACTCGAGGTGCCGCTGGCCGTCGCGGACGCCGGATACGGCGACGCCGCCGCCTTCCGGCACGGACTGCAGGCCCGCGGCCTGAATTACGTGGTGGGGATCTCCACCACGCTCTGCGCCCAGCCCGCTGACGCGGTGCCGGTGGCCGAGCCGTACTCCGGGACGGGACGCCCGCCGGTGGCGAAGTATCCCGACAGGCCGCGGTCCGTGAAGGAGCTGGTCATCGCGGCGGGGCGGAAAGCGGCCAGGCCGGTGCAGTGGCGGGAGGGCTCCCGGCCCGGCACGGGCCGCTCGGGCCGCAAGCGGATGTACTCCCGCTTCGTGGCCCTGCGCATCCGGCCTGCTGGACGCGAGGTCCGACAGATGGCCGACGGACCGGAACTGCCCGTGTGCTGGCTGCTGGCCGAATGGCCCGCCGACGAGAGCGAGCCGGTGCAGTACTGGCTGTCCGACCTGCCCTCCGGCATGCCCCTGACCACACTGGTCCGCCTCGCCAAACTCCGCTGGCGTATCGAACACGACTACCGGGAGATGAAACAGGCCCTGGGACTTGCCCACTTCGAGGGCCGCACCTGGAACGGCTGGCACCACCACGTCACCCTCGTCTCCGTCGCGCACGCCTTTTGCACCCTGCAACGACTGGCCCGAGCCCCAAAAGACGCGGGGCCGGCCTGAGCCTCTACCAAGTCGTCCGCGAGCTGCAGACACTCCTCGCCCTCTGGACCGGCGCCTGCCCCACCTGCCACCGCGACATACCAACACCAATACGGACCTGACCAAGCCCTACTAG
>NZ_JBFBBR010000069.1:0-1522 GCF_040682795.1 Streptomyces sp. NPDC051105 | reverse complement strand
TACTTATACAGTTCACTAGCGTTCTTTAAAGCTCGTGGGATAGACTACAAAGAAATTCTAATGATTAATAAAGGTGTTCCTACTCCAGATGTTACAGTGTTTTTAGATGTTCCTCCAGAGCGTGCTTTAGAGAGAGTTCGTCAAAGGGATGGAGAAGATATAAAGTATGAAGAAAAAAATGAGTTAGTATTTAACCAAGTAAGACAAAATTTTCTTGATGTTTTACCTAAAAATGCTTTACTTGTTGATTCAACTGTAGGGATTGACAAAGTTCATCAAATAATAACTAATTTTGTAAGCGAGGTAATGGATAAATGATGTTTTCTGATAGATATATACAAAAAGTAGTCAATACAAAATCTCATCTATGTGTTGGGTTAGATCCCATTTTAGAGAATTTTCCTAGCTATATTTTAAAAAAGGCAGAGAGCATCTATGGAAAGACCCCTAGAGGAGCAGGCTACGCTATTTTTGAATTTAATAAAATGATTATTGATATAGTGGCAGATAAAGTTCCAGCTGTAAAACCTCAACTTGCTTACTATGAGAAGTATGATTATTATGGAATAGAAGCTTTTTGGAAAACTGTGGATTATGCTAAGAAAAAGAGACTTATCGTTATTGCGGATGCTAAGAGAGGAGATATCGGAAGTACTTCTCAGGCATATGCAGAAACTTTTTATAAGAATACAGCTGATGAGTGGAGCTCTACTTTATCTGTAGATGCAGTAACAATTAATCCATACTTGGGAAGTGATGGATTAGACCCATTTATAAAATTAGGAGAAGAAAATGATAAGGGCTCTATTATTTTAGTGAAAACAAGCAATCCTTCTTCAGGAGAATTGCAAGATAAAATACTGGATTCTGAAAATAAAACTATCTCTGAAGTTGTATGTGATTATATTATTAAAAGCACGAATAAAGTTGGGAATTATGGATTTTCAGATATTGGAGCTGTCATTGGAGCAACATATCCCGAAGATTTAACTAAGTATAGGAGACTCTTACCAAAAACCTTATTTCTAATCCCAGGAGTTGGTTATCAAGGAGGAGATGTGAAACTATTAGACGCAGCGTTTGATAATAATGGTTTAGGAGCCATCATAACATGTTCAAGAGCAATTGATTATGCTTATAAAGATACAGGTTTATCAGAGCAAGAAGTAAAGAATTCTATTTTAGAGGCAGTTGACTATTATAATGGATTAATAAATAAAGCTTTGATAAAATCTAAAAAGGTTTATTGGGAGAGGGAGAAAAATTGAAAAAAATATATTAGAGTCAATTTTAATAAAAAATGAAGTTGCTCTTAAAGAAGTTATCACAAAAATAGACTCCCCCTCTTCAAATAATGATGTAGGAACGCTTTTTTATACATCATTTTTTGAAAATTTAGGTAATAAAAATTCTGATATTGACATTTATGGACCAATGTCAAATATTTAGACACAAAATGAGCTATATTTTCTTAAAATAATTTTCTTCTTTCTGATTTGGAGTTAAACCCTTGTTGGCGGAA
>NZ_JBFBBR010000068.1:0-1544 GCF_040682795.1 Streptomyces sp. NPDC051105 | reverse complement strand
CACCCCCCACCACCCCCGCCGCGCAGCCGTCTCCTCCTTCGGCGTCAGCGGCACCAACGCCCACCTCATCCTCGAACACACCCCCCAACCCACCCCACCCACCCAAGCAGCCCAACCGGCCGAAACAGCCGAAACAGCCGAAGCAGCGGAAGCAGCGGAAGCGGCTGAACCGGCTGAACCGGCTGAAGCGGCGGAATCTGGTGAGGTGGCTGGGTCTGGTGGGGTGGTGGGTGCGGCTGGGGTGGTGCCGTGGGTGTTGTCGGCCCGTTCGGTGGAGGCGTTGCGGGAGCAGGCGCGACGGCTGGAGCGGTGGACGGGTGCGCAGGGGCCGGCCGGCAACCGGACGGCGGTGGATGTGGGGTTCGCGCTGGCCACGACCCGTGCCGTGTTCGAGCACCGGGCGGTGGTGTGGGGCGAGGACACCGCGCGGCTGCGGCAGGGCCTGCGGGCCCTCGCGGCCGGTGAGGAGGACCCGCAGCTGGTCCACGGGACGGCCCGGCCGGGCCGGGTGGGCTGGATGTTCACCGGGCAGGGCGCGCAGTACGCCGGGATGGGCGCCGGCCTCTACCGCGACTTCCCCGTCTTCGCGGCCGCGTTCGACGAGGTGTGCACGGCGTTCGCACCGTATCTGCCCCGGCCCCTGAAGGACGTCGTCCTTGACGAGGGCCCTACCGCACAGACCGTCCTGGAACGCACCGAGTGGGCCCAGCCCGCCCTGTTCGCCATCGAGATCGCCCTCGCCCGGCTGGCCCGCTCCTGGAACATCCCCGCCCACGCGATGACCGGGCACTCCATCGGGGAACTGGCCGCGGCCCACCTGGCCGGCGTGTGGAGCCTGGACGACGCCTGCCGGATCGTCGCCGCCCGCGGCCGCCTCATGCAGTCCCTGCCCGAAACCGGAGCGATGACCGCCGTGCAGGCCACCGAGGACGACGTCGCCCCCCTGATCGCCGCACACACCCACACCCTGGCCATCGCCGCCGTCAACGCCCCCGACTCCCTGGTCCTGTCCGGCGACCGCGCCACCCTGGACACCGTCACCACCGCCCTGGCCCGCCAAGGCCGCAAAACCACCCCCCTGCACGTCTCCCACGCCTTCCACTCCCCCCACATGGACCCCATACTCGACGCCTTCGCCGACGTCCTGGCCACCGCCGACTTCCACCCCCCGCACACCCCACTGCCCCACGCCGACCAGCTCACCGACCCCGCCTACTGGGTCCGCCACCTCCGCGAGACCGTCCGCCACCACGACAACATCCAGTGGATGACCGACCAGGGCATCACCCACCTCCTCGAGATAGGCCCCGACGCCCCCCTCACCGCCCTCGCCACCCGCCACCAAACCCACCACCCCGACCTCCACATCACCCCCCTCCAACGCCGCACCCACCCCCACACCCACACCGCCCTCACCGCAGCCGCCCGCATCCACACCCACACCCACACCCTCGACTGGACCCCCCACCACACCCCCCACCACCCCACACCCCTGCCCACCTACCCCTTCCAACACCAGCACTACTGGCTCGACCCCACCGGCG
>NZ_JBFBBR010000067.1:0-1633 GCF_040682795.1 Streptomyces sp. NPDC051105 | reverse complement strand
GTTTACCTTTAAAATAGTTCATTGATATATCCTCGCTGTCATTTTTATTCATTTTACACTAAAATAGACTTATCAGAAAACTTTGCAACAGAACCGATTTCTCAATCTTAGGTTTCACGATTTCAACATCACGAATTTCAACTGTCAACTGTTTTTCCTCACCAGTTTTAGTTTTTCCTGTTACTTGCATAAAGACTCTCCTTGCTATTTCACTAATATAAGAACGCAAACTCTGACATTTGCGCCCCTAAAATAAAAAAGACCTAAGTCGTTTTAATATACTTAAGTCTTCACTACTCAAAATAGAATAATTTTTCAAATTCTATATCCAACGCTATACAAAGTAATAATGCTAATTTAGCAGATGGAACGTACTCATAGGTTTCTATATTGCTAATTGTCTGTCTCGAAACACCAACAATTTTAGCCAAATTACTCTGGTTTATTTGTTTTTCAGCACGAGCCACTTTTAACCTATTCTTTAACTCAAGTTTTCCTTTATCCCTCATTTAAAAATTCCACTCATTAAATTCCAGCCCATCACAGAAACAGCAATTAATAATACTACAATTACTATGATGTTAGTCATCGACCTCTTCTTTTTGAACAGATATATTTCATGTCCCAAAGCCAAAAGTAATAACATAAAAAACAAATCGTCTATAGATTCATTTTTTAGCAACCTAATTGTGAAAATAAACAGCCAAGCAAGTAACAACATAATATAGTGTACTATTGACATATTTCTCCACTTCGATAGTTTACCCTCATCTTGACTTTCTTGTTGTGCCATTTGTAAAATCTTCTTATTATTCATTTCTTCTCTTCCTCTCTATGAATAAAGTATAACACTTTACAAGTAAACTTGTCAACTATATAAGCAAACTTGTTAAAGATATAAGTAAACTTGTCAAAAACAAAGTATGAAAAGTCCGTAAAAAATTAAGAAGCTCTCAATCATATAATTGGTTCTGTTGCAAAGTTTAAAAATCAAATACAAGGTTTATAATCCTTCTTGTTCTTAATCTAATATTCCCATTAAGACCTTAATTTCAGTAGATACCGAAAATCCGAAGAGCGTTCCATTTCTTCGGTTCTTTTTGTATATTCCTCGAATGGTCTCCATGCCCTTAATTGTGCTTGAGGCAGTACGGAGACTTTGATAAAATTTATTCCGTCGTTTGATTGGTCGATGGTCTTGCTCAATGAGGTTATTGAGATACTTCACGGTTCGATGCTCTGTCTTAGTATATAAACCGTTACTCTGTAACTTTCTAAATGCAGAACCAATAGAGGGCGCTTTATCCGTGACAATTACTCTTGGTTGACCAAACTGTTTATGTAGTCGTTTCAAGAACGCATAAGCAGCTTGAGTATCCCGTTTCTTGCGTAGCCAAATATCCAGTGTCATGCCTTCTGAGTCGATTGCACGATAGAGATAATGCCACTTCCCTTTAATTTTAATATAAGTTTCGTCCATTTTCCACGAATAAAAGGACTGTCTATTTTTCTTTTTCCAGATTTGATAGATCAGCTTACCATATTCTTGAACCCAACGGCTGGAGGCCAGCGCGGGTGTCGCCGTCTTCCCCGACCACGCGCTGGACGCGGAGGGACTGCTGCGCCGGGCGGA
>NZ_JBFBBR010000066.1:0-1668 GCF_040682795.1 Streptomyces sp. NPDC051105 | reverse complement strand
CTTTTATTAAGTCTATTTAGAAAGATTTCATTGAGGTAAATATGGAAAGTGAAAATATTTTGGAAGCAAAACAAGTGAGTGTTGCCTTTCGGATTGCTGGTAAATTTCAAAAAGCAATTTATGATATTGATTTAAGTCTTAGACGTGGTGAAGTTTTAGCCATTGTTGGGGAATCAGGTTCTGGGAAATCAACTTTGGCAACTGCTGTTATGGGATTACACAACCCAAATCAAACTCAAATTACAGGCTCCATTTTATTGGATGAGGAAGAAGTGATTGGTAAAACGGGTGACTCCATGGCAAATATTCGAGGAAGTAAAGTTGGAATGATTTTTCAAAATCCACTCACTGCGCTTAATCCATTGATGAAAATTGGGCAGCAAATCAAGGAAATGCTGGCCGTGCATGATGTTTATCCAGAAAATCAGTATGAAAGTAGAATCTTTCAACTTTTAGAACAAGTAGGAATTCCAAATCCTAAAAGAGTCGTTAATCAATTTCCCCACCAACTTTCAGGCGGGATGAGACAAAGAGTAATGATTGCAATAGCCATTGCCAATGACCCAGATTTGATTATTGCTGATGAGCCAACGACTGCTTTAGACGTTACCATTCAAGCTCAGATTTTAGACTTGATTTTAGAAATACAAAAGAAGAAGAATGCTGGGGTTATTCTAATTACTCATGATTTAGGGGTTGTTGCTGAAGTTGCTGATACAGTGGCGGTGATGTATGCCGGACAACTCGTCGAAAAAGCTTCTGTTGAAGAGCTTTTTCAAAATCCCAAACATCCATACACCCGGTCACTTTTGCGTTCAAATCCATCTGCCGAAACAGTTTCGGATGATTTATATGTGATTCCAGGGTCTGTGCCTTCTCTGTCAGAAATTGAGTATGACAAAGATTTATTTCTCGCTCGAGTGCCTTGGATGAAAGAAGAAGCTCAAAAAGTAATTTCGGAAAAAATGACTGAAATTTCTTCAAATCATTTTGTTCGAGGTCAGGCTTGGAAAAAATTTGAATTTCCAGATCAAAAATTGAAAGGGGGTAAAAAGTGAGCGAAATTCTTAATTTAAAGGACTTAAAAGTTTATTATCCTATTCGATCTGGTTTCTTTAATCGAGTGACAGATAATGTTTTAGCCGTTGATGGAGTAGATTTAACGATTCATGAAGGAGAAACTGTCGGTTTAGTTGGTGAATCTGGCTCTGGAAAATCAACGATTGGCAAAACAATTGTTGGTTTAGAACAAATGACATCAGGACAATTGATTTACAAAGGACAAGATGTCAGCAAAAAAAAGATAAGAAACCAGCTCAAATACAATAAAGATGTTCAAATGATTTTTCAAGATGCATTTTCGAGTTTGAATCCACGGAAAACAATTTACGATATCATTGCGGAGCCTATTCGAAATTTTGAAAAAATAGATGCTAATACGGAAAATAAACGGATTCATGAATTATTGGATATTGTTGGACTACCTAAACAAGCTTTAGAACAGTATCCTTTCCAATTTTCTGGAGGTCAACAACAAAGAATTGGAATCGCACGGGCAGTTGCTACTAATCCTAAGTTAATTGTGGCCGATGAACCAGTTTCAGCATTAGACTTATCTGTTCAAGCTCAGGTTTTGAATTTCATGAAGCTCATTCAAAAGGACTTGGG
>NZ_JBFBBR010000065.1:0-1703 GCF_040682795.1 Streptomyces sp. NPDC051105 | reverse complement strand
CAAAGTTTCACGACTTCCTCAACTGAATAACCAATGGTATTTTTTTCTATCCGTTCTTTGAGATTTTCTTTTAAAAATTTATCATTTTTTAAACTTCTATCTCTAATTTTTTTGGTTTGTTCGCTTCCCTCTAAAAGATAAGTGGTATATTTTTTAGTATCGTCCACTTTTAAATTTAAGGCACTTGCTTTTTCTTTAAAATCTTCCCACGTATGAGAATGGTTCATCAAAAATTCAAGTTTGTTTTTAATCTCTTTCCGGTAAGAAATTTGAGCAAGATAGACCAAATAATTTTTGTGAGAATTCCCTAGTTTTTGTTCAGGACGGACAATAATTTTACAACCATATTCTTTAGAAATTCTATCAGAAATTTCTTTCAATCGTTCTAAATCATTTTTGTTTTGTTGAAATTTATTTAAAGTTAAAGGGTCAGTTGCATTAAGCACAATATGATTATGGAGGTGTGGCTTATCGGTATGAGTAGCAATAATAAATTCCGCAGAATTTCCGAGATATTCTTTCATGGTTTTTAAACCAATTTCATGAACTTGTTCAGGGGTTAAATGGTCATCAGGAGAAAAAGATTGGACAAAATGATAACCGAACCTTTCATTTTTTTGTGGCTTGTTTTTTAAAGCGATAGCCATTGTTCGTGTCGCTAACATTTCATCACAGGTTGAATGAATATCTAAAATATTTTGACCGGAAACATATTCAAAGTCATTTGTTTTTTCGGGGTTCATCACATAATCAATGAGTTGGTTTAAATCTTTTGAAGAATGAACTGTTCCGTTCGATTGTTTTGGCATATAACTCACTGTCATTTTTACTCCCTCTCCGAAATAAAATGAACAACTTTTTGAATTTTATTTTCCAAATTTTCTAATTGATTTTGATAATCAGACATCAATTCTTTTGTCTGATTATTTTTATTTTCGTTTAAATGTTTAGCAATTTGATTGATATTATTTCCGATACGTTTTAGTTCAGATTTTGTCGCAGAAATTTCAGAAATAATATTTTTATATTCTGAAAAATCAATAGAAAAAATCTCTTTATTGCAACAGGCTCGTCTAGCAAAAATAGAAAAATTAGTGATACCAGTTTCTCTCATCATCAATTTAATTCTTTCGTTCTCTTTTTCATTTACACGAAATTTTTTCTGTATACTTCTCTCACGATTTTCAATTATTTTCATCTTGTCAACCTCACAAATATCTGTCAACTCTAAAAGCTCAAAATAGGGGGTTAGTGTCTTTAGTGAACTTCGCACTTGGGTACCCAAGTACAGTAAAAAGTATTCATCTTTCACTCACAAAATCTAAAATTTCCAATTTTATTTTTGTTCGTTTCAGACGAATCTTTTTATTTTTGGTGGTGTCCCCCAATCCCCCTTTTTGAAAAAAATTAGAGCTTAATTTCAAATTCTTTTAAGACATCTTCGTATAAATCTTTGACTTCAAAACACAAATTTTTAACTTCATCTTCGGTCAAAGTTTGAACATATTTTTTTGCGTTAATGTAATTATGAACTTATCACTCCATTCAAGAAGTTCAACTCTCTTGCTTTGAATACATCGAACAATTTTATAACAATTATAATCCTCATTCCGCCAACAAGGGTTTAACTCCAAATCAGAAAGAAGAAAATTATTTTAAGAAAATATAGCTCATTTTGTGTCTAAATATTTGACATTGGTCCA
>NZ_JBFBBR010000064.1:0-1745 GCF_040682795.1 Streptomyces sp. NPDC051105 | reverse complement strand
ATTTTGGTCCAAGTATGCCTCATGTTCTAAATCTTGCTTTTCCGAATGAAAATCATGATTTGCTCTTGACCAAACTTGATTTAGCTGGTTTCGCAATCTCAACTGGTTCTGCTTGTACAGCCGGTACAATCGAACCTTCCCATGTTCTTGAAGCTGTTTACGGGAAAAATTCTGAAAAACTAAAAGAAAACATACGTATTTCTTTTTCAGAAATGAATACAATTGATGAAGTTAATCTCTTCGTTGAAAAACTTAGTTCTATTTTAAAAAAATAACGCAAATTGTAAAATGAAGTTAGCCACCTTGAGTCAAGCAAAAAACATCTGAATCTCTTATACTAGAAGTTCGACCAAATAGTATAAAAAGGAAATTCAGATGCAAGACTATTCTATCACAAGCCAGAGCAAAGGGAAACACCTGACCAATCAAGACCGTTTAAACATTGAACGTTGGCACAATAAAGAAGGACTGAGCAACCGTGAGATTGCGCGCTTATTGAATAAAGCTCATGGGACGATTGACAGAGAGATGAAGCGAGGGGAAATCCAGCTCAAGCGGAAGGTAAAATACTCTGCTAAAAAGGCTCAAGAAAATTATGAAGGATTGAGGGCTCACAGTGTTCGTCCGAGTAAACTCACGACTGAGATTGATTGTTATGTGAGTACACGTCTTAAAGAAGACAAGGACTCTTTGGAAGTCATTCATCAGGCTCTAAAAGGAGTTTCTCTGAGCAGCCTCTACAATTGGGTCAACTGGGGCTGGTTAGAAGCCAAGCGTCATCATCTTTTCTATCCGCAGTATAAGGCGGCAAAGAAAATCAAACCTCGTGCGCCAAAGCATCCTTTTGGTAAGTCTATTGAAGAACGGCCTGAGTTCATTAACAATCGCTTAGAAGTGGGGCATTACGAGATTGACACGGTCATTCTTACGAGAGCTAAGAACAAGGTGCTTTTGACGCTCACAGAGCGAAAATACCGCACGGAGATCATTCGCTTGATTGATGGGAAAACAGCACAGGCGGTCAATGATGAGCTGGTGGAACTTCAAAAAAGTTATGACTTCAAATCCATTACCCCTGACAATGGCCATGAATTTGCAAGGCTCTCTGAGGTCGTAAGCTGTCCAGTTTACTATGCACACGCCTACGCGAGCTTTGAGCGAGGGACGAATGAAAACCATAACCGAATGATTCGTAGGCATCTGCCAAAAGGCACAACAAAGACGACCCCTGAAGAAGTCGCCGCTATCGAGTATTGGATGAACCATTATCCAAGAAAAATGTTCAACTATAAGAGTTCATATGAGATGAGCTTGGCTGGCTAACTTGGACTTGCAATTTGCGTAAATAATAAATTTTTAAAAAAATAAAAAAATTACAGCTGAGACTAGAAATTTCAGAAAGTCTGTGTTATAATATATTTCGTCGTGAAAATGACGCTTTAAGCATGACTCGTTAGCTCAGTTGGTAGAGCATTTGACTTTTAATCAAAGGGTCGCTGGTTCGAGCCCAGCACGGGTCATAATCCTAGCGGATGTGGCGGAATTGGCAGACGCACTAGATTTAGGATCTAGCGCTTAACGGCGTGGGGGTTCAAGTCCCTTCATCCGCATACTAGGTATTAGCCGACTTAGCTCAGTTGGTAGAGCATCTGATTTGTAATCAGAGGGTCGCGTGTTCGAATCCCCGCCCCCGGTCGCGGAGTCGTTCTGACTCGGTACGGCGGTCGTCGGATCGGTCGGTTCCA
>NZ_JBFBBR010000063.1:0-1911 GCF_040682795.1 Streptomyces sp. NPDC051105 | reverse complement strand
TACTTAATGCAACTGGAGAATATATCTTTTTTTTGGATTCAGATGATGAAATAGAAATCAATTTTGTGGAGACAATTTTGACTAGTTGCTATAAATACAGTCAACCGGATACACTTATCTTTGGTTATAGTAGAATTGATGAATTTGGAAATGCTTTGGACAGTAATTATGGGCATGGAAGTTTTTATCGTCAAAAAGATTTGTGTACAAGTGAGCAAATATTAACTGCATTGTCTAAAGATGAGATACCAACAACTGCATGGTCATTTGTAACAAAACGCTCTGTGATTGAAAAACACGATTTACTATTTTCTGTTGGAAAAAAATTTGAAGATAACAATTTTACGCCGAAAGTTTTTTACTTTAGTAAAAACATTGTTGTTATTTCCCTAAGATTGTATAGATATAGGAAACGCTCTGGGTCTATTATGAGTAATCACCCGGAAAAATTCTTTTCGGACGACGCCATTTTTGTAACATATGACTTATTAGATTTTTATGATCAGTATAAAATTCGGGAATTGGGAGCAGTAGTTGGTAAAATAGTTACGTCAATATTAGCTTATTTTCCAGATTCGAAAAAATTGTATAATGAATTAAATCCAATCAGAAAAAAAGTATTTAAAGATTATATTTCAATAGAAAAAAGACATACTAAACGGATAAAAATGTATATTTTTTCTTCTTATGTTGGATATAAACTTTACAGACTGGTAAGAGGTAAACACTGGAAGTGAATATAATTTTTAATCTTATTTACCCGAATTGCTAGTTGATTATTTAGCCATGACTTGATACCCGATAGAATATCTTAAAGTCTCTGGTTCCAGTGATTTAGCTGATTTTAACAGTAAAGAATACGCTAAAAGTATCATCTCTAATTTCAATTGAAAACCTTGAGGCGAACGACTTTTACAACGCTCAGCTCCTAGATTTGTCAAAAAAGAGAAAACTCGCTCAATCACTTTTCTATGTTTTGAAAAATTAGGGAAAAGGATTTTCTTTTGCTTCATGTTCTTCCTGACAGGTGTAATTAGATCAATTCCTTCTAATTCCAGCCTTTCATGCAGTGACTGACCTAAATATCCCATATCTCCAAGGACTGTTGGTGTCCCAAATTGACTCAACACTTCCTCGGTCATTGAACTATCAGCCATTGAAGCAGGAGTAATTGTGTAGTCTATGACATAGCCTGATTCACTGACTAAAGCATGACATTTACATCCATAGAAGTACTGTCCCTTTGTAGAATTGTAGCCAACATTTGCATAATCTCCAAGAACTTTGCTTCTGAAATTACGAATAGGCTGACACAAAGGAATGGGGAAGCTGTCAATAATGGATACACTCATTCCTTCAACCTCTTTAAAGACGAGTGCTTGGCGAATGACTTGGATACTCGGTAAGAGGGCATTACAACGGCGGACAAAGCGAGAATATTCTAGGAAATTAGGAAATAAACTTTGAGCCAATTGGTGCTTAGCTTTAAGTGTTTCACTAAAATGCAGTACGCCCCATAGGTAACAAGCGATAACTAAGCAATCTGATGTTGCGAGATGGACGTTCTTTCGGTTTTGAACCTCAAGGGGAACACTCGTTTGATAAAGCGTCTCAATGGTTGTCAGTAAATAAACAAAAACTTTTGGAAGTGTGCTATTATAAGTCATATAAGTCGTGCGCTTTCTAATGCTTAGTGGTTTAAGATTAGGATAGCACGACTTATTTATTTTCCAATGAAATTAACTAGCAATTCGGGTTTATTTAAAGAAAAAAAGCACGCAGCGTTCTAATTATAACACAATGTGTCCCTTTTTTTATAGGCTTTTTTAAAATTATTGCCTCATTTATAAAGGATTTCTTAAGGCTCTATTGAGCTTGATATACTCTATTTTTAAAGCAAAATAAAAAGCC
>NZ_JBFBBR010000062.1:0-1938 GCF_040682795.1 Streptomyces sp. NPDC051105 | reverse complement strand
GGTTCTGTTGCAAAGTTTTCTGATAAGTCTATTTTAGTGTAAAATGAATAAAAATGACAGCGAGGATATATCAATGAACTATTTTAAAGGTAAACAATTTCAAAAAGATGTGATTATTGTCGCTGTTGGTTATTACCTGCGTTACAATCTAAGCTATCGTGAAATTCAAGAACTCCTTTATGATCGTGGGATTAACGTTTGTCACACAACTATTTATCGTTGGGTACAAGAATACGGTAAAGTCCTCTATCATCTCTGGAAAAAGAAAAATAAAAAATCCTTTTATTCATGGAAAATGGATGAAACGTACATCAAAATTAAAGGAAAATGGCATTATTTGTATCGAGCCATCGATGCAGATGGTTTAACCTTGGATATTTGGTTACGTAAAAAACGGGACACACAAGCAGCCTATGCTTTTCTTAAGCGGTTAGTGAAGCAGTTTGATGAACCGAAGGTTGTAGTCACAGATAAAGCCCCCTCTATTACAAGTGCCTTTAAGAAACTAAAAGAATACGGCTTTTATCAAGGGACAGAACATCGTACCATTAAATACCTGAATAATTTGATTGAACAAGACCATCGTCCAGTAAAGAGACGCAATAAATTCTATCGAAGTTTACGCACTGCCTCACCCACGATTAAAGGCATGGAAGCCATTCGAGGATTATATAAGAAAACCCGAAAAGAAGGCACTCTCTTCGGCTTTTCGGTGTCTACTGAAATCAAGGTATTAATGGGAATAACAGCCTAAATCATAGATACCGTAAGGGATTTTATTCTTTATTTAAAACTTTGCAACAGAACCCTATTATCTAAGGAAATCAAAGTATTAATGGGAACACCTACTTAATAAGGTTAGACTGTCATTTTAATATTTAAATGGCGCATAGTTTGCTTCATAACTAGCGTTCAAAAAAACTAAAAAGTATCATAAAAAGAAGGCACGCTTATAAACATGCCTTCTTTTATTTGTTGTGTTATTTAACTTTCATCAATCGTAATCCGTTTAATGTTACTAAAAGCGTTGCTCCCATATCTGCTACAATAGCAATCCATAGTGTTAGCCAACCTGGTATGACTAGTAGTAGAGCTAATAGTTTTATACCTAATGAGAAGGTGATATTTTGCTTAATTACTTTTAGAGTTTGACGGCTAAGTCTAACAATGAATGGTAATTTTTGTAAATCGTCGCCCATTAGAGCAACATCAGCAGTTTCGAGAGCCGTATCTGTCCCTGCACCGCCCATTGCAATACCAACCGTCGATGCAGCTAATGCTGGTGCATCATTAATGCCGTCGCCAACCATTGCTACTTTATTATAAGTTGTCCGCAACGCTTTAATCGAATCTAATTTTTCTTGAGGCATTAGATCTCCTTTTATTTCAGTCACACCTAATTGCTTACCAATAGATTCAGCGGTTTTAGTATTATCACCAGTAAGCATAATAGTGTGTTCAATTGACAACTTGTGGAGTTCAGAAATAACGGCAGCACTTGAATCTCTTACTTCATCCGCGACAGCAATTACTCCTAAAATTTGTTCGTCAGTACCGAAATACATGGCGGTTTTCCCTTGTTCTTGAAATTGTCTGTATTGTACTTTGACCGCTGTTTCTTCGATTACTGATGCAGAAAACAGTTTAGGGCTTCCAATATAGTAACGTATGTTTTGATGTATACCTGTAAGTCCTTTACCTGTGATAGATTGGAAATCCTCGATTTGTATTGACTTGTAATCCACATTAGTTTTATCCGCTTCGTTTAAAATAGCAGAAGCTAATGGGTGTTGAGAAAGAGATTCCAACGATGAAATAATCGATAGATAATTTATATCAGTTTCAGAACTGGTTGCAATGAAATCCGTTACGACAGGCTTTCCTTTTGTTAAGGTTCCAGTCTTATCGAAAGCAATTGCTCTCAAATGACCAATTTCT
>NZ_JBFBBR010000061.1:0-2151 GCF_040682795.1 Streptomyces sp. NPDC051105 | reverse complement strand
CTCACACTTGGGAAGATTTTAAAGAAAAAGCAAGAGCCTTAAATTTAAAAGTGGACGACACAAAAAAATATACCACTTATCTTTTAGAGGGAAGCGAACAAACCAAAAAAATTAGAGATAGAAGTTTAAAAAATGATAAATTTTTAAAGGAAAATCTAAAAGAACGGATAGAAAAAAATACCATTGGTTATTCAGTAGAGGAAGTCGTGAAACTTTGGAAAGACAAAGAAAGCATTCAAGAAAAAGGACAAGAAAAAGAAATTTCAATTTTGGTAGAAGATTGGCAAATTGAGAAAGAAACTGAAAATTTTTTATACGTAACGATTGATACTGCTTTAGATAAAGAAGCGACAATAAAGATACCTGCACGCTGTGTCGATAAATTAGAAAATGGCGATTATCAAGTCTTTATCAAAAATAAAGACCGATTTTCTTATCTTGATAAGAAAAGTCCGGCAAACAATAAAATCATGTATGGAACAACTGTTGCTAAAAATCTACAACGACAAAGTGGAAATGTCCCTCTTTATTCTGACAATGCCAATATCAAACTCAAACAAGTCTTTCATGAGTTCGATTTCTTGATTAGTCAAGGACTTGGTTTTGATAGAAGTTTTGAAACCATAGGAAAGGACTTAAAAGCCACCTATCAAGAAACAGAAAAGCAATTAGATAAATTAAATACAAAGATTATAGAGTATGTCGAACAAAACAAAAGTTTAGATTATGTAGATACCACTATCAGAGATACAATAAAAAATCTAAAACTTGAACGTGATGATTTAAGAGATACTTTATATAAAGTCGATAAAAACATTCAATATTATCAAAAATCAGAACAACGTTTAGAAGCCTATCAAAAAAATCAAAGTTCAAAACACAAAGCACGTGATGATGATTTTGAAATTTAGTCCGTTGAAAATTCTGATAAGTGTACAATAAAACAAGTCGGATCTAAAATTTTTGTTTTTTAAAATTTAAGACCGGACTTTTTTATTTGAGTTTTGAAAAAACTCTATTTTTTACAAAGTAAAAAATAATGCTCCTGTCGTTGAGCAAACCAACGAAAAAGCACTAAAGAAATTGAAAAATGAATTTTTCACTCCCTTTAATGCTTGAATCGTCCTATAAGCTCATATTTTGCCTTTTAAGCCCTTTTAAAAGCATTCTGATGGCGTTTTATTCATTGAGTTGACTCCTCTCTAACATAAAACTATAACTTTAGTTAAAGTAATCTTTATTCTTCTTGAAATGCTCTATTAAGGCTTCTCTTATAACAGCCTTTGCTCCGCCTTGAAGTTTACCTTTCTTCTTTCCTGCTATTTTAATTGCTTCTTTGAGTGCTGGTTCCATTGCTACTGAATAAATCACTTGTTCATCTTCAGCTTGTTGTTTCTCAATTTCTTTTTCGTACTCTTCCCATTTTTTTTGAACTTTCTTGTAAAAAACTTTTTGTTTGAGTTAGTCGGTTCTGTTTATGTGGAAGATGATTATATTAGACTTGTCTCTTTGAATGATGATATAGATTTTGAAGGCAATCGACTATTTCCTGATATTCTTCTTCCAAGAGATGAAAATACTCAAATCATTGGAAAAGTTATTGAAGCCTTTACTCCAATTGAAAAAGTATAAAAAAAGTGACAATAATTATTGATTTTCACTTTTTTTATTAAAATAGTACTCTGAATCATGTTGCTTTAGAATTGATTTTCGCTAGAGCTTCAAGTTTAATTCTTTCAAGACGAGCTAAATCATTTTGATTGGTTTCATTCTCATAATTAGAATTAGACCAAACAGAATCATCCATATTTAGGTTCTCTTTATTTGTTTCGTTTGAGTTTAATCTTTGTTTGAGCGCTTGATTATTCCAGTATTCCGCAAACATATTTTTCATTGACCCAAATAAATAGTTTTCGTAATTGGTTATTTCATTTTCTTTAGTTCTAATGGCATTAAAATAGCGTCTTAGAGTATTAAGGATTTTTTCTTGTAATACTTCTTCTTCGAGGACAAAGAATACTCCAAGTTCCTCATTCTCTTTGCATACAGCATTTTTAGCATTAAGAATAATACCAACCATCTTTCTAAGTTGTTGAGGAGAGTTACACCACATTTGAAGTAAATTAATGGCTTCATCACTAAGAAATAGTT
>NZ_JBFBBR010000060.1:0-2192 GCF_040682795.1 Streptomyces sp. NPDC051105 | reverse complement strand
TTTAAGGGTTCGCATACTTACTGTAATAACGGATAATAAGAGGTTCAAAATATATTTAGGATTATCACTAAATTCGTTAGGATCATCCGTTATTCCTGATTTTTTATCTGTTTTTACTTGATATTGATCAATAATCCATTCGATAGCTGGCCTTCCACTAACCACATACTCATAAGCTTTCTCTGGTATGTTCGAGATAGTTATTGAATTATTGAAAATAATAGTGTCTAAGGCTCCTTTTTTAGGATGTTTCATCTTAGTCACTTTATAATCATCAGAGCTAACTGACACCGTCACTCCAGGGTATGACACTTGTTTCTCGTAATTCAGATGCAGATTAGATAACTCCTTTCCAATCCGAATAAACGCTTCTTTATTTCGGACTAGCGGAATCCGCGCCAAGCTCTTTTTTAAATCATTGGCATACATATCCCGATATTCGGGTGAATGAAGCAAACCATACACATAATAAACAATGTCAGCCTTATCAATATCATAATTGCCTACTACATTGTCATATTTAACGTCAAGAAGCCCTGTCGTATCTTCCAAATTCTTCAAAAAACCTTTACCGGACGTAAGCAACGCATATTCTGGAACGTTATTTGTCATCAAGACAGAGAACTCGGAATTTGTGGACACATACAAAACCTTGTCATTAAGTGACATCGCAGTATCGTAGTTTGACGGACGGTGAATTAAATCTCGTCCATAATACAACCTTTTTCTGGACAGAGGATAGAAATATTTTTATAAGTTTATTAAATAACGAAGGAGCAACTTTAGCTACAAATCTTGCTATTTGTAAATCTACATTTTTTTATTGAAAAATAGATAGTTTATAGTTACAGTTGCAACTGCTTTAGCCGCGATTAAAATACTTTTCTCATTCATTTTAAATAAAGGGCTATGATGGGGATAATTTCCGCCGTCTTCAGGCTGTGCACCAATGTAAAAGAAAGTACTTGGTACAACTTGCCCATAATATGAAAAATCTTCAGAAGGATTTTGTGGTCCTAAATCGACTATATTATTGACTTCTGAAATATTCTGATCTTTTAAGCTGTCAACTACAAAGTGAGTGAGATTTTCTGAATTAAAGAGTACAGGATAGTTATCGTCATAATCTACAATCACTTCAACCCCAAAGGTTACTCCAACGCCTTTAGCAATTTGTTTCACTTGGTCTCGGATGACTTTTCTAGTTGTTTCTTTCATCATCCGAACATCCCCTTTTAACACTACTTTATCTTGTATAGCATTAAAACTTCCTGCTCCATCAAATGATCCAATAGTTACAGTACCCATGTCAAATGGATCTATTCTTCTTGAAATTACTGTTTGGAGTTCAGTTACAAAGTAACTAGCGGCTACTATTGCATCATTACTTAATTGTGGCATAGAAGCGTGACCTCCGTTTCCTTTGATTGTAATGGTGAAATTAGAACGTCCCGTTTGAGTTTCTTTATTATGATAGGCAATGACCCCTGTTTTAATTGTAGTCATCACATGAACCCCGATCATATTATCGACACCGTCAAGAGCTCCTGCTTTAATCATACCTTTGGCACCACCAGGAGATACTTCCTCTGCTGGTTGATGGACAATTCTAACTCTTCCCGGAAGTTCTTGTTTTATTTTTACTAGTTCTCTAGCAAGTACCATCAAATATGCAGTATGTGCATCGTGTCCACAGGCATGCATTACTCCTGGATTGACCGATTTAAAACTTAAATCATTATCTTCAAAAATAGCAAGAGCATCAAAGTCTGCTCTCAACGCAAGAGTTTTTCCGGATTTTCCACCTTCAATATCAACGATGATTCCAAATCCCTTTCCGATAAGTTTTGGTTCACAGTCAAGTTCTTTATAAAAGCCCATAATATACTTAAATGTTTCTTTTTCTTGAAAAGAAATTTCTGGGTATTGATGAAGATGACGCCTAATTTGAATCATTTCATTCTCATATTGTGTTAAGCTAGTCAACAAATTATTAAGTAGTTTCATATGATACCTCTAAACTTTCTACCCGAATTGCTAGTTAATTTCATTGGAAAATAAATAAGTCGTGCTATCCTAATCTTAAAGCACTAAGCATTAGAAAGCTCACGACTTATATGACTTATAATAGCACACTTCCAAAAGTTTTTGTTTATTTACTGACAACCATTGAGATCGGAAGAGCACACGTG
>NZ_JBFBBR010000059.1:0-2258 GCF_040682795.1 Streptomyces sp. NPDC051105 | reverse complement strand
TTCCGCCAACAAGGGTTTAACTCCAAATCAGAAAGAAGAAAATTATTTTAAGAAAATATAGCTCATTTTGTGTCTAAATATTTGACATTGGTCCAGTGTACAATTGATTCATTCCGATACAAATGAAATGAAGGCAAATAATATTAAATTAGGCGATGTTTATTTTTTTTTAGGTTTGCCTAATATTTTGCTTTAATTTTATAAAAAAGAGGTGTATACTTATAATATTCTTAAAGGAAGGTGGAAATATTTTGAAAGATACAACAAGTCAGTCTGGTAAAGAGCACAAACCTCGATTAATTCAGCATGCGAATGGTCCCTCTTTAGAGGAAATTAACGGAACTGTCGAGGTACCCAAAGGCAAAGGCTTTTGGAAAACCCTGTTCGCCTATTCTGGACCGGGAGCATTAGTTGCTGTGGGATATATGGATCCAGGCAACTGGTCTACTTCGATTACGGGTGGGCAAAACTTCCAGTATTTATTAATGTCGGTCATTTTAATGTCTAGTTTAATTGCAATGCTATTACAATATATGGCTGCTAAATTGGGAATTGTTAGTCAAATGGATTTAGCTCAAGCAATTCGAGCGAGAACGAGTAAAAAACTAGGAATCATTTTATGGATTTTAACGGAATTAGCGATTATGGCAACAGATATTGCGGAAGTAATTGGCGCATCAATTGCTCTTTATTTACTTTTTAATATTCCGCTTGTCGTCGCAGTCTTTATTACGGTATTTGATGTTTTAATATTATTGTTGTTAACGAAAGTTGGTTTTAGAAAAATTGAAGCAATAGTTGTCTGTTTGATTTTTGTAATTCTTTTTGTGTTTGTTTATCAAGTAGCGTTGTCTGATCCTAATTGGGGGGATGTACTTAAAGGATTGGTTCCGACTGGTGAAACGTTCTCCTCTACACATTCAATTGGTGGTCAAACGCCTTTAACTGGTGCATTAGGGATTATTGGTGCAACCGTTATGCCTCATAATTTATATCTACATTCGGCTGTGTCTCAGACTCGAAAGATAAATCGTACGGATGAAGATGAAATCGCCAATGCTGTACGATTTTCAACATGGGATTCTAACATTCAATTGACTCTCGCTTTTTTTGTTAACTCCTTATTGCTCATAATGGGAGTTGCTGTTTTTAAAACAGGGGCAGTGAAAGATCCATCATTCTTTGGGTTGTATGAGGCTTTATCAAATTCGGATACATTGAGTAACGGAATTTTAATCACCGTTGCAAAATCAGGTCTTCTTTCTACATTATTCGCAGTCGCGTTACTAGCTTCTGGACAAAATTCAACGATTACCGGAACTTTAACTGGACAAGTAATTATGGAGGGATTCATTCATATGAGAATGCCAATTTGGCTAAGACGCTTAATTACGCGTTTGATTTCAGTTATCCCAGTGTTAATCTGTGTAATTATTACAAGCAGGCAAGGAACGATTCGGGAGCACACAGCGTTAAATACACTAATGAATAATTCACAAGTCTTCTTAGCTTTTGCGTTACCATTTTCGATGGTACCATTATTAATGATGACCAATAGTGAGGTGGAAATGGGAAGCCGGTTTAAAAATTCGATAGTTATTCGGATAATAGGATGGGGTTCAGTAATTGGATTGACATATTTAAATTTGATTGGATTGCCCGGCCAAATTGAAGGTTTTTTTGGTGAAAAGGTGACATCAAGCCAACTTGTACTAGCTGATTCTATTGCCTATGTCATTATCGTCGCAGTATTACTACTGTTAGCGTGGACAATTATTGAACTGTATAAAGGAAATAAAAAATATAATCAATTAATTAATGAAAGGTAAGAAGCACTATGGAAGGATTTGATGAATTTAAAAATATTTTAGTTGGGGTAGATGAATCAGAAGGAGCTCAAAAAGCCTTTCAATATGCTGTAAAGCAAGCGAGTAAAACTGGAGCCGCATTACTGATTGCCTCAATTTTAGAAATTGAAGAGCTGAATGTTTATGAAGCGTTAGACCCTGAGTACTTGAGGCAGAAACAAAGTCAATTGTCACTTAATTTGGAAAAGTACAAACAATATGCAGAAAATAGCGGTGTAAAAAACATTCAGCTGTACAGTGGAGAAGGTGATCCGGCCGAGGAAATTACTAAGACGATTTTGCCAGCAACATCTGCAGATATCTTAATCATTGGATCGCGATCAATGCATGGAATTAAAGGATATTTTGGTTCGCATGCTACTTATATGGTTAAAAATTCTCCAATCTCAA
>NZ_JBFBBR010000058.1:0-2261 GCF_040682795.1 Streptomyces sp. NPDC051105 | reverse complement strand
CCCTCAGCAGCCACGACCAGGCGACGACCGAGCAACTGCGGAGTGCCATGGTGCACTACGGATTTATCAAAACTGAAGAAATATTTGCGAGGTTTATAAAGAAAATTCTTTATTTAGGAATATTTGTAGTTTTAATTGGTATTATCTTATACTTAGGAGGCTATCCTCTAAACAAATTTTTGGGAATAGATGAAATTTACTACGCTAAGGGGGTAACTACTTTACTTAATAATTTTGATGGCAGATTTGGATCAGATGTATTTGGAATTTCCGTAACACGTATGGGATCAATTTATTTTGAACCAATAAATTTGGGGTATTTAATATTTTCTATGCTCATTATATCCTTTATTTTCTTTAATACCCAAAAATTAAAATATATAAATTTATATAGACTGATTTTATTGATAGGTGGAATATTAACTTTTGGGAAAGGTGCTATGCTTCTAGCTATAGGGGTGATGGTTGCAGGTATCGGACATAAATTATTTTTAAAATTCGTTCCAAGAAGTAATGAAATGAATGTTTTTAGAAATCTTTTTATATTGTTAACTATTATTATGTTTATTGGTGGAAATTATTATTTCAAAACTTTTGGAGGAGCTGTAGGGAATCACTTTTATGCAATCCAAGGGACATTGGATAGTATAAGTCATCGACCAATTGGTTTTGGATTAGGTGTGGGAGGAAACGCCTCAGCAGTATTTACAGGGGGAGAACTTGATTTTACTACTGGATCAGAAACAGCCTTATTATCATTTGTATACCAAATAGGTGTACAAGGTGCTATTGCTTTAATATGTGTATTCTACTTTATGAGTAAAGAAGTGTTGGAAAAAGTACAGAAGAATTCACAATTCAAAAATAGATTTTTATTTTATGTTCCAATGATATTGATTTTTGTTAGTATATATCAAGCTAATACATATACCCCACAATGTATAACGTTGTTAATGATTACTTTGGGAGGATTTGTAGGAATGAGAGACAGGAGAAGGAAAAAATATAATGGTTAAATTTTCTATAATTATTCCAGTATATAACTTAGAAAATTATTTATATCGCTGTTTAGAATCTGTTCTCAATCAAGCTTATAATGATTTTGAGATTATACTTATTAATGATGGTTCAGATGATAATTCACTTAATATTATCGAAGAATTTAAAAATCAATATTCTAGTAAAATAAAAGTAATTTCTCAAGTGAATCAAGGAGTATCATCAGCAAGAAATAAGGGACTTCAAGAAGCTGAAGGGGAGTATATAATTTTTATAGATGGGGATGACTACATTGATAGTAATCATTTAAGTAATATTCTTGAATATATAGGAAAATCAAAAAATTCCTTTATTCTAAATATTCTATTTGTAGAGACCGGGGAAACTACTTGGGTTATTCCCAAAGCAAGTAAGAATTATGATTGTAGTTTTTATGGAACTCTTATGAATATTTTAGATAATCATAGATATCAAGGCTTTTTGTTTAATAAAATATTTAGTAATTCAGTAATGAATTGAAGTTTAAAGAAAATTTATATTATGCGGAAGATACGGAGTTTGTTATTCGATACCTTTTGGAGTGCAAAAGAGAGAATCGGATTTAGTTGCTAATATAATTAATTCTCTAACATATCATTATGTTCAAATAATGATGTTATCCTTAAATCTTAGAGTCACTATTGTATAATTTAGACAAAGGACAAAAACATGCAAAAACGCTACTCAAAAGAATTTAAAGAAACCCTTATCGCCTTTTATCATTCTGGTCAATCCGTCACCCAGCTGTCTAAAGAATACGACGTGGCCCCTGCAACAATTTATAAATGGATAGACCTCTACTCTAAATCTAATGAAAGCTCCGTCTCTAAAGCTGATTTTCTAGAATTAAAAAGACAACTGGCTAAAGTTAAGGAAGAACGAGACATCTTAAAAAAAGTATTGACCATATTCGCCGAGAAAAAGAAGTGAGTGCTGCGGATATGGCTCATACCATACAAACTTTAGCACTCAATGTCAGACTAAGCTGTCAACTCCTTGATGTTCCTGAATCAAGTTATTATGAACAGATTAACCGACATCCATCTAAAACTCAATTAAGGAGACAATACCTGTCACTCAAAATTTCTCAACTCTTCAATACTAACCGAGGAATCTATGGTGCTCCTAAAATTCATCATCTTCTACTTAAACAAGGGGAAAAAGTCGGGTTAAAACTGGTACAGAAGCTAATGAAACAACTTCAACTCAAGTCTGTAGTCATT
>NZ_JBFBBR010000057.1:0-2386 GCF_040682795.1 Streptomyces sp. NPDC051105 | reverse complement strand
CTCTTACGATCTTTTATATTACAATATGTGATTATTTACAAAAACATAATATTTCGAGAAAATTTATGGAGGAAAGTACAGAGCAGGTGTGCTTAGATGGAATGAATTTACTCAAAAAGTCTAAGATTTTCAAAAAAAATTCTTCTAATTATGAAAATCCAGATATAGATACAGCTAACTATACAAGAGAGTATGAAAAACAAAATGAAGTTGAATTATATTTTCTTCGGAGAACGGACAAATTAATTCAACGTGGATTATATTTTTTGAAATTTTTAAAGAAAAAATATCAGAAAGTAAATATAAAATTCTTAAATAAATTTAATAATAAGTTATCAAGAATACTCTATTTGAAACACAAGGATTTACAAATGAAAATAGAAATAAAACAAATAGAGGATAATTTTCCTGAAGATGTTGCCATTTATGGTAGTAATTACTCTAAGGATTAGACTTAAATATAGTAATAATGTTTCTATGGAAAAGTCCTCTCAATAAAATTTATACAGGAAAATGAAATATAAACCAGCTCATAACTTAACAGTTGTGAGCTTTTTTATTTTAAATTTTAATTGATTATTATTCTAAAGCTATAGGTGTAAAATAATTAATACTTGACAAGTATATTGTATGGTGTATAATAGTACACATAGCAAAGGAGAACTATGCATATTGATCCTAATAATAAAGATGCCATTTACGAACAAATTGTATTTAATATAAAAAAAGAGATTACCAAAGGGATTCTTGATGCTGGAGACAAAATCCTATCCGTTCGAGAGATGTCCAAGCAGTTGGGCGTTAACCCGAATACTGTTGCCAAAGCTTATAAGGAATTAGAGCATCAAAATGTAATCACAACTATTAAGGGAAGAGGTTCTTTTGTTAAAAATAATGATGGTCAGGATGAAGAAATTGATATTCAGACACAAAAAAAATTAAGAAGTCAGCTTAAATCATGGTTAGTTGAAGCACAATATGCAAAAATTCCATTAAGTTTAATCTATGAGTGGATAAAGGAGGAGGAGTAAAAGTGGAGATTCAAAATTTAAGTAAGAGGATTGATGGTAATGTTGTTTTGAAACATATTAATTTATCCATCCCTCTAGGAAGTATTTTTGGAATTGTGGGAAGAAATGGATCTGGTAAAACCACTTTATTCCGTACGATAGCCAGTCATTATTTGATGGATGAAGGAATGGTATCAATTGATGGTCAAGATATTAACAAAGAGGTTAGTCTAAAGAATGATATTTTTTTCCTTGATCCTCAATATCAACCATTAAATAAAATGAGATTACGAACAATTGAGAGTTATTTTTCTCTATTATATCCTCTTTTTGATAGTAAGAGATTTTTGGAATTGATCGAAAAACATCAATTACCTGATGATCAATTTCAAAAATATTCCAAAGGGATGCAATGCTTACTCCTCGTTATTATTGCGCTTTGTTCAAATTGTTCCTATATTATCTTAGATGAACCTCTTGATGGGCTCGATGTTATCGTACGGAAACAGGTTGTTGATTTAATGATCGATGCAATCAGTGATCGAGAGAGAAGTATTATTTTAGCTTCACATAATTTGAATGAGTTGGAAAAGCTAGCGGACCAAGTCGCTTTTATTAAAGAACACTCTATTGTTTCTATATTGAATCTTTCTACAGTAAAAATGTCAATCTGTAAACTTCAGATTGCTTTTAAAGACTATGAATTACCTCAGTTTATCAAACAAGAAGCGAAGCATATTACTCATGAAGGCCGAGTAAGCACAGTGATTTTTGAAAATTATAGTGATGAACTTATGGAACGAATAAACAATTGTGAACCACTACTGATTGAAGAACTTCCTTTAACTTTAGAAGATATTTTTATAAGCAAGTTTTCAGGTCATGAGATGACTGATGAAAGAGAGTGAGGAAAGAATGGATAACAAAAAATTGAACAAAATTACTTGGAAACGAGCCAAACCAATCGTTTTAAGTTTAGGAATACTGTTAATATTAATCTCTGTTTTTATTGGATTTAACTCCACAAAAAATTGGCATAGAGAGCAAAACTTTATCCATTCTCAAGAGGCTAGAGACCAATATAATTCATACCTTGCTGCACAAAAAACTGAAGAGGATGATGTAAATAAAAAATATAAAGAAACAAAAGATTACCAAGGAAGTGTCGATTATGCAGAGAACCAGGACGCAGGAATTTTTCTGAAATTTGATTCTAAAACTGGTAAGTTTCATATTCAATCACAGACTTTTAAAGAATTTTACGGTTATATAAGGGCCAAATTATTTTACACGCGAAGTGCGCTGGACTTAACTAATTGGGATCGCCGTCTCTCCCTGTGTCGCCCCCGACAGCGCGCCGGCCACCGCCGCTGTCG
>NZ_JBFBBR010000056.1:0-2452 GCF_040682795.1 Streptomyces sp. NPDC051105 | reverse complement strand
CAACGAACGTCGTCCGCAGCACCTCATGCCGTCGAACGATCTCGCTCAAGCACGCCCGCACCACTTCAGGGCGCACCCGGCCCCGTAACCGGAGAGCGAGCGGAGTGCTGTAGGCCAGACTCCCCGGCGCGACCTGATCGGCGAGCCACAACCGGCGCTGCCCGTACGACAACGCGACCCTGGTGGAGTCCGGGGGCCTCGGCGCGGGGGCGGTCCTCGCACCCACGCCGCGCAACCCCCCGATGTGGCGGACGAGTTCCTGAACCGTGGCGTTCCTCACGAACTCCGAGAACTCGATCCGGACCGAGAACGCCTGCTCCAGCTTGGCCATGATCCTGGTCGCGCCCAGTGAGTCACCGCCGAGGTCGAAGAAGTTGTCGGACACCGCGATCGGGCTGTGCCCGAGGACGTCCTCCCACGTGTCGAGAACGATGGTCATCGCCTCCGACAGTGCTTCCCTGCGACCGTTCGCCGTGCCCGGACGCTCGCTCTGCAGCAGCCGGGCACGGTCGACCTTGCCGTTCGTCGTGAGGGGGAAGGACCCGACGTACCCGATCGAATGCGGGATCATGCTGTCCGGCAGGACGGTCTTCAGAAGGGCCCGCAGGGACGCCTCGTCGATCGTCGGATCCTTCATGATCACGAACGCCCGTAGCACGGTCTCCCCGTGTGGACCCCTGTCCGCGGCCACCGCACACGCCGACACCCCGTCGAGGCCGCTGACAGCCGCCTCGATCTCCGCGGGCTCGACTCGGACACCCCGGATCTTCACCATGTCGTCGCTACGGCCCACGAACTCCAGCTCGCCGTCGGGCGAGATGCGGCCCAGGTCGCCGGTGCGGTACATGCGGCTGCCGGGTTCGCCCTCGAACGGGTCGGGCAGGAACTTCTCCGCCGTCAGGGCCCTTCGTCCCAAGTACTCCTGACCGACTCCGACGCCGCTGATGAAGATCTCGCCCACCGTTCCCGCGGGCAGCGGCTCCAGAGACTCCGACAGGATGTGGAGGGACGTATTGGGCAGCGGCCGGCCCGTCAGATTCGCCGGTGAGCCGGCGGTGAGGAGCGCGATCGTCGTGGACATGGTGCCCTCGCTGGCTCCGTACACCTGGCCCACCTCGGCCTGCGGCAGCCACCTGCGGAACAGGCTCTCCGACAGGGCGTCGCCGCCCACGACGATCTTGTCGATCAACGGCACCTGGTCCGGCTCGATCACGGTGAGCGGCCCGGGAGTGCCCATGTAGAGCGTGACGCCCTCACGCCGCAGCGCCTCGACGGTGACGCTCGCGCCACGCCGCTCATGGCGGGGTATGACGCTCAGCGTCGCGCCGTTCAGGAGCGCCATCCACACCTCGGCGGAGAAGACGTCGAACGACGGGGACGCGAGCTGGGCGAGATTCGTGTCGGGGCCGACGCTCATGGCCTCCCCCATCCCCAGCGCCCAGTTGCACACCGCGTCGTGCACGATGACGACACCCTTGGGCTGCCCGGTGGAGCCGGAGGTGTACACGACGTATGCCGGCCGCTCGGCCGCGGGGATGTCGTCGCGGCTGCCCCACGGTCCCTCGACGGCGGACAGCCGTTCACAGCTGAGGGACGTCCACGCGTGGGGGGCCGACGGGCGGGTGTGCGACACGACGACGGAGCACCCGGCGTCCCTCAGCAGCCAGGCATTGCGTTCCTCGGGTGCCGCCGTGTCCAGGCACATGTAGGCCGCGCCGATACGGACGGTGGCGACGACGGCGACCACCAGGGCGAGTCCCGGTTCCAGGGCGAGTCCCACGACATCGCCCGGACCGACCCCGGCGGCCCGCAGGGATGCGGACACCTCCTCGCTCGCCGTGCTCAGTCCGGAGTACGTGAGGCTGTCACCCGCGCTCTGCAACGCCGTGGCATCGGGTTGCCTGCGGACAACGGCCGCCAGCGCCCCCGGGAGATCGAGGTTCAGCAGATCGGGCCGGGCCGGACCGACCAGGGTCGAGGCGGACCGCTCCCCGGCGCGCGTGCTCCGAAGGTCGCTCCGCACCCCCTCGTCGTCCGCGATACCGCGTCGCAGGACGTCGAGGAACCGGTCACTGATCGATTTCACCGTGCCGGCGTCGAACAGGTCACGCCGATAGTTGACCTGGATGTCCGTGGTGCTTCCCTCGAAGACCGAGAAGGTCAGGTCCAGGGAGGCGCCGGACAGGGGTGCCTGGGTCGGTGTCGCGACAAGATCGCCGAGGCGGTACTCGGACACCGTTTCCGGTTGGTGGACGAGCGACGTCTGGAGGTAGGGCGTCCGGTCGGGGTGGCGTGGGGGTCGGGTGGCCGCTACGAGCAGGTCGAAGGGGAGGTCCTGGTGGTCCTGGGCGTCGAGGACGGTCTCTCGTACGCGTCGCAGGACGTCGCGGAATCCGGGTCCGCCGCCGAGGTCGGTGCGCAGTACGAGGTTGTTGACGAAGAAGCCGATCAG
>NZ_JBFBBR010000055.1:0-2558 GCF_040682795.1 Streptomyces sp. NPDC051105 | reverse complement strand
ACATACTCATAGGCACGTTCAGGAATGTCTGATATGGAAAGGTTATAATAAACTAGACACAAAGTTAAGAGAAATCGTGGAAAGGTTTATTATGGCAAGAAGAAAATTCGATAAACAATTTAAAAATTCTGCAGTAAAACTCATTCTTGAAGAGGGTTACTCTGTTAAAGAAGTCAGCCAAGAGCTTGAGGTTCATGCCAATAGTCTTTATCGCTGGGTTCAAGAAGTTGAAGAATATGGAGAAAGTGCTTTTCCAGGCAATGGGACAGCCCTAGCTAATGCCCAACATAAGATTAAATTGTTAGAGAAAGAAAATCGTTATCTTCAGGAGGAACTTGAACTTCTAAAAAAGTTCCGGGTCTTCTTGAAGCGAAGCAAGTAAAACGTTTTGAATTTCTCTTGAAACATCATGGGAAGATAAAAATTAAGCATGCAGTAAAAGTTCTTAAGGTTTCTCGCTCAGGTTTCTATGAATACATGCATCGTCGTCCTTCAAAACAACAAGTGGAGAGAGAAATTCTCTCAGAGAAGATAAAAGCTGTCTTTCATGAGCATAAGGGACGCTATGGTGCGGTTAGAATTACCAAGGTACTTCATAATACTGGTATTATGACCAACACGAAACGTGTTGGGAAACTGATGCACTTGATGGGACTTTATGCCAAGGGAAGCCGTTATAAATATAAACATTACAACAGAAAAGGAGCTTCGCTTTCAAGACCCAATTTAATTAATCAGATCTTTAAAGCAACAGCTCCTAATAAAGTATGGCTGGGAGACATGACCTATATCCCTACCAAAGAAGGCACCTTATACTTAGCCGTGAATATCGACGTTTTTTCACGTAAGATTGTAGGCTGGTCAATGTCTTCACGGATGCAAGATAAACTGGTGAGGGATTGCTTCTTACAAGCTTGTGGGAAAGAACATCCTCAGCCTGGCTTGATTGTCCATACTGATCAAGGGAGTCAATATACAAGCTCTCGTTATCAATCTACTCTTCGTCAAGTCGGTGCTCAATCTAGCATGAGTCGTAAAGGAAATCCATATGACAATGCAATGATGGAGTCTTTTTATAAGACGCTAAAGAGGGAGCTTATTAATGATGCTCATTTTGAGACAAGAGCTGAGGCTACTCAAGAAATATTTAAATACATTGAGACCTATTACAATACAAAAAGGATGCATTCAGGTCTTGATTACAAGTCTCCAAAAGACTTTGAAAAATATAATTCTTAAATTCTCTTAACTCCGTGTCTAGTTTTTCGTTGACTTTCCATTAAGCGAATGTTAATATAATTATGATAGACTATGCTTATTCCAGAAAAACTTTTCATAAATACTCATGAAAAACATCAACTATTGATGTTTTTCTTATTGACAAATAATATTGAAGTGGTAGAATGGGTACATTATAATAATAACCCCTAAAAATCATTGAATGGTTTTTAATCTACTTAGTAAAAAATCTCTTTCTAACTGAAGGAGTTTTTTTATTAAAAGTGAGCAAAAATTTACGAAAGTTTTTAAAGTGAAAATTTTATGTTTTTCACTTCAGAAATGGTATCTTTCCGAAAAACAAAAATTTTTCCGAAACTTATTATTTCTAGAGTGAAAATCATTAAACTCCCTTTTAAAACTTTTTTCTTTTTTATAATGAGAAATCTCTTTCAGTCAGAAGTAAATTTTACTATGGAGATTTTAAAATTAATGACTGAGATTTTTGATGGAAATATTTATTTAAAACTGAACTCAAAAATTATTTTCAAAAAATATTGTTCATTTTGTGTTTAAATATTTGATTGTAGTCCAATAAAATATAAATGAATCTTTATCAATATTTATAAAAAGGAGAAAATTAAAACAAAAAAACTGATCACAGCACATAATGATCAGTTTTTAGCGCCTGCGCTTAGATTAAGAAGAGCAGTTTTTGATTAGTACGGTAAAATAATACCATAGTTAACTGCCAAAATCAATTTATGATAATTTTCTAAGCTTTTTTACTTAGATTTTATTTTTAATAAGTCACGTATCTCAATCAGAGTGTCCAATTCTTTATTTTGATTTTCTTGCTTTTCTTTCTCTTTATGTGGAATTAATCTGTTAACAAACTTTATTATTATGAAAACAACAAATGCAGTAATAACAAAGTTAATGGTATCATTTAAAAAGGCTCCATAAGTGAATTTTGTTTTACCAATATAAAAGTAGAAGTTAGCCAAGGCTGTACTTTGAACAAACATTCCTATTAAGGGGTTAATGAGATTATTAACCAAAGAAGTTACTAATCCAGTAAATGCGGACCCAATAATTACCCCAACTGCTAAGTCTAATACATTTCCTCGTAGAATAAAATTTTTAAATTCTCTTAACATTATGATTTCCTCCGTACCCAAACTATTTTCTGATTTGTTTTTGTAGCTGTCTGATGTCCTTTTTGGTTTCATCTTGTACGCTATTGATCATCTTTTTTACATCATTAGCTTTTCGTCACCCACTACAGTTGACATAGACCCATAAAAAGCTTAAAAACCTTGCGATGTAAGATTGGCACG
>NZ_JBFBBR010000054.1:0-2608 GCF_040682795.1 Streptomyces sp. NPDC051105 | reverse complement strand
TGCCCAGGGGGCGGCCGATCACCGGGCGGTCACCGGAGACCCGTGCCAGCGTCGCGTCCACCGTGCACTCCGTCGGACCGTACAGATTGAAGGCGCTGTGTCCGTGCCGGGCGGAGAGCGCGGACAGCAGCAGCCACAGCTCCGGGTCGATGGCCTCGCCGCCGATCAGGCTGAACCGAGGCGTGTGCTCCCGGCCGAACACACCGGAGTCGATGAGCGCTCGCAGCAGGGTGGGTGTGCAGTTGAACTCGTCGATCCGCTGCTCGCGCACATAGGCGGCGACGGCCGCGGGATCCCGCCGTGTCGCGTCGTCCAGTACGTGCAGCGTGACGCCCTCGCACATCAGCAGCAGCTGCTTGACGGACGAGTCGAACGACAGCGGGGAGAGCAGCAGACCCTGCAGACCGGGCACCAGGAGTTCGTCGCGGGCCAGCTCGTCACGGAGCGCGGCCATCAGGTTGGCCACAGCGGCGTGGGTGATCTCGACGCCCTTGGGCTGTCCGGTCGAGCCGGAGGTGTAGATCACATACGCCAGATCGTCCGGGCCTGCCGGGCCCGCTGCCGGGCCTTCGGGGGCGCCTGAGGCGTCGGCCGGGTTCTCCTCCAGGGCTCCGTCCCGTGCAATGGCGATCGTCGTCCGCCGATCCGACAGCGCGGCCGGCACGTCCGTGCCGGCCACCACCACATCCGCCCCGCTGTCCTCCAGCATGAACGCCAACCGCTCGACCGGATACGACAGATCCAACGGGACGTACGCGGCCCCGGCCCGCAACACCCCCAGCAGGCCCGCCACCATCTCCGACTGCCGGCCCGAGCACACCCCCACCACACGGCCCGGACCCACGCCTGTGGCACCCAGCCGGGCGGCCACCACAGCCGCGGCGCCGTCCAGCTCCCGGTACGTCCACCGCCGATCACCGTCGACCAGCGCCACCGCGTCCGGCGTCCGCGCCACCTGCGCCGCGAACAACCCGGGCACCGTCACCCCGCCGGGCACCCCCACCGACGTCTCGTTCCACTCCGACACCAGGCGACGCCGTTCGGCCTCACCCACCAGAGGCAACTGCGACAACCGCACCGACGCATCGGCCGCCACCACCTCCAACACCCGCATGAACCCCGTGGCCAGCCGTTCGACCGTCTCCTCGTCGAACAGATCGGCCGAATACACCACCTGCCCGGCAAGACCGTCCCCCGACTCCACCAGGAACATCGACAGGTCGAACCGTGTCACCTCATCGACCGGAGCGAAGGACGCCAACTCCACACCTGGCAGATCCAGCGCCGGCTGCGGCACGTCATTCAGCTGGAACATCACCTGGACGATCGGATTCCGGCTCAGGTCACGCACCGGAGCCAGCTCCTCGACCAACTGCTCGAAGGGCAGATCCTGATGCGCGTACGCGCCCAGCGCCGTCTCCCGCACCCGCCCCAGAAGCTCGATGAACCGCGGGTCACCCGAACAGTCCGTCCGCATCGCCAGCGTATTCACGAAGAACCCGATCAACGACTCCAGCTCAGGCCGCACCCGGCCCGCGATCGGCACCCCCACCACGACATCCCGCGTTCCGGCGAACCGGGCCAACACCGCCTGGAACGCGGCCAGCCCCACCATGAACAGCGTCGCACCCTGGGTCTGTCCCAGCAGACGCAGCCCGCGGCACACCTCAGCCGACACCTCGAACTCCCACGAGGCCCCCCGATACGACGACACCACCGGCCGCACCCGGTCCACCGGCAACTCCAACAGCGGCGGCGCACCCTCCAGCACCCCACGCCAGTACTCGACCTGAGACGCGAGACCCCCGTCCTCGAAGGAGCGCCGCTGCCAGACGGCGAAGTCGGCGTACTGCACGGACAGGTCCGGCAGCGCCGCGTCCCCGTCCCCGCCGTCGACGAAAGCGGCGTAGAGGGTGCCCAGTTCGCGCATCAGGACAAGCCGTGACCACGCATCGGCGACCACGTGGTGCATCGTCACCCACAGCACGTGGTCGTCCGGGCCCAGCCGCAGCACCCCCGCACGCAGCAGCGGCCCCGCGGACAGGTCGAAGGGCGTCCGGGCCTCCTCCGCCACCAGCCGGCGTGCCACGGACTCCGGTTCCGGTTCCCGCGACACATCCACCACGGGAAGCGCCACCGGCGCCCGATCGGCTATCTCCTGCCAGGCCAGGCCCGCCTCCTCGTGGAGGGTGGTCCGAAGGACCTCATGACGCGCGACCAACGCGCTCAGGGCACGGGCCAGCACGTCCAGATCCAGTCGCCCCCTCATCCGGACGGCGTCGGGCACGTTGTAGAACGGGTTGTCCGGGATCAGCTGGTCCAGGAACCACAACCGCTGCTGTGCGTACGACAGCGGCATGCGGCCGGTCCTGGGAACCGGCTGGAGCACCGCGCGGGACGGGCCGGCCGACAGACCGTCCGCGTGTTCCGCCAGGGCGCCCACGGTGGGGTTGTCGAAGACGACCCGCAGGTTGATGTCGGTGTCGAGGGCTTCGTTGATGCGGGAGATGACTTGGATGGCGAGCATGGAGTGTCCGCCGAGTTCGAAGAAGTCGTCGTCGGTGCCGATGGGTGATACTCCGAGGAGTTCGGACCAGATGTGGGCGAT
>NZ_JBFBBR010000053.1:0-2749 GCF_040682795.1 Streptomyces sp. NPDC051105 | reverse complement strand
AGAAATGGAACGCTCTTCGGCTTTGCGGTGTCTACTGAAATCAAGGTATTAATGGGAATACCAGCCTAAGATATTTGGAGTTCAGAGAGGGCGAGTTTGATTTTCAAACTTCGCAACAGAACCAAAATAAGCATAACTTTTAAAGTGCTCCATAACTGTTAGATTTCTTGTCTAACAATTATGGAGCACTTTAGGTTCCCTGTGCTTTTTTATTTGTTCAAAAACAGCAACCGTAATTTGTTTTTTCCCAGTACTATAGCTAACTTAAATGTACTTTTCATTAGCCAACGTTAAAATTCGTCTTATACTAAAATTTAATTGTTTAAATGTGATAATCAATGTGATATTATTATTATATGACAACAATGGTTGTTAACAACGTTTAAATTATTCGTATACTTATTCGTATACTATCAAAAATGGAGGAATAGGTATTGAAAACAAATCGCTATGTTGTTGCGTTTGCAGGTGTCATGTTTCATTTAATGATTGGTTCCGTTTATGCTTGGAGTGTTTTTACTAATCCAATTGCAAAACAAAATGGTTGGGCAGAATCCTCAGTCGCTCTTGCATTTAGTATCGCTATTTTCTTCTTGGGAATGTCAGCCGCCTTTATGGGCAAAGTCGTTGAAAAAATAGGCCCTAGACTAACGGGAACTATTGCTAGCTTTCTTTACGGAACTGGAACCATTATGACTGGTTGGGCTATCCATCAAAATTCAATTTGGCTATTATATCTCTCATATGGTGTCATAGGCGGCTTAGGACTGGGAGCAGGATACGTTACCCCTGTATCAACAATTATTAAATGGTTTCCAGACAAACGCGGTTTAGCAACGGGGTTAGCTATTATGGGATTTGGTTTTGCAGCAATGCTGACTGGTCCTGTTGCTCAACAGCTAATGGCTAGTGTTGGTCTTGAACAAACATTCTATCTCTTAGGAACATTTTATTTTGTTATTATGCTGCTCGCTGCACAGTTTATTGTTCGTCCAAATCTGGCACTATCAAGCACTACTGAAAATAGCATTTCTCAAAAAAAGGGAACACGTCTAACCCGAGGACCGGAGCTAACAGCTAACCAAGCCCTCAAAACTAAATCCTTCACTTTTCTTTGGATAATGTTATTTATCAATATTACATGCGGGATCGGCCTTGTCTCAGCTGCATCCCCCATGGCTCAAAGTATGACCGGCATGTCTGTCCAAACAGCCGCAATTATGGTTGGAATCATAGGCCTTTTCAATGGCTTTGGACGTTTGATATGGGCAACTTTGTCTGATTATATCGGGCGCCCTGCTACTTTCAGTACCATTTTTATTCTCGATATTGTAATGCTTTCAGCCATGCTCATCTTCAAATTACCGCTCCTATTTGTCATTGCATTATGCTTGTTGATGTCTTGTTATGGAGCAGGCTTTTCTGTCATCCCAGCCTACTTAGGTGATGTCTTTGGTACTAAAGAATTAGGAGCTGTTCATGGATATGTACTGACAGCATGGGCTGCTGCCGGAGTTGTTGGACCATTACTATTATCATTAACACATCAACTGTTCCACAATTATACTTTGACATTAGCTGCCTTTATTTTGATTGATCTATTGGCACTGCTAATCTCATTCTGGATACAACGAGATTTCATTAAAGCCAGCAAATTAATAAAAAGCAAATCATAAAAAACTACTTTAAAGCGCATTAAATTATTAAAAACTAAGACAAAATTGCATAAAAAAGAGTCTAAAACAGCATGAGCCGTAAAGTGCAAGACAAAATTGAATATTTTTAAACTGCTAAGGCATGTTCCCTGTATTCGCAGGGAGTCATGCCTTTTGTTTTCTGTGATATTCGTCGATTGTTAAACCAATCGACGTAATTCTTTGTGATTTCCTTGAATTCTCCAATAGGTTCTGTTGCAAAGTTTTCCAAAAAATCTATTTTAGTGTAAAATTGAGAAAAAAGACAGAGAGGACAGAGTAATGAATCATTTTAAAGGCAAACAATTCAAAAAAGACGTCATTATTGTCGCTGTTGGTTACTACCTGCGTTACAATCTAAGCTATCGTGAAGTTCAGGAATTGTTATATGATCGTGGAATAAATGTTTGTCATACTACGATTTATCGTTGGGTGCAAGAGTACAGCAAAGTCCTCTATTATCTTTGGAAGAAGAAAAATAGACAATCCTTCTATTCATGGAAAATGGACGAAACCTATATCAAAATTAAGGGACGTTGGCATTATCTTTATCGTGCAATTGATGCGGACGGCTTAACCTTAGATATCTGGTTACGAAAGAAACGGGATACGCAAGCAGCCTATGCTTTCTTAAAACGACTCCATAAACAGTTTGGTGAGCCGAAAGCAATTGTGACCGATAAAGCACCTTCTCTTGGCTCCGCCTTTAGAAAGTTACAGAGTGTGGGTTTATATACTAAGACAGAGCACCGAACTGTGAAGTATCTTAACAATTTAATAGAACAAGACCATCGACCTATTAAACGACGGAATAAATTTTATCAAAGTCTCCGTACAGCCTCTTCCACGATTAAGGGCATGGAGACCCTTCGAGGAATATATAAAAAGAACCGAAGAAATGGAACGCTCTTCGGCTTTTCGGTGTCTACTGAAATCAAGGTATTAATGGGAATACCAGCCTAAGATATTTGGAGTTCAGAGAGGGCGCGTTTGATTTTCAAACTTCGCAACAGAACCATCAATTCATTTTAGCTTAAATTTGAAAAAAAAGATAG
>NZ_JBFBBR010000052.1:0-2946 GCF_040682795.1 Streptomyces sp. NPDC051105 | reverse complement strand
GAAACCGCTAATTCAAACATTTTGAGAGGTGTTTTATCCATTTTGGCAATAGAGGTTATCAAGCTGTTATGCTCCACGACTTTGCGTTTTTCAAGTTCATTCAAGGTTAGCACCTGCTTTTTGTTTTCTTGTTTTTCTGTTATAATAAGCATAGTAATACTCCTTTGTGAGTGTTTTTAAATAGGCATAGAGAAAAATCTTTTGCGAGGAATTTCTCTATGTTTTTATTATAACACTATAAGCACAGTAAATCAATTATACCCTGTGCTTATAAACTGTTTTTTCTGTGCTTATAAACTGTTTTTTCTGTGCTTATAAACAGTTTTTTCTGTGCTTATAAATCTGTACACAAGCACTACCACTAACTTTTCAGCCACGCAAAAGAACAAAAGATTAAAATATATATGATAAATATAAATAGGCTTCGCCTTTTTTTATTTTTTTCAAAAATTGAAAATCAAGGTCAAAATCAAAACCGCTCCGCAAGGACGGATTGGGGTAGGATTATCTTTTTAGACGAGGCGCTAATTCTTTTTTAGTGTGACCTGTTTATCTTGTTTGTTTAAGCGAACAGTTGCTCTGTTCGGTCAGAGTTGCACCCTAACAAGAAAAGACAAACTAGAACAGCCCTAGAACATCATATTTTAGCTTATAAGCGATTTTAGAGTAACTTTGGTATAAAATATCATGGATAAAAGAATAAGCCCTCAAAAGGGCTAATATCAGCTTATTCTGTTCTGCCTTCTCTTATCACGTTATATTTTTGACGATAACGTCGAAAAGTCGTTCGATTAATTCCAGTTTTACGCTCGATTTCTTTTTCTGTTAATCCTTGTTGGTATAAGTCAAAGGCATGTTGCAATCCCTCATCTTCAAAAGAATATTTCTTTTTTCGTCCTTTAAATCGTCCCCGTTGTTTGGCAATGGCAATACCTTGGGCTTGCCGTTCTTTAATCCGCTTTCGTTCACTTTCTGCTTGGTATTTGTACAATTCAATCATCAAGTTATTAATTAAACGCCTTAAATTATCGTCTTCAATCCCTGTCATGGACGGCAAGTTTAAGACTTCCAGCGTTGCGCCTTTTTGTTGAATTTGGTTCATCAGTTCGGTTAATTCTTTGTTATTTCGTCCTAAGCGGTCTAATTCTGTCACCACGACAATATCACCCTCACGTAAATAAGTCAGCATGTCTTGTAATTGAGGACGTTCAGTAGATTGTCCGCTTGCCTTATCTGAAAACACCTTAGAAACGTCCTGTAAGGCTTCTAACTGGCGGTCTAGGTTCTGTTCTTTGCTTGAAACACGAGCATAACCTATTTTTGCCATTTTCTACTCCCCCTCTTTATCATTATTGGCTTCTGCCAAATCGTCCAACGTTTTAAGTAAATCAGATAGTTTATCATGTTTCACTTTATAAATCACTTGCTGTCTTTTATCCTTACCAATGGTGATGTAATCGCCATAAATCATGTATCTTCTGACAAATTTTGTTCCACGGTTCAAATCTAGTGTATACGTATCAGCACCGACTAAACCGCCAGTATCTTTGACCTCATTTTTTTTGGATAAATCCAACTCATCAAGATAATCGACAATTGATGAAACCATTTCTTTTTCCTTGATATTCATATCCGTTTCTTGAAATTGATAGTTACTCCCATTTGTAATGGTAAAATGAATACGGTCAATATTCTCTTTCGATAATTTTTGGGAGTTCGTACCACATGCTACAAGTCCAAAAATAGCTAGAAGAACAATGCTACTCAATGCGATTATTTTTTTCATTATAGTTTCTCTCTTTCTTTTATGATTGTTTATAGCCCTTTTGCGAGTAATTGGAAAAATTGTGCTAAAAAGTCCACAAACTCTTTTTCGCTCATGATAATTAAAGGCTGTCCGGATTCAATTGCTTGTTCTGCTTCTGTCAGTTTTTGAGAAGGGGAATAGCCTTTGATTAAATCAATGGGGAAATAACCTGTCACCAGCCGTGTGGTTTTTTTCGTGACACTACTTTGATTATGACCTTCTAGCCCTGAAATAATAGCTTGCGCCTGTTTTCTCGTCATTGTGGTGAGTGTTCCAGTGAACACGAAATATTCATTTTCTAACAATTTTCCACCTCTTTTTTTGAACAAGTCTATTGAACACCTACAATACCTATTATACCACTAACCAAAAACAGTTCAATAAAGTATACTTTATTGAACTTAGTTAACTCATTATTTATAAAATTAAGCAATATCTTGTTTTCTATTCTTAGATATAATAAGCGAAATAGATATAAAGATAATAGCGTAAATTATCATTATTAAAATAGATTTTGAAGGTATCTCATTATTACTTATATATCCAACAGCTAACTCTCTAAAATGATAGGTAGGAGTTAATTTAGATAACATTTGCAACCATTCAGGAAATTGACTAGTAGGAAACCATAATCCCCCTAACATCGCTAAAGCTAAAAATAATATATCGGAAAATACAGATGCTGTTTTTTCATCTTTAAAATTTGTTAAAATAGTTCCTAAACTAAGAAACACAATGGCTCCAATTAATAGTAATAATCCTGACATAAGCCATTGAATAAAGGTTAAGTGAATTCCTCTAACTAAAAAACCGACTAAAAATACTAAAATAATTGAAATAATGAAAAAAATAATCATTTTAATTACTTTAACAATAAATACATCTATATCAGTTACTGGTAATCTATATAACAAATTTCTCCATCCATTCTTCTTATCTTCTATAATTTCAAATGGAAAAGTGAATATTGAAAAGCTAGTTAAACTAAAAGTCGTCATAGACATTAGATATTCTTTCATAAATGTATCTTGTGCTTCAGGATTTGGTAATTTTATCATTGCCGTAAATACTAAGAAAAAAAATACGGGCATGCCTATGCTCATAATAAGATATTTTTTATTACGCCCCATTCTTAAAAA
>NZ_JBFBBR010000051.1:0-3136 GCF_040682795.1 Streptomyces sp. NPDC051105 | reverse complement strand
GTGGGCCCCGCGAGCGCCCCGTCCGGGATGGCCCGCACCACCGGCAGGACCCCGTCCACCGCCCTCCCCAGCAGCTCACCGATGCATCCATTTAAGGGTTGTTAGGGCTTGCCCTGACCGTCTGTAAGACGCTTGATTGCAAAGTATGAGTATTTAGCTAGTCAAATAGTTAAAACAGCGTATACGAGCAATTAGAGGGAATCCAAGAAAGTCCTAAGAGAGGGTTTGATCTTTTCTTTTAGCGAGTGCGAGTGAACGCTGCAAGTAAAATGTGAGCGTGGTTTTCGCTCACTCCTTTTTTTGATGATTTTGACTTTGGATTTTACATTTTTGAAAAAAATAAAAAATAGGCGAAGCCTATATATATATTTATCTTATATATTTTAATCTTTTAATCTTTTGCGTCAAAAAAAAGTGAGTGTTTTCAAGGGTTTATAGAATTATATAAGTACAAAAAACTATGTACATAAGTACAAAAAACTATGTACATAAGTACAAAAAACTATGTACATAAGTACTTTTTTGTTAGGTAAGTACTTATGTTGTGGTATAATAAAAGCATGAAGAACAATTCTTTGGTCAGATTTTCTTCATGCCTATCTAAAATCACTCACAAAGGAGCAGTTTTCTATGACTAGTATACCAAAAAATGAACAAAATCAGAAGCAGGTGCAAATCTTGAACGAATTATCAAAACGTAAAGTGGTCGAGCATAATTCTTTAATCACATCTATTGCCAAAATGGATAAAACCCCACTGAAAATGTTTGAATTAGCCGTATCGTGCATTGATACAGAAGAACCACCAAAAGATCATACGGTTTATTTGTCAAAAGCAGAACTGTTTGCCTTTTTTAAAGTGGACGACAGCAATAAACACACACGTTTTAAACAGGCAGTCGAGAATATGCAGAAACAAGCCTTTTTCAAAATTAAAGAAAAAAAAGAACATGGATTTGAATTTGAAAATATTGTGCCGATTCCCTATGTTAAGTGGACGGATTATCATGATGAGGTAACGATCCGATTTAGTCCTGAAATTATGCCGTATTTAATCAATTTAAAACAAAATTTCACGCAACACGCTTTGTCTGATCTTGCAGAACTCAATAGCAAGTATTCCATTATCTTGTATCGCTGGTTATCTATGAATTATAACCAATACGAGCATTATAGTTATAAGGGTGGGCGGAGAGAAGAACAAGTGGAAGCCTACCGCAATCCTTCAATTTCCATGCGAGAATTACGAGAAATGACGGACACGGTCAATGAATACAAATTATTCACTAACTTTAGCAAGAAAGTTTTAGATAAACCCCTTGAAGAAATCAATGATCGGACCTCATTTAATATTGCCTATGAGAAAGTGAAAAAAGGTAAAAGCATTGATTCTATTGTCTTTCATATCACGAAAAAACGTCGAGCAGACGATAACAGTTATAAGCTAGAGGACAAGACCTACAAGGAAGCGAAAGCCGAAAAAGAATTATCAAACCAAACACTTGCAGGTAAAGCGTTAGAAAGTAGATATACAAGGTTATTGCTTGAAAATTTCCTTTTATCGCCTTATGAAATGACAGATACATCACTTATGGCTGGCTTGCAAAAAAATGTTTATCCAAAGTATGACGAACTCAAAACATTACGAGGACTTGAGGGGGTCAAAAAGCACCTCTCATACGTTCGTGAGAAGCAAGAACCTTATTCAAAAGGGAACGTTGCAAAGTATCTTAAAAAGGCAGTTGATCAGTATTTGCCAACTGTGAAATTACAAGACCTTGACCAACCAGAACGTGCAAGTGTTCGAGGTAAAGGAGCAAGCCATGAGTGAGAATCTAAAAACGATCAAAGAGCTTGCGGATGAGTTGGGTGTATCAAAAAAGAAAATTCATTATCAAGTATCTAAATTAGATAGTAATTTGATACAGAGATTAGACGGTACTATCTATCTTAACAACGCTGCTATAAAAGTGATTAAAGGGAATATTGGATATGTCCCTAAAACTAAATTAGATAGTGTTGGTGTCCAAAATAGACAGTATTTAGATACCAAATTAGACACCGTAAATACAAGTTTAATTGATGAAAAAAATGAACGAATCAATTATCTAAAAGAGCAAATAAAGAATAAAGATAATCAAATATCTGTTAAAGACGAACAGATAAAAAGTTTAGTAGACGTACAAAAACAAACTCAAAATCTTTTAGATCAGCAACAACGACTAGCCTTACAAGATAAAAAGTTGTTAGAAGAATACAAAGCAGAAAATGACAGCTTAAAAGCTCTCAAAATGCCCTCACAGGAAACAGAATTCAAACACTTAGACAATCAATATAAAGATGAAGTGAACGCTCTTAAAGAGAAGTTGGAAAATTTGCAGGAACAAATCAAAGATCAAAAAAGGATAGAAGAACAAGAAAAACCAAGAAAATGGTGGGGACTATGGCGAAAATAGATGATTCAGTTAAAAAGAAAGTTCCAGAATTAAGGTTTCCGGGATTTACGGATGATTGGGAAGAGCGTAAGTTAGGAGAATTATCTAATATTGTTGGTGGTGGAACACCAAGTACATCGAACCCTGAATACTGGGACGGTGATATTGATTGGTATGCACCAGCTGAAATTGGAGAACAAAGTTATGTTAGTAAAAGTAAAAAGACTATTACTGAACTAGGTCTAAAGAAGAGTTCAGCTCGAATTTTACCAGTAGGAACCGTCTTATTTACTTCTCGTGCTGGTATCGGAAACACCGCTATATTAGCCAAAGAAGCTACAACTAATCAAGGGTTTCAATCAATTGTTCCTGATCAAAATAAACTTGATAGTTATTTTATTTTTTCAAGAACTAATGAGCTCAAGCGATATGGGGAAGTCACCGGTGCAGGATCTACTTTTGTTGAGGTTTCAGGTAAGCAAATGTCGAAAATGTCGATTATGGTACCTGAACTTTCAGAACAACAAAAAATCGGGTCATTCTTTAAACAGTTAGACGATACTATCGCTCTTCATCAACGTAAGTTAGATTTATTGAAAGAACAGAAAAAAGGCTTTTTACAAAAGATGTTCCCTAAAAATGGTGCCAAAGTTCCTGAATTGCGATTTGCGGGGTTTGCTGACGATTGGGAACAGCGTAAGT
>NZ_JBFBBR010000050.1:0-3485 GCF_040682795.1 Streptomyces sp. NPDC051105 | reverse complement strand
GTCTAGCCTTACAGGATAAAAAAGTACTAGAAGAGTATAAATCAGAAATCAATGAATTGAAAGCTCTTAAAATGCCTCAGGAGGATATGAAAGATGGCTCGTCGATAAGGGGTGAGGCGCAGGAAGAAATCAATGAATTGAAAGCTCAATTGAGGTTATCAGAAAAAGAACGAAACAAGGCAAAAGAAAAAGAGCCGGTAAAAACAGAATCTAAAAAATGGTGGAAACTATGGAAATGAGGGGGATCAAATGAGTCATTCGGAACAAATGATTGAAAACCAGTTCATACAGATCTTAAGTGAGAAAGAAAATCAGTGGACTTATCGTCCGGACTTGAAGTCGGAAGAAGCACTTTGGCAAAACTTTAGAGGCCATTTGAACCGAATAAATTTAGCAGTATTGGAAGAGCAACTATTAACGGACAAAGAATTTAAGCAAGTCAAAGTCGAGTTTTCACGTTTGACCGGAACGCCTTTTTTAGCTTCTCAATGGCTTAGAGGAGAAAACGGGGTGGCTCAAGTTTTATTAGAGCGAGAAAATGGGAAAAAAGTGACTTTAGAAGCCTTTAGAAATAAGGATATCTCAGGAGGAACTTCTTCTTATGAGGTGGTTCACCAAGTGGTCCCAGATTCCTCTAGAGTAGATCGTGGAGATGTGAGCTTGCTGATTAATGGGCTCCCAATCATTCATATTGAGCTCAAAAAAGAGTCCGCTAAAGACGGTTTTATGCAAGCTTATTATCAAATTCAGCGTTATGCAGAAGATGGATTTTTTAAAGGGATTTACGCAACCACTCAAATCATGGTGATTTCCAATAAAGTTGATACCCGATACTTTGCAAGACCTAGTGAAGATACCGCTGAAGCCTATGCTCGGATGAAGAAGTTTTTATTTAATTGGCGGACTGAAGACAATCAAACGGTTTCCGATTTGTTTGATTTTACTCGTACAGTTTTGCGGATACCCGATGCCCATGAATTGATTAGCCAATATACCATTCTCGTCGATGATCAAAAAAATCAAAAATTCCTCATGGCTTTAAGACCTTACCAAATTCATGCTATTCGTAAGATTCGTCAAAAAGCTGCACAGCATGAAGGAGGATTTATTTGGCATGCGACAGGTTCAGGAAAGACCATTACCAGTTTTGTCGCAACGAAATTATTAGCACAAAATGCGATCGGTGTCGATCGTACGGTCATGGTTGTTGATAGAACAGACTTAGATGCTCAAACGCAGGATGAGTTTACGAAGTTTGCCTCGGAATATCATACCGGACAAACGACCGGAAATTCGGTAGCCAATACTTTGATTGTTGGGATCAAAAATCAAAAACAGTTGGCTCGAAACCTCCTTTCATCAAAAAATAATAATACGATTTTAGTGACCACGATTCAAAAACTCTCTGCGGCTATGCGAAGTGCCCAACAAGAGAGTGAAGAAAAAGGCTCGAATCAATTTGAGAAGCTACGGCAAGAACATATTGTTTTTATTGTTGATGAGGCTCATCGTGCGGTTAGTGATGAGGAAATGAAGCGAATTAAGAAAATATTACCCAATTCAACCTGGTTTGGATTAACGGGGACGCCTATTTTTGAACAAAATAAAAAGCAAGAAAATGGAACCTTTGCCAGAACGACGAGCCAGCAATACGGGCCACTCCTTCACTCCTATACAACCAAAAACGCTATGGATGATGGCGCTGTTTTAGGCTTTCAAGTCGAGTATCATTCACTGATTTCAGAAGAGGATCAAGAGGTAATTGTCACCCAACTCAATAAAGGAAAGTTACCAGACGATGTCTTACAACAAGAAAAATTGTTGCCTACGGAACTTTATGAAACAGATGAACATATTCGTACCATGTTACAAAAAATCTTTAATCGGAGAAGTGTGGTCAAAAAGTTCAAGGTACAGAATGGTTTTCCTACGATGTCAGCCATTCTTACCACTCACTCGATTGCCCAAGCCAAACATATTTACCGGATTTTAAAGGAAATGAAAGATAATGGGACACTCTTGAATGGGCGACAATTTGATGAACGTCATCAACTGATTGATAAAGATTTCCCAAGAGTAGCTATTACCTTCTCAACCAATCCGGATCAATTAGAAAAAAATGAACAAGACGATGAATTAGTAGAGATCATGAAAGAGTATGCGAAACAGTTTGATGCTTCTCCTTATCAAGATGAGAAACTCTACAATCAAAATATTAATAAACGGTTGGCCCGTAAGGAAAAGCAATATCAATCGGATGGTCAGTGGCTAGATTTTGTCATTGTTGTCGATCGTTTATTGACAGGCTTTGATTCTCCAACGATTCAAACCTTATATATTGATCGAGAAATGAACTATCAAAAGCTCCTTCAAGCGTTCTCAAGAACGAATCGTATTTATACAGGAAAAGATTCTGGGTTGATTGTCTCTTTTAGAAAGCCCTTCACCATGAAAGAAAATGTGCAAAACACGTTTCGTCTATTCTCAAATGAAAATCAAAACTTTGATCAACTGATTCCAAGAGAATATGAAGAAGTCAAAAAAGAATTTATCGAATGTTCAACACTTTATAAACAAAGCGAAGCCGACCTATCGGATAAACCCAATGATCTTAAAACGATGATTGCGCAAGTGAGTGCTTATCAAAAGCTAGAAAAGAGTTATAAAGCGCTCCGAAGCTATGATCAATACGAAGAGGACTTTGAAGCATTTTCAGAAGTAGTGGAGCAGATGCCACAATATCAAGGTAAAACGGAAAATGTTAAAACAAAGATTAAAGAAATGATCGAGGATGAGGAGCATCCTGAGGAAGACTTCGAGAAGCTTTTACAAGAGATTGCTTTTTCTTCGCAGCTCAATGCGACACATAAAGACATCGTGGATAGTTTTTATATTAATCAACTTTTGAAAGCGATTCAATTAAACGAAGCAGGGGCCGTTGAAAAATTTGAAAAAGAAATCCAACAAAAGGATCCTCAAATCCAAAAGATGTATCACACCTTGAAAGATCAACTCGTCAATACTACTGAAGAGATCGATGTGGCTCAATTAAAAGAGACTTCGATTCAAAATGAAATTCAAAGACAACTTCAAAAAGAAGCCGAAGAATTTGGATTATCCTTCGACTTTTTACAGTCTGCAATGAATGAATATCAAGGCGATAAGAAAACGATCCCTTATTTAACTCATTTACTGGATTCGATGACCCTTAGTAAAGAAGAGTTTGAAGCCAAAACGGGTGAAAAATACAGAAGAAGAACAAAAGTTTTAGAAGAACGACTACAACAAAACTTTGAACAACTTCAAAAATGGAAAGAAGAATTATAATGGCGACAGGTTTAAATCAACAACTATGGGCTTCTGCGGATATCTTACGTGGGAAGATGGATGCAAGTGAGTATAAAACCGCAGCTGCTCCGTCGCCAGCAGCCGCGCCAGCCGCGCTCCTCTGCGCGTGGGTGACAGCAGCACGCTGAAGTTGCGGA
>NZ_JBFBBR010000049.1:0-3498 GCF_040682795.1 Streptomyces sp. NPDC051105 | reverse complement strand
GTTTATAATGGTAAAATTGATTTTAGTTCTGTTCCAACAAAAATTGATTTTGGTGAAAATGCGATTTCTTCAGTAGAAAAGAGCTATCAAGGTGTGTTGGATAATTCAGTTATAGTGTCAGATACTAGAGCAACTAATTTGGCAACATCATGGACAGTCAGTGTAGCTCAAACTTCACCAATTCAAGAAGTGAACAGTGATACTGAAGTACCCTTATTAGGAGGGTTATCATTTATGAACTATCTTTTCTATGATGGACAAGTACTTACGAGCAGCCCCCAGATTGTTTATTCTAAATTAGCAGGAGAAACTGGAGATACAGTAGTGATAGATAGTAAATCTACGAGTCTCTTTACTTTAAAAGTTCCTATTGATTTCCAAAAAGCAGATACTAAGTTTAAAGGAACTCTATCGTGGACATTAACAAGTGCTCCATAGAAAAAATAGAACATAAATGGTTCTGTTTCGAACCTTAAAAATAAAAATGTATTAATTCTGATCTTACTATTTTTAGGCAGATCCAATAGAGGGAGCTTTACCTGTTACGATGACTCTATGTTGACCAAACTGTTTATGAATACTTTTTAAGAAAACATAGGCTGCTTGCATATCCCGTTTCTTTCGTAACCAAATATCTAAGGTTAAACGGTTCTGTTGCAAAGTTTTCCAAAAAATCAACAAAAAAAGCGCTAAATTAGCGCTTTTACTTATGTTTAAGGGCTTTAGTATAGCAAAAGTGAGCGACAAGTTCAAGATCCCCTGTTTGCTTTTGTCGCTCCGCTTGTACTCCTCGATTAAAAAAGAGAACATTATTTTCTGAAAGAACTAACGCAGGAAAGGCTTTTCGGATAAAAGAAACGAGAATAGCATTTTTTGAACGTTAGATCCTGTTTAAATGAGTGAGTTATAAATTTATCCGATTAAGGGTTGATCGTGCTTAAAACTTAAATTATGAGCTTTTGGAGCTATTCATTTTAAAATAACCTATTGATGATAATAGTATAATGGCTGGTAAAAATTGTATTAGATACCGACTTCTTCCTGCTTCAAATAATGATAAGAATAGAATCCCTCCTAATAAAACAAGTTGAAAAACTAATTCAGTATAGGTAACTTTTTTATATTTTTTAAAGTAAAGGACTAGTCCTAGCACAACAAAAATCCAACTTATTTGCATGTATATCGCATATTTGGGGTAATACGGTCTATGAACATAAATAATATCTCTTATTTTATGACCAATTGTTGATTCAGTAAATTTTGTTTTTACAACATTACTTTCTACTAACACAGCCTCGGTTGTCCAACCAAGAGTACCGTCTTGAACAAAATACTTAAATTTTGTATTTTGATGTTTAATAAGACCTAATATACCATAGTTTTTAATTCTGTTTTTTATATCTTTGTTTAGTTTAGATTCTAGTTGTGTTCTTGTTTGAATTTTTCCATTTTTTTCTGGAATTAGAATTTCAGTAGGTAATTGAGAATGGTTTGCTCCTGTATCTGTTAGTCCTAAATCAATGAAATACATAAAATTCCTGCTATATTTTGTATCATATTCTGTTATTTTTTGATGATGAGCATAATAATTAATTCCGATGATTGTTATTAGTATTCCACTAAACAAAACGACAGTTTTATTGACTAATTTTCTTTTTTTTATTTTTTCAGGCGAAAAGACCAATTGATATATAACAACAATGATTAATGCTATAAGATAAATAACGACAGGTACTCTAATTTTATAAGCAATACTAAAAATTAGACCAATAACAAACCACCAAATTAAATATTTCTTATAAGTATATTTTACAACTAAAAAACAAAGTAAACTTGTGAAGAAAAAGGTAATTGGGTCAGTATAAAAATAAAGGAATTGAGGTTGTAGACCAATCAAAAAAAATGATTCTATAAATACAATTTGCGCTAACTTTTCTCCTTTAAGATATTTACCGATAGAAGTTAATAAGATAATTCCACTGTCTATTAATAAAGCATTCAGTATAGAAAATGACAATATAAGGTATTTAGGGGTAACAATGCTATTTATAATCTTGATTATAATTAGAATAAAAAAATTATTGGGATAGATAGAAAAGTATTTTAGAATTGTTTGTTTCGTATCAGGTATATTAGTACCAACAGTATAAAGGACAGCAGAATCTCCTTGTGCTAAAGCCTGAGCAAATAATGATATAACTACTTGTAAAATAAAAAGAATACCAATAAACCAATACTTATGTCCATAAATAAATTTAAAAGTCTTAAATAATAAGTCTTTAAATTTTTTATTTAAAAAAAATATAAGCAACACTAAAAGAATAGTGACAAACAAAAAAATATATCTTGTGCTACGCAAGTTGTCAGTAAATAAATATTTGAACGTCCAAAAAAGCCAAAATAAAGAGATTAAGCCTAAAAGAATGAATAAAGTTTTTCTTAGTGCATTATCAACATGTTTCATTTATAAAATTTCTTCCTTTTTCTATTTCCAAAATTGAAACCATTTTTTAGATTGAACTTTTTGAAGTTCCATTTTTAAGCTTTCGTTTTCTTTTTCCAGTTCTTTGTTACTTTCAGACCATTCTTTGTTTATTTTTTCGTCTTTCTCAATTTGTTTGTCCTTTTCAGCAAGTTTCGCTTGATTTTGGTCTATCTCATCATTTGCCTTTTCGAGTTCTTTTTTAAGTTGCTCGATTCCTATATTTAATTCTTCTTCTGGCATTTTAAGAGCTTTTAAGTTACTTAATTCTGTTTTATATTCTTCCAAAAGTTTTTTATCCTGTAAGGAAAGTCTTTGTTGCTGGTCTAATAATTGGTGAAGTTTGTCAATCTGCTTATCTTTTTCTTTTATGCTATCAAAAAATACCTCAAAATTTTTTTCTTTTTTTTCGCTTTCTTTTTTTTCATTTTTATCTTTAGTCTTTTTATAAAGGTATTCTTGTCCAAATTCGGTAACATAATTTTTGTTGCCTTTTTTAATAAAAATTTTTTCTTTATTTTCATCATTGACGTAATAATTTAACTTTTGTTTACTAACTCCCAGTTCTTTTGCAAAATCAGAATAACTTTTCTCCATTTAAAAAATATCCTTTCTTTTTCTATAAAAATTTTTTAAAAATTTTTAAAAAAACTTTCAATTTAATTTTATTAAATCTTTTAATAGCTATATTTTATCATATAAAAAACAATAAAAAACTTTTTTAAAAATTTTTAAAAAAGTTTTTTTAAAGTATATCTTTAAATATTTGGTTACTGTTTTAAGAACAATCAGTAGGGGTCACTACAGAATCGACAAATGACGATAACGGTTATTTTTTAACAAACTTTTTATTCTAGTATTCGCCCCAATATTTAGACATTGTTTGTTTACCAACGCCAGGGTTGAAACTATTAGTTGGATCATTTTTCTTATAGTGCTTGATTAAGGCCGGTGCTGCCAAATATAGATGCCCAACATTGTGTTCGGCTGGATAAACAGCGTGACGCTCATCCAAA
>NZ_JBFBBR010000048.1:0-3548 GCF_040682795.1 Streptomyces sp. NPDC051105 | reverse complement strand
CACCGCTGCAACAACCCCAACACCCGCACCACAACCGAAGACGACGCACCATCGGTATCACCCGCAGCGTCGACCTCAACCAGCACCACTTCCGGAGTCGCCGCGCCCTCGACAACCGCCAACTCCAGCGCATCCAGATCACGGAAGCGCTCACCCGGCGCCGCCAACCCACCCAGCACCGCAACCCGCCGCACCGAACGCACGGCATCCGAGGCACTCTGCGCCTCAACCCACTCCACACGGAACAGCGAATCGTTGCCAGATCCCCGAGCACCCGCCAGCCGCGCCTGGTCGACAGGTCGGAAGGCCAGATTCGCCACGCTCGCGACAGGCTCGCCCTGCTCGCTCACCATGTCGATCCGCAGGGCGGACTCGCCCGCCCGGCCGATACGCACCCGCACCCGGTCCCGGCCGGTCTGCTCCACCTGTACGCCGGACCAGGAGAACGGCAATCCCGCGGACGCTGTGTCGCCCTGGTCGAGCCAGCCGAGGCCACCGTGCAGCGTGGCGTCGAAGAGCGCCGGATGCATCCCGAAGCCAGCCGCGGCTTCAGCCTGCCCCTCGCCGAGCGCGACCTCGGCGTAGACATGCTCGCCGACCCGCCAGGCCGCCCGTACCCCCTGGAAGACAGGACCGTAGTCGTAGCCGGCCTCCGCCAGCCCTGCGTAGAGCGCATCGACCGCGATCTGCTCGGCACCCCTCGGTGGCCACTCCACAGGGAACCGCACGTCCAGCGCGGTCTGCGCAGCGGCGAGCGAGCCGCGGGCATGGCAGATCGCCTCGCCCTGTTCCCCATCTCCGCCGGCCTCCGGGCGGGAGTAGACGGCGACCGAACGGCCACCGTCTTCACCGGCCTCGCCGACAGTGACTTGCAGCTGAACCGCCGCGTCCCCGTCCAGGACCAACGGCGCCTCCAGCACCAACTCCTCAAGCACCGCAGTGCCCACATGCCGGCCGACCGCAACCGCCAGCTCCACCAACGCGGTCCCCGGCACGATCACCGTCCCGAACACCGCGTGATCCCGCACCCACGACGCCGACTCCTGCGACAGACGCCCCGTGAACACCCACTCGTCCCGGTCCCCGACCGACACCGCCGCGCTCAACAACGGATGGTCGAACAGCCCCAGCCCCGCAGCAGCCAAGTCCCCGACACCCGCACCGGACGCCAGCCAGTACCGCTCGCGCTGGAAGGCATACGTCGGCAAGTCCACCGACCGAGCGCCCGTGCCCGCGTAGAACGCCTGCCAGTCCACCGGCACACCCGCCAGATGCGCCTGCGCAACAAACGCGGCAAACGTCTCCGCCTCCGACTTACGCGCCCGCAAGGCCGACGCGAACACCGCCCCGTCCCCGTCCACCGCCTGACGCGCCAACGCCGTCAGCACACCATCCGGGCCCAACTCCAGGAAGCGGGTCACGCCCTCGTCCTGGAGGGCACGAACCCCGTCGGTGAACCGGACCGCCTGACGGACGTGATCCACCCAATAGTCGGGGTCGGTCAACTCGAAGGAGGCAGGCTTACCGGTGACGTTGGAGACGACTGCGATCCGCGACTCGTTGAACGTCAGCCCCTCGGCCACCTCGCGGAACTCCGCCAGCATCGGCTCCATCCGATGCGAATGGAACGCATGACTCACCCGCAACCGAGTCGTCTTCCGATCCCGCCACCGCGGCAACCACTCATCAAGCGCATCCAAGTCCCCGGACACCACCACCGAGCGGGGACCGTTCACCGCAGCGATCGACAACCGGCCCTCGAACCCGGCCAGCTCCCCGGCCACCTCCTCCTCCGCCGCCTGCACCGCCGCCATCCCACCACCAGCCGGCAACGCACCCATCAACCGCCCACGAGCCACCACCAGCGCACACGCATCCGCCAGCGACAGCACCCCCGCCACGTGAGCAGCCACCAGCTCACCCACCGAATGCCCGATCAGATAATCCGGGCGCACTCCGAGGGACTCGACCAGCCGGAACAGGGCCACCTCGACCGCGAACAACGCAGCCTGCGTGAACTCCGTCGCATCCAGCAACCCCGCATCCGCAGAGCCCTCCTCAGCAGCCAGCAGACTCTGAAGGGAACGGCCCAGCCGCGGGTCCAGCTCCGCACACACCTCATCCAACGCCCGCCCGAACTGAGGGTAAGCAGCGGCGAGCTCCACACCCATCCGCGCCCGCTGCGCCCCCTGCCCCGTGAACAAGAACGCCGTACGACCCGCACTCACCCGACCATCGAACACACCAGCCGCCGGCTCACCACCGGCCAAAGCCGCAAGCCCCGCCAGCAACCCCTCCCGATCCGACGCCACCACCGCAGCCCGCTGCTCCAACTGCGCCCGCGACACCACCGACGAGAAAGCGACATCGAGCAGACCCAGGTCGCGATGGTCCTGGAGGTGAGTGTGCAGCCGCTCCGCCTGCTCCCGCAGCGCCGCCTCACCCTTGGCCGACAGCAACACCGCAGCCGGCCGGTCCGGCACACTCACTTCCCCGACCGACACCGCAGAATCCTGCGGCGCCTCCTCCAGAATCACGTGAGCATTCGTGCCACTGACTCCGAAGGAGGACACCCCCGCACGCCGCGGCCGCTCACCCGCAGGCCACTCCTCCGCCTCCGTAAGCAGCTTGACCTGACCGGCCTCCCAGTCGACATGCGGCGACGGCGCATCCACGTTCAACGTGGCAGGCAACTTCTCATGCCGCATCGCCATGACCATCTTGATCACACCCGCGACACCAGCCGCCGCCGACGTGTGACCGATGTTCGACTTGATCGACCCGAGCCGCAGCGGATCGTTGTCAGCTCGCTCCTGGCCATACGTGGCCAGCACCGCCTGCGCCTCGATCGGGTCACCCAGCTTCGTGCCGGTGCCGTGGCCCTCCACCGCATCGACATCACCCGTGTCGAGTCCGGCGTTGGCGAGCGCCAGGCGAATCACCCGCTCCTGCGAAGGACCGTTCGGCGCCGTCAGACCATTACTCGCACCGTCCTGGTTGATCGCACTGCCGCGGACAACTCCCAGAATCCGGTGACCGTTGCGCCGCGCATCCGACAACCGCTCCAGCACGACCAGACCAAGACCGTCCGAGAAACCCGTGCCATCCGCAGCCGCCGCATACGACTTGCAACGCCCGTCGGGCGACAGCCCACGCTGCCGACTGAACTCCCGCAGCAGGAAAGGATCCGACATGATCGTCACGCCACCGGCCAACGCGAGGGAACACTCGCCCGACCGGAGCGCCTGCGACGCCGTGTGAATCGCCACCAATGAGGACGAGCACGCGGTGTCCACTGTGAGCGTGGGCCCTACGAGCCCGAGGCTGTAAGCGACCCGCCCCGAGACAACACTCGTCGTCGTACCCGTCAGCCGGAAGCCCTCCAACTCCGGCGGCATCGCACCGCCGCCGTACCCGTCCATCGACATGACGCCGCAGAAGACGCCTGTGTCCGAGCCGCGCAGTGAGGTCGGGTCAATACCCGCGTCCTCGAACGCCTCCCACGCCGCCTCCAGCATCAACCGCTGCTGCGGATCAATCGCCAACGC
>NZ_JBFBBR010000047.1:0-3836 GCF_040682795.1 Streptomyces sp. NPDC051105 | reverse complement strand
TACAAAAGATGTTCCCTAAAAATGGTGCCAAAGTTCCTGAATTGCGATTTGCGGGGTTTGCTGACGATTGGGAACAGCGTAAGTTATCTGACGTAGCTAATCACAGAGGCGGAACAGCTATTGAAAAGTATTTTGACAAATATGGTGTATACAAAGTTATTTCAATTGGTAGCTATGGATTAAATAGCCAATACGTTGATCAAAATATTCGCGCAATATCAAATGAAATTACAGATGGACGAGTTGTTAATTCTGGAGAGCTCACCATGGTGCTAAATGATAAAACTGCTAATGGAACAATTATTGGAAGAACTTTACTGGTAGAAAAAGATAACGAATATGTTATCAATCAACGAACTGAAATTATTTCTCCGAAAGAAAACTTTGATTCTAATTTTGCATATACCATACTTAATGGTCCTTTTAGAGAAAAAGTTAAACGAATTGTTCAGGGGGGAACGCAAATATATGTTAACTATCCTGCAGTTTCTAATCTAAATCTAGAGCTACCTAAGATTGAAGAACAACAAAAAATAGGCTCTTTCTTTAAACAGTTAGATGACACTATCGCTCTTCATCAGCGTAAGCTAGATCTTCTCAAAGAGCAGAAAAAAGGATTTCTACAAAAGATGTTCGTTTAGGGTCTATAATTAGATAATAACCCCTAAGAAATTAACCAAAAACAGCCCTTATACTTACAAGATATAATTATAGGGGCTGTTTTTTACAAATTTATAAAAAATAAAGCATTTATATAAATGTTTTATTGACAAACAAAATGTTTTATTGACAAACAAAATAGGATGTGATATCCTTTATATGAATATAAATGAAAGGACATAATTAAAATGTCAAAGAATATCCAATTAACCCTAACTGATTTGCAGTATGAAACCTTGCTAAAAAAAGCAGGAAGCTTCTCTATCCAGCAATATCTGATTAAAAAAGAATTTCCAAACCACGAATTTTCTCATTGGTTTAACGAAATAACTGGACTAATTGAAAAACTTCCACCTGACACAAACTTTTCACTAAAAACTTTATTATCTGTAAATTGGGAAACTATTCCTAAAGGAGTACGCCTATCAATAGGAAAACAATTTCTAAAAGAAGTCAATGAAGGAAGTATTCGAGCAGTAAAATATGTAAAAAAAGACTCTGCCAATACTACCATCTACAAAAAAACACTTTAAAAAACTTCGCAACAGAACCTATAATATCCTTCTAACTATATAATAACTTGAAAATTACTAATTTATCTGTACTGTAGTATATTAGAATTGAAGGAATTGTAAATAGAATAGTTATTTGATATACTTTAGAAAATACATGTTAATAATGTGAAATCAGACTTTAATTACGGTGAATAATATGAGATTAAGTCTGATGGGTCTTGTTATTATTCTAATATCATTATAGAAATATAAATCGGTAAATTCAGTTTAACTAGGAGGATTATATGAAGCCAATTGTTTTTATCTATCATTCAGTACTTGGAATAAGAGGGTCTGAATTAAATTTGTCAGAGGTTATAAAAAAAGAAGGTTTTGATGTTATCATTCCTGATTTGTATGAAGGAAAGAAATTTGATGATTATAAAACAGCTATGGCTTTTCTCGGAACATTTGGAGAAGATGGTTTAGAAAAGAAAGCCTATGCGATGTTCGAGGAAGAACACAAGAAGAATGGTAAGAAACCGGTTATCTTTATTGGTTTTTCAAATGGTTGTAATTTAGCAGAGTGGCTTTCGCTAAAAATTCCAGAGACAGTTGGAACCATATTGTTACATGGTGGAATGCCAGTTAAAATGTTTGGCTATGAGGGGTGGCCATCAAATCTCCCCATCCAAATCCATTATTCTAAAGAAGATCCGTGGAAACTAGAAGATGAAGAAATTTTACAAGAATTCCTGAATGAAATAGAAAATTCAGGCGCTAAGTTGGAATTCTATGAATATGAAGGAGAAGGATATTTGTTTTCTGATCCTGAATTGCTATTAGAATATAATGATATAGAAACTCAAAATATGTATGAGAAAGTAAAAGGATTTTTAAGTAACTTTTAGTAATGGAATGATAAATTTATGCTGATACCACTAAAGAGCTATGGTAGGAGATTGTCTTGTAAACTGTAACTGGATGTATTATTGAAACTGACAATAAGCTTCTAATGGTTTAGCAAGGGAATGAAATGATTCAAAGCAAAAAGAAGACCACGTACAAAATTTATATGGTGTTCTTTTTGTTTAGTTTTTTAATGTGGTCATAAAAAGGCGGAGCCTATTATAAGTTTAATTATTTAATTTCAGAAAGGTATATATAAATCATGGCGCAACAAATTGTCCTACCCATCAAAGACTCCAACGTCTTAAAGATGGTACAAGATACACTTCTCGATAGCTTCTGTACTTCTTGGCATTTTAGAAAGGAAATCTTCTCATGAAAATTCTTGTTACCGGATTTGATCCCTTTGGCGACGATAAAATTAATCCTGCGATTGAAGCCGTGAAACGTTTGCCGGATGAAATTGCTGGGGCACAAATCGTTAAATTGGAAATTCCGACAAAGTTTAATGTTTCAGCCGATGTCGTTAAAGATGCTATTGCCAAAGAAAAGCCTGACTATGTGTTGAGCATTGGTCAGGCTGGTGGCCGGTTTGAACTCACGCCGGAGCGAGTTGCGATTAACTTGGATGACGGTCGGATTCAAGATAATGCCGGGTATCAGCCACTTAATCACACGATTCATGGCGATGGCGAGAATGCCTACTTTACCCAGTTACCAATTAAGGCCATGGCCAAAGCCATTCGGGAAGCTGGTGTTCCGTCAGCAGTCTCCAACACAGCAGGCACTTACGTCTGCAACCACATTTTTTATCAGGTACAGTATATGCGGGATAAGATGTTTCCCGATATTAAGGCCGGCTTCATGCATATTCCATTTTTGCCGGAACAGGTTGTCACTCGTCCGGAAACACCAGCGTTGTCATTGGATGATGATGTTTTAGGCATCACTGCCGCTATCAAGGCCATCGTGTCCCGTGACGGCAAAGGCGATATCGAAACGATTGAAGGCAAGGATCACTAAAAGCCTGTTTAGTGTTTTTGGACTATTATCAAATAAATAGACATAAAAAAGAAAAGCGTTCTAATCGTTTTTCCTTTTTTATCAGATGTTCAGAAAATGGTCATTTTCTGAACACTCTTCTTTTCTTATTAAATTTCTCAAAATCATTTACATTTCTCGTTCATTAACCCGTAATTTATTCTATGTTCATTTATATATATATTTTTAAGTTATGATACAATAAATTAAAATGAAGGAGAAAAAAATGAATATCGGATATGCACGAGTTTCAACTGGACTTCAAAATTTGGATTTACAAAAAGATAGTCTAAAAAAATATAACTGTGAAAAAATATTTACTGATCATATGTCAGGAAGTAAAAAAGATAGACCTGGATTAAAATCCGCCATCGAATTTTCTCGTTCTGGAGATACAATTGTTGTTTGGCGGTTAGATCGATTAGGAAGAAATATGGAGGACTTAATTAGCATAGTTAATTCACTTAATGATAAAGGAGTAAGCTTCCATAGCTTGCAAGAAAATATTACAATGGATAAATCAAGTTCGACTGGACAATTGATGTTTCATTTGTTTGCGGCTTTTGCGGAATTTGAGAGAAATCTTATTTTGGAGCGTTCTGCCGCTGGTAGAGAAGCTGCACGTGCAAGAGGACGACTTGGAGGAAGACCTGAGAAATTTTCGGAGCAAGACGTAAAGCTTCTTAAAACCTTGGTAGAAAGTGGTACGCCGATTAAGTCGATTGCGGATTC
>NZ_JBFBBR010000046.1:0-4133 GCF_040682795.1 Streptomyces sp. NPDC051105 | reverse complement strand
GCCGCCGCATAGTTGCCCTGACCAGGACTGCCGATCAAAGCCGCCACGGACGAGAACAGCACGAACGCCGACAACTCCATATCCGCCGTCAGCTCATGCAGGTGCAGGGCCGCATCCACCTTCGGCCGCATCACGCGTTCGAGCTGCGCGGGAGTCAGGGAGGTGATCACACCGTCGTCCAGGACACCGGCCGCATGAATCACCGCCGTCAGCGGATGGGCGAGGGAACCCATCAGAGCGGCCAGCTCGCCGCGGTCGGACACGTCACAGGCCACGGCACGGGCCTCGCAGCCCAACTCCGCCAGATCCCGCACGAGTCCGGTAGCACCGGGAGCCTCCGGCCCACGCCTACTGACCAGCACCAACCGCCTGACACCATACTGTGCGGCCAGATGCCGGGCGAAGACCGCACCCAGACCACCCGTACCACCGGTGATCAGGACCGTGCCGTCGGGATCCAGCACCGGCGCCTCGACCGATGCGGAGGAGGCCCGCGCCAGCCTCGGCGCCAGGAACCCGCCCCGACGGACAGCGAGCTGAGGCTCGTCCAGAGCAGCCAGTGCGCTCCAGTCCGGCACACCACCGTCGGGATCACCGTCGACGTCCACCAAGGTGATCCGCCCCGGATGCTCCGACTGCGCACTACGCACCAGACCCCACACCGGCGCCAACGCCAGATCCGGAACCTCATCACCCACCGCGATCGCGTTCCTCGTCACCACCACCAACCGCGCATCAGCCAACCGCTCACCCGCCAACCACCGCTGAACCAGCCCCAGCACCCCCGTGGCCACGGTCAGCGGAGTACCCGCCGACCCGTCCACCTCGGCCAGCACCAGATCCGGCACCGGCGCACCACCGACCAACGCCCCCTCCAGCGCATCCAGATCGGCATACCCCGACTCACCCAGCACCGCGATCCGTACAGCAGCAGGGGTTGGCAGGGACAGCGGTGCCCAATCAATCTCGAACAGCGAGCTGTCCTCCGACCGTTGGACGCTCGCGAGCTGCGCCTGGTCGACCGGACGGAAGGCCAGCTTCCCTACGCTCGCCACCGGCTCACCCCGCTCGCCGACGACATCGACACGCAGTGCGAACTCGCCCGCCGACCCGATCCGCACCCGTACCCGCGAGCCAGCGCCGTGCCCGAAGCGCACCCCGGACCACGAGAAGGGCAGCCGGGCGGAGGCACCCTCCCCGTCGTCGAGCCAGCCGAGCCCGCCATGCAGCGAGGCATCAAACAGTGCCGGATGGAAACCGAACCTGCGTGCCGCTTCGGCGTGCTCGTCCGGCAGAGCGACCTCGGCGAACATGTCGTCGCCGTCCCGCCAGGCCGCCCGCAGACTCTGGAAGGCGGGGCCGTAGTCGAAGCCGACCTCGGCCAGCCGTTCGTACATCGCGCCGACGTCAACCGGCTCCGCATCCGCCGGCGGCCACTCGACAGGCACCCACGACGGTGCGATGGGCTCCGCGTCCGGATCAGCGTCCGGAGCGAGCACACCGCGCCCGTGACAGACCGCTTCCGGCTCAGCTTCCGACTCGGTTCCGTTCTCGGGGCGGGAGAAGATCGCAACCGAGCGACGACCGTCTTCCTCAGGCTCACCGATGGTGACCTGGAGTTGTGCCGCTGCGTTCTCACCCAGGATCAGCGGGGCTTCGAGGACGAGTTCTTCGAGCACTGGACTGCCTGCGTGCTGCCCTGCCGTGACGGCCAGTTCGACCAGCGCGGTGCCGGGCACGATCACCATGCCGAGTACACCGTGGTCCTGCACCCAGGGCGCACTGTCCTGCGACATGCGTCCGGTGAACAGCCACTCGTCCCGCTCCCCCACTCGGACGGCAGCGGCGAGCAGTGGGTGGTCGAGCCGCCCGAGTCCGGCAGCGGCCGCGTCACCGGCCCCGGTACCAGGAGCAAGCCAGTACCGTTCCCGCTGGAAGGCATAGGTCGGCAGGGAAACGCGCCGGGCGCCGGTACCCGCATACAGCGCCGACCAGTCCACCGGCACGCCGGCCACATGCGCCTGCGCAACAAACGCCGCGAACGTCTCCGCCTCGGGGTGACGCGCCCGCAACACGGTCGCGAACACCGCCTCCGTGTCCTCATCCACCGCCTGACGCGCCAACGCCGTCAACACACCATCCGGACCCAACTCCAAGAACCGGGTCACACCCTCGCCCTGCAGAGTACGCACCCCGTCCGTGAACCGGACCGCCTGACGGACGTGATCCACCCAATACCCCGGGTCAGCCAACTCCGCCGACACCAGAGCACCCGTCACATTCGACACCACCGGGACTCGGGGGACGTGGTACGTGAGGGTCTCGGCCACCTTGCGGAACTCCGCCAGCATCGGCTCCATCCGATGCGAATGGAACGCATGACTCACCCGCAACCGCGTCGTCTTCCGGCCCTGCCACCGCGGCAACCACTCATCAAGCGCATCCAAGTCACCGGACACCACCACCGAACGAGGACCGTTGACCGCAGCGATCGACAACCGGCCCTCGAACCCGGCCAGCTCCCCGGCCACCTCCTCCTCCGCCGCCTGCACCGCAGCCATCCCACCACCAGCCGGCAACGCACCCATCAACCGGCCACGAGCCACCACCAGCGCACACGCATCCGCCAGCGACAGCACCCCCGCCACGTGAGCAGCCACCAGCTCACCCACCGAATGCCCGATCAGATAGTCCGGGCGCACTCCGAGGGACTCGACCAGCCGGAACAGGGCCACCTCGACCGCGAACAACGCGGCCTGCGTGAACTCCGTCGCATCCAGCAACCCGGCTTCCGCAGAGCCCTCCTCAGCAGCCAGCAGGCTCTGAAGCGAACGGCCCAGCCGCGGGTCCAGCTCCGCACACACCTCATCCAACGCCCGCCCGAACTGCGGGTAGGCGGCGGCGAGCTCCACACCCATCCGCGCCCGCTGCGCCCCCTGCCCCGTGAACAAGAACGCCGTACGACCCGCACTCACCCGACCGTCGAACACACCAGCGGCCGGTACACCACCGGCCAAAGCCGCAAGCCCCGCCAGCAACCCCTCCCGATCCGACGCCACCACCGCAGCCCGCTGCTCCAACTGCGCCCGCGACACCACCGACGAGAAACCCGCGTCCAGGACGTCAAGCTCCGGATGCGCCAGCAGATGGGCGCGCAGCCGCTCCGCCTGCGCACGCAACGCCACCTCACCCTTACCCGACACGGCCACCGGTACAGCTGGCAGAACCGTCACCGGGCGCTCGGCGGGCTCCTCGATCTCGGCGGCCGGGGCCTCCTCGATGATCACGTGAGCATTCGTGCCGCTGACTCCGAAGGAGGACACCCCCGCGCGCCGCGGCCGCTCACCCGCAGGCCACTCCTCCGCCTCCGTAAGCAGCTTGACCTGACCGGCCTCCCAGTCGACATGCGGCGACGGCGCATCCACGTTCAACGTGGCAGGCAACTTCTCGTGCCGCATCGCCATGACCATCTTGATGACGCCCGCCACGCCCGCTGCCGCCGAGCTGTGGCCGATGTTGGACTTGATGGACCCGAGACGCAGCGGGTCGTTGTCGGCCCGCTCCTGCCCGTACGTGGCCAGCAGCGCCTGGGCCTCGATCGGGTCACCCAGCTTCGTCCCCGTGCCGTGTCCCTCCACGGCATCGACATCGGCAGGGCTCAACCCGGCATTGGCAAGAGCCTGCCGGATCACCCGCTCCTGCGAAGGACCGTTCGGCGCCGTCAGACCATTACTCGCACCGTCCTGATTCACCGCGCTGCCCCGGACAACACCAAGAATCCGATGACCGTTGCGGCGCGCATCCGACAACCGCTCCAGGACGAGCAGACCAAGGCCGTCCGAGAAACCCGTGCCATCCGCTCCGGCCGCGTACGACTTGCAACGCCCGTCGGGCGACAGCCCACGCTGCCGACTGAACTCCGTCAGCAGGAAGGGCCCGGCAAGAACCGTGACGCCGCCGACGAGCGCGAGGGAACACTCCCCTGAGCGGAGCGCCTGGGACGCCATGTGCATGGCCACCAGCGACGACGAGCACGCCGTGTCCACCGACACCGCCGGACCCTCAAGCCCCAGACTGTAAGCAACCCGCCCCGACACGACACTCGACGTCGTACCCGTCAGCCGGAAACCCTC
>NZ_JBFBBR010000045.1:0-4421 GCF_040682795.1 Streptomyces sp. NPDC051105 | reverse complement strand
GGTGCATGGTTGTCGTCAGCTCGTGTCGTGAGATGTTGGGTTAAGTCCCGCAACGAGCGCAACCCCTATTGTTAGTTGCCATCATTAAGTTGGGCACTCTAACGAGACTGCCGGTGATAAACCGGAGGAAGGTGGGGATGACGTCAAATCATCATGCCCCTTATGACCTGGGCTACACACGTGCTACAATGGATGGTACAACGAGTCGCGAGACAGTGATGTTTAGCTAATCTCTTAAAACCATTCTCAGTTCGGATTGTAGGCTGCAACTCGCCTACATGAAGTCGGAATCGCTAGTAATCGCGGATCAGCACGCCGCGGTGAATACGTTCCCGGGCCTTGTACACACCGCCCGTCACACCACGGGAGTTGGGAGTACCCGAAGTAGGTTGCCTAACCGCAAGGAGGGCGCTTCCTAAGGTAAGACCGATGACTGGGGTGAAGTCGTAACAAGGTAGCCGTATCGGAAGGTGCGGCTGGATCACCTCCTTTCTAAGGAATATATACAAAGACGTGAGCATTCAACTTTATTCAGTTTTGAGGGGTTTAGTGATAAACCTAAGCAAGAATCAAATTCTTGATTGTGGGGCCTTAGCTCAGCTGGGAGAGCACCTGCTTTGCAAGCAGGGGGTCAGCGGTTCGATCCCGCTAGGCTCCATTGTCAGACAAGACGTTAAAATCACTTGAACATTGAAAACTAAATAACAATATCTAATAACGATAAATAAACCAAAAGCTGTGAATTTTAAAGAATTTACAAACTTATACTTGAAAAACGATGATTATAAATCATCATGGCAAAGTTAATAAGGGCGCACGGTGGATGCCTTGGCACTAAGAGCCGATGAAGGACGTGACTAACGACGATATTCTAGGGGGAGCAGTAAGTACGCATTGATCCCTAGGTCTCCGAATGGGGAAACCCAGCTGCTACTAGCAGTTATTCATGAGTGAATACATAGCTCATGTAAAGGTAACGCAGAGAACTGAAACATCTAAGTACCTGCAGGAAGAGAAAGTAAAAACGATTTCGTAAGTAGCGGCGAGCGAACGCGAAGAAGGGCAAACCAAGAAGCTTGCTTCTTGGGGTTGTAGGACTGCAACGTGGACTTAAGCATTATAGTCGAATAACCTGGGAAGGTTAATCAAAGAGGGTAATAATCCCGTAGACGAAATAGCGCTTATACCTAGCAGTATCCTGAGTAGGGCTGGACACGCGAAATCCAGTTTGAATCCGGGAGGACCATCTCCCAACCCTAAATACTCCTTAGTGACCGATAGTGAACCAGTACCGTGAGGGAAAGGTGAAAAGAACCCCGAGAGGGGAGTGAAATAGCACCTGAAACCGTGTGCCTACAAGAAGTTCGAGCCCGTTAATGGGTGAGAGCGTGCCTTTTGTAGAATGAACCGGCGAGTTACGTTATGATGCGAGGTTAAGTTGAAGAGACGGAGCCGTAGGGAAACCGAGTCTGAATAGGGCGACTTAGTATCATGATGTAGACCCGAAACCTAGTGACCTATCCATGAGCAGGGTGAAGGTGTGGTAAGACGCACTGGAGGCCCGAACCAGGACACGTTGAAAAGTGTTTGGATGACTTGTGGATAGCGGAGAAATTCCAAACGAACTGGGAGATAGCTGGTTCTCTCCGAAATAGCTTTAGGGCTAGCGTCGAAATGTAAGTGTATTGGAGGTAGAGCACTGTTTGGGTGAGGGGTCCGTCTAGGATTACCAATCTCAGATAAACTCCGAATGCTAATACACATGTTCGGCAGTCAGACTGCGAGTGCTAAGATCCGTAGTCGAAAGGGAAACAGCCCAGACCAACAGCTAAGGTCCCAAAATATATGTTAAGTGGAAAAGGATGTGGGGTTGCACAGACAACTAGGATGTTAGCTCAGAAGCAGCTATCATTCAAAGAGTGCGTAATAGCTCACTAGTCGAGTGACCCTGCGCCGAAAATGTACCGGGGCTAAACATATTACCGAAGCTTTGGATTGATATTTTATCAATGGTAGGAGAGCGTTCTTAACCGCGATGAAGGTATACCGTGAGGAGTGCTGGAGCGTTAAGAAGTGAGAATGCCGGTATGAGTAGCGCAAGATAAGTGAGAATCTTATCCACCGTAAGACTAAGGTTTCCAGGGGAAGGCTCGTCCGCCCTGGGTTAGTCGGGACCTAAGGCGAGGCCGAAAGGCGTAGTCGATGGACAACTGGTTGATATTCCAGTACTAGATATGATCGTGATGGAGGGACGCAGTAGGCTAAGAGATGCCAGTTAATGGATTCTGGTCTAAGCAGTGAGGTGTGAGATGTGTCAAATGCATTTCTCTTTAACATTGAGCTGTGATGGGGAAGCAACTACGGTTGCGAACTCTCTGATGTCACACTGCCAAGAAAAGCTTCTAGCGTAAAGTCATATCTACCCGTACCGCAAACCGACACAGGTAGTCGAGGCGAGTAGCCTCAGGTGATCGAGAGAACTCTCGTTAAGGAACTCGGCAAAATAGCCCCGTAACTTCGGGAGAAGGGGTGCTGGTGTAAAAGCCAGCCGCAGTGAATAGGCCCAAGCAACTGTTTATCAAAAACACAGCTCTCTGCTAAACCGCAAGGTGATGTATAGGGGGTGACGCCTGCCCGGTGCTGGAAGGTTAAGAGGAGTGCTTAGACGTAAGTCGAAGGTATGAATTGAAGCCCCAGTAAACGGCGGCCGTAACTATAACGGTCCTAAGGTAGCGAAATTCCTTGTCGGGTAAGTTCCGACCCGCACGAAAGGCGTAATGATTTGGGCACTGTCTCAACGAGAGACTCGGTGAAATTTTAGTACCTGTGAAGATGCAGGTTACCCGCGACAGGACGGAAAGACCCCATGGAGCTTTACTGTAGTTTGATATTGAGTACCTGTAAGTCATGTACAGGATAGGTAGGAGCCATTGAAATAGGGACGCTAGTTTCTATTGAGGCGTTGTTGGGATACTACCCTTGACTTATGGTTACTCTAACCCGCTGGCATAATCGGCCAGGGAGACAGTGTCTGACGGACAGTTTGACTGGGGCGGTCGCCTCCTAAAGAGTAACGGAGGCGCTCAAAGGTTGGCTCAGATTGGTTGGAAATCAATCGTAGAGTGTAAAGGTAAAAGCCAGCTTGACTGCGAGAGCTACAACTCGAGCAGGTAGGAAACTAGGACTTAGTGATCCGGTGGTACCGCATGGAAGGGCCATCGCTCAACGGATAAAAGCTACCCTGGGGATAACAGGCTTATCTCCCCCAAGAGTTCACATCGACGGGGAGGTTTGGCACCTCGATGTCGGCTCGTCGCATCCTGGGGCTGTAGTCGGTCCCAAGGGTTGGGCTGTTCGCCCATTAAAGCGGCACGCGAGCTGGGTTCAGAACGTCGTGAGACAGTTCGGTCCCTATCCGTCGCGGGCGTAGGTAATTTGAGAGGATCTGTCCTTAGTACGAGAGGACCGGGATGGACTTACCGCTGGTGTACCAGTTGTTCCGCCAGGAGCACGGCTGGATAGCTATGTAGGGAAGGGATAAGCGCTGAAAGCATCTAAGTGCGAAGCCCACCTCAAGATGAGATTACCCATTCGTAAGAATTAAGAGCCCAGAGAGATGATCTGGTAGATAGGCTGGAAGTGGAAGAGTTGCGAGACTTGGAGCGGACCAGTACTAATCGCTCGAGGACTTTACCAAAAGAGTCAAATATAATATGCTTATGGTTTAAAAGTTAGAAGAATTGTTATTTAGTTTTGAATGTTCAAGGTAACATTTAATGATTTGGTCATCATTGCGATGGAGATACACCTGTTCCCATGTCGAACACAGAAGTTAAGTCCATCTACGGCGGAAGTACTTGGGGGTTGCCCCCTGGGAGATAAAGACGATGCCAAGTTTACATTGCGGATTAGCTCAGTTGGTAGTAGCGCATGACTGTTAATCATGATGTCGTCAGTTCGAGTCTGACATCCGCAGCTTTTAAGAGACCTACGGGTCTCTTTTTTTATTATAAATACAGAAAATGTTTAAGAAATTTTGATATAATTTGATAAACGGAGAGATGATATAAAATGCAAAAGAGATATACAACTTGGAATGAATATTTGCGAACCAATTTTGGTGAAAAAATATTTAAAGTTCCTATTGATGCTGGTTTTGACTGCCCTAATCGGGATGGTACGGTTGCTCATGGTGGATGTACTTTTTGTACAGTATCTGGTTCAGGGGATATGATTTTGGAGCCAGAGGCTCCAATTGCGGACCAATTTGCTGCCGAAGTGGCTCAATTTCATAAAAAGTGGCCTGGAGTGAAGAAATATATTGTTTATTTCCAAAATTTCACTAATACTCACGCGCCTGTTGAAGTACTGAGAGAGCGTTTTGAACAAGCGGTAAACCAACCAGATGTTGTAGGTATTTC
>NZ_JBFBBR010000044.1:0-4623 GCF_040682795.1 Streptomyces sp. NPDC051105 | reverse complement strand
GCGTTGCTGCGCGGACTCGTCCGTACGCCGGCCCGTCGTACGCAGAGCGTGAGCGGATCACTTGCCGAGCGGCTGGCCGCCATACCCGAAGCCGATCGTCAGCGTTCTGTGCTTGAGCTTGTGCAGGCCCAGGTCGCAGCGGTGTTGGGGCATGCCTCGGCCGCCGCGATCGACCCGGAGCAGACGTTCAAGGCCCTCGGATTCGACTCCCTGGCGGCGGTGGAGCTGCGGAACCGGCTCACCCAGGCCACCGGCATGCGGCTGCCGTCGACGCTCGTCTTCGACCACCCGACTCCGGACGGGGTTTCGACCCTGCTTCTGGCAGAGGTCGGCGGGCCCGCGGAGAGCGGCCGCTCGCCTCTCGAAGAAGGGCTGCAACAGATCGAGGCCCTGCTGACGCAAGTGGCGGGTGACGAGCGGCAACTGGCCGAGCTCGAACCCCGGCTGCGTGCCTTCAGTAATCGGCTGTGGTCCGTCCTCGGCGGACCGTCGGGCCAGAGCGATGGCCTGGACGAAGACCCTGATGACTTCCTCGACGGGGTCTCTGACGAAGAGATGTTTGAGTTGATCGACAAGGAGCTGGGAACGTGACCCAGGGCACGGGGGATCAGCGGGGCGCCGCGGCGATGGACGAGCACAAGCTCCGTGTGTATCTGAAGAAGGTGACCGGGGAGCTGCGCACGGCCAACCGTCGCTTGCGCGAGCTGGAGCAGCGTGACCTCGAGCCCTTGGCCATCGTGGGGATGAGCTGCCGGTATCCCGGTGGTGTGTCGTCGCCTGCGCAGTTGTGGGAGTTGGTCTCGCAGGGTCGGGATGCGGTGTCGGGTCTGCCGGGTGATCGTGGGTGGGATCTGGAGCGTCTCTACAACCCTGATCCGGATCAGGTCGGCAGTGTCTATGCCAGCGGTGGTGGGTTTGTCGATGGCGTCGGTGATTTTGATGCAGGGTTCTTCGGGATCAGTCCGCGTGAGGCGTTGGCGATTGATCCGCAGCAGCGGTTGATGCTGGAGGCGGCATGGGAGGCGTTCGAGGACGCGGGTATCGCCCCCACTTCGCTGCGCGGCTCCGACACGGGTGTCTTCTGCGGTGCCTTGGCCTCGGACTACGGCGGCCAGATGCGGCCGGAACTGGAAGGCTTCCGGCTGACGGGTATGACGACCAGTGTCCTCTCCGGCCGGGTCGCCTACAGCCTCGGCCTGGAGGGCCCCGCCATCACGGTGGACACGGCGTGCTCGTCGTCCCTGGTAGCACTGCACTTGGCTTCGCAGGCGCTGCGCTCCGGGGAGTGTTCCCTCGCGTTGGCCGGCGGCGTGACGATCATGTCGGATCCGTTCCTCCTCACTGAGTTCAGTCGTCAGCGGGGTCTTGCGTCGGACGGGCGTTGCAAGTCGTATGCGGCGGCTGCGGATGGCACGGGTTTCTCGGACGGCCTGGGTCTGGTCGTGCTGGAGCGGTTGTCGGATGCGCGGCGCAACGGTCACCGGATTCTTGGTGTTGTCCGGGGCAGCGCGGTCAACCAGGACGGTGCGAGTAATGGTCTGACGGCGCCGAACGGTCCTTCGCAGGAGCGGGTGATCCGGCAGGCGTTGGCGAACGCCGGGTTGAGTGCCTCGGAGATCGATGCGGTGGAAGGTCACGGCACCGGGACGAAGCTGGGTGACCCGATCGAGGCCCAGGCGTTGCTGGCCACGTATGGCCGGGAGCGGGCCGATAACGAGCCGCTGCGGTTGGGGTCGATCAAGTCGAACATCGGTCACACGTCGGCGGCGGCTGGTGTCGCGGGTGTGATCAAGATGGTCATGGCGATGCGGCATGGCCGGCTGCCGTCGACGTTGCACGTGGATGCGCCGTCGCCGCATGTCGACTGGGAGGCCGGGCAGATCCGGCTCCTGACGGAGGCGGAGGAATGGCCTGCGGGTGAGCGGCCGCGGCGCGCGGGGGTGTCGTCGTTCGGCATCAGCGGGACGAACGCCCACGTGATCATCGAGGAGGCTCCGGCCGCCAATGCGGAGGAGCCGACGGAGCGTCCGGTGGCCGAGTTGCCCGCTGCGTCGCCTGCCGCGTCGGTGCCTGTGCCGGTGGTGGTGTCGGGTAGGGGTGAGGTGGCGTTGCGTGCGCAGGCGGAGCGGTTGCGTGCGCATGTGGTGGCTTCGCCTGGGGTGGGGTTGGTGGATGTCGCTTTCTCGTCGGTGGTGTCGCGGGCGCAGTTGGAGCAGCGGGCTGCGGTGGTGGCGTCGGATCGGGAGGGGCTGCTGGCGGGGCTTGCGGCTTTGGCCGGGGGTGAGCCGGCGGCTGGTGTGTTCGATGGTCGGGTGGGGGCGGGTCGGACGGCGTTCTTGTTCACGGGGCAGGGGGCGCAGCGGGCGCGGATGGGTGTGGAGCTCGCCGCTGCTTACCCGCAGTTCGGGCGGGCGTTGGATGAGGTGTGTGCGGAGCTGGACCCGCGGCTGGGCCGTTCGCTTCAGAGTCTGCTGGCTGCCGAGGAGGGCTCTGCGGATGCGGGGTTGCTGGATGCGACGGAGTTCACGCAGGCTGCGTTGTTCGCGGTCGAGGTGGCGTTGTTCCGGCTGGTCGAGTCTCTTGGGGTGCGCGCGGATTATCTGATCGGGCATTCGGTGGGTGAGCTGGTGGCTGCTCATGTGGCGGGGGTGCTGTCGCTGGCGGATGCGTGTGCGCTGGTGGTGGCTCGTGGCCGGTTGATGGGTGCGTTGCCGGCTGGTGGTGGGATGGCGGCGGTGCAGGCGGCGGAGGAGGAGGTGGCTGGGGAGCTGGCCGGGTTCGAGGGCCGGTTGTCGATTGCTGCGGTGAACGGTCCCCGCTCGGTGGTGGTGTCCGGGGACTTGGACGCGCTTGATGAGTGGCTGCCGCGGTGGCAGGGCCGGAAGACGACGCGGCTGCGGGTGAGTCATGCGTTCCATTCGCATCGGATGGAGCCGATGCTGGCCGACTTCCGCGAGGTTGCGGAGGGGCTGACGTTCGGTGTTCCCGGGATCCCGGTGGTGTCGAATGTGACGGGTGCTCTGGTGTCGGCGGAGCTGGCTGACCCGGGCTATTGGGTGGATCACGTCCGTCAGGCGGTCCGGTTCACGGACGGGGTTCGTACTCTGCAGGCCGAGGGTGTGACCCGGTTCCTGGAGCTTGGTCCGGATGGTGTGTTGACGGCGTTGGCGCGTCAGGCGGTGGACGGGGACGGGGCGGTGTTCGCGTCGGCCTTGCGGGCGCGCAAGTCGGAGGCGGAGACGTTTGCCGCGTTTGTTGCGCAGGCGCATCTGGCGGGTGTGCCGGTGGACTGGCAGGCGTTCTACGCGGGCACGGGCGCTCGGTCGGTGGACTTGCCGACGTATGCCTTCCAGCGCGAGCGGTACTGGCTGGCGCCTGGCACGGGTGAGGGCGATGCGACCGCCGCCGGTTTGGACCGGTTGGACCATCCGTTGTTGAGTGCGGCGGTGTCGGTCGGGGACCGGGACGAGTGGGTGTTCACGGGGCGTCTGTCGCAGGAGTCGGCGTCGTGGGTGCGGGATCATGCGGTGTTCGGGACGGTGATCGTGCCGGGGACCGCGTTGGTGGAGCTGGCGGTTGCGGTCGGCCGGCATGTGGGCACTGCGGTGCTTGAGGAGTTGGTGCTGGAGGCGCCGTTGGTCCTGGACGGGGACGCGGCGGTTCAGCTGCAGCTCGCCGTCGGAGAGCCTGACGAGGACGGACGCCGCACAGTCGCGATCTACTCCCGCCCAGAGAAGAGCAGTGAGGGCGGACCACGCGAGGTGACGTGTCACGGGCGCGGGACGCTCGTACCGGAGACGCAGCCGCTGAGCTCGGAGTTCCCCGTGGAGTGGCCGCCGGAGGGTGCGGAGCCGGTAGAGCTGGATTCGCTGTATGTGCGGTTGGCGGAGGCCGGTTACGACTACGGGCCCGTCTTCCAGGGGCTGCGGGCGGCGTGGCGCGATGGCGAAGAGGTGTATGCCGAGGTAGCGCTTGCCGAGGATGCCGGCGGTGAGGGTTTTGGTGTCCATCCGGCGTTGTTCGATGCGATGTTGCATGGTGGGTTGCTGGAGAAGGCTGGTGGTTCGGTCTCTGCGGAGCTGCCGTTCTCGTGGTCCGGGGTAAGGCTGGGGCACAGCACCGCCTCACGGGTCCGGGTGCGGATCGTGGCAGCGAGTGGGTCGGCGCTTCGGATCGACGCCGTTGATGAATCTGGCGAGCCGGTCGTGAGCGTGGAGGGACTGGTGCTGCGGCCGGTGGATCCGGCACGGCTCGCGGGCGGTCAGCAGGCGGGGAACGATTCCCTGTTCTGTGTGGAGTGGGTGCCGGTGCCGGTGCCTGTGCCGTCTGCGGTGGCGGTGGAGGTTGCGGTGTTGGGTGACGCGCCGTTGGCTGATCTGGATGCGCTGGAGTTGGCGGTTGTCGAGGGCGCGGCGACGCCGGAAGTGGTGCTGGTTGAGGTCGACGCTGCGGGTGATACCGATGGTGCGTCGTCTTCGGTTGTGGTGCGGGTGTTGGGGTTGTTGCAGCGGTGGTTGGCGAGTGAGGCGTTGGCTGATGCGCGGTTGGTGGTGGTGACGAGGAACGCGATCGCGGTGGGTGATGAGGTTCCGGATCTGGCGTTGGCGCCGGTGTGGGGTCTGG
>NZ_JBFBBR010000043.1:0-4890 GCF_040682795.1 Streptomyces sp. NPDC051105 | reverse complement strand
TGCCCAGGGGGCGGCCGATCACCGGGCGGTCACCGGAGACCCGTGCCAGCGTCGCGTCCACCGTGCACTCCGTCGGACCGTACAGATTGAAGGCGACCACGTCGGGCAGAGCCGCCAGACGTCGCCACAGGTCGGCCGGGAGGGGTTCGCCGCCGGCCATGATGCGCAGCGGTGAGGGGAGGGGGCCGGCAGCGAGCAGGGCAGCGAGCTGCGAGGGCGTGCAGCTCACCGAGTCGACCCCGTGCTCGCGCAGGTAGCGCGAGGCGGCCGGCAGATCCCTGCGGTTGTCGAGCACGTGCAGGCAGCCACCGGTGAGCAGGATGTTCACCGCACGCCAGGAGGCGTCGAAGGTCAGGGACGCCAGCAGCAGCACCTGGGAACCGAGGCACGGCCGCAACTCGTGCAGCATGCCGGCGAGATTGGCGTGGGTGATCTCGACGCCCTTGGGCTGTCCGGTCGAGCCGGAGGTGTAGATCACATACGCCAGATCGTCCGGGCCTGCCGGGCCCGCTGCCGGGCCTTCGGGGGCGCCTGAGGCGTCGGCCGGGTTCTCCTCCAGGGCTCCGTCCCGTGCAATGGCGATCGTCGTCCGCCGATCCGACAGCGCGGTCGGCACGTCCGTGCCGGCCACCACCACATCCGCCCCGCTGTCCTCCAGCATGAACGCCAGCCGCTCGACCGGATACGACAGATCCAACGGCACGTACGCGGCCCCGGCCCGCAACACCCCCAGCAGGCCCGCCACCATCTCCGACTGCCGGCCCGAGCACACCCCCACCACACGGCCCGGACCCACGCCCGTGGCACCCAGCCGGGCGGCCACCACAGCCGCGGCGCCGTCCAGCTCCCGGTACGTCCACCGCCGATCACCGTCGACCAGCGCCACCGCGTCCGGCGTCCGCGCCACCTGCGCCGCGAACAACCCGGGCACCGTCACCCCGCCGGGCACCCCCACCGACGTCTCGTTCGGCCGGACAGCACCGGGAATGTCGTACAACGGATTGCTCGGAACCGAAGTCACGTCAGCACACCTTCTCCGCCAAACATGGCAATTGATGTTTACAGCCCGATCAAACTGCGTGCCGCCGCGTCGACGATCGCCGTCACGCTCGCGACGTTCCCCTCGACAAAGTAATGATCACCGTCGATCTCGGCGCTGCGGAAGCCACCTGTGGTGAAACGCGACCACTGCCGGACATGACTCAACGGAGTCCCCACGTCGTGGCGGCCGTAGAGGCCGATCACCGGAATGGGTACTCCGTGCTCACGAATTCCCAGCGCCGCGTCCGAGAGATGCAGATCGGCCTTCAACGCCGGCAGCATCAGCCGGACGAACTCCGCCTCCGAAGCCAGCTGTGCCCGGCCACCGCCCATGGACCTGAGGCGCTCCACGAGTTCATCGTCCGCGAGCCCGCGAGCCCCGGACGACAGCGGTCCGCTCCAGGGCGAGCGCCGCCCGGACACGAAGAGCACGGCGTCCGACTCACCGCGGTCGCCCAGCAGTTCCTGCGCCACCCGGGCAGCGAGCACGGCGCCGAGGCTGTGGCCGAAGAGGATGACCTTCTCCTCGACGACGGGCTCGATCGCCGCGCACAGCTCGGCGACCACCCGCTCGGCGTCGGCCTCGGGCGGCTCCGACAGCCGTTCCTCACGGCCGGGCAGCTGGACCGCGAAGACGTTCACCAGCCGCGACAGCCGCCGTGGCCAGTCACGGAAGACCCTGGCCCCGCCGCCCGCGTAGGGAAAGCAGACGACGGTGCACAGGGACACCGGGCGATCGGGGGACAGGTTCTTGAGGATCACATGCTCAGTCGACATATGTCTCGAGTGAGCCGGATCGACGCACGTCCAGGGTGGCGCAGTGGAAGGAGCCGCCGAAGCTGTTGAAGTTCCGGAAGTTGCAGGGGATGGGGGTGAACCCCCAGTCCTTGAAGAACTTGATCATCGGCTCGTCCTCGGCCTCCACGACGACCCGCTCCTCGTCGAGCATGAGGATGTTCATGTTGATCCACTTGCTCGTCATGTACAGCGGATGCGAGTCGGGGATGACCGGCGCGGGCGCGGCCCGTACCTCCCAGTTCCGGAACATCTTCGGGATCTCGGGCACCCGCTCGGGATTGATGAGCAACTTGCCCGGTGCCAGCGGAGCCAGCGTGGCGTCGATGTGCATGGGGTGGGCGTCGTCGAACTCCAGCACCCTGACCCGGTACTCGTCACCGAGGGTGCGGCGCAGCCACTCGATGCCGAACTCATTGGTGACGTTGCTCTTCTGCCCGATGATGTCGCGGCCGAAGCGGAGGAAGTCGGCGGCGTCAAAGGTGGGCTCGAACTCGGTCACCACCAGGTTTGTCGGCTCGCCCTGCGCCGACTCCGTCCAGTCGAGGTCGTACAACTCGTCCGTGAGCTCCGGCTTGGGGCCGGCGACCCACTTCGCCCCGTTGCGGAAGTACTCCTTGATCAAGGGCCGGTAGGCCAGGTTCTCGTAGTAGCGCGAACGCCAGGCCATCGGGCACTCGATGATCTGATCGCCCACGACCAGGATGGCGTCGCGCGGCATGGCGGCGTACATCCCGGTGGTCGCCCATGCGCCGGTCGAGTAGACCTGCCCCTGCGGGATGGGGTCGGGGCGGCGTACGGTGACGCCCTCGGCCTCCAGGATCCGGACGAGTTCTTCGAGTTCGTCGTTGGCGGCCTTGACAATCTCCGGCGGGAACTCCTCGCCCGCGCAGCGGCGGAAGGTCTCGTGCTGTTGGGCAGGGATCACCGGTTCCAGTGAAGGATGCCATTGTGGGAAGCGGGCATCGTCCAGAATGCCCACGATCACTTCCTCCAGCGGATCCCATTCCGTGTAGGAACGGACCTGGCTGCCCCCGTTTTTCTGCCCTGCGTCACGCACTTGTCCGTTATCCCCTAACGTCCTAGACATTTCGGTGGTCACAGTTTCAGTGGCTTTGCGTTCATGGCGCTCAAAATGTCGATCGGGTCAGTCGTAGATGTATGCATCTTTTTTGGACAGACGCTTTGCGCGCCGTCGGAAAGCGATGTATCGACGCAGCGAACGGATCGGCCACGCCAGCTTCCCCAGCAGGCCTGAGTTAGAAGACATTGACTCCGTATTTCTCTGTGAACATCTGAGCATCGTGGGCGGTGTCGACCATCGGCTCGTCCTTGATATTCAGGGAGGTGTTCAGAAGCATCGGGACGCCGGTCTGTTCGTACCACTCCTCGAGCACCTGACGCAGAACCGATGAGCAGTTCTCCTTGACCACCTGGACACGAGCGGTGCCGTCGACGTGTGTGACGCTCGAGTAATCGTGCAGTGCGCGGCTCGTGAACTGCATGTACTCGTTCATCGGACCCTCGAAGTAGTCACCGGCGAACTCCTCGAGGATCGCCGGGGCGAACGGCCGGAAGAGCTGCCGGCGCTTGATCTTGTTCACCGTGTCCTTGACGTCGTACCGGCAGTCCGCGAGCAGGCTCCGGTTGCCGAGCGCCCGCGGGCCGAACTCCGCTCCCTCGGAGGCGACACCGCACACCTTGTTGGCAAGCAGCTCCTTGACGATCGCCGAGGGATTCGCCCTCGGCAGCCGGGTCCCGAGATACGGGTCGACCCATTGCAGCTTGGCCCGCCGGACCAGTGCCGCGGCGCCGAGGGCGCTGCCGGCGTCACCCGGGTTGGGCATGATCCACAGGTTCTTTCCCTGGATGCGCGAGTTGGCGACGCAGTTGAGCGCGCAGCCGCCCATGAGCACCAGGTTCTCTTTCGGGCAGAGAGCCACGAGTTCCAGCAGCTTCTCTTCGAAGAGTTTCTGCACGGACGCGGCCAGGTCCTCGGGCCGGGCGTCGGGGTACAGGTCGTCGCACCCGAGGTGCAGATTCTCCTCGAGAAGGGGGCTCAGGTCGTGGCACGGCTCACCGTAGGCCGCCATGCCCATGGTGATGTATTCGTCCGAGTTCGGCTGGAGGCCGATGCGCTTGGTGATCGCCGAGTACAGCAGACCGAGCGAGTAGGGATACTTCCAGCTGCGGACCTTCCGCATGTTGTCCCATATCGAGATGGTGTCCCATTCGCCGATCGCGTCGACCACGAGGATGTTGCAGTCGTCGAAAGGCGCGGTGTAGTAACCGGCGGCGGCATGGGTTTCGTGATGGGAGAAGCAGACGTCGGAGGGTGTGCGCCGCCGAGCGAGCTTCTGGCCCGAGTAGAGCCGTCTGGTGGCCTTGAGCCATGGCCGCTCGTAGTAGGCGACCGTCTCGGCCTGTTTCATCAGTTCGAGCTGCGTCGGGTGCAGCCAGCGGTCTCCCTTCTTCCTGGAATAGCGCTCGCTGTGCGAGGCATGGACGATCACTGTGTCGTCCAGGAGGCAGAGTGCGGCGTCGTGAAAACCCTCGGAAAACCCCGCGATGAGGGTCAAGGAATACTCCCTAATCGGTGGTGAGTTCGTGAATCGGCTGGTCCGGAGAGCGGAGACCGGCGGCCAGGATTCCATTCCACATGGCCATCATCTCGATGATCTCGGCTCTTGAGTACATTCCGTCACGACACGAGAGCTTGGCCTCCATGGTGTCGTCGTTCTCGGACACTTCGAGGGTGAAGTCGTGTCGAACGCTGTCCCGGTCCCGCGTGTCTTCCACGGTCGAGAACACGGTGTCGTCCACCGTCCGCTCGAAATGCCCGCTCCGGTTGAGAGCGAACCAGGCTTCGGTGTAGGGCGTCCGGTCGGGGTGGCGTGGGGGCCGGGTGGCCGCTACGAGCAGGTCGAAGGGGAGGTCCTGGTGGTCCTGGGCGTCGAGTACGGTCTCTCGTACGCGTCGCAGGACGTCGCGGAATCCGGGTCCGCCGCCGAGGTCGGTGCGCAGTACGAGGTTGTTGACGAAGAAGCCGATCAG
>NZ_JBFBBR010000042.1:0-5223 GCF_040682795.1 Streptomyces sp. NPDC051105 | reverse complement strand
CCCGCCGCGCAGCCGTCTCCTCCTTCGGCGTCAGCGGCACCAACGCCCACCTCATCCTCGAACACACCCCCCAACCCACCCCACCCACCCAAGCAACCGAAACAGCCCAACCGGCCGAAGCAGCCGAAGCAGCCGAAGCAGCCGTACCAGTTGGGGTGGTGCCGTGGGTGTTGTCGGCCCGTTCACCGGAAGCGCTGGACGACCATCTGGAAGCAGTGCGGCGGTACGCGGAGTCGACCCCCTCCGCAGGCCCGCTGGACGTGGGCCTTTCACTGATGTCCCGCGCGAAGTTCGAGCATCGGGCCGTCGTCCTGGGCGAGAACGTCATCCGCGGCATGGCTTCGCCGTCCGGGGGCACCGCGGTGCTCTTCACCGGTCAGGGATCCCAGTACTCCGGGATGGGCCGGGAGCTGTACGAGGCGTTCCCCGTCTTCGCCGCATCCTTCGACGACATCGCTCGGCTGACGGGGCAACCGCTTCGAGAGGTCGTGTTCGGAGAGGAGGACGGTCGTCTCGACCTGACGGGACACGCCCAAGTCGCGCTCTTCGCGCTCGAGGTCTCCCTGTTCCGGCTGGTGGAATGGCTGGGCCTGCGTCCGCAAGCGGTGACCGGCCACTCGGTGGGCGAGATAGCGGCCGCCCATGTGGCGGGCGTGCTCTCGCTGGAGGATGCCTGTGCGCTGGTGGAGGCACGGGGCCGGCTGATGCAGGCGCTCCCCCGCGGAGGTGCCATGGTCGCCGTGGAGGTGGACGAGGCCACGGCTCGAACGGCGTTGGACGGACTCCGGGACCGGGCCAGCATCGCCGCGGTCAACGGTGCCACCTCTGTGGTGGTCTCCGGTGCGGAGGAGACGGTACTGGCGCTCGCCGAGGCCTGGCAGGCAGCGGGCCACCGCACCAAGCGGCTGACCGTGAGCCACGCTTTCCACTCGCCCCTGATGGACCCGATGCTCGACGACTTCCGTCAGGTGGTCGCGGGCCTCACCCTGCACGAGCCGTCGCTGCCGGGACTCTCTCCCGAGGTCACGGACGCGGAGTACTGGGTGCGTCATGTGCGCGAACCAGTGCGCTTCCTGGAAGCGGTGCAGGCACTCGGCGAGCAAGGGGTCACCCGTTGGCTGGAGTTGGGGCCCGACGCGGTTCTCACCACCCTGGCTCGGCAGATCCACGACGAGGCCCGGGGACATGTCTTCACGTCCGCTCTGCGCTCCGGACGACCGGAGACCAGCACCCTGTTCGCCGCCCTGGCCGATCTCCATGTGCACGGCGTGGAGGTCGACTGGCGCGTGCTGTACGAGCAGTGGGGTGGGCGTCCGGTTCCTCTTCCCACCTATCCCTTCCAGCGTCTGCGGTTCTGGCTGGAGAGCAACGCGTCGTCCGCCGACGTGTCCACGGCCGGCCTCTCGGCCACGGACCACCCACTGCTGAGCGCGGCGGTGGAGCTGGCCGGCTCGGAGGGCTGCCTGCTGACCGGTCGGCTGTCCCTGGCCACACACCCCTGGCTCGCGGACCACACCGTGCTGGACAACGTCCTGCTACCGGGCACCGCCTTCCTGGATCTCGCCGTTCACGCCGGCGAGACGGTCGGCTGCCCGGCCCTCGGCGAACTCACCCTGCACGCGCCACTCGTCCTGCCACGAGAGGGAGCCGTCCGGCTGCAGGTCGCCGTGAGCGCCCCGGACGGCTCCGGCAACCGCGAGCTGACCATTCACTCCCGTGCGGAGTCCGGCACGGGGACACCGGCCCCGTGGATCAGCCACGCCACCGGCACCCTCAGCGACGCACCGAGTGCCGCCGGCCCGGAGGTCTCGGTCTGGCCCCCCGCCCCGGCCCAGCCGGTCGACATCGCGACGGTCTACGAGGACCTGGACCGGGCCGGCTTCACGTACGGCCCCCAGTTCCAGGGCCTTGGCGCACTCTGGCAGCACGACGGCACCCTGTTCGCCGAGGTGGCCCTCCCCCATGCCGCCACGGGCCCCTACTCGGTCCATCCGGCGGTGCTCGACGCCGCCCTGCATGCGCTCATCGCAGCCGATCCCGCACGGGGAGAGCACGGAAGGGTGCCGGTGCCCTACTCCTGGAGCGATGTGCACGTCCACTCCTCGGTCGGCACAGCGCTCCGCGTCACCATCACACCCGCCCAGGACGAGAACGGCTGGTCGCTCTCGGCAACGGACACCGACGGGCGCCCGGTGCTGCGCATAGGACGGCTCACCTCGCGCCCGATGACGGCGGAAGCCCTCCGCCCCGCTGCCGTGGCCGATTCCCTCTACACCCTCGAGTGGACCACCCAGTCCGTGCCCGAGGCGTCCGGGACGCCCGCCGGGTGGGGACTGCTGTCGAAGACGTCGGCCGACGGCACAGCGGACGACCTGGAACGACTGGAACGACAGCTGACCGACGCGGGTCTGCAGGTGACGGTCACCAGTCTCGGCGAGGCTGCCGCAAGCTCCGTACCCCCGGTACTCGTGTTCGTTCCCTCTTCGGGCACTGACCCCGCCTCGGTGCACCATGCGTCGGCGGAAGCCCTGGAGACCGTCCAGGAGTTCCTGGCCGACGAACGGCTGGCCCGCGCCCGCCTGCTGGTCCTCACCCACGGCGCCGTCGCTACCACCCCCACCGACGACATCACCGACCTCGCCGCGGCCGCCGTCTGGGGACTGGTCCGCAGCGCACAGAGCGAGAACCCCGGCCGCATCCACCTCACCGACACCGACCACCACCCCGCCTCCCACCACCTCCTGCCCGCCCTCATCGACGCGGGCATCCCCCAAAGCGCCCTGCGCGAAGGCACCGCCCACACCCCACACCTGAACACCGTGCCGGACGACAGCGCGCAGCTGCCGTACGAGAGTCCGGACGCCTGGCGGCTGGACGTGGAGAAGCGGGGAAGCCTGGAGAACGTCCGGTTCCTCCCCGCTCCCGAGTCGTCCTCCGCCCTGGCGCCGAACGAGGTCAGAGTCGCCGTCCGCGCTGCCGGTGTGAACTTCCGGGACGTCCTCCTGGCCCTCGGGGTCTACCCCGGGGAGGGGCGCATGGGCAGCGAGGCCTCCGGCATCGTCACCGAGGTCGGTTCCGGCGTGGACGACCTCGCACCGGGCGATGCCGTGCTGGGCATCTTCGACGGGGCCTTCGGCAGCGTCGCTGTCACGGACCGGCGACTGCTCGTCCGCAAGCCGGCCGCGTGGACGCATGCTCAGGCGGCGTCCGTGCCGGTGGTCTACCTGACGGCCTACTACGCGCTCGTCGACCTGGCCGACCTGCGGCCCGGCGAGTCGCTGCTCGTCCACGCGGCGGCGGGCGGCGTCGGCATGGCCGCCGTTCAGCTGGCCCGGCACCTGGGAGCCGACGTCTTCGGCACAGCGAGCCCCGCCAAGTGGGAGACGCTGTCCGCGATGGGCCTGGCGGGCGACCGCGTCGCCTCGTCCCGCACCACCGAGTTCGAGTCCAGGTTCCTTGACGTCACGGGCGGCGCGGGGGTTGACGTCGTACTCGATTCCCTCGCGGGAGAGTTCGTCGACGCCTCCTTGCGTCTGCTGCCCCGCGGCGGCCGCTTCGTCGAGATGGGCAAGAGCGACATCCGTGACGCCGACACCGTCGCAGCCGACCATCCGGGGGTCCGGTACCAGGCCTTCGACCTCTTCCGGTCCGCCGGTCCCGACCGCATCCACGAGATGTTCGCCGACCTCATGCGCCTCTTCGAACAGGGGGTCCTGCTACCGCCTCCGGTGCGAACCTGGCGGATCACGGAAGCAGTCGAGGCACTTCGGCACCTGGCCCAGGCCAAGCACACGGGGAAGGTCGTGCTCAGCGTCGCCTCCGGCCCCGACCCGTCCGGCACGGTGCTGATCACCGGCGGTACGGGGGCTCTGGGCTCCGTGCTCGCCCGTCATCTGGTGGACCGGCACGGCGTACGCCACCTGCTCCTGTTGTCACGGCGCGGCCCCGACTCCGAAGGCGCCAGGAAGCTGGTCTCCGAACTGTCCGCAGCGGGAGCCACAGCCCGGGTCGTCGCCTGCGACGCCGCCGACCGTGAAGCGCTGGCCCGTGTGTTGTCGGGCATTCCCGCGAACCAACCCCTGACCTCCGTGATCCACGCCGCGGGTGTCCTGGACGACGGTGTCATCGGATCCCTCACCCGGGAACGGCTGGCCCAGGTGCTGCGGCCGAAGGTGGACGCCGCGTGGAACCTGCACGAGCTGACGAAGGACGGGCACCTGGACCAGTTCATCCTGTTCTCGTCCATGGCGGGTGTCGCCGGAGGAGCCGGTCAGGCCAACTACGCCGCGGCCAACGCCTGTCTCGATGCCCTGGCCCACTACCGGCGGTCCGCCGGCCTGCCGGGCACCTCGCTGGCCTGGGGGCTGTGGAGCGGTTCGGACGGCCTGGGCTCAGGGATGGACGTCAGCAGCCAGGCACGCCTGAACCGGGACGGCATTCGGGCGTTGTCCCAGGCGCAGGGACTCGAGTTGTTCGACACCGCGCAGCGCACCGACCGGGCGCTTCTGCTGCCCATGGCGGCGGACATGGCGGCGCTTCGTGAACGCGCCCGGGCCGGTGAACTGCCCGCGATCTGGAGCGGTCTCGTCGGCACACCGCCCCGGACGGTCACCCGCGCGGCCGCCGACGGGGCGATCGCCTGGACGGCCCGGCTCTCCGGGATGTCCGAGACGGAGCGCTACGACGCCGTGCTGAACCTGGTTCGCGCGGAGGTCGCGACGGTACTCGGGCACACCTCCGACGCCGGGATCACGGCCGACGGCAAGCTGAAGGATCTCGGCCTGGACTCCCTCACCTCCGTGGAACTCCGCAACCGCCTCAACGCCGCCACGGGTCTGCGGCTGTCCGGAGCGGTCGCCTTCGACTACCCCACCCCCGACGCGTTGGCACTCCACCTCCTCGAACTGCTCGTGACGGCCGCTCCGGCACCGGACGAGAACGAAGAGCTGCGCCAGGTACGGGAACTGCTCGCTTCCATTCCGCTGAGCAGGCTGCGCACCGCCGGTCTCCTCAAGCCGCTGCTCCGCCTGGCGGACTCGCACGCCGAACAAGACGCTTCCGCTGCGGAAACGGCAACGGCGACGATCGACGAGATGGACGCGGCGGACCTGGTCCGGCTGGCGGCCCGCGGCAGGAGGTGACCGGCCGGCTGGGTCTCAAGGGATTCCCTTGAGGCCCAGCCGAACGAACGGCGGGGGCGAAACCCTTTACACCGGCTGCGCG
>NZ_JBFBBR010000041.1:0-5476 GCF_040682795.1 Streptomyces sp. NPDC051105 | reverse complement strand
GAAAAGATTAAAATATATATGATAAATTAATATAGGCTTCGCCTTTTTTTATTTTTTTCAAAAATTTAAAATCAAAAGTCAAAATCATCCCGTAAGCAAACAGACTAATCAATATAGAATTTGATCAGTCTGTTTGTATCGGTTATTTATAAATCTTCTGTTTTTATTTCATAATATCCCTCGTAATAATAACTCGCATCAATTCCTTTAAAGAATTGTTCTTTTCCTAAATCATCGGTTAAAGCCTTTTGAATCAAATATTTTAATTCATTGGTGCTGACTGTACTACGGATCATGGCATTTAAATATTCATCCTTATCAATTTGATTCCAATCGACAATTTTGTGTAGTTTATTTTTAAGAATTAAATCCAACCAGATACGAGTGGCTCGTCCATTGCCTTCCCTAAAAGGATGCGCCACATTCATATCCGAGTACTTATCAATAATTTCATCAAATGTTTCTTGAGGTAATTTATCAATATATTCAAGTGTTTGCGCTAAAAAAATACGTGGCGCAAATTGAAAGTTTCCTTTCGCAATATTCACTTCTCGAATTTTTCCTGCAAAGTCGTAAATATCTTGGAATAAAAACTGATGAATATCAGATAAGCCTTGAAACGTCCCAATTTCCAGATCCTCTATTTTGCCAGACTCAAACAATTCTTTGGCTCTTTTTTTCGTTAATAACTCTTCTTGTTTGGCTAATTCTGCTGAATTTGTTAAGCCTAATTTATTATCTAAAACCAAAATATCCCCTCACTCTCTATTTTTTCGGAAAGATTCTTTTGAAAATTTTTGGACGTTGATCAAACCATGTTGAAGCGGTATACATTAATCGAAAACTGCCATAAATTCCAGCACCGATTAAACCAAAACCACCTAATCCAAGAACGACTGCCCCATAAGGATGTTTAGGCTGTATTTCCATCACTGTGTCATACAAAATATGCAAACCCCAACCATCCCAGATACCTTTATAAATCCATCGTCCGATGAGAATACCGACAACTAAGAAACAGAACAGGCAGATAATATTCACAATCAAAATACTGTAACGTTCGACAATCTCACGTTTGCGATCTGCTTTTATCTGCTCTTTTTGTTCATTCAGTTCTTTTTTCAAAGCGAGTAATGCTTGTTTTTCAACTTGAATGTCTTTCAGTATGGTCGCTTTTAAGTTTTCTGCCTCTAAACGATGGAGTTGTTCTTGAATGGCAGACTCCATTTTTTGACTCGCAACAGCTTCTATTTTTTCTTGGTAGCCCCGAAAGTCTTTATTAACTTCTTGACGGACTAAGCGGTCTAGTTCTGGAACGTGACTGAAATCAATTTTACCATTTTTATAAGCATTTAATACTTGAACAACGAGTTGTTCATCTTTATTCATCGACTCATCCCCCGATCATGATCTTTTGTTGGTTTCTTTTCAGACTGTACGTCTCTATTCACTTGTTTTTCTAGGCTTTTCTGTTGTTCTTGCTCGTAATTTTTCATGTCTTTTGAAAAGCGACGTTCAAAATCATCGAGGATTTTCTCTTTTGTTTGCTTTAATTTTCTTGTAACGCGTTGAGTAAGTTCTGGTACTCGTCCTGCAAGCTGTTTGATTGTGTCAATAAATCGATTAATTTTTGATTCTCGCTTGAGAGCTTCTGATTTTCTTGGTTCAATTGCTTGTTCAAGGCTAACAATTTCTGATTCTCTTTGTTGAGTGTCTCGCTCAAGCGGAGTAATCGCTGGTTCTCGTTGTTCAACAGCTCTAAATTCGTTTTGTCTTGCTCGGTTTTCCAACTCATGTAAAATGGTCTCCCTTCCAAAATCAGAACCCAATCGGGTCTCTCGTGCTCGTCTTTGCTTGTTATTGGCGTCTAAAAAGGCATATGAGAACGTTTGGCCTCTTTCTGATAGAATTACCCCATTGTCAGATAATCGTTCCTTAAACGCTTCGTATGAGCTCACAGAGACATCTTGAAGCGATTTATTGATTCTTTCTCTCAAATCATCCATGTAAGAATACTCATTTTTGGCGATTAGTTCTTTTTCTGTCTCTGTTTGGCGCTCATTTGGTGGCTCTAAAATGTGCCAGTTCTCTCGAGAAGCGAGTCGATCATTCATTTCTCGTGCTCGTTGAACGCTTTCTCCTTTTTGTTCTCTTAATTTATTGCCTGTCTCTAAATTGACCTTATTGACAATGATGTGGTTGTGTAAGACGTGATTTTTTCCGTCTAAATGCGTATACACAGCACTTTGATGGTTAGGATAGAGATTTTCTGCTAATTCAACGCCTAAATCATTGGCTTTTTGCCAGTCTTTTTGAACTTTCGGATTCAGTTCATCTAAGGCGAAAGATTGGGTAATACGCAAGACTTGATTGGATTCTTTGGTTTGGTTATGAAGTTGTCGAATGACATCAAATTGTTCTTTGGCGATAAAGGGATCAATCCCGTTGGTTCCACCCACGGCAACTGCCCGACAATTTGTCAGCTCCACAGGACGTTCCAATTGATGGTCTTGTAGCCACTGTTCAGTTTTTTCATGCATGGGTCTGTCTTGCCCTAAAGCATAATTAAGGGCGCTCGCTGCACTTGCGCCATTGCTTATTTTTGCAATTGTTGCCATAACTCTTGATACCCCTTTTGAGCTTGAGCGAGTACTCCGTATGTATAGCGTAAAGCCACGATCAGCTCTTTATCTTGGTTGTCCATCCGATCGAATTGATTGAGTTTCTTGGCGATTTGATTTAAATTGGTTCCTTGTTTTGAGAGTTCTAATAATAAAGATTTCGCTTGGTCATGTTCGAGATAAGGTTTTTTTAAATGAGATTTTTGTGCTAATTTTTTCGCATAAAGATTCGGAGAGAGTCCATATGTTTCTCCTGAAATTTTCAGCTTATTGTATTGTTCTTCAGATAATCTAAATTGAATGTACTTTGTTTGATTTTGTGATACTTTTTTCTGATCCATCAAGAACTTCCTCAAAGATAAAATGCCCCAGCGCTCATTCCTCAATCGCCCTTTGTCATTGATTTTGTAATAAGCATTGCGCCCTATTCGGTTACAATCATTATAACAAAATAGACCATATAAAACCATAAATACTGCAAGCTATCACATTGTAATACAAAACACTTCGTTCTTGTATTACAATGTGGCTTGAAAAGGGGGAAGTTTCACTTTCCCCTTTTATCCCCTTTGGATTGTGTCGATTTGCTTTACGCAAACGCCACCTACCCATTTTATAAAAATAAAATGGGCAAAAGATCTTTCTTTTTGTCATACAAAAAGAAGAAAAAGAGGGACGATTTTCTTCTTCCGAAATCGTCCCTCTTTTTGGATGAACGAACAAAAAATCTCTGGATGAACGAATGTTCATCCACTAAAAATATGCGAACAGTATGGCTTCATTCAATCCTGTTCTTACAAGTCAAAAGCATCGAATCGTCCTTGGACGATTCAACAAAAAAAGTAGTCGTTTTTGGACGACTACTAAGTTCTAAACATTCATTACCCAAAATCAATTTGGTCTAACATCGTTTCTCGACTAGCTTGATCTAATCCAAGATACGTTAAAGTCATGGCTTCGCTTGAATGGTTTAATAAATGCATCACTAAACCAATATTATAATTTGACTGCGTATAGACCCGATAAGCGCCTGTTTTACGCATGGTATGCGTTCCTAGATAGTTAATTCCTACTTATTGTCGGCGGAGCTGGACGCTTCTTTCACAACCTCTATCCTCGATCTTTTTGGTCATACACTTCTTTGACGTTGATAAATTGATCAAGTATTGGATTTTCTCCTTTTAGGTCAGCTTCGAAACGGATACCGTCAATATTGATTCTGGCGTTACGGTAGTAGTCAGTTCCTAGTTGTCCCCATGCAGGAGTTGAGGCATCGACATTGCAGAAGATATCAAATCCTTGTTGTTTCAAGTAAGCAAATTTTTGATTTGCTTCAGAATAAGGTTGCCAATCGCTGATGTCAGCGCCAAATGGGTAGATCAAAATATTTGTTTTGCCTAAAATAGGTGCAACTTCATTTTGCCAACGTTCATTATCTTGTTGGATATCGGCTAAAGAAGCTTGTGTCATATTCAAGTGTCCCCAAGTATGAGAAGCAAAACTCCAACCATCTTTCTTTAATTGATCAGCAACTTTTTTGGCTGCTTCGATTTCTTTGTTTGTTTTTTCGTTATCACCATATTCTGATTTTGATGTACGGTAACCTAATACACCATTATAGCCTGTTAAAGCTAATGTTCCTTTGGCGCCTTGATAAGAAAAATCGGGATGTTTTTTAATGAATGAATCGATCAATGGAACCATATCATAGTCACCAACAGTTTCCTTCTTATTGTCGATATAAATATTCTTGATTTGGTTCTGTTTATCGACAATCAACTTACTTGGAAATCCTGAATTGTCCATGTATTCATAATAGCTGACATCGTCTTGCGAAAGAATTAACGGTTTCTTTCCTTCTGGAAGAGAAACACCTGTAAAGGTCAGTTTTCCATCTGTTCCTTTTTTGACTAATCCATTTAGATTAACAAGAACATAGTTATTTTTATATAACTGATCAATGGTTTTATTGAATTCGGAAATAGTGACCATATAATCTTTATACCCTTGTGCTTGCTGGGTATGAAAAGCCTTAGCTGGATCAACAATCAGACTATGAAAGAAGACGTGTGAGATTTTGGTCGGGTCTTCCCATTTTACCAAGGATTCTTTTTCTTTTTTCAAAGTTGCTAACAATTGTTGCGCTTCTTTGGCGTCGTCTTTTTCAAGTAAGGCGATGGCTTCATCATAATGATAACTTGCAGCAAGCTGTTTTGCTTGATCAAGCTGTTTCGTCGTTTGTTTATCTTCAACAGGTTTTGAGCTGCTGCTTGAGTGTTGAGTTGTTTGACTAGTGTTTTCTAATTTATTGTTTGTTACTGCTTGTGTAACAAAAAAGATACTTACACCTAGAATAATAACAGTGCATACAGAAGTGACAGCCAATATGATTTTGTGTGTATGTTTCATTTTATCGTCCCCTACTACTTTTTGATTTCAAAAACCCCCGTAAGCTTTTCTTAACCTTTTGAAAAACTTCCCATAACCATTGTAACGAATATAGGGTTCTGTTGCAAAGTTTTAAATCTACTATCAAATAAGGTAGAATAATAGAAAAAGATAGCAGGAGGAATGACGATGAATCATTTTAAAGAAAAGCAATTTCAGCAGGATGTGATTATTGTAGCCGTGGGCTACTATCTTCGTTATAACCTTAGCTATCGTGAAGTTCAAGAAATCTTATATGATCGTGGCATTAACGTTTCTCATACGACGATTTATCGTTGGGTACAAGAATATGGCAAACTACTCTATCAAATTTGGAAAAAGAAAAATAAAAAATCCTTTTATTCATGGAAAATGGATGAAACGTACATCAAAATCAAAGGAAAATGGCATTATTTGTATCGAGCCAT
>NZ_JBFBBR010000040.1:0-6468 GCF_040682795.1 Streptomyces sp. NPDC051105 | reverse complement strand
ACGGCGGTGATTCATGCGGCCGGTGTGCTGGATGACGGTGTGATCACGTCGTTGACGGCTGAGCAGGTGGAGCGGGTGATGCGGCCGAAGGTGGACGCGGCGCTGCATCTGCACGAGCTGACGGCGGACATGGAGTTGTCGGCGTTCGTGCTGTTCTCCTCTGTCGCGGCTCTGATCGGCAGCCCTGGTCAGGGCAACTATGCGGCGGCGAATGCCGTGCTTGATGCGTTGGCTGCGCGCCGTCGTGCTGCTGGTTTGCCGGCGACCTCGTTGGCGTGGGGGTTGTGGGCGGACGCGACCGGGATGACCGGGGAGCTGGACGAGGCGGAGCTGGCGCGGCTGGAGCGGCAGGGTGTCGGCGCGCTGTCGACGGAACTCGGTGTGGAGTTGTTCGACCGGGCGCAGCGACTGGATGCGGGCTTGTTGGTGCCGGTGCGGTTGGATCAGGGTGCGTTGCGGGCGCAGGCCCGGGCCGGGATGCTCCCGGCGTTGCTGCGCGGACTCGTCCGTATGCCCGCCCGCCAGGTGGAGAGCGTGGGCGGATCGCTCGCCGAGCGGCTCGCCGCCGTACCGCAGACGGACTGGGAGCGTGTCACGCTCGATCTGGTTCGCGGCCAGGTCGCGGCCATCCTCGGCCACGCCTCTTCCGACGCGATCGACCCGGACCGTGCCTTCAAGACGCTCGGCTTCGACTCCCTTGCCGCGGTGGAACTGCGGAACCGGCTCACCCAGGCGACCGGTCTGCGGCTGCCCACCACGCTCGTTTTCGACCATCCGACCCCCGAGGCCGTCGCGCAGTACCTGATCCCCGTCGCCATGCCGGGCGGCACGGTGCCGGCTCAGCGGTCGTCGGAGGAGGACGAGATCCGCGAGCTGCTGGTGTCGATCCCGATCGGCCGGCTGCGTCAGGCCGGGCTGCTCGAAACGCTCATGGAGCTCGCGAACAGCTCCGAAGACGTCGCACCGACCGCCGGGGACTCCGAGTCGATCGACGAGATGGACGTCGACGCCCTGATCCGGATGACCCAAGAGGACATGGCATGACGACGACAGCAATCCCGAACCTGATCGAGAACGTGGTCGCCGCTGTGCGCCCGGAGGTGAAGGCGTAGACATGCCCGCCAACCAGAACGAACTCGTCGAGGCCCTCCGTAAGTCACTCAAGGAGACCGAGCGCCTGCGCCAGCAGAACCGGCGGCTCCTCGCCCAGTCGACCGAGCCTCTGGCGATCGTCGGGATGAGCTGCCGGTACGCCGGCGGCGTCACCTCACCGGACGAGTTGTGGCAGCTGGTGTCGGAGGGCCGCGACGCGGTGTCCGGCCTGCCGCAGGACCGCGGCTGGGACGTGGAACGCCTGTACGACCCGGATCCGGAGCGGGTCGGCAAGGTCTACGCGAGCGGGGGCGGGTTCGTCGACGGCGTCGGGGACTTCGACGCCGGCTTCTTCGAGATCAGCCCGCGTGAGGCGCTGGCCACCGATCCGGCCCAGCGGTTGATGCTCGAGGCCGCGTGGGAGGCGTTCGAGGACGCGGGTATCGCCCCCACCTCGCTGCGCGGCACCGACACGGGCGTGTTCTGCGGCGCGGTGCCCTCCAACTACGGCGGGCAGATGCTTCCGGAGCTCGAGGGCTTCCGGCTTACGGGTACGACGACCAGTGTGGTGTCCGGCCGGGTCGCTTACAGCCTTGGCCTCGAAGGCCCCGCCGTCACCGTGGACACGGCGTGCTCGTCGTCCCTGGTCGCGATGCACATGGCCGCACAGGCGCTCCGCTCGGGCGAGTGCTCTCTCGCACTGGTGGGCGGCGTGACGGTGCTCGCCGGGCCCTTCCTGATGGTGGAGTTCAGCCGCCAGCGTGGCCTTGCCCCCGACGGACGTTGCAAGCCGTACGCGGCCGCTGCGGACGGTACGGGTTTCTCGGACGGCGTCGGACTGGTCGTGCTGGAGCGGCTGTCGGATGCCCGGCGGAACGGCCACCGCGTCCTGGCCGTGGTGCGCGGTAGTGCGGTGAATCAGGACGGTGCGAGTAATGGTCTGACGGCGCCGAACGGTCCTTCGCAGGAGCGGGTGATCCGCCAGGCTCTTGCCAACGCCGGGTTGAGCCCTGCCGACGTCGATGCCGTGGAGGGTCACGGCACCGGCACGAAGCTGGGTGACCCGATCGAGGCGCAGGCGCTGCTGGCCACGTATGGCCAGGAGCGGGCGGGTGGCGGTCCGCTGCGGCTGGGGTCGATCAAGTCGAACATCGGTCACACGTCGGCGGCGGCTGGTGTCGCGGGTGTGATCAAGATGGTCATGGCGATGCGGCATGGCCGGCTGCCGTCGACGTTGCACGTGGATGCGCCGTCTCCGCATGTCAACTGGGAGGCCGGTCAGGTCAAGCTGCTTACGGAGGCGGAGGAGTGGCCTGCGGGTGAGCGGCCGCGGCGCGCGGGGGTGTCGTCGTTCGGCATCAGCGGAACGAACGCCCACCTCATTCTGGAGGAGGCGCCGCAGGATTCTGCGGAGTCGACCACGGAAGTGACTGCGCCGGACCGGCCGGCTGCGGTGCTGCTTTCGGGTAGGAACGAGGTGGCGTTGCGTGCGCAGGCGGAGCGGTTGCGTGCGCATGTGGTGGCTTCGCCTGAGGTGGGGTTGGTGGATGTCGCTTTCTCGTCGGTGGTGTCGCGGGCGCAGTTGGAGCAGCGTGCTGCGGTGGTGGCGTCGGATCGGGAGGGGCTGCTGGCCGGCCTTGCCGCTTTGGCCGGGGGTGAACCGGCGGCTGGTGTGTTCGACGGTCGGGTGAGTGCGGGTCGGACGGCGTTCTTGTTCACGGGGCAGGGGGCGCAGCGGGCGCGGATGGGTGTGGAGCTCGCCGCTGCTTACCCGCAGTTCGCGCGGGCGTTGGATGAGGTGTGTGCGGAGCTGGACCCGCGGCTGGGCCGTTCCCTTCAGAGCCTGCTGGCTGCCGAGGAGGGCTCTGCGGAAGCCGGGCTGCTGGATGCGACGGAGTTCACGCAGGCCGCGCTGTTCGCGGTCGAGGTGGCCCTGTTCCGGCTGGTCGAGTCCCTCGGAGTGCGCCCGGATTATCTGATCGGGCATTCGGTGGGTGAGCTGGTGGCCGCTCACGTGGCGGGGGTGCTGTCGCTGGCGGATGCGTGTGCGCTGGTCGTGGCTCGTGGCCGGTTGATGGGTGCGTTGCCGGCTGGTGGTGGGATGGCGGCGGTGCAGGCGGCGGAGGAGGAGGTGGCCGGGGAGCTGGCCGGGTTCGAGGGCCGGTTGTCGATCGCTGCGGTCAACGGTCCCCGCTCGGTGGTGGTGTCCGGTGATCTGGATGCGCTTGATGAGTGGCTGCCGCGGTGGCAGGGCCGGAAGACGACTCGGTTGCGGGTGAGTCATGCGTTTCATTCGCATCGGATGGAGCCGATGCTGGCCGACTTCCGCAAGGTGGCCGAGACCCTCACGTACCACGTCCCCCGAGTCCCGGTGGTGTCGAATGTGACGGGTGCTCTGGTGTCGGCGGAGCTGGCTGACCCGGGGTATTGGGTGGATCACGTCCGTCAGGCAGTCCGGTTCACCGACGGGGTGCGTACTCTCCAGGCCGAGGGTGTGACCCGGTTCCTGGAGTTGGGTCCGGATGGTGTGCTGACGGCGTTGGCGCGTCAGGCGGTGGAAGAGGACACGGAGGCGGTGTTCGCGACCGTGTTGCGGGCGCGTCACCCCGAGGCGGAGACGTTCGCGGCGTTTGTTGCGCAGGCGCACGTGGCCGGCGTGCCGGTGGACTGGTCGGCGCTGTATGCCGGTACCGGCGCTCGGCGCGTTTCCCTGCCGACCTATGCCTTCCAGCGGGAACGGTACTGGCTTGCTCCTGGTACCGGGGCCGGTGACGCGGCCGCTGCCGGACTCGGCAGGCTCGACCACCCCATGCTGAGTGCCGCGGTGTCGGTCGGGGACCGGGACGAGTGGGTGCTGACCGGGCGCGTGTCCACCGAAACGCAGCCCTGGACCGCAGAGCACGTACTCCTCGGCAACATCGTCGTCCCAGGCACCGCACTGATCGAACTGGCACTCACCGCCGGCAGGCACACCGCCGCCCCGGTCGTCGAGGAGCTGATCCTGGAGTCCCCCTTCCTTCTCCAGGAGGGTGCCGCGGTTCAGATTCAGGTCACTGTCGGAGCGCCTGACGACGATGGCCGCCGTGCCATCGCGATCTACACCCGTCCCGAGGTCGAGGCGGAGATCGACGAAGAGGGTGCGGGCGAGGCGGCGACGTGCCATGCCCGTGGTTTTCTCGCCCCCGAGGCCGGGCCTGTCGCGGCATGGCCCGCCGAGTGGCCGCCGGAGGGCGCGGAGCCGCTAGCGGTCGAGTCGTTCTACTCGCGGCTGAGCGACATCGGTTACGACTACGGCCCCGTTTTCCAGGGGCTGCGCGCGGCCTGGCGGGACGGTGACGAGATCTACGCCGAGGTCTCGCTCACCGACGAGCATGTCGACCCCGCTCGGGCGTTCGGCATCCACCCTGCCTTGTTCGACGCCGCGTTGCAGAGTGGCGCGGTCCTGCTGGTCGACGGTGACGGCGACGGCGACGGTGGTGGGCACCGGATGCCGTTCAGTTGGGCCGGTGTTCGTCTCTCGAGCAGGGGCTCCTCGCGACTGCGGGTTCGGGTCGCGTCGACCGGCGACTCCGCGCTGCGGCTCGACGCGGTCGACGACGCGGGCGCCGAGGTCGTGTCCGTCAGGTCCATCGTCGCCCGCCCCGTCGACCGGACACAGCTTGAGAGCGCCGGGCGGTCGAGCAACAGCTCGCTGTTCACGGTCGACTGGGCGGAAGTCCCGGCCGCCGAAGTGTCGGAAGGCTCCGTGCGGGTTGCTTCACTCGGTGGAGACTGGGACGGCGGCGGCCTGGATGCGCTGGAGCGGGCCGTGGCTGAGGGCGCCGGGGTTCCGGATGTGGTGGTTGCCGAGGTCGCGGGGCTGGCGGATGGTGCGTCGTCTTCGGTTGTGGTGCGGGTGTTGGGGTTGTTGCAGCGGTGGTTGGCGAGTGAGCGGTTGGCCGATGCGCGGCTGGTGGTGGTGACGCGTCGGGGTGTCGCGGTGGGTGATGAGGTTCCGGATCTGGCGCTGGCGCCGGTGTGGGGCCTGGTGCGCAGTGCGCAGTCGGAGCACCCGGGCCGGATCACCCTGGTGGACGTCGACGATGATGCCGACGGTGACGGTGGTGTGCCGGACTGGACTGCACTGGCTGCTCTGGAGGAGCCTCAGCTCGCTGTCCGTCGGGGCGGGTTCTTGGCGCCGAGGCTGGCGCGAGTGTCGTCGGTGCCGGTCGCGGGTCCGGTGCTGGATGCGGATGGCACGGTGTTGATCACGGGTGGTACGGGTGGTCTGGGTGCGGTGTTCGCCCGGCATCTGGCCGCAACGCATGGTGTCAGGCGGCTGTTGCTGGTGAGCCGGCGTGGGCCGGGGGCGGCGGGTGTCGGTGAACTCGTGCAGGACCTGGAGGCGTTGGGTGCTTCGGTGCGGGTCGAGGCGTGTGACGTGTCCGACCGTGACCAACTGGCAGCCTTGATCGGTTCGTTGGAGCATCCGTTGACGGCGGTGATTCATGCGGCCGGTGTCCTGGATGACGGTGTGATCACGTCGTTGACGGCTGAGCAGGTGGAGCGGGTGATGCGGCCGAAGGTGGACGCGGCGCTGCATCTGCACGAGCTGACGGCGGATATGGAGTTGTCGGCGTTCGTGCTGTTCTCGTCCGTGGCGGCTTTGATCGGCAGTCCTGGTCAGGGCAACTATGCGGCGGCGAATGCCGTGCTTGATGCGTTGGCTGCGCGGCGTCGTGCTGCTGGTTTGCCGGCGACCTCGTTGGCGTGGGGGTTGTGGGCGGATGCGACCGGGATGACCGGGGAGCTGGACGAGGCGGAGCTGGCGCGGCTGGAGCGGCAGGGTGTCGGCGCGCTGTCGACGGAACTCGGTGTGGAGTTGTTCGACCGGGCGCAGCGGCAGGATGCGGGCTTGTTGGTGCCGGTGCGGTTGGATCAGGGTGCGTTGCGGGCGCAGGCGCGGGCCGGGATGCTCCCGGCGTTGCTGCGCGGACTGGTCCGTACGCCGGCCCGTCGTACGCAGAGCGTGAGCGGATCACTTGCCGAGCGGCTGGCCGCCATACCCGAAGCCGAGAGGGAGCGGGTGGTTCTGGAGTTGGTGCGGAGCCAGGTGGCGGCTGTCCTGGGGCATGCGTCGTCCGAGGTGATTGATCCGGGGCGGGCGTTCAAGGAGCTGGGTTTCGATTCGCTGGCGGCGGTGGAGTTGCGGAACCGGCTGACGCAGGCGAGTGGTCTGCGGCTTCCGTCGACGCTGGTCTTTGATCATCCGTCGCCGGTTGCCGTCGCCCGGTTCTTGCTTGCGGAGGTTGGTGGGGGTGAGGGTGTTGATGAGCGGCGGGTGGTGCGGGTCCGGCGTTCGTCGCGGGTGGATGAGCCGTTGGCGATTGTGGGGAT
>NZ_JBFBBR010000039.1:0-7770 GCF_040682795.1 Streptomyces sp. NPDC051105 | reverse complement strand
CCGAGGCGGGTGTTGTGCTTCTCGGTCGACTCGCCCATGGGGATGTTCTCCCAGGCGTCGGTCAGACCGTCGTACGCCATCGCGCCGCCCCTCTGAGATGGAGCGCCCGCGCCCTGGCCAGGCTCGCCGGCCGAGAGCCGTGCGCGCAACGACTGCCCCGGAACAGGTCAATTCATCGGATGAGTCAAGAGTCTGAGTCAGGGTTGCCGATGTGAATGCAAAGCTCACCGCCCGAAGTGACGATCTTTCTCGACTTGTTGGGGCCGTTGACAGGTTCAGGCGGGCTGCTAGGTTCCGCGATACACCCGATGTATCAAGGATCCGTCAGGTCTGGAGGACGATGATGACCTCGCAGCCGGAGCAACGTTCACCCGTGCCCCGCAGGGCCGTACTCGGCACCGCCCTCGGTGGCGCGGCGGCCGCGGCCCTGCCCGGAACCGCCCATGCCGAACAGCAGCCCTCAGCGGCGGCGGACAGCCACGGACACCCCTGGAAACTCCGCGACACCATGACCACCGACGGCGCCTGGGACCGGTTCCTGCGCGGCCAGGATCTGCTGTGGAGCAGGCTGCCCACCCTCTGGTACGACGGGCCGTTCCTCGGCGACGGGCTGCTCGGCAGCATGATCTACCAGGAGCCGGGCGCCCACCAGATCCGCTTCACCGTGCAGCACGGCCGGGTCCAGGACCACCGGCCCGAGTTCGGCAGCGGCTGGGGCACCGCCCGCCTCCCGGTCGGGCACCTCACGCTCGAACCGGCCGGCACCATCACCGCCGTCGACTGGCGGCTGAGCCTGTGGAACGCCGAACTCACCGGCACCGTCACCACCACCGCCGGCACCCTCACCCTCGCCGCCCTCATCCACGACGAGGTCCTCGCCGTCCGCGCCACGGCCAACGGCGGCGAACAGGTCACCTGGACCTTCCATCCCGAGGAGGCCGTCAGCCCCCGGAAGATCCAGGAGTCACCGCCCGCCGGCTATACCGCCAACCCGCCCTGGACCGAACGGACGTCGGCCGACGGCACCGAGCAGGTCCTCCAACCTCTCACCGGCGGCGGCCAGACGGCCACCTCCTACCGCCGTACCGGCGACGAACTCCTGCTGAGCGTTGGCCACAGCTTCCCCTCGGACACCGCAGCCGAGGCCGACTCCCGCCGCAACCTGCGCCGCGCGGTGTCCTACGGCGCCCTGAGACGACGGCACATCCGCTGGTGGCACGCCTTCTACCGGAAGAGTTTCGTGTCGTTCCCCGACCAGCGGCTGCAGAGCTTCCACTGGATCCAGCTCTACAAGGTGGCCTGCGCCAGCCGCGCGGACGGACCGGTCATGGCCACCCCGGGCCCATGGCTGGAGCCGACCCCCTGGCCGGCGGTCTGGTGGAACCTCAACGTCCAGCTCGAATACTGGCTGATCCACGCCTTCAACCACCCGGAACTGGACGCTCTCGCCACCACCCTGCGCCAGAACCAGGAACAGCTCACCGCCAACGTGCCCGCCGCCTACCGCTCGGACAGCTCCGGCATCGGCCGCAGCTCCGACATGTTCGCCCACCGCGAGGTGGGCCGGCCCGGCACCGGCGCCGAGACCGGCGACCTCACCTGGGCCCTGCACAACGTCTGGCTGTCCTACCGCCACTCCATGGACAAGTCCCTGCTGCGCGACACCGTCTACCCGGTGCTGCGCCGCGCCATCAACTACTACCTGCACTTCCTCACCCCGGGCAGCGACGGCAAGCTGCACCTCCCCAGCACGCTCTCCCCCGAGTACCCGATCGTCCCGCCGCAGGACACCAACTACGACCTGGCGTTGATCCGCTGGGGCTGCCAGACCCTCCTCGACTCCGCCGAACTGCTCGGCATCGACGACGAGTCGAAGCCACGCTGGCAGGAGGTGCTGGCCAGGCTCACCCCCTACCCGGTCGACGACAACGGCTTCATGATCGGCGCCGACACCCCGTACGCCCAGTCCCACCGCCACTACTCGCACCTGCTGATGGTGTACCCGCTGTACCTGGTCAACTGGGACCAGCCGGAGCACCGCGACCTGATCACGAAGTCCGTGGTCCGCTGGCACGCGCTGACCGGCGCCCACCGCGGCTACAGCTACACCGGGGCCGCCTCCATCTACGCGATGACCGGCGACGGCGACACCGCGATCGGCTACCTGCGGAAGTTCTTCGACCCCACGACCCGCTACCCCTGCCGGGCCAACACCCACTACACCGAGGCCGGTCCGGTCATCGAGACCCCGCTGTCGGCCTCGCAGTCCCTGCACGACATGTTCTGCCAGAGCTGGGGTGGGATCGTCCGCGTCTTCCCCGCCGTACCGACCGCCTGGGCCGACCTCACCCTGCACAACTTCCGTACCCAGGGCGCCTTCCTGGTCAGCGCCGTCCGCAAGGCGGGACAGACCCGCTTCATCAGGATCCGCAGCCTGGCCGGCGAGCCTCTGAAGCTCCGGCACGGCCTGACCGGCCCGCTCACGGTCCTGCTCGACGACGGCACCCCGGCCCGCACCCACGACCTCGGCGACGGCACCCTCGCCATCGACCTGCCCCGTGGCCGCGAGGTGCTCGTGCACTCCGGCTCCCGCCCGGACCTCGTCATCGCTCCGGTCGCCGTCAGCGAACCGGGCGCGGCGTGGGGACTGCCGTAACCACCGACCGGAAGACAGGGTTCCCATGGCTGTTCCGCTCCCCAGAACCGTGGTCGCCGCGCTCTGCGCCGGACTGGCGGCCACCCTCCTGACCACCGCGCCCGCCCGGGCCGAGCAGCGGTCGCCCACCTGGACCGTCTCCGAGGCGGCGCACGCACCCCGGGCCCGTATCGACCTCGACACCACACCGGCACCCTCAGCCTCGCGGTCTCCCGTGCCGGCCGTACGGTGATCGAGCCGTCGCCCGCCGGCATCGTCACCCAGCAGGCCGACTTGTCACAGGGGTTGCGCTACCGGCACCGCAAGGACCGGATAGTCGAGGGCCGCAGCGGGAACCGCTGGTTCCTGGGCGGGGTGTACGCCGGCGCCGCCCACGCGGCCACGGTCCCCCTGACCGTCGGCCGCGGACAGTGGCTGGTGCAGACGATCCGGGACGGCGCCGAAGGCCTGGTCCAGGAGAGTCAGGTCCTGCGCGGCGGCGACGACCTGAGCGTCGACGTCGTCGCCGACGGCGGCTTCGCCGGGATCGCCTGCCCCTGGCACCAGGGCGTCACCACCTGCTACCGCTGAGCACGCACCGCCCGGCGGCGGGCACCGAGCACCAACCTGAGGGTGCCCGCCGTGGACGGCGACACCGAGCCGCGCAACACGTCCGTGCCGGGCGCGCGCACGGCCTCGGCGGTGAGCAGCTCGATCTCGATCAGCGTGCCCACCAGCGGGCGGTGGGCGGCCGGGATCAGTTCGAGCAGCTCCCGGGCCGACCGCAGGTCGGCCCGGGAGGTCTCGACCTCGTGTGCCACGAGGGAGCGCAGACCGGGCGAGGCCTGCCCCGCCGCGAGGTCCTCCGCCGTGACCGAGAAGCGCTTCAGGGTCTCCGCGGGGATGCCCGGCCGGCCCTCCCGCAGGTCCTCGGCGAGGTCGTTGACGAAGTCCAGCCGCTGGCTGCCGTCGATGAGCTTGCGGCACCCTGCCAGGAACCGTCCGCCGGGATCGGTCTCGGGGCCCAGGAGCGCGCCTATCAGAAGGAAGGCCGGCATCGAGTAGGCGTCGAGGTAGTCCTGGTAGTCGGCCTCGGTCTGGAAACCGGTGAACTCCAGCTCGGCGGTGGCGGTGGCCAGATAGGCCTCAACGACATCCCGGTGCCGGGGGTGCACGGCGACCGTGTGCAGGAGGGTGCGGACCAGGGGATCGTCACTGGTCCCCGTCTCCAGCCCCGCACGCACCCGCCGCTCCCAGTCGGCCCACGCCTGCGCACGCTGTGTCTCGGGACCGCTGTCCAGCAGGTCGTCCCCGTGGTGCATCACGGCCGTCGCGGCCACCACATGGGGCTGCACCGCGGGCGGCAGCAGCATCCGGCAGGCCAGATAGGCGCTCCGGCGGTACCGCCGGACCGTACGCCGTTGGATGCTGTAGTCCCGCCGCAGCTCCGCGTCCCGGATCCCGGCCGCGGTCAGGCTCTGATTCCACGCGCTCACGAGAAGATCGTAGAGGTAGGCGCGGATCGCGGAGCCCGACCGAGGCACAGCGCTCAGGAAAGGGACTTGAGGAACTCGACCAGCGCCGCGTTCACCTCGTCCGGGCGCTCCTGCTGGGTCCAGTGGCCGCAGCCGGCCAGCTTGAGGGGCTCGCGCACCAGGTTGGGCATCAGGACGGGAAGCCGCTCGATGAGCTCGGGCGTGCCGGGGAACGCCGGGACCACGTCACGGTCGCCGTAGACGTACAGCGCGGGCGAAGTGACGCGGGCACCCTGCCAGGGAGCGGTCAGTTCCCAGTTGCGATCGAGGTTGCGGTACCAGTTCAGCGCCCCGGTGAAGCCCTGGGAGAAGCTCTCGGTGAGGGCGTCCAGGTCCTCCTCGGTGAACCACTCGGGCAGCCGCTCGGGATCCGGCATGTCGGCGAGCCAGCCGCGCTCGGGGTCCACCAGGGGCTGCCCGACCGAACCGCTTTCGCCGGAGGCCGAGAAGAAGAACTTCCGCAGCGTGGTGCGCGGGTCGCGGCCGAACTCGGCGTCGGCGACACCCGGCCGGTCGAAGTAGTTCCAGTAGAAGCGCCCCCCGAACATCTCGTCCATGGCCTGGAGCGGCGGCCTCGTCCCCCGGAACGGCGGCGGCACGCTCAGCCCGGCCACCCCGCGCACCAGGTCCGGCCGGAACAGCGCCGTGTGCCAGGCCACCGGCGCGCCCCAGTCGTGCCCGACGACGAACGCCTTGTCCTCGCCCAACTCCCGGATCAGCCCGACGACATCGCCGACGAGGTGGAAGATGCTGTACGCGTCGACGTCCTCTGGGTGGTCGCTGCTGCCGTAGCCCCGCTGGTCGGGGGCGACCACATGGAAGCCGGCCGCGGCCAGGGGGCCGAACTGGTGCTGCCACGAGTGCCATGATTCGGGGAAGCCGTGCAGCAGCACGACCAGCGGGCCGGAACCCTCCTCGGCGATGTGCAGCCGGATCCCGTTCACGTCGATCAATCGATGCTGAACCATGTGCACGAGCGTACGCGCAACGATCTTCGGCCACCGTGTCCGTGCTGCCGTCGGCGCGCGTTCAGACGGCCCCGGAGTCCTGGCCCGGACACCAGGGGACAGGTAACCCGTCAGTAGGTTCTGGGGTTCCTCCTCGCCCAATACCGCCGCCCGCTGAGGAGCACGGGCGCATGAATTGACCTCGATCGATCGTAGAGAGAGATTGATGCCATGGAGCTGCGCCATCTCAGGTATTTCCTGGCGGTCGCCGAGACGCACAACTTCACCCAGGCCGCCGCGCGTTGCTATGTGGCGCAGTCGGCGCTGAGCCAGCAGATCGCACGGCTGGAGAAGGAGGTCGGCGCCCCGCTGTTCAGCCGCACGAGCCGCTCGGTACGGCTGACCGCCGCCGGTGAGCTGCTGGAGCCGCGGGCCCGGCGCATCCTCGCCGATGTCGACAACGCCCAGGCCGCCCTCGACGCGCTGGCGGGAGTGCGCCGGGGCCGGCTCCGCCTGGGCCTGGTGCAGACGATGGCCGTGCCCTTCGACATGGTGGAGGTACTGGCGGACTACCGCGCCCGCTATCCCGGCGTCGACCTGCGCGTGTCCAACGATCCCAGCTCCCGGATGGCCACCGCGGTCCTCGCCGGCACCCTGGATGTCGCGGTGGTCGGACTCGCCGCCGGGCAGGTACCGGAGGGACTGGACCACCGGACGCTGGGCAGCGCCCCACTGGTCGCCGTCGTACCGCGCGAGCACGCTCTCGCGGACCGGGAGGCCATTGATCTCGCCGACCTGCCGGACAGCCACCCGCTGATCCAGTTCACGCGGGGCAGCGGCCTGCGCCGCCAGGTCGAGGCGGCCTTCGCCCGCGCGGGAGCGGAGGCGGGCCGGCACTTCGAGGTGGGCCAGATCCACGACATGATCCGGCTGGCCGCACGCGGGGTGGGCATCACCGTCGTACCCCGGTCCACCGTCGTCGGGCCCGGCTCCGCACTGGGCCTCGACGCCGCCGACGAGCTGCCCCGGGGCGCGCGGATGCTGCGTCTGACGGACGACCAGGCCGTGCACCACATCTGCGTGGCGTACGACGCCACCCGGCTGGCTCCGGCCGCCGAGGCGTTTCTCGACGTCCTCGAACACCACGGCGACGATCGATCGGCATGACCGATCGCTGCACCCTGATCCATATGTTGGACAGTGTGACCGGGATGCCGGAGGCTGGCGAGGACGCACCGCGCGAGGTGCGGTTTCGTTCCAGTCCCGAAGGGGCCCGCCATGTCGATCAAGGACGCCGTCCAGCCCGTACTCCGTGACGCACGGGCGACCGTGCTGCCCGACCCGGCGGACCACCATGGCCCCCTGCCCCCGCTGATGCTCGCCCTCACCGTGGTGACCGGTCTCGTGGACGCCTTCAGCTACCTGGTGCTCGGCCATGTCTTCGTCGCCAACATGACCGGCAACGTGGTCTTCTCCGGCTTCGCGATCGCGGGCGCCGCGGGGTTCTCCCTGGCCGCCTCGCTGGCCGCGCTGGCCGCCTTCGGCGTGGGCGCCCTGCTGGGCGGCCGGATCGGGCACCGGGCCCGCGCGCACCGCGGCCGCGTTCTGCGCCTGGCGCTGGTCGTGGAGACGGTCCTCTTCCTGGCGGCCTACGGCGTCGCCCGGTACGGCGCCCCCCTGGACACGGCCGGGCCCCGGTACTCGCTGATCGCGCTCCTCGGCGTCGCCATGGGCGTCCAGAACGCGACTGCCCGCGCGCTCGCCGTACCGGACCTCACCACGACGGTCCTGACCCTGACCATCACCGGCATGGCCTCCGACAGCCGGGCCGCCGGAGGCGCCGGAGGCAAGACAGGCCGGCGCGCCCTCTCGGTGCTGGCGATGTTCGCCGGGGCCCTGATCGGCGCCTTCGCCGTCCGCGACGGCGCCCCCACCCTGCCGTTGCTGCTCGCCACCGTGCTCCTCGCGGGCAGCACGCTCGACGCGTTCGCGCTGGCCCGCTCGGACGCCCGCTGGACGGAACCTCGGTGACCGGCGCACCACAGGCGCCGGTGAACTCCGTCGGCCGGGAGTCGCGGGAGGATGCCGCCGCCCGGCCGCGGCCACGTGGTACCACGGGCGACCCGGCGCATGCCGTGTCCGGTTCCGCCATGCCTCGCCCCGCGGGCATCCGCCGTCCCGCGGTGGGTACCCGGGGCCGATGTACATGACTCATGAACAACTGGCCGCCGCCGGTTCGGCGGCGGGGACGATCGTGATCGTCGTCTGCGGTCTGCTCGTCGCGGCCGCGCTGGTGGGGGCCGTCCGGCTCGGTATCGGGGTACGACGGCGGGAGTCCGCGCCGCCCCGGCGCTCGGAACACCCCACGCCGCCCCGCACCGGACCGGTGCGCGAGGAGCGCGAGATGCGCGAGCCGAACGAGGTGCCGCGGGCTGGGAGTGACGGTGACCGTCTCACCCCGCACCAGCTCGGCAACGCCCCCAGCAGGTCCAGCGAGGACCAGACCCGCCCCCGCTGGTAGCCCGGCTGCAGCGGTTCCTTCCGCAGCGGGGCAGCGGCGTGCACTGACGACCCCCGGCCGCGGGGGGGGGGGGGGGCCGGGGCGGGGGGGGGGGTGTGGCGTTGGGAGGGGTAGCGGCGGGCGAAAAGGGGT
>NZ_JBFBBR010000038.1:0-9166 GCF_040682795.1 Streptomyces sp. NPDC051105 | reverse complement strand
GAGGGTTTCCGGCTGACGGGTACGACGTCGAGTGTCGTGTCGGGGCGGGTTGCTTACAGTCTGGGGCTTGAGGGTCCGGCGGTGTCGGTGGACACCGCGTGCTCGTCGTCGCTGGTGGCCATGCACATGGCGTCCCAGGCGCTCCGCTCAGGGGAGTGTTCCCTCGCCCTCGTCGGCGGCGTGACGATCATGTCGGGTCCGTTCCTCCTCACTGAGTTCAGTCGTCAGCGGGGTCTTGCGTCGGACGGGCGTTGCAAGTCGTATGCGGCGGCTGCGGACGGTACGGGTTTCTCGGACGGCCTTGGTCTGGTCGTACTGGAGCGGTTGTCAGATGCGCGGCGCAACGGTCACCGGATTCTTGGTGTTGTCCGGGGCAGCGCGGTCAACCAGGACGGTGCGAGTAATGGTCTGACGGCGCCGAACGGTCCTTCGCAGGAGCGGGTGATCCGGCAGGCTCTTGCCAATGCCGGGTTGAGCCCTGCCGATGTCGATGCCGTGGAGGGTCATGGCACCGGCACGAAGCTGGGTGACCCGATCGAGGCGCAGGCGCTGCTGGCCACGTATGGCCAGGAGCGGGCTGACAACGATCCGCTGCGGCTCGGGTCGATCAAGTCGAACATCGGTCACACGTCGGCGGCGGCCGGTGTCGCGGGTGTGATCAAGATGGTCATGGCGATGCAGCACAGGACCCTCCCGGCGACCCTGCATGTCGACACTCCCTCGCCGCATGTCGACTGGGAGGCCGGACAGGTCAAGCTGCTCACGCAGGCCGAGGAGTGGGTGGCCTCGCAGGAGCCGCGGCGTGCGGGCGTCTCCTCCTTCGGTATCAGTGGCACGAATGCTCACGTGATTCTGGAGGAGGCGCCGCAGGATTCTACGGTGTCGGTCGGGGAAGTGAGTGTGCCGGACCGGCCGGCTGCGGTGTTGCTGTCGGCCAAGGGTGAGGCGGCGCTGCGGGAGCAGGCGGAGCGGCTGCACACTCACCTCCAGGACCATCGCGACCTGGGTCTGCTCGATGTCGCTTTCTCGTCGGTGGTGTCGCGGGCGCAGTTGGAGCAGCGGGCTGCGGTGGTGGCGTCGGATCGGGATGGTCTGCTGGCGGGGCTTGCGGCTTTGGCTGGCGGTGAGCCGGCGGCTGGTGTGTTCGACGGTCGGGTGGGGGCGGGTCGTACGGCGTTCTTGTTCACGGGGCAGGGGGCGCAGCGGGCGCGGATGGGTGTGGAGCTCGCCGCTGTTTACCCGCAGTTCGGGCGGGCGTTGGATGAGGTGTGTGCGGAGCTGGACCCGCGGCTGGGCCGTTCGCTTCATAGTCTGCTGGCTGCTGAGGAGGGCTCTGCGGATGCGGGGTTGCTGGATGCGACGGAGTTCACGCAGGCTGCGTTGTTCGCGGTCGAGGTGGCCCTGTTCCGGCTGGTTGAGTCTCTTGGGGTGCGCGCGGATTATCTGATCGGGCATTCGGTGGGTGAGCTGGTGGCTGCTCATGTGGCGGGGGTGTTGTCGCTGGCGGATGCGTGTGCGCTGGTCGTGGCTCGTGGGCGGTTGATGGGTGCGTTGCCGGCTGGTGGTGGGATGGCGGCGGTGCAGGCGGCGGAGGAGGAGGTGGCTGGGGAGCTGGCCGGGTTCGAGGGCCGGTTGTCGATCGCTGCGGTGAACGGTCCTCGTTCGGTGGTGGTGTCCGGGGACTTGGACGCGCTTGATGAGTGGCTGCCGCGGTGGCAGGGCCGGAAGACGACTCGGTTGCGGGTGAGTCATGCGTTCCATTCGCATCGGATGGAGCCGATGCTGGCCGACTTCCGCAAGGTGGCCGAGACCCTCACGTACCACGTCCCCCGAGTCCCGGTGGTGTCGAATGTGACGGGTGCTCTGGTGTCGGCGGAGCTGGCTGATCCGGGCTATTGGGTGGATCACGTCCGTCAGGCGGTCCGGTTCACCGACGGGGTGCGTACTCTCCAGGGCGAGGGTGTGACCCGGTTCCTGGAGCTTGGTCCGGATGGTGTGCTGACGGCGTTGGCGCGTCAGGCGGTGGATGAGGACACGGAGGCGGTGTTCGCGACCGTGTTGCGGGCGCGTCACCCCGAGGCGGAGACGTTCGCGGCGTTTGTTGCGCAGGCGCATCTGGCGGGTGTGCCGGTGGACTGGCAGGCGTTCTACGCGGGCACGGGCGCTCGGCGCGTTTCCCTGCCGACCTACGCCTTCCAGCGCGAGCGCTACTGGATCACGCCCACCACCGGAACCGGCGACCTGAGCGCTGCCGGACTCGGCAGGCTCGACCACCCCATGTTGAGTGCCGCGGTGTCGGTCGGTGAGCGGGACGAGTGGCTGTTCACCGGACGGGTCTCCCTGGACAGCGCGCCCTGGGTACGGGACCACGTCGTGCTCGGCACCGTCATCATGCCGGGCACCGGACTGGTCGAACTGGCCCTTGCCGCCGGCCGCCACGCGGGCAGCCCGGTACTCGAAGAACTCGTACTCGAAGCACCGCTGGTCCTGGAAGGGAACACGGCGGCACAACTGCAGGTCACTCTCGGCGAGCCCGATGAGGATGGCCGCCGCGCGGTCGCGGTCTACTCCCGTGCGGAGCAGCGGGGTGAGGGCGAGCGGCCCGAGGTGGTGTGTCACGCGCGGGGTGTGCTCGTGGCGGAGACGCAGCCGTTGGTGTCGGTGTTGCCGGTGGAGTGGCCGCCGCCGGGTGCCGAGCCGGTTGATGTCGAGGCGCTCTATGGTCGACTCGCGGACGCGGGGTACGACTATGGGCCGGTGTTCCAGGGGTTGCGGGCGGCCTGGCGTGATGGCGAGTACCTCTTCGCCGAGGTCGCGCTTCCTGAGGAGCACGCCGAGTCCGCCCGGGGTTTCGGTGTCCACCCGGCACTTTTCGACGCCTCTCTCCACGGCGGACTCGACTGGCTCGACAACGGCGACGGATCGTCCGCCCGGCTGCCCTTCTCCTGGTCCGGGGTGCGGCTCGCACTCAGCGGTACGTCACGCCTGCGGGTGCGGATCGGATCCGCTGAGGAGGCGGCGCTGCGGATCGACATCGCCGACGAGTACGGCGTGCCGGTTGCGAGCGTGGACGAGTTGGCCTTCCGTCCGGTCGACCAGGCGCAGCTCGCGAGTGTCCAGCAACCGGGGAACAATTCGCTGTTCACGGTGGACTGGACCACCCTCCCGACACCGCCCGCGGCTCCCGTACAGATCGCGGTGCTGGGTGAGGCGGGGCACACCGATCTGGACGTACACGCGTATGCCGACGTGGATGCGCTCGCTCGGTCTCTGGCGGAGGGCGCTCCCGCACCCGACCTGGTCATCGCCGAGGTGGAGGCCGTCGAGGCGCGGCCCGGCGAAGGGCCGGCAGAGGCCGCGCTGACCGTCGCCACCCGCACCCTGGAGCTACTGCGCCGCTGGCTGGCCGAGGACAGGCTCACCGACGTGCGGCTGGTCGTCATGACCCGGCGCGGCATCGCGGTGGGTGATGAGGTTCCGGATCTGGCGTTGGCGCCGGTGTGGGGTCTGGTGCGCAGTGCGCAGTCGGAGCACCCGGGCCGGATCACCCTGGTGGACATCGACGATGATGCCGACGGTCACGGTGGTGTGCAGGACTGGAGCGCACTGGCTGCTCTGGACGAGCCTCAGCTCGCTGTCCGTCGGGGCGGGTTCCTGGCGCCGAGGCTGGCGCGGGTCTCCTCCGCATCGGTCGAGGCGCCGGTGCTGGATCCCGACGGCACGGTGTTGATCACCGGTGGTACGGGTGGTCTGGGTGCGGTCTTCGCCCGGCATCTGGCCGCACAGCACGGTGCCAGGCGGCTGCTACTCGTGAGCCGGCGTGGGCCGGAGGCTCCCGGTGCTACCGGACTCGTGCGGGATCTGGCGGAGTTGGGCTGCGAGGCCCAAGCCGTGGCCTGTGACGTGTCCGACCGCGGCGAGCTGGCCGCTCTGATCGGTTCCCTCGCCCATCCGCTGACGGCGGTGATTCATGCGGCCGGTGTCCTGGACGACGGTGTGATCACGTCCCTGACTCCCGCGCAGCTCGAACGCGTCATGCGGCCGAAGGTGGACGCGGCGCTGCACCTGCACGAACTGACCGAGGACATGGACCTGGCGGCCTTCGTGCTGTTCTCCTCCGTCGCCGCCCTGGTGGGCAGCCCCGGTCAGGCGAACTACGCGGCGGCCAACGCGGTGCTCGACGCCCTCGCGCGGCAGCGGCGTGCCGCGGGGCTGCCCGCCCGTTCGCTGGCATGGGGACTGTGGGCAGAGGCCGGCGGTATGGGCGGTGTGCTGGACGAGACGGAACTCGCGAGGCTGGAACGGATGGGAGTCGGCGCGCTGCCGACCGACCTCGGCCTGGAACTGTTCGAGCAGGCCCAGCGGCTCGACGAAGCGCTGCTGGCGCCGGTGCGGCTCGATTTCGGTGCACTGCGCGCCCAGGCGCGCTCGGGACTGCTGCCACCACTCCTGCGCGGCCTGGTCCCGGCACCCACACGGCGTGCGGAGAGCACGGACGTGTCTCTCGCCCAACAGCTCGCGGGTGTCTCGGAGGCCGAACGGGAGCAGATCGTGCTCCAGCTCGTCCAGAGTCAGGTCGCGGCCATCCTGGGGCACGCCTCGCCCGGCGCCATCGGCCCCGACCGCGCCTTCAAGGAACTGGGCTTCGACTCGCTGGCCGCGGTCGAGCTGCGCAACCGGCTGTCACGGATCGGCGGCGTACGGCTGCCGGCGACCCTCGTCTTCGACCATCCGACATCCGGGGCGGTGGCGCAGCTGATCCTCTCGGAGGTCGGTGGCAGCGCGGAGCAGCCCATCGAGCAGGAACTAAAACGGCTGGAGGACCTGCTCACCTCGGTCGCTGCCGGCGAGAAGCAGCGCCTGGCCGGACGGCTGCGCACGCTGCTGGCCCAACTGGGCGAGGGCGATCAGCGCGCGAGCGAGCGGATCGATGTGAGTGAGCGGTTCGAGGCGGCCGCGACCGCCGACGAGGTATTCCAGCTGATCGACGCCGAGTTCGGCGAGGTGTGACGAGTGCAATCGCAGGATCAGACCACCCAGGGGAACATGACCATGAGCGTTGAAGGCAACGACCCCCAGCAGGAAAAGCTGGTCCGGTACCTGAAGCGGGTCGCCGTCGACCTCAACGAGACCAGGGCCCGGCTCCAGGAGTACGAGGACCGGGCCGGTGAACCGCTGGCCATCGTCGGCATGGGCTGCCGCTACCCGGGCGGCGTGACATCCCCGGCCGAACTCTGGAACCTGGTGTCCGAAGGACGCCTCGGAACCGGGGAGTTCCCGGACGACCGCGGCTGGGACCTGGAGCACCTCTACGACCCCGACCCCGACCACCCCGGCACGTCGTACTCGCGCGGCGGCGGATTCGTCGACCGGGTCGGCGAGTTCGACGCGGACTTCTTCGACATCAGCCCACGTGAGGCGCTGGCGATGGACCCGCAGCAGCGACTGCTGCTGGAGACGGCGTGGGAGGCGTTCGAGGACGCGGGTATCGCCCCCACCTCGCTGCGCGGCTCCGACACCGGTGTGTTCTGCGGAGTGATGTACCAGGACTACGGCTTCGTCGCGGGGCAGAGCGACCGGCGCCCCGACATCGAGGCCTATCTGACGATCGCCTCCGCGGGCAGCGTCGCCTCGGGCCGCCTGAGCTACACCTTCGGGTTCGAAGGGCCGGCGGTGTCGGTGGACACGGCCTGCTCGTCGTCGCTCGTCGCGCTGGACGCGGCCGTCAAGTCCCTGCGGGCACAGGAGTGTTCGCTCGCTCTGGTGGGCGGCGTGACCGTCCTCGCGCGGCCGAGCGTCTTCATTGAGTTCAGCCGCCAGCGCGGTGTCTCCCCGGACGGACGCTGCAAGGCGTACTCGGCGGCCGCCGACGGCGTCGGCTGGGCCGAGGGCGTGGGACTGCTCGTCCTGGAGCGGCTGTCGGACGCGCGCCGCAATGGCCACCGGATCCTCGGCGTCGTCCGGGGCACCGCGGTCAACCAGGACGGTGCGAGCAATGGTCTGACGGCGCCGAACGGTCCTTCCCAGGAGCGGGTGATCCGCCAGGCCCTCGCCAACGCGGGCCTCACCGCGGCCGACATCGATGCGGTCGAGGGCCACGGGACCGGTACCCCGCTCGGTGACCCGATCGAGGCGAAGGCGCTGCTGGCCACGTACGGGCAGGAGCGGGCGGCCGAGAGCGGACCGCTGCGGCTGGGATCCATCAAGTCGAACATCGGGCACACCCAGGCGGCGGCAGGCGTGGCGGGCATCATCAAGATGGTGATGGCGATGCGGCACAGCACGCTGCCGGCCACGCTGCACGTCGACGCCCCCTCACCGCACGTCGACTGGACCGCGGGTGAAGTGCGGCTGCTGACGGAGGCCGAGCCGTGGCCTGCCTCCGACCGTCCGCGGCGCGTGGGCGTCTCCTCGTTCGGCGTCGGCGGCACCAACGCACACGTCATCCTCGAAGAAGCCCCGACGGCACCTGCCCCGGCAGACGCCGCCGCCAAGCCGACTGAGTCCGCAGAGACAGGTGACGCCGGGCAGGCGGCGGCCGTCCGGTCGCCGGGCGGAGCGCCGTCCGACGTTCCCGCCGAGACGGGCGACGCCGGCGGCCCCAGTGCCGCACAGCATGCGGGCGGTACGCCGGTCGCCGTTCCCGTACTCCTCTCCGCGCGCAGCGAGGCCGCACTGCGCGCCCAGGCCGACCGGCTGCGCGCCCGCATGATCGCCCAGCCCGAACTCGGCCTCCTCGACATCGGCTTCTCGCAGGCCACCACCCGCGCGCACCTCGAGCGCCGTGCGGCCGTCGTCGCCACCGACCGCGGCGCGCTGCTGACCGGACTCGGGGCGCTCTCCGCCGCCGAGCCCGCCGCCCACGTGCTCGAAGGACCCGCCACGGGCGGCAAGAGCGTGTTCGTCTTCCCCGGGCAGGGCGCCCAGTGGGAGCGGATGGCGATGGAACTGCTGGACTCCTCGCCCGTCTTCGCCGAGGAGATCGCCGCCTGCGCCAAGGCGTTGTCGCCGTACGTCGACTGGCGGCTGGAGGACGTACTGCGCGCGGCCCCCGGGGCACCGTCGCTGGAGCGCGTCGACGTCGTACAGCCCGCACTGTTCTCGGTGATGGTGTCCCTGGCCCGCCTGTGGCGGTCCAACGGCATCGAACCGGCCGCCGTCCTCGGCCACTCCCAGGGCGAGATCGCTGCCGCGTACGTGGCGGGCGCCCTGTCGCTCGACGACGCCGCCCGGGTCGTCGCACTGCGCAGCCGCGCGGTGCGGGAGCGGCTCGCCGGAGGCGGCGGCATGGTCTCCGTCGCGCTGCCCGTGGACCGGGTCGAGGAACAACTCGCCGCGTACGAAGGGCGCGTGTCGGTCGCCGCCGTCAACAGCCCCACCACCGCGGTCGTCGCCGGTGCGCCTGACGCGCTCGACGAGCTGATGACCGTATGGGAGAACGACGGGGTACGGGCCCGGCGGGTGCCCGTGGACTACGCCTCCCACTCCGCGCAGGTCGAGACGATCCACGACGAACTGCTGGAACTGCTCGCGCCCCTTACGCCGCGCACCGGCGATATCCCCTTCTACTCCACCGTCGAGGGCGCGTTCATCGACACCACCCGGCTCGACGGCTCCTACTGGTACGCCAACCTGCGCGGCCGCGTCGGCTTCGAGCCGGCCGTTCGCGCACTGGTCGAGAACGGGGTGAACTGCTTCATCGAGGCCTCGCCGCACCCCGTTCTCACCATGGCGGTCGCCGAGACCGCCCAGGCGCTCGACGCCACCGACCACGTCCAGGTCGTCGGCTCGCTGCGCCGCGGCGAGGGCGGCCCCGAGCGGTTCGCGACGTCGCTGGCCGAGGCGCACATCGCCGGCGCCCGGATCGACTGGCAGGCGTTCTACGGCGGCACGAGCGCCCGACGGGTGGAACTGCCGACGTACGCCTTCCAGCGCGAGCGCTACTGGCCTTCGCCCGGCACCGGGGCCGGCGACCTGGCCGCCGCCGGACTCGGCCGGCTGGACCATCCGATCCTCGCCGCCGCGGTGTCGGTCGGGGACCGGGACGAGTGGGTGTTCACGGGCCGGGTGGCGCAGGCCGCGCAGCCGTGGACACAGGACCATGCAGTGCTGGGCATGGTGATCCTCCCGGGCGCCGCCCTGGTCGAACTCGCCCTCACCGCGGGTCGCGTGGCCGGTACCGCTGTCGTGGACGAGTTGGTGCTGGAGGCGCCGCTGATCCTGGCGGACGACGCCGGTCGGCAGGTGCAGGTCGTCGTGGGCCGGGCAGGCGAGGACGGCCGTCGTGAGGTGGCGGTCTACTCCCGGGCGGAGGCTGCCGACGAGGACGACGAGCAGGCCGAGGTGACCTGTCACGCGCGTGGCTGGCTGTCATCGGACGCCGAGCCGCTGCCGCCGTTCCCGGCGCAGTGGCCGCCGCAGGGTGCGGAGTCGGTGGCGTTGGATTCGCTGTATGTGCGGTTGGCGGAGGCCGGTTACGACTACGGGCCCGTCTTCCAGGGTCTGCGGGCGGCGTGGCGCGATGGCGAAGAGGTGTATGCCGAGGTAGCGCTTGCCGAGGATGCCGGCGGTGAGGGTTTTGGTGTCCATCCGGCGTTGTTCGATGCGATGTTGCATGGTGGGTTGCTGGAGAAGGCTGGTGGTTCGGTCTCTGCGGAGCTGCCGTTCTCGTGGTCCGGGGTAAGGCTGGGGCACAGCACCGCCTCGCGGGTCCGGGTGCGGATCAGCCCGGTCGATGCGTCCGCCGCGGGTGACGACTCCCGCATACGCATCGATGCCGTCGACGAGACCGGAACGCCTGTCGTAGCGGTCGACGCCCTCGCCGTACGCCCGGTCGACCAGGCGCAACTGGAGAACGCACAGGGCGGCACCGGCGAGCGTTCGCTGTTCTGTGTGGAGTGGGTGCCGGTGCCTGTGCCGTCTGCGGTGCAGGTGGAGGTTGCGGTGTTGGGTGAGGCGCCGTTGGCTGATCTGGATGCGTTGGAGCGGGCCGTGGTTGAGGGGTCCGGGGTTCCGGGTGTGGTGGTTGCCGAGGTCGCGGGGCTGGCGGATGAGGCGTCGTCTTCGGTTGCGGTGCGGGTGTTGGGGTTGTTGCAGCGGTGGTTGGCGAGTGAGGTGTTGGCTGATGCGCGGTTGGTGGTGGTGACGAGGAACGCGATCGCGGTGG
>NZ_JBFBBR010000037.1:0-12110 GCF_040682795.1 Streptomyces sp. NPDC051105 | reverse complement strand
GTTCCGGGCCGGCGACGGCACCGGAGGCCACGGCCAGTTCCACCCCACCCCCCACCCCCCCCCCCCCCGCTCCATGTTCCCGCGTACGAGAGGCCGTTGGCGGCCCCGTCCGCGGGTCAGACCTCCACGACGACCGGGAGGATCATCGGCCTGCGGCGATACGTGTCCGAGACCCACTTGCCGAGGGTCCGGCGGATGAGTTGCTGCAGCTGGTGGGGCTCCACGACCCCGTCCTGGGCCGAGCGTTCCAGGACCTCCGAGATCTTCGGGACGACCGCCCCGAACGCCGAGTCGTCGATGCCGGAGCCGCGGGCCTGGATGTGCGGACCGCCCGTGATCTTGCCGGTGGAGGAGTCGACCACGACGAAGACCGAGATGATGCCCTCGTCGCCGAGGATCTTGCGGTCCTTCAGGGCCGGCTCGCCGACATCGCCGACGGAGAGACCGTCGACGTACACATAGCCCGCCTGGACCTTGCCGGAGATCTTGGCCTTGCCCTCGACCAGGTCGACGACCACGCCGTCCTCGGCGATGACGATGCGGTCGTGCGGGATGCCCGTCAGGGCGCCGAGTTCGGCGTTGGCGCGCAGATGGCGCCATTCGCCGTGCACCGGCATCAGGTTCTTCGGCCGGCAGATGTTGTAGAAGTACAGCAGTTCACCGGCGGAGGCATGCCCGGAGACATGCACCTTGGCGTTGCCCTTGTGGATGACGTCGGCACCCCAGCGGGTCAGGCCGTTGATGACGCGGTAGACCGCGTTCTCGTTTCCGGGGATCAGGGACGAGGCCAGGATGACCGTGTCGCCGTCGACGATACGGATCTGGTGGTCGCGGTTGGCCATCCGGGACAGGGCGGCCATCGGTTCGCCCTGGGAGCCCGTGCAGACCAGGACCACCTGGCTGTCCGGGAGGTCGTCGAGCGTCTTGACGTCGACGACGAGGCCCGGCGGGACCTTGAGGTAGCCCAGGTCCCGGGCGATGCCCATGTTGCGGACCATGGAACGGCCGACGAAGGCGACCCGGCGGCCGTACTCGTGGGCCGCGTCCAGAATCTGCTGGATGCGGTGGACGTGGCTGGCGAAGCTCGCCACGATGATCCGCTTACGCGCTCCGGCGAAGACCTGACGCAGGACGTTCGAGATGTCCCGCTCGGGCGGGACGAAGCCCGGGACCTCGGCGTTCGTCGAGTCGGCCAGAAGAAGGTCGATACCTTCCTCACTCAGCCGTGCGAAGGCGTGCAGATCCGTCAGACGGTTGTCCAGCGGGAGCTGGTCCATCTTGAAGTCGCCGGTGTGCACCACCATGCCGGCCGGGGTGCGGATGGCCACGGCGAGGGCGTCCGGGATGGAGTGGTTGACGGCGACGAACTCGCAGTCGAAGGGGCCGATGCGCTCGCGCTGCCCCTCCGCCACTTCCAGGGTGTACGGGCGGATGCGGTGCTCCTGGAGCTTCGCCTCGATGAGGGCGAGGGTCAGCTTGGAGCCGATGAGCGGGATGTCCGGCTTCTCGCGGAGCAGGAAGGGGACGCCGCCGATGTGGTCTTCGTGGCCGTGGGTGAGGACGATGCCCTCGATGTCGTCGAGACGGTCCCGGACGGACGTGAAGTCCGGCAGGATCAGGTCGATTCCGGGCTGCTCCTCCTCGGGGAAGAGCACCCCGCAGTCGACGATCAGCAGACGGCCGCCGTACTCGAAGACGGTCATGTTTCGGCCGATCTCGCCGAGCCCGCCGAGCGGGGTGACGCGCAGGGCGCCTTCGGGGAGCTGGGGCGGCGGGCCGAGTTCAGGATGCGGATGACTCAAAAGACTCTCCTCACCACCCACGCCACGTACCGGTCGGGCACGTGGCGTGGATGACGTTCGTGCATAAGCAGTTGTCGTTGTGGGATGCGGGCACCGGTGTCCCGCTTTATTCAGTTGTTGAGCCTTGCTACGCGGACGTCCGCGTGAAGTCTGTTGTCAGAGCTGTACCCCGCCGGCAGCAAGATCGATCTTGAGCTGGGCGATCTCCTCGGCCGAACATTCGACCATGGGGGCACGCAGCGGCCCGGCGGGCAGCCCCTGGAGGGTCAGCGCGGCCTTGGTCGTCATGACGCCCTGGGTGCGGAACATGCCGGTGTAGACCGGGAGCAGCTTCTGGTGGATCTCCGCGGCCTTCTGTATGTCACCGGAGGTGAAGGCGTCGACGAGGGCCCTGAGGTCCGGGGTGACCACGTGGCCGACGACGGAGACGAAGCCGACGGCGCCCACGGAGAGCAGCGGCAGGTTGAGCATGTCGTCGCCGGAGTACCAGGCCAGGCCGGACTGGGCGATGGCCCAGCTCGCGCGGCCGAGGTCGCCCTTGGCGTCCTTGTTGGCGACGATCCTCGGGTGCTCGGCGAGGCGGACGAACGTCTCGGTGCTGATCGGGACGCCACTGCGGCCGGGGATGTCGTAGAGGATGACGGGCAGCCCGGTGGCGTCGGCGATGGTCGTGAAGTGCCGGTACAGGCCCTCCTGAGGAGGCTTGTTGTAGTACGGCGTGACGACCAGCAGGCCGTGTGCGCCGTCCCGCTCGGCCTGACGGGCCAGTTCGACGCTGTGGTGGGTGTCGTTGGTGCCGACGCCCACCACGATGTGGGCGCGGTCGCCGACCGCCTCCAGTACGGCTCGTACCAGGTCCGATTTCTCCGCGTCGCTGGTGGTGGGCGACTCACCGGTGGTGCCGTTGATGATCAGGCCGTCGTTGCCTGCGTCCACCAGGTGGGTAGCGAGCCGCTGCGCGCCCTCGAGGTCGAGTGCGCCGTCCGCCGTGAAGGGCGTGACCATGGCGGTGAGGACCCGCCCGAAGGGGGTCTGCGGAGTGGAGGTCGGAGCCATGGGTTACACGCTACTCGGTGCTCACGGCGCGGTCTGCCCTTGGGGTGCGGGGAAAGTCCGGACAAATGCGGAGCCCGGCACTGCCTGCTCGGGGGTTCAAGCAGTGCCGGGTCCGTTTGATCAGGCTAGATGAACTTCGCTAAATGCCGCAATACGGACACCTCGCCCGGCTGATCCGTACATCTGTGCCGAGCACGACAAGACGCACGAGACGCCGGGCGGCACAACGGCCTGGTTACGGCGCGACACGCCCGTTGGCGTTGAAGGCGGCGTGGGTGAGCGGCATGAGCCTGGCCCACTCCGCCTCCATCTTCTCGCCGACCATCTCGATCTCCCGCTGCGGGAAGGACGGCACCTTGGCCAGCTCGTGCTGGGTACGCAGGCCGAGGAAGTGCATCAGCGAGCGGGCGTTACAGGTGGCGTACATCGAGGAGAAGAGCCCGACGGGCAGCACCGCCCGGGCCACCTCACGCGCGACACCGGCGGCGAGCATCTCCTGGTAGGCCTGGTACGCCTGGATGTACGACTCCTGCATCGACCGGTCCACGAGCTCCTGCTGAGCCTCGGTGCCCGCCACGAACTCGTACTTGCCGGGACGGCCCTGCTGGACCAGCTTGCGGTCCTCGCCAGGGAGGTAGAAGACCGGCTGCAGCTCCCGGTAGCGCCCTGACTCCTCGTTGTACGAGTTGTGGACGACGAAACCGTTCGCGAGGAAGTTGTGCCACGGGCCTTCCACGGAGAGGTCGTACGTCATCTCCTCGCCGTCGGTCTCGATCGAGACGATCCGGTCCGGCACCGCCTTGGCGACCTTTCCGCCGCGCCGGGCCAGCGCCTGCTCTCCCGCGCTCTTCACCGCGTGGCACGGCTCGCAGGCGGGAGCGAGGTTCTTGTCGTCGAGGGCCTGGAGCAGGTCACCCGCCACCGGGACGACGTGGTCGAGGGCGAGCTGCTCCCGCGGGAAGCCCTCGCCGCACAGATGGCAGGTGTCGAACTCCTTGATGAGCCTCTCGCGCTGCATGGAGGTCCACACGCCGATGCCGCGACGCAGGCTCGGCGGGACCAGGGCCTCCGACGGGCGCGGCGCGGTGCCGGAGACGAGTACGGCGTCCCCGACGGACAGCTCTCCCGCCTTGCACCAGCCCTCGGGGGTGAACAAGGCGTGGTCGACGGTACAGCGGAGCGTCTTGCCGGAGGCGGTAGTGATCTTGACAAGCGCCTTGGCGCCCGACTCGATCACGTCGACGATCCTCGCCCGCTGAGCGAGGAGGGTTTCCTCGTCGTAGCAGCGCACGTGGTTGCGGCGCACCGATTCGAGCTTGCGGATGCGGGTGCTGGGGTGCAGCTCCCGGAATTCGGCGACGGCGGACTCGGCCGCCTCGCGGTTCTCGTATAGCCCGAGATAGTGGTTGGTGTCTCCGCGCCTCACCTGCGCCATCCACTTGCCTGCCCGGCTGTGCCAGGTGACACCACCGGCCGAATGCGGCAGGCGGTCCTCAACGCCCAGGTGCCAGAGCTTGTACAGCTCGGCGATGGTGCGTCGGCGCAGGTGCCCGGCCTCGCTCTCCAGCGTGATCTCCGTGTCCCCGGCGATGCACCACCCCACCCGGTGCCGCATGAACTCGCGGAAGACGAAGATCGGGGCGCTGATGAAGAACGTCATCGAGTTGTGCTCGAAGGGGCTGCCGTGCCGGTCCCGCATCAGGTAGTTGATCAGGCCCTTGGAGCGCTCCGGGTCCTTCTTCAGCTCGTCCAGGGACTGCTCTCCGGCGGTGGAGACCCGGGCGGCCCACAGCACGTCGGAGTCGGCCGCGCTGTGCTTGACCAGCTCGACGGTGACATCGCTCCGGAAGCTTGGCTTGAGGTCGTCGGCGGGGGTGTCGGTCACGGCTCGGAGGGTCCTTCCATCACTTCTCTCGGGCGGCGCCCACTCTACGGCCCGGCACCGACATCAGGGCGTTCGGTACCGGGGCGCGACATCTTTGGCCAACTTCGGTGAAGTTCTGTGAATTCGGGGCAACCGGGCACCTATCGCTGCGTTCGCTCGTCTGTGTGGGTGAGAGCGATTCGTTCGATCCCTTCGCGCACTTCCAGAGAGGAGACGCCCCCGATGTTCCTCCCCCAGCTACCGCTGGGAGGTGCCGCCAGGCGCCAGCCCGTCCCGTTCGCCTTCCTCGCCGAAGCCGACGAGTTCCGCAGCAATGTCGCTCCCCCGCCCCGTCAGCGGTCGTCCGTGAGCCAGATAGCCGGGCGCTGGCTGCTCGGACTGACCCTCGTCGCCGGCATAGTGGGCTCACTGGTCCTGGGCATGCCGGCGCTGTCCACGCCGTCCGGCACCGGCACCCAGCAGTCGCAGGCCTCTCAGGGGCACTGACTCTTCCGGCCCCCCGTGAGTGGTGAGCGGGGACACGGGCGGATAGCCTCACCGGGCACAGCCCATGCATGGATTGAGTGAGGACCAGCCGTGCCCCTGCCCTTCCTGATGGCCGACCGCTCCGATGACGCGGCACTCGACAGCGCCCTGCCCCACGACGACCGGGACCGCTGGCGGCGCCCCTACCGGCCCGGCCCGTGGCGTGTGGGCGGGGCCGCCCTGTGGCTGCTGCTCGCCTCGTTCGTGCTGTTCGCGGCGGTCGCGCTGGCCCTGACCGGCTCGCTCTCCTCCGCCGGGGCCGTCCTCGGCATCGCCCTGCTGATCATCGTCGGCGCCCTGCGGATACTGCGCATGGGCGTGTGGGTGAGCGCGCGTGGTGTGCGCCAGGTCGGTCTGCTGTACACGCGCACGGTGCCCTGGAAGCGGGTCGTCTCGGTGCGCACGGCGCAGCAGCCGGTCCGCTGGCTGGGGCTGCCGCGCACGGTGCAGGGTCAGGCGCTGACGCTCGTAGCCAAGGACAGGTCGCCGGACGGCACGGAGCCGTTGCTGACCACGCACGGGATGGACTTCCTGGGCCGGGCGTCGGCCTTCGACCGGGCCGCGGACGCGGTGGAGGCGTGGGCGGCGGAGTACGGGCGCGGCTGAGCGCCCTCCGGTGGCATACGCGACAGGGGCCGGTCCGCATCACGCGGACCGGCCCCTGTCGCGTATGCGGGGTGGGGCTCAGGCCTCCAGCGGCCTGCCGTCGTGCAGGGCGATGGCGCGCTGCATCGCCTTGCGGGCGCGCGGGGTGTCCCGGGCGTCGTGGTAGGCGACGGCGAGCCGGAACCAGCTGCGCCAGTCGTCGGGGGCGGCCTCGGTCTCGGCCTTGCGCTTGGCGAAGACCTCGTCGGCGGAGTCCCGGTCGATGCGGCCGCCGGGGGTCCGCTTCAGTTCGTCCACGGGCAGGCCGCCCTCGGCGTCGAGTTCCGCGGCGAGGGCGTTGGCCCGGCGGACGAACTGGGTGTTCTTCCACAGGAACCACACGCCGATGACCGGCAGGATCAGCACCGCCACCCCGAAGGTGACGGTGAGGACCGTGCCGGTCTGGATGAGCATCACGCCCCGGCTGCCGACCAGGACGAAGTAGAAGACCAGGACGGCGGCCGTGAGGGCGTAGGAGAGCTTCGCGCGCATGTCAGAGGTCTCGTATCAGCCCAGGTCCAGGAAGTTCTCCAGGCCGAAGGTCAGGCCCGGAGTGGTGACCACGCGGCGGGCGCCGAGCAGGATGCCCGGCATGAAGCTGCTGTGGTGGAGGGAGTCGTGGCGGATGGTGAGGGTCTCGCCCTCGCCGCCGAGCAGGACCTCCTGGTGGGCCAGGAGACCGCGCAGGCGGACGGCGTGCACGGGGATCCCGTCGACGTCGGCGCCGCGCGCGCCGTCCAGCGCCGTCACCGTGGCGTCCGGGGCCGGGGCGGTGCCGGCCGCGCGGCGGGCCTCGGCGATGAGCTGGGCGGTGCGGGTGGCGGTGCCGGAGGGGGCGTCGGCCTTGTTCGGGTGGTGGAGTTCGACGACCTCCACCGATTCGAAGTAGGGCGCGGCGATCTGCGCGAACTTCATCGTCAGCACGGCGCCGATGGAGAAGTTCGGGGCGATGAGCACGCCGGTCTCCGGGGACTGGTCCAGCCAGCCCGTCAGCTGCGCGAGGCGCTCGTCGGTCCAGCCGGTGGTGCCGACGACGGCGTGGATGCCGTGGCGCACGCAGAAGTCGAGGTTGCCCATCACCGAGGCGGGTGTGGTCAGTTCGACCGCGACCTGGGCGCCTGACTCGGCCAGCGCCTCCAGCTTGTCGCCCCGGCCGAGGGCGGCGACCAGCTCCATGTCCTCGGCGGTCTCGACCGCCTTGACCGCCTCGGAACCGATACGGCCCCGGGCGCCCAGGACCGCCACGCGCAGCTTGCTCATCTTCTTCGTTCCTTACCGGTGGTGTGTCAGGCGACGGCGTCGTGCAGGCGTGCGGCCTGTTTGTCCTTGAGCGGGCCGATGACCGACAGCGACGGGCGCTGTCCCAGGATGTCGCGGGCGACCGAGCGGACCTCGTCCGGGGTCACCGCGGCTATCCGGGCCAGCATGTCGTCGACGGACATCTGCTCGCCCCAGCACAGCTCGCTCTTGCCGATACGGTTCATCAGCGCGCCGGTGTCCTCCAGGCCGAGCACCGTGGAGCCCTGGAGCTGGCCGATGGCGCGGCCGATCTCCTCGTCCGGCAGGCCGTGCTCGGCGACCTGGTCCAGTTCGTCCCGGCAGATCTTGAGGACGTCGTGGACCTGCGAGGGCCGGCAGCCGGCGTACACACCGAACAGGCCGCAGTCGGCGAAGCCCGAGGTGTACGAGTACACGCTGTAGGCCAGGCCGCGCTTCTCGCGGACCTCCTGGAAGAGCCGGGAGGACATGCCTCCGCCGAGGGCGGTGTTGAGCACGCCGAGCGCCCAGCGGCGGTCGTCGGTGCGGGCCAGACCGGGCATGCCGAGGACGACATGCGCCTGTTCGGTCTTGCGGCCGAGGAGTTCGACGCGGCCGGAGGTGCGGATGGTGCGGCTGCCCGCGCGCGGGCCGATGGGGGCCGCCTCGGCGGTCCGGAAGGCGCCGGCCTTCTCGAAGGCCGCGCGGACCTGTCGTACGACCTTGTTGTGGTCGATGTTGCCGGCCGCCGCGACCACCAGGTGGGTGGGGTCGTAGTGCTTCTTGTAGAAGCGGCGGATGCGGTCGGCGGTGAGGGCGTTGACCGTGTCGACCGTGCCGAGGACCGGGCGGCCGAGGGCGTTGTCGCCGAACATGGTGTGCGCGAACAGGTCGTGCACGCAGTCGCCCGGGTCGTCCTCGGTCATGGCGATCTCTTCGAGGATCGCGCCCCGCTCGACGTTGACGTCGTCCTCGAGGATCAGCGAGCCGGTCAACATGTCGCAGACGACGTCGATGGCGAGCGGCAGGTCGGTGTCGAGCACGCGCGCGTAGTAGCACGTGTACTCCTTCGCCGTGAACGCGTTCATCTCGCCGCCGACCGCGTCGATGGCGGAGGAGATGTCCAGGGCGGAGCGCCGCGTGGTGCCCTTGAAGAGCAGGTGCTCCAGGTAGTGCGTGGCGCCGTTCAGGGCCGGGGTCTCGTCGCGGGAGCCGACGTGGGCCCAGATGCCGAAGGTCGCGGAGCGCACCGAGGGCAGGGTCTCGGTGACGATGCGCAGGCCGCCGGGGAGGGTGGTCTTGCGGACCGTACCGATGCCGTTCTCGCCCTTGATCAGGGTTTGGGTACGGGCGACGGCCCGCGCCTCCGAAGAGGTGCGGGCCGTCGTCGTGGAGCTGCTCGACGTCACTTGTCGGTGTCGTCCTTTGCGTCCTCGGAGGAAGCCTCTTCCTCGCCCTCGATCACGGGGATGAGGGAGAGCTTGCCGCGGGAGTCGATCTCGGCGATCTCGACCTGGACCTTCTGGCCCACGCCGAGGACGTCCTCGACGTTCTCCACGCGCTTGCCGCCGGCCAGCTTGCGGATCTGCGAGATGTGCAGCAGACCGTCCTTGCCGGGCAGCAGGGAGACGAACGCACCGAAGGTGGTCGTCTTCACGACCGTGCCCAGGTAGCGCTCGCCGACCTCGGGCATCGTCGGGTTGGCGATGCCGTTGATGGTGGCGCGGGCGGCCTCGGCGGCCGGGCCGTCGGAGGCGCCGATGTAGATCGTGCCGTCGTCCTCGATGGTGATCTCGGCGCCGGTGTCCTCCTGGATCTGGTTGATCATCTTGCCCTTGGGGCCGATGACCTCGCCGATCTTGTCCACGGGGATCTTGACGGTGATGATCCGCGGGGCGTTCGGGGACATCTCGTCCGGCTTGTCGATCGCTTCCATCATCACGTCGAGGATGTGGAGGCGGGCGTCCCGGGCCTGCTTGAGGGCGGCGGCCAGGACGGAGGCCGGGATGCCGTCCAGCTTGGTGTCGAGCTGGAGGGCGGTCACGAACTCCTTGGTGCCGGCGACCTTGAAGTCCATGTCGCCGAAGGCGTCCTCGGCACCGAGGATGTCGGTGAGGCTGACGTAGTGCGTCTCGCCGTCGATCTCCTGGGAGATCAGGCCCATGGCGATACCGGCGACCGGGGCCTTCAGGGGCACACCGGCGTTCAGCAGCGACATGGTGGAGGCGCAGACCGAGCCCATGGAAGTCGAGCCGTTCGAGCTGAGCGCCTCGGACACCTGGCGGATCGCGTAGGGGAACTCCTCGCGGGTCGGCAGGACCGGCACGAGGGCGCGCTCGGCGAGGGCGCCGTGGCCGATCTCGCGGCGCTTCGGGGAGCCGACGCGGCCGGTCTCGCCGGTGGAGTACGGCGGGAAGTTGTAGTTGTGCATGTAGCGCTTGCGGGTCACCGGGGAAAGGGTGTCCAGCTGCTGCTCCATCCGGAGCATGTTGAGGGTGGTGACGCCCAGGATCTGGGTCTCGCCACGCTCGAACACGGCGGAACCGTGCACCCGCGGGATGGCCTCGACCTCGGCGGCCAGGGTGCGGATGTCGGTGACACCGCGGCCGTCGATGCGCTTCTTCTCCTTGATCACGCGCTCACGGACCAGCTGCTTGGTCAGCGAGCGGTACGCGGCGGAGATCTCCTTCTCGCGGCCCTCGAACTCCGGGAGCAGCTTCTCGGCGGCCAGACCCTTGACGCGGTCCAGCTCGGCCTCGCGCTCCTGCTTGGCCGCGATGGTCAGCGCGGCGGCGAGCTCCGGGCGGACGGCGGCGGAGAGCGCCTCCAGGATGTCGTCCTGGTAGTCGAGGAAGATCGGGAACTCGCCGGTGGGCTTGGCGGCCTTCGCGGCGAGGTCGGCCTGGGCCTTGCAGAGCACCCTGATGAAGGGCTTCGCGGCGTCCAGACCGGAGGCGACGACCTCCTCGGTCGGCGCCTCGGCGCCGCCCTGGACCAGCTGGATGGTCTTCTCGGTGGCCTCGGCCTCGACCATCATGATCGCGACGTCGCCGTCCTCCAGGACGCGACCGGCGACCACCATGTCGAAGACGGCGTCCTCGAGCTCGGTGTGCGTCGGGAACGCGACCCACTGGCCGTTGATCAGCGCGACGCGGACGCCGCCGATCGGGCCGGAGAAGGGCAGACCGGCCAGCTGGGTGGACGCGGACGCGGCGTTGATCGCGACGACGTCGTACAGGTGGTCGGGGTTGAGCGCCATGATGGTGGCGACGACCTGGATCTCGTTGCGCAGGCCCTTCTTGAAGGACGGGCGCAGCGGGCGGTCGATCAGGCGGCAGGTGAGGATGGCGTCCTCGGACGGCCGGCCCTCACGGCGGAAGAAGCTGCCGGGGATCTTGCCGGCGGCGTACATCCGCTCCTCGACGTCCACCGTGAGGGGGAAGAAGTCGAGCTGGTCCTTGGGGTTCTTGGAGGCGGTGGTGGCCGACAGCACCATGGTGTCGTCGTCCAGGTACGCCACGGCGGAGCCGGCGGCCTGCTTGGCCAGGCGGCCCGTCTCGAAGCGGATGGTGCGGGTGCCGAAGGAGCCGTTGTCAATGACGGCCTCGGCGTAGTGGGTCTCGTTCTCCACTAGCGTTTTCTCCGTTACTTGTCGTCTTTCGTCCCGCGCGGCCCGTGTGGCAGGGGGACGGTTACGGAGAAGCGCGCCGTGAGGTGCGGGCCGGTCTTCGATCGAAGCACCCGGGGCTCGCTTCCCCCGGGGGCCACTACCGAGGACCGGCGGCGGCTTAGGTGCGCTTCTCCTCGTTCTGGGTCGTACGGCGTTGCTCTGTGTCGTACGTCGTTCTGTGTCGTGCGTATTGCGTTGTGCTACCACACTACAAAGCGTGAGTGACACTCCGCACGTTTCCGCATGTACGGCAAAGGGAGCGGCCCCGGGTGTCTCCGGGAACCGCTCCCTTCACGGCGTCTTACTTGGCGCCCGCCGCACCGCGGCGGATGCCCAGGCGGTCGACCAGCGCACGGAAGCGCTGGATGTCCTTCTTCGCCAGGTACTGCAGGAGGCGGCGGCGCTGACCGACCAGGATCAGCAGACCACGACGGGAGTGGTGGTCGTGCTTGTGGACCTTGAGGTGCTCCGTCAGGTCGGAGATCCGACGCGACAGCATGGCGACCTGGACCTCGGGGGAGCCGGTGTCGCCCTCCTTGGTACCGAACTCGGTGATGATCTGCTTCTTCGTAGCGGCGTCGAGCGACACGCGTACTCCTCGTAGTCCTTGAGTGGCCACCGAGTGCCCCCGGTCTTTATCTCGGGGGAGCTTCCGTTACTCGGGAGGCGGGGATCCGCTGGGCGCGGCCTCAGGGGTCCACGGGGGACTCCGGGGGTGCGTACACAAACGGCCGTCGACCAGGGTACCAGTGCCGGAGTACAGGAATGTCCGGGACGGTCTCGGACCGGGCGATACGGCCGAAGACAGGGCGACCGCCAGTAGTGTGACCGTCACAGGGTACGTACGTCGTCGGGAAGGGGTCGCCGCGGGATGAGCGAGACGGCTGAGGAGATGAAGGCGCGCAAGGAGCGGGAACGGGACGAGCTCTACGCGCTCGACATCTCGGGCGTCGAGTGGCACTGCGCGCCCGGCACCGAGCAGGACGAGGAGCGGGTCGAGATCGCGTATCTGCCCGAGGGTGCGGTGGCCATGCGGTCGTCGCTCGATCCGGAGACCGTGCTGCGGTACACGGAGGCGGAGTGGCGGGCCTTCGTGCTGGGCGCCCGGGACGGCGAGTTCGACCTGGAGCCGAACGAGCGAAACGGCGGCTTGGCCGCCCAGTGACCGAGGGCCCGGTCGGCACATGGACATGCAGCAGGTCGCCGCGTTCATCGCCTCGGGCGAACTCACCCTGCCGCCGCAGAAGACGGTGGAGCAGGGCGCCGCGAC
>NZ_JBFBBR010000036.1:0-18481 GCF_040682795.1 Streptomyces sp. NPDC051105 | reverse complement strand
CGGCCCGGGTCGTCGCCGCCGACGGTCCGGGGAAGAAAATCTTGGAACGGCGTACTAGCGGCGCGGCGCGGGGGCGGGCGGGGGGGGGGCCCCACCCACCCACCCGGCGCCGCGGCGGGGGGGGCCTGCCCCGCCCCCGCCCCCCCCCGCCCCGCGGCCCCGGGGGGGCCCGAGGCCGGGGGTCGTATGACCGTTCTCGGAGTCTTCCCCGAGTCCTCAGAGGGATGAGCCGGGATTGCCGGGGCGGATGCGACCGCGCCAGGCGCCGCTCTCGCCTCCGCGCCGCTCGATGTAGTCCTTGAAGCGGCTGAGGTCCCCGTTGACGCGGCGGTCGATCAGGCCGAGTGCGTCGGCACCCCTTTCGACCATGCCGCTGGGCTCGACGTCCATCGTGAGCTCGACCCGGGTGTGCGTCTCGTCCAGCGGCTCGAACCGGACGGATCCCCGCTGCCGGACGTCACCCTCGATCACCCGCCAGGTGATCCGGTCGTCCGGCAACTGGTCGACGATCTCGGTGTCGAACTCGCGCCGTACCCCGCCGATCTTCGTGGTCCAGTGGTTGTGCCGGTCGTCGAGCTGCCTGACCTCCTCGACGCCCTCCATGAAGTTCGGGAAGTCCTCGAACTGGGTCCACTGGTTGTAGGCCGTGTGGACCGGGACGGCGACGTCCACGGCTTTCCTGACCGTGCTCATCTGTTCCTCCTCGTCGGAAACGGCTCGTCACCGGGATGCTGTCGATGTCCGACTCGCTTTCCCGTGGCCGCCGAGTACCCGGTCCCGCCGCGAACACCCTTCCCCAACGCTCGCCCACCAGCGCGCCGAACGGCACACCGGGCACGTTCGCGACCGTCAGCCCGGCGAACATGACCACCACCGGACGGGACTCCCGTTCCGGCGCGCGCCTACCCGGAGATCAGCCGGCCCGCGGTCGCCTCGGACACCGAAACCCTTTCTTCACGCCTTGACTTAACATCGGGGACATTGCTTGGATCTCAGTCGGCGTTCTCTGTGTGCCGTTGGTGACAGCGGTCACGCGCCTCCGGTTCGGCACGGCACACCCCCGACCCACCAGAGCCCAGGAGCAGCTGTGAGACGTACGCTCACCACGATCGCGGCCGTAGCTGTCATGACACTGCCACTCATCGGCGCGGGCACGACCGCGCAGGCCGACCGGGCGGCGAGCGGGCGCACCGCGCACGGCCAGGTCGTGACCGGCACCTACTCCACCGGCGATGCGCAGGCCTGGCGTCCCCTGCCGATCGTCAGGACGGGCACGGACACCGGCGGCCCCGTCGACGCCACCGTGGTCGCCGACCCCAGCGCCCTCCGGCAGCGGTACACCGGCATCGGCTTCTCCCTGGACGAGACGAGCGTGTCCAACCTGTGGAAGCTCACCCCCGGTGAACGTGCCAAAGCCATCCGGCTCCTTGTCGACCCCGAGGACGGCGCGGGACTCGACCGTTTCCGGCTGACGATGGGCAGCCCCGATCTCATCGAGCATCTCCCGTTCTGGTCCGAGGACGACCTGCCCGCCGGAGTCACCGAGGACTTCGGCCTGAAGCACTTCTCCATCCGGCGGGACCTCGACCTGCACATCGTCGACACCATCAAACTCATCCAGCGCTACAACCCCCACGCCACGTTCTTCGCGTCGGCGTGGAGCGCGCCCGCCTGGATGAAGACGAACAACCGGTTCCTGGGCGAGGTCGCCCTCAAGCCCGGGAGCAGCACGAACTACTACCAGGTCGGCAAGTTGCGGGACGACTGCATCGGGGTGTTCGCCCGGTACTACGTCAAGTACGTCCAGGCCTACGCCCGGCAGGGCATCCGCGTGGACGCGCTGACCCTGCTGAACGAGCCGGGCATGGACGTCGTCTACCCGGCCATGGACATCAGCGTCGCCCAGCAGCAGAAGCTGGCCCTGGCGATCAAGCGGGAACTCCGTGCCGCCCACCTGGGCACCACCCAGTTGTACGTGCACGACTTCAACTTCTGGGACTGGCGCGACCCCAACAGCACGGCGACGAAGAACTACTACCGCATCTTCGAGGACGCCCCGGACGGCTCGGTGACCGGCGCCCAGGTCCGCAAGGCGGCGGATGCCATCGCCTTCCACCCGTACTGGGGCGACCCGACCGTCATGCGCGACGCCTACGAGCAGACCGGTAAGCCGGTCCAGCTCACGGAGACCAGCGACCTGTCGCCCTCGACCGTCCTCGACGACTTCCGCCTCGACGCCGGTTCCTACATCCTGTGGGCCCAGACCACCGACCAGGACGGCGGCACCCTGCACTGGACGCCGTCGCGCGACAACAACATCGACTGGGACGAGGTCGCGGCCACCACCAAGTGGCCCGACCGGCTGGTCACGGTGAACACCGGCACCAAGGAGTTCACGGTCCGCGACGAGCTGTACCAGCTGGGCCAGTTCGCGAAGTACCTCTCACCCGGTGACGTACGCCTTGAGTCCAGCGCCGCGGCGGACGGCGTCAGTAATGTCGTCTACCGGACCCGCGACGGCGGCTACGTGGCCGTCCTCGGCAACGGCGCCGGATCCGACCGCAGGGTCCGGATGGTCGTCGGTGACCAGACGTTCGTCGTGAACGTACCCGCGGGCTCCTTCGCCACCTACCGGTGGCAGGGCAAGGCCGCCACGGGCTCCCGCGACCACGCCCCGGTCCTCGCCCCGGTCGCGGACATCGTCGCCGACCAGTACGGCACCGCCCAGGTGCAGTTGAAGGCCACCGACCGGGACGGCGACCGGCTCTCCTACTACGCGACCGAACTGCCCGACGGCGTCACCCTCGACCCGGCGACCGGCCTGGTCACGATCCGGCCGACGGCCACCGGCGAGCGGGACCTGACCTTCTACGCCACCGACGGCAGGGCCCACGACCAGGTGACCCTCCACCTGACCGTCCGCCCGCACGCGGCACCCGTGGGGGCGAAGATCGAGGCCGAGGGGTACACGGGCCAGCACGGCTGGCCGGCCGACGGCGGCAACTTCATCGAGAGCAACCCGGCCGCCAGCGGCGGCAGGAACGTGGGCTGGACCGCCGCCGGCAACTGGCTGACGTACCGCGTCGAGGTGCCGACCAACGGCTCGTACGATCTCGAACTGCGCGTTGCCAACGGCACAACGGCCACCGCGGCGAACGCCGTGTCCCTTCGCGACGACAGCGGTACGACCCTGGCGACGGCGTCCGTGCCGTCCACGGGCGGCTGGGCGAGCTACCAGTCGGTGCACGTACCCGTCGCCCTCCGGGCCGGGGAACAGACGGTCACCGTCTACTGCGAGACCGGCGGCTTCAACCTCGACTACCTGCGCCTCACCGCTTCCTGACCACCTTCCTGACCCCGCCGTCCCGGCGCCGGACCGGCTGTGCGCCCCCGGCCCGGGGTCCGGCCAACCCCCCGGTGCGGTGACCGGCAGGCCGGATGGTCGCGACCGGTGAGATCCACAAAACTGGGAGGAGTCGCCGAACAGCCGCTGTCAAGGAGACCCTGCCGTGCTCACTCGCCGCGCCGCAGTCCTGAACGCCGTCGCCGCCGCCACCCTGTCCGCCGTCAACACCCGCACGGCGTCGGCGGCGACGCCACACAAGGCCGTGCCGGTACGGCTGAAACTGCCCGCGCCGAGCGGACCGCACCCGGTGGGGACGGTCTCCCTGCGCCTCGTCGACACCTCACGTGCCGATCCCTGGGTCCCGACCCGGCCGTACCGGGAGCTGATGATCGGCATCCGCTACCCGGCGCACGCCGTCGGCGGGTACCGCCGGGCACCCCAGATGCTGCCGGGGGAGGCCGCCGGATTCGCCGCCGTCAACAACCTCGCCCATGTCCCCGGCGACAAGGTGGACTGGGCAGCCACCCGCACCCACGCGTACGAAGGCGCCCCGGCCGACCGGGACCGGGGCCCGTACCCGGTCGTCTGCTACTCGCCCGGCGCCGGTGACCCGCGTTCCCTGGGTACCACCCTCTGCGACGACCTCGCCTCCCGTGGCTATGTCGTGGTGACGCTCGACCACACCTACGACGCCTCGGCCGTCCAGTTCCCCGACGGCCGGGTCGAACGCACGGTGCTGCCCGCCGAGTTCGACACGGCGTATCCGGACCCGGCGCGCATCAGGGCGCTGCTGAGGAAGACGATGGCCGTACGGGTGGCCGACACCCGATTCCTCCTCGACGCGCTACCCGGTGCGCTGCCCGGGGAAGTGCGCGGGCTGCCGGACTGGGACCGTCTCGGCATGTTCGGCCACTCGGCCGGCGGCTTCACCGCGTTGCAGGCGATGCACGACGACCGGCGTATCGCCGCGGCGGCCGACTTCGACGGCGTCCTCGCGTACGTCCAGGAGGACAGCGACTCCGGCTACCTCTCCTCCGTCGCCGCCGAGGGGCTCGACCGCCCGTTCCTGCTGGTCGGCAAGGACGGCAACGACCTGAGCACGGTGCCCTCGTGGAACGCCCTGTGGCGGCACAGCCGGGGCCGGGGCGAGGGCCTGACCCTGCGTGGCGCCGAACACGCGACGTACACCGACGCGGAGGCGATGATCCCGATGATCGCCCAACAGCTCGGCCTGCCCCGCAAGACGGTCGTCGAGAACATCGGCACCATCGCCCCGGGGCGCGCGATCATCGCCCAACGGGCCTGCCTCGCCGCCTTTTTCGACCGCCGACTGCGTGGCTATACCGGTGCAGCCCTGACGGACCGCTTCCCGGAGGTGCGCCCTTTCTCCCGCCGGAACCGCTCAGTACCGCACGGGTAGGCCGAGTAGGCCACGGGTGCGCATCGAGGGACGCCAGCGCAACTCGCCTACATGCGCGTCGAGTTCGAGGCCGGGGAGGCGTTCCAGCAGCGCGGCCAGGGCGATCTCGGTCTCCAGGCGGGCGAGCGGTGCGCCGAGGCAGTAGTGGATGCCGTGGCCGAGCGCCAGGTGCCCGGTGGTGTCGCGGCCGATGTCGAGCCGGTCGGGTTCGGGGAAGCGGCGCGGGTCGCGGTGGGCCGCCGCCAGGGACAGCAGCACCGTCTCGCCCGCCGGGACCGTGACCCCGCCGATGGTGACGTCCTCGGTGGGGAAACGGCGGATGGCGAGCGGGGCGGGGCCGTCGTAGCGGGCCAGTTCCTCCACGGCCGGGCCGATCCGGGCGGGATCGGCGCGCAGCGCGGCCAGTTGGGAGGGGTTGAGGAGGAGGGCGAGGGCCGCGTTGCCGATGAGGTGGACGGTGTTCTCGTATCCGGCGAACAGGATGAGGAAGGCCAGGGACATCAACTCGTCCTCGCTGAGCCGGTCTTCCTCGTCCCGTACGGCGATCATCGCGGAGAGCAGGTCGTCGGCGGGCTCGGCGCGCTTGCCGGCGAGCAGCCTGGCGAAGAAGGCGAGCAGTGCCTTCACCGCCTCCTTCGCCCGCTCGGGCCGTGCGGGGTCGGGGATGACGAGGGCGTCGGTCCAGGACCGGAAGTCCGGCCGGTCCTCCTCGGCCACGCCCAGCAGCTCGCAGATCACGGCGATGGGCAGCGGTGCGGCGTAGCCGGCGATCAGGTCGGTACGGCCGAGCGGTTCGATGGCGTCGAGCAGCGCGTCGGCGGTCCGCCGGACGGGTTCCCGGAGGAGGGCGATACGACGCGGGGTGAACGCCTGGGACACCAGGCGCCGGACGCGGGTGTGGTCCGGCGGGTCCATGTTCAGCAGGTTGGCGTCGAGGGCGGGCGGCAGGGCGAGCCCCCGGTAGCCGCCGGGTTTCGCGTGGGCCTTGTCGAGCGAGAGCCGGGGGTCCGCGAGGGCCTGCCGCACGTCCTCGTACCGTGTCACCAGCCAGGCCGGCAGCCCGTCGGTTCCGGCGACGCGGTGCACGGGCCCGGCCTCCCGGAGCCGGGCGTACACGGCGTACGGGTCGGCGAGCAGCTCCGCGGGGTCAACGGCGGCCGGAGCAAGGGGCGTTGTACTGGCGTCCATGGCTCACACCCTAGACATGGGGCGCCCACGCCCGCAGGCACCGGGCGCCCACTCACGCGGGGACGCGCGCCCACGCCCGCAGGCACCGGGCGCCCACTCACGCAGGGACGCGCGCCCACGCCCGCAGGCACCGCGCGCCCACGCCCGCGGCGACGGCGTCGCCCGCCCGGGGTGTGTGTCACAGGGGAGCCGGGACAGGTGTGACGGTCCGTGGTCCTGGGCGGTCAGCGGGGCAGCCAGGCGCGGATCGCCGAGGCCGTGCTGTCGGCGTCCTGGTGGAGTACCGGGTAGTGGTCGCCGGGGACGTCCACGCCGTCGTGCGGCAGCGTCCAGTGCGGCCGCCAGGCCCCGTCGGGTGCGCCGCAGAGCATCTCGGCGGTGGGCCGTCCGCGTAGCAACAGGGCCGGGTCCATCGAGGTCGACCCCCGGCTGGCCCACGACACCACGGCCACGGTCGCCGACCGGGGACGGCCCGGGCCGCCAGTCCTCCAGCACCCGTGCGTACCCGCCCCCGGCGAGCAGTAGGGAGTCGTCCAACCCGTCGGACGACGTCGGCGCTGAGCGCGGCGCCCGCGGCCGTCAGGGCCTGCCCGCGCGCGTCGTCACGCCCGGCCCTGGCGGCCGGGGCGGCGGAGACGCCGCGGCGGCGCGGCGCGCGGCCGGCGACCGGCTGTCCGGACCGGCTGTCCGGGCCGGCGATCCGCCCCGGGGGTTGCAGCGCCTGCGGGACCGGCGTTTTCTGGAAGTATCCGATGGTGAAACACGAGCGCCTAGGGTTGCGGCATGGACCGGGGGCTCCGTCTCGACATGTTTCTCCTGGTCAGAGCCTCGGTCTGTGCGGTCCGTCGTCGTGTCCGGGCGTTCCACGCGGAGGTGAACCAGGGTGAAAGCCGTTGTGTATGAGAAGCCCTTCAGCGTCGCGGTCAGGGACGTCGACGATCCGCGCATCCAGCACCCGAACGACGTGCTGGTACGCGTCACGTCGACCGCCATCTGCGGATCCGACCTGCACATGTACGAGGGCCGTACGGCCGCCGAGTCGGGCATCGTCTTCGGACACGAGAACCTCGGCATAGTCGAGGAGATCGGCCCCGGTGTGTCCTCGTTGTCCAAGGGCGACCGCGTGGTCATGCCGTTCAACGTCGCCTGCGGATTCTGCAAGAACTGCCTGGCCGGCAAGACCGGCTTCTGCCTCACGGTCAATCCGGGCTTCGCCGGCGGAGCCTACGGATATGTGGCCATGGGCCCCTACGAGGGCGGTCAGGCGGAGCTGCTACGGGTGCCGTTCGCCGACTTCAACTGCCTGAAGTTGCCGCCGGGCGAGGAGTTCGAGACCGATTTCGTGCTGCTCGCCGACATCTTCCCGACCGGCTACCACGGCTGTGAGCTGGCCCAGGTGACCCCCGGCGAGAGCGTCGCCGTCTTCGGGGCCGGCCCGGTCGGGCTGATGGCCGCGTACTCCGCGCTGCTGCGCGGCGCCGCCAAGGTGTTCTCGGTCGACCGGGTGCCCGAGCGGCTCGCCAAGGCCGAGGAGATCGGGGCGATACCGATCGACTTCAGCAAGGGCGACCCGGCCGAGCAGATCAAGGCACAGACCGGAGGTGAGGGCACCGACAAGGGCGTCGACGCCGTCGGCTACCAGGCCCAGTCGCCCGACGCCAGCCACGAGGAGCCCGCCGTGGTCCTCAACACCCTCGTCGAGACGGTACGGCCGACCGGCATGCTCGGCATACCGGGCCTGTACGTCCCGTCCGACCCGGGCGGGCCCGACGAGCACGCCAAGCACGGCCAGCTGCTGGTCTCGATAGGCAGGATGTTCGAGAAGGGCCAGCGGATGGGCACCGGCCAGTGCAACGTCAAGCAGTACAACCGGCAGCTGCGCGACCTGATCATCGCCGGGCGGGCCAAGCCCAGCTTCGTGGTCTCCCACGAACTGCCCCTGGAGGACGCACCCGGCGCGTACGAGAAGTTCGACCAGCGAATCGAGGGCTACACCAAGGTCGTCCTGCATCCCGGTCACGCTCTCGCGGCGTAGCACCGTCCTCACGGCGCGGCGGCCCGGCTCCGGTGGCCGGCCCGCCGCGTGCCCGCACCTGACGTCGCGAGGCCGCCCTCCGGGCGGCTCCGCCGCGCGGGCGCGAGCCCTCACCGGCCCGCGCCCGACGCCCCTATTGTCAGACAGGCCCTAGGCGCGACGCCCTGTGGCCTGGTACTCGTCGTCCGCGGCGGGAGAGGAGCCGGCGTCCGCCCCCGGCTCCGCCCGGTCGGCATGGCCCGGCCACCAAGCGGCGTGGCCGATGAGGGCGGTGAGGCTCGGGGTGAAGAACATCGCCATGACGAACGCGGCGACCGCGATACCGAAGGAGACCGCGAAGCCCATCTCCGTGAGCAGCGCGTTGCCCGCCAGCATCATCGTGGCGAAGGTCGCCGCCAGGATGAAGCCCGCCGCGGCCACCGTCGGCCCCGCGTGCCGCAGCGCCATCCCGGCCGCCTCGCGCGGCTCACGGCCCTCACGGGCCTCCTCACGGAGCCGGGCGATCATGAGGATGTTGTAGTCCGTGCCGATGGCGACCACGAAGAGATACATGATCACCGGAAGCATGAACATCAGCCCCGGCTTGTTCTGCGCCTCCTGGAAGATCCAGACCGTGGCGCCGAGCGTGGCACCGAAGCCCAGCCCCACCGAGGCGATCAGGTACCAGGGAGCGACCACGCTGCGCAGCAGCAGCCCCAGGATCACCATGATCAGCAGCGCGGCGACGGGGAACACCGTCCGGTAGTCGTGGTTGACCGCCGAGTCGATGTCCTTGTAGATCGAGGACATGCCGCCCACCACGGCCTCGGTGCCCTCGGGGGCGTCGGCGTGCGCGACGTCCCGCACCCGGCCCACGGCGTCGATCGCCTTGTCCGTGGACGCCTCGTACTTGAGTGTGACGGTGAAGTCCGCCGTGGTTCCGGCCTTGTTCACCTGGCTCATCCGGGCGTTCGCGACCCCGTCCACGGCGCCGAGCTTCGAGGCGTAGGCGTCGAACGCGGACTTGTCCAGGGGCTTGCCGTCGCTGCTGGAGAGATAGACGTCGGTGGGCGCCGCGGCACCCGCCGAGTACGCCGTCTGCATCTCGTCCTGGACGACCATGGACTCCTTGGTCTTGGGCATGGAGCCCGACGCCAGGTCGAACGTGGCCTTGTAGCCGAGCGTGCCGAGCGACAGCACGAGCAGGACCAGACCGGAGACCACCGCGGTCAGCGCCGGGCGGCGCTGCACCCCACGGCCCAGGGCCGCGAAACGCGCGTTGGCCGGTTCCTGCTGCCAGGACTTCGAGGGCCAGAACACCTTCGGGCCGATGAGCGAGACCACGGCCGGGATCAGGGTCAGCCCCGCGATCAGGGTGACCGAGACCGAGATGGCCAGCGCCGGGCCCATCTGCTTGAGGAAGCCCAGCGTGGACAGCACCAGCGCGAGGAAGGCGATGATGACCGCGCCGGCCGCCGAGGCGATGGCCTCACCGACCCGGTCGACCGCGTTGATCATGGCCTGCTTGGGTTCGTCACCCGCGCGCAGGCGTTCGCGGTAACGGAACATCAGGAACAGGAAGTAGTCCGTGCCCACGCCGAAGAGCACGACGATCAGGATCGACGAGACGGAACTGTTGGCCTGCAGGCCGAACAGCTTGGTGGCGTACGCGATCAGCCCGTTGGCGATCGCCGACACCACGCCGATCAGCAGAAGCGGCAGGAAGGCCAGGATCGGCGCCCGGAAGATGATCAGCAGGGTGACCAGGATGATCACGAAGGTGCCGATGCCGATCAGCGCCTCACCGCGCTTGGACGAGTCCTGCTGGTCCAGCGCCTGCGCGGCCGAACCGCCGAGCTTGACCTCCAGGTCCGTGCCCTTGGCCAGTTGCTTGACGTCGTCACGCAACACCTTGGCGGCGTCCGCCTGGACGGGCTGGCCCGCCTTCTTGCTGTCCATCTGCACCAGGGTCAGGGTGTACCTGCCGTCCTTGGACGGCGGGCCGGGGACGACCTTCTGTACCTGATCGATGTGTTTGCCGCCCAGTTCGGTGGTGATCCGGGCGACGTCCTTCAGATCGGCCTGGCTGAGCTTGCCGCCGTCGGTGCGCTGGTACAGCGCGATCGCGGACGGCGTGAAGGCGCTGGGGAACGCCTTCTGCTGGAGATCGGCCGCTTTGATCGACTCGTAACTCTTGGGCAGGAAACTGCTTTCGTCGCTGTTCGAGGGCAGGCTCGGGGCGGTGGCGACGATCGCCACCGCCGCGATCAGCCAGGCCACGATCGTCCAGACAGGATGTCGGACGACGGCAGTGCCAATACGTCGGAACATGCGGAAGGTCCTCCTGGGTAGGAAGATCACCGCAGCCCGGGGAGCGGACCCTGGCATCGGCGACCCCGACCGGCCCGCATTCCGAGGGGCCGGTCGCATAGTTGTCTTGCGGTCATATCGTAGGGATCACAGGTGAGGATCGGTCCAGCGAGTTTCCGACAGTGCCACGACCGCCTCGCGCGCGCGGCCCTGCCATCTGTACGGCAGGGGGCCGGTCGGCGACCATCGAAGACATGATCGCCGTGCCGTCGCCCGCCCGGAAGGCCGAACCATGTCAACGATCAGTCAATGGCAGCTGCGAGCCGCGTTCGCGGAACGGCTGTCGGAGATGTACGGCCGGGAGGTGCCCGCGTACACGACACTGGTGGACGTCGCGCGCGAGGTCAACGAGGACGTCCTGCGGGCCCGGGGAGCCGACGCCGAACGCCTCGGCTCCATCGGCCGGGTGACCGCTGAGCGGCACGGCGCCATCCGCGTCGGCACCCCGCTCGAACTGACCCAGGTCGCCCGGGTCTTCGGCGCCCTCGGCATGCACCCGGTCGGCTTCTACGACCTGCGGGAGGCCGCCGCCAGTGCCGTCCCCGTCGTCTCCACCGCCTTCCGGCCGGTCGACGGCGCGGAACTCGCCCGCAACCCCTTCCGGGTGTTCACCTCCATGCTCACCGTCGCCGACCCGCGCTTCTTCGACCCCGACCTGCGCGCACGCCTGGAGACCTTCCTGGCCGGCCGCGAACTCTTTCCCCCGGAGCTGCTCACGCTGGCCGACCGCGCCGCGGCCGAGCGCGAACTGCCGGCGGACAACGCCGAACGCTTCCTCCGACTGGCCGTGCGGGTCTTCGAGTTGTCCAGGGAACCGGTGGACCGGGCCTGGTACCGGACCCTGGAGCGGGTCTCCGCCGTCGCCGCCGACATCGGCGGGGTCCGCGGCACGCACATCAACCACCTCACCCCGCGCGTCCTGGACATCGACGAGCTGTACCGCCGTATGACGGACCGCGGTATCGAGATGATCGACACCATCCAGGGGCCGCCGGCCTGGAAGGGCCCCGACGTCCTGCTGCGCCAGACCTCCTTCCGTGCCCTGGCCGAATCCCGGCCGATGCGCACCGAGGACGGCGACGTCGTCAGCGGCTCCCTGCGGGTGCGCTTCGGCGAGGTCGAGGCCCGCGGCATCGCCCTCACCCGCACCGGACGGGCCCACTACGACGAACTCCTCGGCCGCGTCGACGAGCAGGCGTCCCAGCACCCCACGGCGGCGCGCGACGACCTCGCGCGCGCCGTCTGGGAGCGGCACATGCCCGGCAGCGAGGCGGAACTCGCGGCGCGGGGCCTCGCGTACTTCACCTACCGGCTCGCCGACGGGCGGCCGCACGACGACGGCGGTCCGCCCGGCGACGTCGGTGACCTGGTCCGGCAGGGCTGGGTGGTGGCCGAACCCGTCGTCTACGAGGACTTCCTGCCCCGCTCCGCCGCCGGCATCTTCCAGTCCAACCTCACCGGCGAGGGCACCCGCGACAACGACCAGCAGGGCACCGCCTACGACGCCGACTGGCTCTCCGGAGCGATCGGCCGCGAGGTCCTCGACCCCTTCGCCCTCTACGAGCAGCAGCAGAACCGCTCCCTCGCCCAGGTCGCCCGCGCCCTGGGCCGCACCGGCACCCTCCGCTGACCCCTCACCCCTGGAGGTCCCACGATGACCAGCACCGCGCTGCCCACCACGGACGACCTGCGCACCCGCGCCCGGGAGTGCCTGCGGACCATCGGCGTGCGGGTCGCGGAGGGCGACGACTTCCCGGCCCGCACCCCCGTCACCGGCGAGCACCTCTTCGGGCTGAAGGCCGCCACCGGCGACGACATCGAGCAGGCCCTCGCCGCCGCCCGTACCGCCTTCCTGACCTGGCGCACCACACCCGCCCCGCGTCGGGGCGAACTCGTGCGCCGGTTGGGGGAGTTGCTGCGTGAGCACAAGGGCGACCTGGCCGATCTCGTCACCGTCGAGGCGGGCAAGATCCGCTCCGAGGCGCTCGGCGAGGTCCAGGAGATGATCGACATCTGCGACTTCGCGGTGGGCCTGTCCCGGCAGCTGTACGGCCGCACGATCGCCTCCGAACGCCCCGGCCACCGCCTGGCCGAGACCTGGCACCCGCTCGGCGTGGTCGGTGTCATCTCGGCCTTCAACTTCCCCGTCGCCGTGTGGTCCTGGAACACCGCCGTCGCCCTGGTCTGCGGCGACACGGTGGTCTGGAAGCCCTCGGAGCTCACCTCGCTGACCGCCCTGGCCTGCCACCACCTGCTCGCCCGGGCCGCCGACGAGACCGGCGCGCCCCGTGACGTACACCGCCTCCTGCTCGGTGACCGCGCGGTCGGCGAGCGGCTCGTCGACGACCCCCGGGTGGCCCTCGTCAGCGCCACCGGCTCCACCCGCATGGGCCGCGCGGTCGGCCCGCGCGTCGCCGCCCGGTTCGGCCGCAGCCTGCTGGAGCTCGGCGGCAACAACGCCGCGATCGTCGCCCCCTCCGCCGACCTGGACCTCGCCGTCCAGAGCATCGTCTTCGCCGCGGCCGGCACGGCGGGCCAGCGCTGCACCACGCTGCGCCGCCTCATCGTCCACCGCGACATCGCCGACACCCTGGTCGAGCGCCTGACCGCGGTCTACGGCCGGCTGCCCGTCGGCAGTCCGTTCGACGACACGACGCTGGTCGGCCCGCTCATCTCCACCGCCGCCCTGGACGCCATGCACGACGCCCTCGCCCGCGTCCAGGCGCAGGGCGGCGAGATCCTGGCCGGCGGCAACCGGCGCTTGGCGGAGGCGGCACCGGCGGCCGCCTACACGGAGCCCGTCCTCGTGCGCGTAGACGAACAGACCGAGGTGGTACGGGAGGAGACCTTCGCGCCGATCCTGTACGTCCTCACCTACGACACCCTCGACGAGGCGATCGCGCTGCACAACGACGTCCCACAGGGCCTGTCGTCCAGCATCTTCACCCGGGACCAGCGGGAGGCCGAGATCTTCCTGTCCGCGGCCGGCTCCGACTGCGGCATCGCCAACGTCAACATCGGCACGTCCGGAGCGGAGATCGGCGGCGCCTTCGGCGGCGAGAAGGACACCGGCGGCGGCCGCGAGTCCGGTTCCGACGCCTGGAAGGCGTACATGCGCGCGGCCACCAACACGGTCAACTACTCCGGCGAACTCACCCTGGCCCAGGGCGTCAGCTTCCTCTGACGAGGCCCGTGCGGCGCCCAGCGAGAACACGTCAGCCTTCTCGCCGGGCTGCTGACCTCCGCACCAGCGTGGGGGTAGCTCACGGTGGCGGAGTGTGGTCACCCGTGATCTGCCCCACGGGGCCTGACCGAGTCCGGCCCGGAACCCTCACCACACGCGTCACACCGACGGTTCGTCCACCCCGCCGGCGGCAGCACCGTCGTGGCCGCCGCCCTGCGTGCCGACGGCTCCCGCGGGCAGCAGAAAGGCGGTGAGCGCGGCCGTGTCGTCCTGCAACTGGTCGCCGCTGTAGGCCAGCAGATCCTGATGGAGCCGTTCCAGCAGCTCCGGGGGCGGCATCGGTCCCCACGAACGCAGCCGCTGGAGCAGCGGATAGAAGGAACCGTCCGGGTCACGGGTCTCGGTGACACCGTCCGTGTAGAGCAGCAGCTGGTCGCCCGGGCCGAAGTCGTAGGTGTCGACGCGATAGGGGTCCCCGACGAGCATGCCGAGGTTCAGGGGCGGCCCCGACCGCCCGCGGTCCAGCTCGCTCACCTCGCCGGGGCGGATGAGCAGCGGCGGCGGATGGCCGCAGTTGAGGACGCGGACGATCCTCTCGTCGTCGGGGATCTCGGCGAAGACGGCGGTGACGAACCGCTCGCTCGTCTCGCTGCCGCCGAGCTGGTGCGCCCGGCGCGTCATGCTGATGTCCACCCGCTCCACCAGGGCGTTGAGGTCGGCTTCGTCGTGCGCGGCCTCACGGAACGCGCCCAGCATCGCGGCCGCGGTCTCCACCGCGAGCAGGCCCTTGCCGCGCACGTCACCGATGAGCAGCCGGACCCCGTACGCGGTCGGCACGGCCTCGTAGAGGTCGCCGCCGATCCGTGCCTCCGCGGCGGCGGACAGGTAGAAGCTCTCCAGCAGCAGGTTCCCGATCCGGTACGGGACCGGTCTGAGCAGGACGCGCTGGGCGATCTCGGCCACGGACCTGACGTCGGCCAGGGTGCGTTCCCGGCGGATCCGGTGCGCGGCCAGGATCGTGCCCAGGGCGCCCACCAGGGCCGTACACGCGTAGGCGGCGACATAGTGCCGTTCCGCGATGTAGCCGACGTCCCGTCCTGCGCAGCACGGGGTTCCGGCCAGTAAAAGTTCGAGGCCGATGGCAAAGGCGGTGGCGCAGGCGACGGCGACGGGCGGGTGCGCGAAGGCGGTCACCACGGGGAGGGCGATCAGCGCGAAGCTGACCGGCCACTGCACCGGGGTGACCGGTTCGAGCAGCAGTACACCGACGACGTACAGGACCGGAAGCCAGCGCATCCACGCCGGGGGCGCGGGCAGTGCTGAGTTGCGACCGTCGTGCCTCACCCGGGGCTCCTGGCGTACGAATCTCGACAAGAGGCCCAGCCTCTCGGGCCGCCGCCCGCCGCGCCGGGGATTGCTCCACTCAGCGGCATGTTCCGACGTCCGCGGCAGCATTCGCTTGGGACATCGAAACATTCGATGACTTGGTGCCCATTGTTCTGATCTTGAGTTGGTCGATTGTCGACAGATCTGCTCGCCGATGCACCTGTCTGGGATGTGAAGTGCGGAAATAGATGATCGAGTGCAGCGAAGGTTTCGAAATAATTACCGAAACTGTTGACAGGTGACATGGGCAGACCAACACTCCCCACCAAGCCACACCCGCACAGGCCCATACGAGGAGGCACCGCATGAACCCGCTCGACCACGCACTGAGCCGCCGGAGCGCCGGCGCCCTGCTGCTGGGCGCCGCCGCCGGGCTGGCCCTGCCCGGCACCGCCCGCGCCGCCACCGTCATCACCACGAACCAGACCGGCACCAACAACGGCTACTACTACTCGTTCTGGACCGACGCGCAGGGCACCGTCTCCATGACCCTGGGCTCCGGCGGCACCTACAGCACCAGCTGGCGCAACACCGGCAACTTCGTCTGCGGCAAGGGCTGGAGCACCGGCGCCCGCCGCAACGTGACCTACTCGGGCAGCTTCAGCCCGTCCGGCAACGGCTACCTGTCCCTCTACGGCTGGACGTCCAACCCGCTCGTCGAGTACTACATCGTCGACAACTGGGGCACCTACCGGCCCACCGGCACGTACAAGGGCAGCGTCACCAGCGACGGCGGTACCTACGACATCTACCTGACGACGCGGTACAACGCCCCGTCCGTCGAAGGCACCAAGACCTTCAACCAGTACTGGAGCGTCCGCCAGTCGAAGCGCACCGGCGGCACCATCACCACCGGCAACCACTTCGACGCCTGGGCCAGGGCCGGCATGTCCCTCGGCGGCTTCAGCTACTACCAGATCCTCGCGACCGAGGGCTACCAGAGCAGCGGCAGCTCCACCATCACGGTGGCGTGATGAGTGCCGTATCGGAGCGCCCGTCACGCCCCGTGCTGGCGACCGCCGCCGCCCTCGTGCTGGCCGCCGCGGGCACGCTCGCCCTCGGCGCCGGCCCGGCCCACTCCGCCACCTGCGCCGGCTACGTCGGTCTCACCTTCGACGACGGGCCGTCCACCGCCCACACGCCGGGCCTGCTCAGCGCCCTCAAGGCGAACGGGCTGCGGGCCACCCTCTTCAACGAGGGCCAGTACGCGGCCGCCTACCCGGCCCAGGTCCGGGCCGAGGTGAGCGCGGGCATGTGGGTCGGCAACCACAGCTACACCCACCCGCATCTGACCCAGCAGACCCAGGCGCAGATCGACTCGGAGATCTCCCGCACCCAGTCCGCCGTCGCCGCCGCCGGCGGTGGGACACCGGTACTGTTCCGGCCCCCGTACGGCGAGACCAACGCGACCGTGCGCACGGTCGAGGCCAAGTACGGGCTGACCGAGATCATCTGGGACGTCGACTCGCAGGACTGGAACGGCGCGAGCACCGACGCGATCGTGCAGGCCGTCTCCCGACTCACCAACGGCCAGATCATCCTCATGCACGAGTGGCCGGCCAACACGCTCGCCGCGATCCCGCGCATCGCACAGACCCTCACGGCCAAGGGGCTCTGCTCCGGGCGGATCTCTCCGGGGACCGGCCGCGCGGTCGCTCCCTGACAGCAACGGCACGAGTGGCGCGGCGGCTCGTCAACCGCCGCGCCATCGTCACGAGTTCGGATGAACAGGATCTTTCGTGCGCTGTGCACCGCTAGGTTCTTCGCCGTGGACTACTACGACCTGGGCAGTCACAGCCGGCGCGTGACGTCGTCCCCCGAGGCGCAGACGTGGTTCGACCGGGGACTCGTCTGGACCTACGCCTTCAACCACGAGGAGGCCGTCCGCTGTTTCGAGGCGGCCGGCACGGCCGACCCGGAATGCGCCATGGCCGACTGGGGCGTGGCCTATGCCCTCGGCCCCAACTACAACAAGCCCTGGGAGTTCTTCGACCAGGAGGACCTGGCGCGCACGGTGGAGCGCACGCACGCCGCCGTGGAGCGCGCCCACGCCAAGGCCGGCCACGCGACCCCCGTCGAGCGCGCCCTCGTGGAGGCGCTGCGCGCCCGCTACCCGCAGGCCACGGCCCCCGACGCGGAGGCCTGCTCGGTGTGGAACACGGCCTACGCCGACACCATGCGCGGGGTGTACGAACTGGCACCCGACGACCTCGACGTAGCCGCCCTGTACGCCGACGCCCTGATGAACCTCACCCCCTGGCAGCTCTGGGACATCCGCAGCGGCCGACCGGCCGAGGGCGCCCGGACGCTGGAGGCCAAGGCCGTACTGGAACAGGCCCTCGGGACCGAGGAGGGCACCCGCCACCCCGGCCTGCTGCACCTCTTCATCCACCTGATGGAGATGTCACCCACCCCCGAGACCGCCCTGCCCGTCGCCGACCTGCTGCGCGACCTGGTCCCGGACGCGGGGCACCTCCAGCACATGCCCTCCCACCTGGAAGTCCTCTGCGGCGACTACCGGCGCGTGGTCTCCGACAACGCCGCGGCGGCCGCCGCCGACGAGAAGTACCACGCCCGCGCCGGCGCGATGAACTTCTACACCCTCTACCGCTGCCACAACCTCCACTTCCGTATCTACGGCGCGATGTTCCTGGGCCGCCTCCAGGACGCCCTAGCCACGGCCGACCGGCTCGAAGCCGCCGTACCGGAAGAGCTGCTGCGCGTGCAGAGTCCGCCGATGGCCGACTGGCTGGAGGGCTTCCTGGCGATGCGGGTGCACGTCCTGATCCGGTTCGGCCGCTGGGACGACATCCTGCGCCTGCCGCTGCCCGCCGACCCCCGGCTGTACTGCGTGACCACCGCCATGCTGCACTACGCGCGCGGTGTCGCGCACTCCGCCACCGGCCGGACCGCCGAGGCCGAGGCGGACCGCGCCCGCTTCCGGGAGGCGGCCGCCGCCGTCCCCGGGACCCGCATGCTGTTCAACAACACCTGCGTCGACATCCTGGCCATCGCCGCCGCCATGCTCGAGGGCGAACTCGCCTACCGCAAGGGCGACTTCGACACCGCCTTCGCCGAGCTGCGCCGGTCGACCGAGCTGGACGACAACCTTCCCTACGACGAACCCTGGGGCTGGATGCAGCCCACCCGGCACGCCTACGGCGCCCTGCTCCTGGAGCGCGGCCGGGTCGAGGAGGCAGAGGCGGTCTACCGGGCCGACCTCGGCGTGGACGACACCCTGCCCCGGCCGTTGCAGCACCCGGGCAACGTCTGGTCCCTGCACGGTTTCCACGAATGCCTCCAGCGGCTCGGCAGGGAGGGTGAGGCACGGATCGTGGCCCAGCAGCTCAAACTCGCTGCGGCGACGGCGGACGTGCCGATCGGCGCGTCCTGCTTCTGCCGGACCGACTGCTGCCGTACGCCTTAGAGCGTGTGCTCAGAGCGTGCGCTCCGGGATTCGCTCCGGTGGCCGGACGACCTGATCCCGGGGTCAGCGCACGGCGCCGGAGCCGAACCACTCGAGGACGGCCTGCCCCCCCTCGGCGGCCGCCGAGGGGGGGCAGGCCGTCCTCG
>NZ_JBFBBR010000035.1:0-22696 GCF_040682795.1 Streptomyces sp. NPDC051105 | reverse complement strand
GCCCTGCCTGCGGCAGGGCGGCTGACGCTCCGTCCGCTGCGCTACCGGAGCGGTGGGGGCTGCGCCCCCCCCAGGCGGTGCCTTCGCTGCGCTCCGGTCGCCAGGTGGCGCTGCGCCGCCACGAGGAAGCCGGCCCCCGCTGCGCGGGGAGGGGGGCTCAACGGGCCTGCGGCCCGAGCGGCAGCAAGGGGTGGGCTGGCCTGATTCTGGGTCAGCGTCTACGGGACCAGGTGCTCCCGATTCCCGCAACGTGCAGGGCCAATGCGGTCAGCCCCAGGAGCATCACGTTGACTGATGAGAACGTGTGATTGGTGCTGATTTCGGCCGCGTTGATGAGGAACGATATGAAGAACAGCACTGCCGCGACTATGCCGAGCATGACGAGCCCCTCTGATAGAAAGTGAAGCCCGTATGCCCGGCCGTCGCCCCCACAGGCATGGGTGGCGCTTCCGAAGTGGTCTTCCTACTCGTGCGCAGGCAGGCTGACGGATCCTCAGGCGTGGACGTGGCGGGTGCTCGCCGCCCTGTGCGAGGCGGCGTGATGTGCGGGCCGGCCTGTCGGGGGGACTGAGAGGCGCCGCAGGGACAGGCCGGCGGTGGCGAGGAGAGCGGTGAAGACGGCCAGGAGGAGGACGGACACCCACATCTGCCGGCTCCCGGGTGCCTGCCAGCCGGTCCAGGTGGCGGATGCCGCCCACAGCAGGACGCCCGCGGTGTAGAAGGAGCGGACGCGGTGCAGCTGCCGCACGGTCCGCAGGAACTGGATGCGTTCGGTCTTTGGTGCCATGCGGGGCCGTGTACCCCGATGTGCCACGACCATCAGGGCGGAAGGAATCTTGTGTTGGGCTTTCCGAGGAGTCTCACACGTCTGTATCTCAATGTGATGCAGCATGTAGCATTGGCGTAATTCAGGGACGCCCGGTGGGGAGCGGTTTGCGTGTTGATCTACGAGTATCTTCCGCATGAGCTTGCCCGGCTCGGGGTGGTGGCTAAAGCTGCCGGACTCGATCACCGTCGGATAGCCGCTCAGGTATGCGTGGCTCGGGAACGGGCCTGGAGGGCGAGGACGGCCCCGTCCGAACCGCATCCCGTGAGCGAGGTGTTCATCGCGGCGTTGCGGCGCCTTCAGTGGGAGCGGATCGCCGGTCTCATGGAGAAGGAGCGGATGGCCGCGTACGTGCCCTCCCGCGACTCGCGTGGCATCCGCTACGAAACGCAGCGTCTGTAGCGGCTGATGGCAGAGGTGGCCGAGGCCGAGCGGTCAGGTGTCGCGGCTCCGGAAATCCGGCGGCACCGCGTCTACCGGATCGAGGCCCGGCTCACCGCCGGCAGTCCCAGCCCGGACATGCCTGCTCCCGCCGTCCACTTGATGGCGGCATCATCCGGTGAAGCGGCCACGAGAGCCTGGGCCATCCGCGGAAGAGACGGCGGCCTCTACGGACGCGGTGGATACCGGATCACTTCTGTCCAACAAGTCCTTCCCGAACCGGGAGAAGCCTTTTGATCCAGCTCCGAGAACACCAAGTGGAACAGAAATCAAGTTTCCGGAAATGGGTTGGATTCCCTGCAAGATCGTCCGTGCCGCCGGAGGGTGCGCGGGGCACGATCGTGTCCGCGCCCGGATCGGGCAAGACGATCACCGCCGCCGCATGCGCGCTGGAATGCTTCCCCAGCGGCCGGATCCTCGTCACCGTGCCGACCCTGGACCTTCTCGTGCAGACCGCCCAGGCGTGGCGGGCGGTGGGACACCGCTCCCCCATGGTCGCGGTGTGCTCGCTGGAGAACGACTCGGTGCTGAACGAGTTGGGGGTGCGCACCACTACGAACCCGATCCAGCTGGCCCTGTGGGCCGGGTCCGGACCGGTCATCGTGTTCGCCACGTACGCCTCTCTCGTGGACCGTGAGGACATCGACGCACCCGTGGGCCACCGGAAGGTTCGCGGGCCGCTGGAGGCCGCCCTGGCGGGCGGGGAGCGGCTGTATGGCCAGCAGATGGCAGGCTTCGACATCGTCATCGTCGACGAGGCCCACGGAACTGCCGGTGATCTTGGTCGGCCGTGGGCGGCGATCCACGACAACGCCCGCATCCCGGCGGACTTCCGGCTCTACCTCACCGCGACGCCTCGCATCCTGGCCGCGCCCCGGCCGCAGAAAGGCGCGGACGGCCAGGAGGCGGAGATCGCGACCATGGCCGACGACCCGGGCGGCACGTACGGCGCGTGGCTCGCGGAGCTCGGTCTGAGCGAGGCGATCGAGCGCGAAATCCTTGCGGGATTTGAGATCGACGTGCTGGAGATCCGCGACCCCTCGCCCGTGCTCGGGGAGTCGGAGGAGGCGCGGCGGGGCCGGCGTCTGGCGCTGTTGCAGACCGCGCTCCTGGAGCACGCCGCCGCGTACAACCTGCGCACTGTGATGACGTTCCATCAGAAGGTCGAGGAGGCGGCGGCTTTCGCGGAGAAGATGCCGGAGACGGCCGCGGAGCTGTACGTCAACGACGCGTCCGCCGACGACCTGGCGGCCGCGGATCGGCTCCCCGCGTCGTCGATCGACGCAGAGTTCTACGAGCTCGAGCCTGGCCGCCACGTACCCCCGGGCCGGGTCTGGTCAGCGTGGCTGTGCGGCGACCACCTCGTCTCCGAACGACGCGAGGTGCTCCGGCAGTTCGCTAACGGCATCGACGCGGCCGGCCGCCGGGTCCACCGCGCGTTCCTCGCCAGCGTTCGCGTGCTCGGGGAAGGCGTCGACATCACCGGCGAGCGGGGCGTGGAGGCCGTGTGCTTCGCCGACACCCGCGGCTCGCAGGTGGAGATCGTGCAGAACATCGGCCGCGCGCTCCGCCTGAACCGGGATGGCAGCACGAAGGTTGCCAGGGTCATCGTGCCGGTGTTCCTCCAGTGCGGCGAGGACCCGACCGACATGGTCGCCTCCGCCTCGTTCGCACCCCTCGTGGCCGTCCTCCAGGGTTTGCGCTCGCACTCGGAACGCCTTGTCGAACAACTCGCCAGCCGGGCGCTGAGCAGCGGGCGGCGTCACGTGCATGTGAAGCGGGACGCGGGCGGGCGGATCATCGGCACAACGGCTGAAGGGGAGGGTGGCCAGGACGAGACCGAGGGCGCGGTGGAGTCAGCGCTGCTGCACTTCTCCAGCGCGAGGGACGCGGCGACGATCGCGGCGTTCTTGCGCACCCGGGTGTACCGGCCGGAGTCCCTGGTGTGGCTGGAGGGCTATCAGGCCCTGCTGCGCTGGCGGAAGGACAACCACATCGCCGGGCTGCACGCGGTCCCGTACGACACCGAGACGGAGGTCGGCGTCACCAAGGCGTTCCCGCTGGGGCGGTGGGTTCACCAGCAGCGGCGCGTGTACCGTGCGGGCGGACTCGATCCCCACCGCAAGTCGTTGCTCGACGAGGCCGGGATGGTGTGGGAGCCCGGCGACGAAGCCTGGGAGAACAGACTTGCAGCTCTGCGCTCCTTCCACCGCGCCCATGGTCACCTCGCCCCTCGGCGTGACGCCGTCTGGGGTGAGGTTGACAGTGAACTGGTCCCGGTCGGGGAGCACATGGCCAATATCCGGCGCAAGGACGGCCTCGGCAAGAACCCGCAGCGCGCGACAGCCCGCGCCGCACAGCTCGCGCAGATCGACCCGGACTGGAACTGCCCCTGGCCGCTGGACTGGCAGCGCCACTACCGCGTCCTCGCCGACCTCGCCGCCGACGAACCCGACGGCGTCCTGCCCGACATCGCCCCCGGTGTCCTCTACGAAGGCGATGACCTCGGCAAATGGCTTCGGCGGCAACGCCGCAGCTGGACGGAGCTCTCCAGGGAACAGCATCAACGGCTGACGGCACTGGGCATCATGCCGCTTGAGGCGCCGTCTCCTGTCCCGGCGGCCACGCGTGCGACGAAGGGATCGAGCAAAGCACAGCAGGCCTTCCAACGCGGTCTCGCCGCCCTCGCGCAATGGGTGGAGCGGGAAGGCGCCCACCGGCCCGTGCCCCGCGGCCACACTGAAGACATCGCGATCGGCAGCGAGACGGAACCGGTGACCGTCAAGCTGGGCGTATGGGCATCGAACACCCGCGCGAGGCGAGACAGGCTCACGCGGGAGCAGCAGGATGCGCTGCGGGAACTGGGCATCGAATGGGTTTGAAAGGAGAACTGAGAAGTGCTTGGGTCCCCGCGGGAGTGCTTCGGACCAGTGCTCCATGGCGCTTTCGGCGAGAAAACGGACGAGTCTGAGGTCAGCGGAGAGATCCCTTGCTTCCCGGCTGTACGGGGCCAGGAGCCGCTGGCCCTTGCGGCCGCCTCCTTCCTTCGTGTGCACGATCCTGTTCCTGATGCCGTACACGCGCGTGGAAACGTCCATTCGATAGTCGTCTCCACCTCGCGGGCCACCGGACGAGTCGGGCTGGAGGACTTGGACATCCTGGATGGCCTGTGGATTGCTCAGTGTCGTGAACAGGTCGCTGTCGCGCGGGAGGCCCGCCACTGCGCCGTAGTCGCAGCGGTAGCGATAACGGCGTCGAGCGCGTTCTGCTCGCTGCCCAGTCGATTGGCTGTTTGGGGGCGCGGAAACGGTGACGTCGCCTGTCCTGGCGCGGTAACGCCTTGGGCGGCACCAGCCAAGGCGACGGCTTTCGGCGTGTAGAGGTCCAGCACCTGGTAGTACTACTTCAGGTATCGCTCGACGGGGTGACGTGCCTCTGTGTTCCCCGCACCGTACAACTGTGCAGGGTGTGGGTGGTACCGCCGCCGGGGGAGTCTGACCTTCCCCGAGTGTGCCTGGCCCTTGCGGCTGTCCAGTCGGTCCTCGGAATTCCACAGACGCAGCGACGCTCCTGTCGCCTTTCCCGGAGCGAAGGGGTGCGAAGTGCCGTAGTCGACCAGCTCCTGTTCCGCCTCGGCTGCGTTGCGGGCGGTAACCCCCGTGAAGTCGAGAGCCAGTGAGATGAAGCCTCCGCTGCGCGGACCGTAGAGCAGGCGCAGGTCCCGGGAGGCGGCCAGTAGTCGCATGGTGGGGGCGGGGCCGGCCGCCGAGGCTGTCGCCTCGCTCACAGGGAAGGCTCCAACCTCGGCCAGCAGCCCCGGCCACGTCGCGGCCGGGGCTGTCCGGGTCGACGGCCTTGTTCTGCCGAGGGAGCAGTCCGTGCCAGTGCGCCGTAGAACTGGTCGTTATCACCGGCGGGACGAGCCCTGATCACACACTCTCTGATCACATTCTCCTGCGGGTGCCACACCACGTGACGGCCGGGCAGGAGGACTCCCAAGCGGAGGAGCGAGTGAAGTCGTCAGCTGTCCGGCCGACCGCAGCCGCACGCGGAGTCCGCCGGGTCCAATGAGGACGACACGCGCACGTGTTGCGGCCCCCGCTGCCTGTTCCAGTCGATGTGCACGTCAGTACGCCCGTGCACGGGGTTTCTCAGGCTTTCGACCGCCTCCCGGTAAGTTCCAGGGGGCTGCGTCAGCCACTCCCCATCAAGATCGTCCTCCCGAGGGTCTTCCTCGTAGGGTGAGATGTCTTCCGCCCAGGACCGCTCTGGTCAGGATGTGGCAGGCCGGTGCATGTGGGCTACGGAATCGTAAGGACCGATGGCGGCGGGGGATCTTCTGCGCCGCCGTATAGGCCGTGGTCGCGTCACTCGCCCCGCTCTATCCGACGATGGGTCAGAGGTCGAACTCCAGGTGCTCGATGTCGGTGAAGCGGACCTCTTCCAGGCTGCCGGCGCGGCGGCCGCCGTCCTGGAAGTACACCTCCTTGAGCGCCTCAGCGGCGAGCTCCCGCAGCCGCTGCTCGGTGGCGCCCTGCTCCTGAGCCTCGAAGAGGCGGGCGGCGTAGCGGGGCGGCAGGGCGACGGTCAGGTGCCGGATGCGGTCCTGGTCCGTCGACCCGATCGGCGCGGTGTAGCCGAGCCGGGCGCGGGTGTCGATCACGATGCCGCCCGTGGTGGCCGCGGTCTGCTTGGCCTTGGCCCGGATCTGCGGCTGCCAGCGGGCCTTCACCTCGCGCTCCAGGCGCGCTGCGAGGTCCGGACGGGGTTTCTTGATCTGGTCCTTCACGTACCGCTCCACGGTGCGCTGGGAGATCCGCAGCATCTGGGCGACCGCCTTGGTGCCCTTGAGCTGCTTGACCAGGTACCGCATCTGCGCACCCGCGCTCTTGGGCGCCGGGCGGGTGAACGCCTTGTGCACCGCGGCCTCCAGGCCGTCCCCGAACAGGGTCATCGTGGCCCTCTCCTACTCTTCATTGTCGATGTCGGTGACGGAGCCGTCCTTGATGTAGCGGGCGAGGTTGAGCTCGGGGGTGTGGAACCGCTCGCGGACTTCCTCGCCCCACAGGACGCTCTGGGTGCCCTCGTGCTTGACCAGGCCCGGGTTGATGCCGAGCTTGAAGCCGCCCGGCAGCGGCTTGCCGTCCCGGTAGGGCAGGAAGTCCAGCGGGCTTTGGCCGTCGGCCGCGTAGACGGCGCAGTCGGAGAGGATCGCGACCGGGTACTGCCCCGTGAACGCCGCGTGCTTGACGATCTTCCGGTGCAGGTTGATCCGCGTGCGGGAGATCACCGCCGCGCGGATGTCCGGCCGCCAGGTCGGGCGGGACAGCGCGCGCCACGGCTGCCCGGGCTTCCAGCCCTCGCCCCGGGGCCGCTCGCGCAGCTTGCCCAGGCCGCCCTTGACCGTCGCCTTGATTGCCGAGACGACGATCGCCAGCTCCGGGTCACGGCTGCGGTAGCCGTCCATCGCCGCGAGGAAGCCGGCCGGCTCCATGTCCGCGTCGACACCGAGGTCGGCCATCGTGGCGAGGAAGGCGTCGCGTAGGCGGTTGTACCAGGCGTCCAGGTAGCGGCCGTTGTCGTACCGCACCCAGGCCTCGATCGGGCGCACCTCGTAGCCGAGTTCCACCGCGTACGCCACTGTCGGCGTGGCGTACCAGGCCGGGCCCTGCGGTTGCTCGCCCTTCGGTGTGAACGGGCTGGGCATAAGACTCGCGTCCAGGTCCGCCCACTTGTCCTTGCCGACCTTCACCCTCGACAGGTCGACGTGGGAGAGGTCGGCCAGCCAGGAGCCGGGCAGCTTCGCATCGAACACCGGAGCCTTCAGGTGCGTCGGAGCGCCGAGGCCGACGGTCAGGCCGTTGGCTCCGGCGGCGAAGGCCATGTTCACGTCGATGCCGACCAGGTGCCGCTTGGTGCATTCGGCGTCGGTGAGCGGGCGTGCCCAGTCGTACGCCTCCTCGAACAGCTTTTCCTCCGGGCCGCGGACGTGGAACCGGGGCAGGTTCTTGAGGAGCGGGTGTCCGTCGGGGGCTTCGCACGGTGCGCAGTCCACCGGGTCCTTGCCCAGACTGCCGGGGTTGTGCTCGGAATGCCGCTTGCCGTCGGCGTCGGGCTCGGAGGCGCGGGTCGGCGGGTGCAGCGCGGTCATCAGCTCCAGGCCCGTGACAGCGGTCGAACCGCGCGGGGTCATCACCCGGGCCGCGTAGACGCCCAGCACCCGGGCGAGCTCCGCCGGCGGGAGCTGAGCGGCCTCGCCCCAGTGGCGGGAGTCCAGCGCGTTCCACGACGGGATGCACAGCTGCACACAGGCCCGCTCCGAACCCGTGGCAGGGCGGTAGATCCGCGCCCACGGCCCGAACCCGCGCTTCGTCAGCTTCCACTCCGCGCGGACCAGCTGCTTGATGGCCTTGTGGCCCTCCGGAATCCGCCCTGCCAGACGCTCCTCCTGCGTGAGGGTGGTGGGCAGGCCGTAACGCTCGAGCGCGGTCTCGGTGAGCACGAGCAGCGGGTCGGCGTCCTTGCCTGGCCCGGACAGCTTCGGCGCCCCGAGCTTCGCCTCCTTCAGCGTCCACTCCACCAGGGACGGCAGGGACTTGGCGGGCACGTCCAGGACCAGGCCGCCGGTGCAGTACGCCAGGACTTGGCCGTCGGCGTCGACGTCAATGACGGCGAGCGGTCCGTTCTCGAACCGCGCGTCGGTGCCACCCGCCGGGGTTTTGGCCGGGGCCGCCTTCTTCGCGACCGGACGGCGCGCCGCCGGCGACGGCCTGGCGGGGGGCGCCGGACGCGGCGCAGCAGCCGGAGCCGGGGCGAGGGGGGCAGAGGTCGGAGCCGGGGCGAGGGGGGCAGAGGACGGAGCCGGGGCGAGGGGGGCAGAGGTCTGGGTGTTCCCGGTCGCAGTCATGGCCGCAGCCTCGGCGAGCGGCGCTGCGGCGGCCGGGACTTCCCGAGCGGGGGCGGCCTTGCTGGTGGACGTCTCGGGCACCGCCGTGTCCTGCTCGGGTGCGGCGGCGTTGGCGGGGGCCGGGTAGAGCTCCGCGAGCTGCTTGAGCATCCGCGCATACGCGTCACGCTCCGGCGGCCTGGGCTCGGTCTTGCCGGCCTCCCAGCCGCTGACGGTCGCCCGCCGAACGTCCAGGGCTGAAGCCACTTCGTCCAGCGTCAGGCCGTGCGCCTGGCGCAGCCGCCTACGTTCCGCCGGCGGCGGCAGCACAGACCGGGACGCGACCAGCGCATCGACCCGATCGAACAACTCCGACATGCAACACCTCCTGAGCACCACACTAGCCCACGAACCGTACGGATAGCGCACGTTTTCCGCACGTAATTGCGTACGACCTGCGTGCGGCAGGCGTTGATGCTGCGTGACCGGCACGGGCGGTGGGTGGACGGTCTCCCAGCCGCTGACCGTCGCCCGCCGCACCCGCAAGGCTTCAGCCGCCTCGTCCAGCGTCAGGCTGCGCCAGGCGCGGCCGCCTGCGCTCTCCGGCGGCGGCGACAACGGGAACGGGAACGGGAACGGGAACGGGAGCGGGACGCAATGAGCACGCCGACCGCGTCGGGCAGCTCGGACAGGTGGGCACCTTCTGTCCCGCAACCCTGGCGTGAAGCGCACATTTCGCGTACGGAACACGTACGGGTGGCGTCATGGCGGTGGGGGGGCACGGTTGCTCCCGGAAAGGCGTCCGCAGGCCTGGGTTGCTGCAGGCTCTTCAGCCGAGCCCCTGCGGTGGTGTCCTGGCTGCGCCTGAACTGACCGGGGAGAGCGGGTGGGTGTGAGAGGTCCGGGAGAGCCGGCGGCCGCCGTGCACCAGTCACCGCGGGGGCCAGAACGCTCGGGGGCAGGCATGGGTGAGATCGACGAAAGGCTCGAACGAGCGTTGCTGACCCGTCCCGTTCCCGCCGGTGACACCGCTGTGCGTTTCCTGCTCAAGACGGAGAAGGGCTCCACGAAGAACGTGGCTGTCCTCCTGGGGCTCTCCCAGCGCACGGTACAGAAGTGGGTCACCACCCGGCCGGGAGTGCGTCGGCGTCCCAGTACTGTGCATGCGGGGTTGATCGATGAGGCCGTCAGGGCACGGTGGCAGCCCCCGGTGCGCGCCCGCCGAAGGGCCCGGGCCGAGGCCGACGGGTCTGTCCTCCACACCAGGGCGCGGTTCGGATTCGCCGCACCGGCAGGCTCGTCGCACGATCCGCGGGTACGGCTGATCACCCAGTACCTGCCGGGAGAAGTGGCCCGCGAACTGTTCGCCGCCCGGGATGCCGGCGGAGGCGAGCAGCAGCAGATGGTGATCCTCGCCCGGGCGCGGGTGCATGCCTGCTCCCGGGACGGAGGCCTGCGTGCCCACGGTCCCGGGATCGCCTTCACCCAAGTGGAGTTCGCCGAGTTCTCCATCGACTGACCATGCACCAGGGTCCGGGCTCAGCGCGCCGGGGGGGATCTGATGCCGTGTCAGCATCGCGTCGCAGTGCCGGGCTCCCTTGCGTTCGCGCCAGTCCCACTGGATACGGCCCGTGCGCTGGCCGGCGGGCGGCTGGGGCGGGCGGACCCTGGCGCCCCCGGCCACGCGCAGCAGATGGGCGCGGTCGCGGGGGCCGGCCGACAGATGCTGGTCCTGGCCGGGCACGAGCCGGGCGAAGCACACGACGGCCTTCAGGAAGACGCGCGCCCACGGCGCCACCCCGTGCGAGGCGCAGCCGTCGGTGCAGCCGTCGGTGCAGCGAGCGGTCGTACAGGGCCAGGGTGGCCGCGGCATCGCGTAGCCGCCGGGGCGGGCGGTGGCGAGCTGCTGGAGCGAGGCGCCGGTGAAGAGCGCGGCAGCAACGGCGGCCAGGCGGGGACGGGCGGGGACGGGCGGTCGCGGCGGCCAGGCGCCGGGCAGCTTTCCGGGCCGTCTGCCCGGTGAGAGGTGCGGGTGGCGGCCGCTGCCGGAAGACGATCGGCGGCGGTGCGCACGGGGCGGTACAGGGGATGGGGCTGCCGTAGGAGACGAGGCGGTCCAGCGCGGGCAGGGTGAGCCACCGGCCGGCCGGCCGGGCGGGACCGTCAGCAGGCGGGGGTATGGGAGCGATCGTGCCGCAGCAGTGGCAGCGGGCGGCCTCGAAGTCGTCGGTGAAGGTGTCATCGACCGCCTGCAGGGCCTGGCTCAGGGCGGCCGGCAGGTGCGGGCGGCGGCAGACCACAGTCAGATGGATGCCGGTGAGAACGCGCAAGTGCAGGAGGCGCATCGTGCGGCGGGCGGTGACCACGGACGCATCGGGCAGGTCGACGTACTGGTAGGCGGCCGCGGTCACCAGGCGTCCGCGTCTTCAGCAGGGTCTGCGGCCCGTGCGGGCGGGCAGTTGGGGCAGGTTCCGACGGGGCGGGAGCAGCCCGGCCGGGCGCGGTCCGGGTGGCGAGGGAGGGCGGGGTGCGCCAATCGGCCGGGGGCGCGGCGGACGGGATGAGGGCAGCGCCCCCGACGGCAGCCCGAGCGCTTCACCCAGCGAGGCCCGCAACCGCGGCAGACCAGGCGCCACGCCGGCCACCGCCCGCCACACCGGCACCCGGCCGGGCAGAAGATGCAACGCCTGCTCGACGGCGACCGTCCTCCCCAGACCTGTGTCCCCGCATACCCAGCACATCCCGCGTGCCGCGACCGTATGCCCCACAGCCTCCGCCACACCGGCCACCTGCCGAGTGGACACCAGCCGGGCCCCCGGCACATACAACCGCACACCGCCGCCCCGCACCCCCGCATCCACGGCGCCCTCCGGCACCGGCACGCCGGCAAGCGGCCCGTCGGCAACAAGCGGACCACCCGCCCCGTCCACGAGCCCCACATCCGCCAGCGCCCGGTCATACCGGCTCGGCTCCAGCCCCACCCCGGCCCCCGCCGGACGAGCCACTTCAAGAACCCGGCCCGCCCCCAGATCCCGCTCGATCACCCGGTGCAACGTCGGCAGCGAGGGCACACACTCCGCACCCCACCCCTCCAACACCCCCTCTTCCAGGACCCGGAGCACCCTGCACCGCAACGCCGCGACGTTCCCGCCCCCCTCCGCGAAGACCTCCCACAAGGCGTCACTCAGCAAGAACCCGTCCTGCCGCGGCCGCACCTCGACATGGCCCCCGGCGTCCATCGCCCAGCCACCGCCACCGCCACCGTCCGCTCCGACACACCCCCCAGCTCAGCCGCGATCCCCACAGGCAACCGCGACAGCGTCCCCTCCCCATCCACCGCAAGAAGTCGCCGTACCACCACGCCCCGCGCCACCAGCGCACCCCCGGCCAGCACACCAGCAACCGATCCCGCCCCAGCCCCACCCGCCGGACCCCCCTTTCGCGGATGAGCAGCCGAATGAGCGAGCTGAGCCTGCGGGTTCACCGGACCGACTCCACCGATGCCCGACCAGCCCACGCACGACTCGCGAACCGAAAAGCTCAGCCTGCCCGGGGAGCGCCTGCAGGACCGGCCCCGTATCAGCCGAGTCCGACCAGTTCGGCGATCGCCCCGCCGAGGACCCGATCGCATACTTCGCCCGGGCTGGTGACCCGTTCCACCAGGACCCGGGCCAGGACCGGGTCGCCGTACGGTGCGTCCGAGCCGAACAGGATCCGGTCCGGGACCCCCTTGATAGCCACCCCGACCGCGAAGACGATGCTGGCCGTGGACAGCTCCAGATACATACTCGGAATGTCCCCCACCAGTTCAAGAGCCTGCATCCAGTGCTGTCCTCCCAACTGGCTCACCACCAGCGGAACGCCGTGGTACCAGCGGCCCAGCGCGGCCAGCATTGCCAGATCCTCCGCAGTGCTCGGCGCCGACCCGTACACGACCACGGGCAGCCACCCCAGGTCGGCCGCCGCCTGGAGGACCGGCTCGACCAGCTCCGCCCCTCCCAGCGGCGGTGCCAGCTCCCCGACCCCGCCCAGTCCGCGCCCGACCACCTCCTGCACCACGACCACGGCTGTCTCCTGCGACCCCAGACCCAGCGGCACCGACAGAAAGCCGACGAACCGGTCCGGCAGCGCGCCAAGCACGGCGTCCAGCTCCCCCCACGCCCCCCGGTACCCCGTTTTCTTCTTCGCGGTCCTGCAAGAGGGCCGCGAAGAAGAAAACGGGGGCGTCCCCGTCGGCCACGGCGCCGGGCCCGGCAAGGGGAGGAACACCGCCGAACACCGTCGGCCGCCTGACCGGCGAGCTCAGGCGTGGCGGGGCCTCGCGGCCCGCTGCGCCACGGCCCCGGAGAGCCGCCTCGCCGGGCTTCGCCCGCGCGCCCCGGTGATCCGGGTCGACGTCCGTGCCCGAACCAGACCCGGGAGCCGCGCAGGTCGTCGAGGGGTGCAGCGTGCCGGGACGGCGGTGGCGGGCTCCCGGCGGCGGCCGCCTTCCCGGATGCCAGGGGTTTCGGTGGCCCGCTGCCGCCCGGGGCGTGGGGATCGTGCGCCCCCGTCGCGGTGCCGGCCCGCGGCTCAGGCGAGGGCGGTGGCCAGCAGGGCGAAGGCGGCGATGATGACGGCGACGCGGACGTAGTGGAAGCGGTCCCAGCGGTTCATCTGCTCCTTCCAGTCCTCGGGCCGGTTCTCGAGGGTCCACGTCTTGCTCCGGTTGTTGATCGGGACGAGCAGCAGGAGCGACATGATCACGCTGAGGATCAGCAACGCGCCGGCGGTGACGACGAGGCCGGCGCCGGCGCGGTGCCATCCGGCGACGGCCCAGACCGCGACGAGGACGAGCGAGCCGATGTACCAGAACGGCATCAGGGCCCCGAGCATCCGGCCCCCGTGGGCGCGGCCGAGCTGGCCGCTGTCCTCGGGGAGGGCGTTGAGGATCGGGTTGATGACGAAGGCGACGGAGAACTCCACCCCCACCATCACGCCGACGGCCACGGTGGTGAAGATCTCGAGTGCGTTGAGCATGATGACCCCTTCCGGGATCTAGCGCCGCTAGATGATGAGGCAACGCTAGTACTGCTGCCGCTCGATTGTCTAGCGGTGCTAGGATCGGATCATGTCGGTACAGGAACGCAAGGAGCGCGAACGGGCGGACCGCGAACGTCTCATCGTGGCGACGGCCCGCGAACTCGCCGAGCGGCAGGGCTGGGACGCGGTCACCACCCGCCGGCTCGCCGAGCTCATCGAGTACAGCCAGCCCGTCCTCTACAGCCACTTCCGCGGCAAACGCGAGATCATCGGCGCCGTCGCCCTGGAAGGCGCCGCCGAGATGGCCGCGGCGCTCAGGAACGCGGCCGGTGCCGCCGACGGCCCCCGCACCCGGGTCACCGCCCTGGCCCGCGCCTACCTCGACTTCGCCAAACGCCACCCGGCGGTCTACGACGCCATGTTCCAGCTCGACGGCGGCCTGGCGTTCGCGCACGAGGACACCCCAGAGCCGCTGAAGGACGCCTTCGCCGCCCTGCTGGAAAACCTCGGCGACGCCGCCGGGGACGGCGTCCACCCGGGACTGTTCACCGAGGTGTTCTGGGCGGCCCTGCACGGGCTGGCCACCCTGACCCGGGCGGGACGGCTGCCGCCGGAGAATGCCGCCTACAGGACGGAACTCCTGGTGGACCGACTCGCCCTGCTCTGACACCCCGTCCGGAACGGCACGCAGCCGGGGCCCCCAGACCCCGCTGCCCGCCCGCGGCAACGCCCACGGCCGACTGCGCCCGCGGCGCGAGCCCACCTCGCCGGGCCCCGCACCCCGAACGGGCGCCCACCCCCGCACGCCGCGGCGCCCACCGCACACGACCGCAGCGCCCACCGCACACGACCCGGTACCCGCCCCGGGCAGGCCAGCATGCCGCCCTCCCCTCCAGGGCCTCGTGGACCCGGTCGGCAGCCATGACATCACCGGCGGCCGGTTCCGCCCGGTAAACGTCCGGTCCCCCGGCATCCGCACAGCCTCTCGCCGCAGCCGAGGGCCCGCCCGGCCCACGCAGTCCAAAACACGCCGGGCCAGCCGCGCCACGCGCTGGCCACCGCAGCGGCTATACGAGTGAACACCCCGCTCTCTGCGGCGTGCTCAGCCCCCGCATCGCTGACGGTTCGGCTAGGCGTACCACATGGCGACTGATCACTCCTTGACACCCCAGGTAGCCGGTCCGGCCCGGGTGGAAGCCGCCCCGCTGCCGTCAATCCTCGCTGCGAGGCTTGACGATGTATCGGATGGGCATCCCAGCACCGACGATTTTCCAGGCAGATCTCATGGCGTCCTGTCCAGCCATCCGATGGTAGGGCCAGTGGCCATACAGACCGTGCCAATGGCCGCGGGCCGCATTTGGCTCACTACATCGCTCGGTCTCGAGGGTGGGCATGGCGGGGACGAATGATGCCGCTGGTCGGGTGATCGCCGGGCGCTACCGGCTAGTGCACTACCTCGGTGCCGGCGGCATGGGCCGTGTGTGGCTGGCCCATGACGAGGAGTTGGCGTGCGAGGTCGCGGTTAAGGAGATCGCCGTACCGCAGGAGATTCCAGAGCAGGAGCTGAATGCCCGCATCGCCAGAGCTCGAGTCGAGGCGCGACACTCCGCTCTGCTGCGCGGGAACCTCCATGTAGTGACGGTGTATGACTGCGTCGTCGACGCCGGCCTGCCGTGGATCATCATGGAGTACGTACCCGGAGCACGGGACCTGGAGGCGGTCATCCGCGGCAGCGGGCCCCTGTCACCGAGCGACACAGCCAGGCTCGGCTTGGCCCTGCTCGAAGCCCTCAAGGCAGGACACCAGTTGGGCATCTTGCATCGGGACGTCAAGCCCTCCAATATCCTGCTCACCATCCCCGAGCCCCAAGCCCCCGACTCTGCTCAACTCGGAAGGATCCTGCTCAGCGACTACGGCATCTCGCTCCAACAACACGTCGACGAACCACGGCTCACCGCTGCTTCCGGAATCGTCGGAACCCCCGCCTACCTCGCACCGGAACGCGCACGAGGCGCAGAGCCGACACCGGAATCAGACCTGTTCTCCCTCGGCGCTACGCTCTATTACGCCGTCGAAGGTCACGGCCCCTTCGACCGCAGCTCTTACGTGGCCACACTCACCGCACTGCTCACCGAGGAGCCCACACCTCTCTCCCGTGCCGGCGACCTGGCGCCCGTGTTGTTGAAGCTCCTTGCCAAAGACCCCGCGTACCGACTATCAGCCGACGACGCAGCCCCCCTTCTCCGCGAGCTCACGACCGAGGCCTGCCGAGCCCCGCAGCAGACCGTCACGGAGACGCCGCGCTCCATCAAGCAACCGTCAACTCCCGAGCTTCCGCCTCGCCCTCCACAACCGGCGGCGCCCGCACCGGCTCCTCCGCCTCATCCGTCGCGTAAGGTCCGCCGCAACACCGCCCTGACCGCTGCCGCGTTGCTCGTTGTGGGGCTGGGAGCGTGGGCACTGGTGGCCGGTCTCAGCGGCCCCCACAGATCCTCCCCCAGCCCGACTTCGACCGGCCCAGTGATGCCCTACGGAGAGGCCGTCGGGCTGACCCGGGAACTGCGCCCCGGCGACTGCGTCAATGCTGAATGGGGCGAAGAGAAATTCGTAGGGCCGCCGCCGAGCTTGGGACTAACGGATTGCACCGCTGCCGCCCATGACGGCCAAGTACTCGATTACGATCCGGCAAGCTCTCTGGACGACGCACAAAAACGTGGCAACAGCCGATGCGAACAGCTGCTGTCAGAAACCGTGAACTCGATGGCCGACGCGCAGCCCTATGCGCTCCCGCCCAGCAAGCAAGGCTGGGACAGCGGTGTACATAACACCGCCTGCCTGATCTTCGACAAGACCACAACGCTCTCGGGGAATATCGGCCGATTTCGCAAAATTGGCGACGGTTCGTATCTCGAAACTGGTTCAGTCGGCGACTGCTGGAGCAACAAGGACGACAATTCTTATCTTGCTCAATGCGATGCACCGCACGACGGGCAGGTCGTTGGATACGTTAATCCACCTACGGGTATGACATACCAAAAAGCCAGCACCGATGCGGATACTCTCTGCCAGAACAAGTACAGCTCCGACTACGCGAATACAACAAACGACATTCAAGGCATTATCGGATCGGAAGCGGACTACTGGAAGACCGGCTTCCGATATGTCGAGTGCGAGGTGTATCGACCTGACGGCAAGAAACTTACGTCGAGCGTCGTCACTCAACTGCCGTCCACCCAACCCACATCAGGGTAGGTGCTAAATAGTCAGGCACAGGGCCGCATTCAAGTGTGTGGCACATATGGCCGTGGGTGCGTTGGGTCGGTCGACTGTTTAAGGCGTAGTCGACCACCGGTTGGACCGGGCTGGCCGGCTTCCCGCGCTTGTTCGACACCACACGGATTCACCTTTACCGTCGTAGCGGGAAGTGACTTGCGCTCACAGGGCGTGGTGGAAATTAGCGCATTTACAAGTCATTCGTTAGGATTCTGCTATGGGAGAGCGGTATGGGGTGCCGCTGGCGCCCGACGAACTTGTTCTCGAGACCGACACGGGTTCCACGGTGATGAGCCCGAGCCGGCGTTACCACGTCGGGCGGGATCCGGCCTCTGACATAGCTATTGGTGACGCCCGTGTCTCCTGGCATCACGCGGTGCTGTGCGCCGATGCCGGCCAGTGGACGCTGGTGGATGAGGGCAGCAAGAACGGCACGTACACCGAGGGGCGCCGGGTGCAGGCGTGCGCTGTAGGGCCCGGTAGCGTCCTCCGCTTCGGTAATCCGATCACTGGGCCGCGCGCCGTGCTGACCGCCCGAAACCGGGGATCTCCGGCGACGGGTCGGCTGGAGGGGCCGTCTGCCGTGCAGGAGCCCTCGTCAACGGGAACCTTCCGCACGCCGACGACGGTGCGGCCCCGGCCGAGGCGAACGGTGCGTATCGGCCGTGAGAAAGACAACGACCTCGTCATCGACCAGGACCTGGGCGTGTCGCGCCATCACGCCGAACTACGCGCGCACACCGACGGAACGTACGAGATTGTTGACCTGGGCAGCCACAACGGCACGTTCTTCAACGGTCGTCCGGTCGACCACGCTCTGATCGCCGAGGGGGACATCGTCGGCATCGGCCGCTCTGCGTTCTGTCTGATCGGTGAACAGCTGCGGGAGTACGTCGACACTGGTGAGGTATCGCTCGATGTACAGGACCTGACCGTCTCAGTCGACGGTGGCCGCAGAGCGCTGATCGCCGGGATCTCCTTTTCTGCCGGGGCGAAATGCCTGCTCGCGGTGGTCGGCCCGAGTGGCGCGGGCAAGTCCACCCTCTTGAACGCACTCACCGGGCTGCGCCCCGCCGACCACGGAACCGTCCTGTATGACGGCCGCGACATGTACCGCGACTACGCGGAACTGCGCCAGCGCATCGGTCTCGTCCCGCAGGACGACATCCTGCACACCCAGCTGACCGTGCGCCGGGCCCTCCTCTACGCGGCCGAGCTGCGTTTTCCCCAGGACACCGCCCCGACGGAACGGGAGGCACGGGTCAATGAGGTCATCGGGGAGCTGGGCCTGCAGGAACGCGCCGAGCAGCCCATCCACCGCCTCTCAGGCGGGCAGCGCAAGCGGGTGAGCGTGGCCTTGGAGCTGCTGACGAAGCCGTCTCTGCTCTTCCTCGACGAGCCGACCTCCGGACTCGACCCGGGCATGGACCGGTCCGTCATGGCCATGCTGCGCGGCCTGGCCGACGACGGGCGGACCGTCATCGTGGTCACCCACAGTGTGCTCAGCCTTCTGGTCTGTGACCGGCTGCTCGTTCTCGCCCCCGGCGGCAGGACCGCCTACTACGGACCGCCTGAGGACGCTCTGGGATTCTTCGGCTACTCCGACTGGCCGGAGGCGTTCGAGGCGTTCGAGGCCGAGTGCGGCCGGGACTGGGCCGGAGAGTATCGGCGCTCGCCACAACACTGGCAGTACATCGAGACCGCCGGCGCAGGGCAACTTCCTCGGCAGATTCCAGCGGGTGGGAGCGGGCCCCTTCCGCGGCGCCAGACCTGGACAGCGCAGCTGAGGACATTGGTTCGGCGCTACGCAGCCGTGCTCAAGGCCGACCGCTTTTTCGTTGCGGTCTTGATTGCGCTGCCGTTCGTGATGGGTCTGTTGGCCCGCGGGTTCGCCGGAGAAACCCAGCTGACCCGGGAGTCGGCCACGCGCACGCTGCTCATCCTCTGCGTCGGCGCCGTCCTGACCGGCGCCGCCAACGCGGTGCGCGAACTGGTCAAAGAGCGCGCCATCTATCGGCGAGAACGGGTCGTTGGACTGTCCAGATCCGCTTATGTGATGTCCAAAGTCATCGTCCTCGGCACCATCACGGTGCTGCAGGCCGTCGTGCTCACGCTGGTAGCCCTGTTCGGCATCGGCCTGAACGCGCCCGGCGGTCAGGGGGTACTCATGGCGCCGCTGTGGGAGATCACGCTCGCCGTGGCCCTGCTGGCCTTCACCGCCATGATGCTCGGCCTGTTCATTTCCGCCCTGGTGAATAAGGAAGAGGTGGCCCTGCCGCTGCTGGTCTTCCTCGCCATCGTCCAGGTGGTGCTCTGTGGCACAGTGCTGCCCCTCCACGGCCCTCTCGGGATCGTCGCCTGGCTGGCGCCCTCCCGGTGGGCGGCGGCCGCCATGGCCTCAACCATCGACCTCGCCCGGATCGACCCCACCGCAACTGACGCGCTCTTCCACCACACCGCAAGCACCTGGCTACAGAACACGGGGATACTCATCGTCTTCTCCGCTGTCCTCGGCTACGCCGTCACACGACTTCTGCGCCGCCACGAACCCGCAATCATGCGGAAGTAGGACGGGCGCGGGAGGCCGCTGCCTTCCTCCCGGACCGAACTCGTCCGCATGCCTCGTCGAGGGCGTCTCGTACAGCGGGCGCCTGGGCGCTCATCTCGGCCCGGTCAGCGGACCGGTGGACGTCGACCACCCCGACCGCAGTGCGCTGAAACTCCACGACGGCGACCGACCGTCGCGGAGGTCGGCGGCCTCGACATCGACGCGCACCTCGCCTACCTGTCGGCGTGCTCGACCGCGCAGGGCACCAGCCGCCTGATGGGCGAGGCACTGCGTCTCGCGACGGCGTTCCAGCTCGCCGAGTTGCGCCACGTGGTCGGCACCCTGTGGCCGGTGTCGGACGAGGCGGCCTACGCGTTCGCGGACCACGCCTACACGGCGCTTGCCGAACACCCCTTCGAGGTCGCCCAGTCCGTGCACACGGCGGCCCGGCGACTCCGGGCCTCGTTCCGCGCGCCGCTCCTGTGGGCGTCCCACATCCACCTCGGCCCGGCGAACGACGGCTCGGTAGAGGTCAGCCAGGTGCCGTCGTGACGACGGCACGGTCACGGGTGGCGGTGCCGGTACCGGAGGGCTCGCGGCAGCGGTGAGCGTCACACCCCCGTCCGGCCCGGCCGTGCCGCGCGAGCTCGCGGGTCGCTTCCACTCCGAATACACCCGCTACACCGCAGTGAGGGCCCGCCCACGACACGCCCTGCCCCGGCGGAGCGCTCACGTGCGCTGATCGAGTGAGAGTCGATGAAGGCAGCGGTTACGAGCCACACCCGTTCTATATCTTTTGAGAGATTTCATGAAATATGCGGCCTAAATGCGTTGCCCGGGGATTCCCGTCGACTGTCTACGAGAGGGCACCATGCCAGGAGCGCGCAAGGGCGCCGGGCGTTTGATCGCCGGACGCTACCGGCTGCGTCGCCAGCTTGGCAGGGGCGGCATGGGGCGTGTGTGGCTCGCCTACGACCAGGAGCTCGCCTGCGAAGTCGCCATCAAGGAAATCGCCCTGCCTCCGGATGTCCCTGAGGCGGAGGTGAGCGGCAGGATCGCCCGGGCCCGCGGCGAGGCACGGCATGCCGTGCGGCTGCGGGACCACCCCCATGTGATCACCGTGCACGACATCGTGGAGGACTCGGGCCTGCCGTGGATCGTCATGGCCTTCGTCCCCGGTGCAACCGACCTGGAGGCGGTGGTGCGTGCCCACGGGCCGCTGCCGCCCCACGAGGTCGCGCGGATCGGGCTGGCGGTCCTGGACGCCCTGTGGGAAGGCCACCGTCTCGGCGTCCTGCACCGAGACGTCAAACCGGCCAACATCCTCCTGACGTGCCCCGGATCACAGCCCGAGCAGTGCACGGAAGGCGGCAAGGTCCTGCTGACCGACTACGGCATCGCACTGGAACCGGGCTCCGGCGAACCACGCCTGACCACCGCGACGGGGATCATCGGGACACCGCGCTTCCTGGCCCCCGAACGCGTCCGCGGCCAGGACCCCACCCCGGCCTCCGATCTGTTCGGGCTCGGCGCCACCCTGTACTTCGCAACCGAAGGAACCGGCCCCTTCGACCGCCCAACCGACTACGCCTCACTCGCCGCCCTGCTCCTCGAAGACCCAGCACCACCCCGCCGTGCAGCGGGCCTGACACCCGTTCTCCTCGGACTGCTAGCCAAGGACCCCGCCCGGCGAATGAACGCTGACGAGGCCGCACGCCAGCTTTCCACCGTCGCCGCCGAGTCTCATCCTCAACCTGCGCCCCAGACGACTCGCCAGGTGAGACAGCCGGCGCCCGGGCACACCGCCCCTTCGAAGGGACAGGCGCCCGAGCAGCCGACTCCAGCCGCCGACCCACATCCGGCGGCCGCCACGCGCACCCAGCCAGCCACCACGCCCGCCCGGGCCGAAGCACGGGACCCGGCCGGTCGGGCCCCCGAGACACGCCCGGAAACAGCAGAGGTATCCAAGCCTTCCCCGCGCCCGCCAAGGACCAGACGCCGACGAGCCTGGCTCATTACCGGGGCGACGATCGCAGTGTTGGCCGCAGCGGGCGGCGGCATCTACCTGGCGCAGTCCCGGTCCACGAGACCCAAGCAAGCCGCAATTGCGTACTCCTTGGACACGATCCCGGTCGGCGAAGGCCCCGAAGGCGTTGCCGTCTCCCCGGACGGACTCCGCCTCTATGTGACCAATACAGCCGGGAACTCAGTCTCGGTGATCAATACCGCTACGAACCAGGCTGAGGGCGCCCCCATCCCTGCCAATCACCCAGAAGGCGTGGCGGTGTCCCCGGACGGACAGCAGGCCTACGTAGCCCAACCTGGCGGGGTATCAACGATCGACACCATCACGAACCACACCGTGGGTAAAACCCTACCCGCCAACGGCCTGCTCATGGGGCTGACCGTGAGCCCGGACGGACAGCAGGCCTACGTAGCCGCTGAGACCTCGGCCTCAATGTGGGTGATCGACACCGCCACCAACCGCGTCACCCCCATTCCCCTGAGCAGCGACACGGAGGGGGTCGCGGTGTCCCCGGACGGAAGCCGCGTCTACGCGACCTACGTCCGGTCGACATCCATCGCGGTGATCGACACCTCCACGAACGGTACTGCGGGCGGCCCCATCCCCCTCAAGTGGAGTTCACAGGCAGTGGCAGTGTCCCCAGACGGACACCAGGCGTACGCAACGCACTACGGACACGATTCAGTGTCGGTGATCGACACGGCCACGAACCGCACCGAGGGCAACCCCATCCCCGTCGGTAAAGGCCCTGCAGGCGTGGCGACATCCCCGGACGGAAACCGGGTGTACGTAACCAACTACAAGGCAAACGCGGTGTCCGTCATCGACACCGCCACGAACCGCACCGTTGGCAACCCCATCCCCGTCGGCAGCCAACCGAAAGGAATCGCGGTATCCCCCGACGGACGTCAGGTCTACGTCACCAACGTGGGTTCAGACTCGGTAACAGTGATCACGTTCTCGTGACAAAGACGTCTTCGAGAGACGGCGCCTACTGGAGATTCCCGGCGGCCACGGTCGACGTTCGAGTACCGGGGGCTACGTGCCCGCCGGCCGTGATCACGATCGCGTTTTGGCCCTGCTCGACGGCGAGGTGAATCTTGGTGGTCAGCTCGCCCCGGGAGCGCCCGAGGCCATGGTCGGCCGGTTCGAGGGCCCTGCCGCCGGGCGGTTCCCTTTGCAGGTCCCCCTTTTCGCCGCCCCGGCCGCGTGCTGGTGGGCCCGGCAGACGGTGGGTCGACGTTCACCTCCCAGGTGATCAGCCCCTTCGCAGCGGCCTCTGCCTGGAGTTGGGTGACGATCCTCGCCCAGGTGCCGTCCCGCTGCCAGCGCCGGAACAGGTCATAGACCCGGTCCCAGGGGCCATAGCGTTCGGGCACGTCACGCCAGGGCGCGCCGGTCCGGGTCCGCCAACGGATGCCGTTTATCAACTGCCGTCGCGTCCACACCGGCGGACGGCCGGGATTGATGCCCCTCGGCAACAACGGGGCCAGCCGGGCCCACTGGCTACTCGTCAGATCCCCGCGCCCCGTACGACGTGATCATTCACAACCAAGATCCACTTCCGCAACAGGCCTAGTAGGACTCCGTTAGGTCTTCCTATCGGTGCTGATCACGAGCATGTTGGATGTGTGGACGCACACGAAGTGAGCCGGGTCCGGGCCAAGTTGGCGT
>NZ_JBFBBR010000034.1:0-26538 GCF_040682795.1 Streptomyces sp. NPDC051105 | reverse complement strand
GCGCCCCCGAAGGGGCGCTGCGCAGCGCCCCTTCGGGGGCGCGGGGAACTGCGCGAGCAACCACAGTCCACCCGCGCCTTCTCCATCCACGTCAGCCCGGCAGACGCTAAAGCACCTCAGCGAAAGTCACCGTTCGCTCAGTCAGCAACGGCCACACCACGCCCACGACGACCTCCTTGAAGTGCTCGGCCGCCTTGTGCGCCTCGAACCCCTCCCGGTCGACATACCGTTCGTACAGCAGGAACCCACCCGGCTCCCCCTCCACCACGTGCACCTCGTACATCAGGTTCGCGGGCTCCGTGCGGGTGGCCTCCCGCGCCTTCAGCAGCGCGGCCCGCACCGTCGCCTCGTCGGCGGCCGCGCAGCGGTAGTGGGCGACGACTGTATATGCCATGTGGTTCCTCCAAGGGTCGTGTCCGGCCTGCCGATTCCAGCACGGATCATGCGCCCGCCGACCCGCGCACGGCGCAATCAATGCCTGCCCCCACGGGGCTGGTGGACCCCCTCCCACATGGTGTGTTGTCGCATCCGGCCCGCACGGGCGGCGCCGCGGACGACGAAGGAAGTGATCTCCATGCGCACCCTGGAAACCCTCTCCGGCGGAGAGTGGACGAGGACCGGCGAATGGATCGACGTCCACGACCCCGCCGACGTCCGTACCCCGCTCGCCCGGGTCCCGGCCCTGTCCGCCAAGGACGTCACCCGCGCCTACGACCACGCCGAGCGCGGCTTCGCCGCCTGGAAGCGCACCAGCCCCTTCGAACGGGCCCGGGTCTTCACCGAGGCCGCCCGGCTGATCCGGGAACGGGCCGGGGAGATCGCCGCCGACGTCACCGCCGAGAACGGCAAGACCCTGGCCGAGGCGACCGGCGAGACCCTCAAGGCCGCCGACTTCCTGGAGTACTACGCCGGACTGGCCCGCCAGGGCTACGGCACCCTCCTGCACGACGTACGCCCGCACCACCGTACGCACACCCAGCGCGAGCCCATCGGCGTGATCCTGGTGATCAGCCCCTGGAACGATCCGCTGATCACCCCGGCCCGCAAGCTCGCCCCGCTGCTCGCCGCCGGCAACGCGGCCGTGTTCAAGCCGGCCACCGAGACACCGTTGTCGGGCCTGCACTTCGCCCGCGCCCTGCACGACGCGGGCCTGCCCGCCGGGGTCCTCAACGTCGTCACCGGCCGGACCGCCGAGATCGAGGAGGCGCTCCTCGACGACCCCCGGATCGCCGGCATCACCTTCACCGGCTCCAACGCCGTCGGCAACCGCATCCGGCGTCGCCTGGCCGACCGCAACGTCCGGTTCCAGGGCGAACTCGGGGGCAAGAACGCCTCGGTGGTGCTGCGCGACGCCGATCTGCCGGGCGCCGCGAAGGCCGTCGTTGCCGCCTCGTTCGGCCAGGCCGGGCAGCGCTGCACCGCCACCAGCCGGGTGATCGTCGAGCGGCCCGTGTACGACGAGTTCGTCGCGCTGCTGGTCGCGGAGGTGGCGGCGCTGACGGTCGGCCCGGGCAGCGATCCGGCGACCACGCTGTGCCCGCTGTCGAGCCCGAAGCAGCGCGACAGCGTCCTCGCCGACCTGAGCCGGGCGGTCGAGCAGGGGGCGACCGTCCTCGCCGGGGGCGGGGCGGACGCCGAACGGCCTCACGGCTGCTACGTACAGCCCACCGTCCTGGCCGGCATCACCCCCGACATGGCCGTCTGGCGCGAGGAGGTCTTCGGGCCGGTCCTCGCCGTGCGCGCGGTCGACGACTTCGACGCGGCCGTCGCGGCGGTCAACGACTCCGCGTTCGGTCTCGCCGCCGCCGTGTTCACCCGCGACCTCGCCTCGGCGTACCGCTTCGCCGACGAGGCCGAGTGCGGACAGGTCGCCGTCAACACGACCACCACCGGCTGGGACGTCCACCTGCCGTTCGGCGGATTCCACGACTCCGGCACGGGCTACAAGGAGCAGGGGGAGGAAGTCCTGAGGTTCTCCACCCGCGTCAAGACGGTGGCCGTCCACTTCGGCGCGTGAGCACCGTAGGAGAGACGTGACCACCGCACGAGAGAGAGGAGGACGCCGATGGCTGACGAGACGATCGGCGTGGTCGGCGCCGGCATCGTGGGCCTCGCCACGGCCCGTGAGATCGCCCTGAGCCGCCCCGGTACCCGGGTCCTGGTGTTCGAGAAGGAGCAGGAGGTCTCCCGGCACCAGACCGGCCACAACTCCGGTGTGGTGCACGCGGGTATCTACTACACACCAGGCAGCCTCAAGGCCGACCTGTGTGTGCGGGGCGTGGCGCTGCTGCGCGCGTACTGCCAGGACCGGCGACTGCCGTACCAGGAGATCGGCAAGCTGGTGGTGGCCGTCCGCGAGGACGAGCTGGGCCGGATGGAGAACCTGTACCAGCGGGCCAGGAACAACCACGTGCCGGAGCTGCGGAAGATCTCCCGCGAGGAGATCAAGGAGCTGGAGCCGCACGCCGGCGGTATCGCGGCCCTGCACTCGCCGCGTACCGCGATCACCGACTACCCGGCCGTCGCCCGGGCGTTCGCCGGGGACATCACCGACTCCGGCGGCGAGATACGGCTGGGCTTCCCGGTCACCTCCATCGCCACCGTGCCCGGCGGAATCGAGGTCGCCTCCGGGGAGGACCGCGTGCGCGTGGACCGGCTGATCCTCTGCGCCGGCCTGCAGTCCGACTCCGTCGCCCGGCTCGCCCAGGACAGGCAGGAGCCCCGGATCGTCCCGTTCCGCGGCGAGTACATGCTGCTGAAACCGGAGCGGACGGACCTGGTGCGCGGCCTCATCTACCCGGTACCCGACCCCCGCTACCCCTTCCTCGGCGTGCACTTCACCCCACGCGTCGACGGTTCAGTGGAGGTCGGCCCCAACGCCGTCCTCGCCCTCGCCAAGGAGGGATACCGGCGCAGCAGGGTCTCGCCCCGGGACCTTCTCGGGCTCGCCGCCTACCCGGGGGTCTGGAAGATGGCCGCCCAGCACTGGCGTACCGGCGTCAAGGAGTACCGCGGCTCCTTCTCCGCCGCCGCCTTCATGAAGGACGCCCGGCGGTACGTCCCGGAGGTCGGCGTCCGGGACTTGGTGCGCGGCGGAGCGGGCGTGCGCGCCCAGGCCCTGGACCGCGACGGCACGCTCGTCGACGACTTCCGGATCCATCGGGTCGGCCGGATCACGGCCGTACGCAACGCACCCTCGCCGGCCGCGACGGCCTCCATGGCGATCGCCGAACACATCACCGCGGCCGCCTTCGGCGACTCCTGAACGATCTGTTCCGGCACCTGAAAATGCGCCGCGAACAGCGCACTTCCGCGCAACAACAGCTTGCGCTCCGGGATCTCCGCAAGAGCTCACGGGCCGCCTAGCGTTCCTTCCACAGCACCTCGAACCTCCCTCCTAGAGAAAGAGTTCGCGCCATGTTCGTCGTCGACACGCAGATCCACATCTGGAAGGAAGAGACCCCGGACCGCCCCTGGGTGCCCGGCGCCCGCGAGCGGATCCGGCTCAACGGCCACCGCGAGGACCCCTTCTCCTACGAGGAGGCCCTGGAGCTGATGGACGAGGCAGGGGTGAACCGGGCGCTGATCCTGCCGCCGTCCTGGGAGGGCGACCGCATCGACTACGCCCTGGAGGCCTGTGAGGCACACCCGGACCGGTTCGGCATCATGGCCCGCATCCCGCAGAACAAGCCCGAAGAGGGCACCGCGATGCTCAAGGACTTCGCGCAGAACCCGCACGTCAAGGGGACCCGGCTCACCTTCCACCGGCCGCAGGACCGCAACTGGATGATCGACGGCACCAACGACTGGTACTGGCCGATCGCCGAGGAGCTGGGCATCCCGACCATGGTGCACGCGCCGATCTGGAAGCGGGAGCTGGGCGAGATCGCCGCCAAGCACCCCGAGCTGAAGATCATCATCGACCACATGGGCATCATGGCCCGCTGCGTCGACGACGCGATCGGCTACTGGGTCCAGGAGACCGCCGACCTCCACGTCCACCCGAACATCTACGTCAAGGTGTCGGCGCTGCCGGGCTACTCCACGCAGCCCTTCCCGAACAACAACATCCAGAAGTACGTGCGCGAGATGGTCGACAAGATGGGCCCGCAGCGCTGCTTCTACGGCACCGACATCACTCGGCTGCTCGGCCACGGCATCACCTACACCGACACGATCGAGCAGTTCACCAAGCACTGGGACTTCACGCCCGAGGAGCTTGAATGGATCCTGGGCCGCGGTATCTCCGAGGTCCTGAACTGGCCGATCGAGGGCTGAGGGAACACCGGCGATGACCAACACTCCAGGAACCGACGGCGGTGACGCCCTCGTAGCCGCCTTCAACGCCGTCGGCGCCGACTACCTCTTCTGCTCCTCGGGGTCCGAGTGGGCCCCGGTGTGGGAGGCGCTGGCCCGCCGCCACCGCGACGGCGAACCCGCGCCGGAGTACCTCGATCTCACACACGAGACCGTGGCCGCCGGCATGGCCACCGGCTACGGGCTGATCAGGCGCCGTCCGCAGGGCGTGCTGCTGCATGCGGCGCCGGGCCTCCTGCAGGGCTCCATGGCCGTGCACGGGGCGCTGCTGGCCGGCGTGCCGATGGTCGTCGCCTCCTCGGAGTCGACGACCTACGGCGACGCTCCCGGGCATGACCCGGGCGGCCAGTGGTACCGCAACCTCTCGATCGTGGGCGGCCCGCACGGCATCGCCCAGTCGTTCACCAAGTGGTCGACCGAGGCGGCGAGTGTGCACACGCTGCCGACCATGATCACCCGGGCGGCCGAGCTGGCGTGGCGGGCACCGGCCGGACCGGCGTACCTGAACATCCCGCTGGAGATCCTGCTTGAGGAGTGGGACGGCCGCGAGGCCAAGCCACTCGTCGCACCGGGCTCCACGCACAGCTCGCCCGAAGAGGTCGAGCCGGTCGCCCGGTTGATCCGCGAGGCGGTCAACCCCGTGATCGTCACGGAGACGGCGGGACGTGAGACGGGCGGCTTCGAGGCCCTGGTCGCCTTCGCCGAGGCCTGGAACATCCCGGTCGTCGAACCGGACTCGGCGGTGTGCGGCAACTTCCCGCGCACCCATCCGCTGCACGCCGGCAGCGACATCGGGCCGTGGATGGACGAGGCCGACCTCATCCTCCTGGTCAACTGCCGGGCCCCTTTCTACCCGCCGTCCCGCCGCCCCGCCAAGGCGCAGGTCGTCGTCATCGACGAGGTCCCGCAGCGCCCGCACGTCGTCTACCAGGTGCTGTTCGCCGACCGGTACTTGGAAGGCGACGTCGCCAACACGCTGCGCCAGCTGGCCAGGCGGGCCAAGGATCTCGACGAGCGTGCGGTCGACGTGCGCCGGGCGGCGCAGGAGGAGCGGCACACCGCCGAGCAGTCGGCGATCGCCGCGGCCGAGGCCAGGGCCGAGGAGGCCGATGGCATCGACCCGGTGCTGGTCGCCGCCACTCTGCGCAGGCTGCTGCACGGGCAGGACGCGATCGTCGTGGACGAGACGATCACGCACAGCCGGGTGGTCAGGCGCCACCTCCAAGTCACCGACCCCGACTCCTACTTCTACGTCCAGGGTGGACTCGGCCAGGGCATCGCCGTCGCCCTCGGCGTCAAACTCGCCGCGAGGGAAAGGCCGGTGGTCCTCACCGTCGGTGACGGAGCCTTCACCTACAACCCGGTGATCCCGTCGTACGACGCCTCGAAGGCGTACGAACTGCCGTTGCTGATCGTGGTGTTCAACAACCGCGTGTACAAGTCGATGAACCTCAACCACCGCCGCTTCTACCCCGAAGGGGCGGCCGCCGACACCGGCGAGTGGCTGGGCACCGACCTGCACCGGCTGCCCCGGCTCGCCGCGTTCGCCGAGCCGTTCGGTATGCACACCGAGACCGTGGACACGACGGAGGCGCTCACGCCCGCGCTGGAGCGCGCCCTGAAGGCGGCGGCCGAGGGGACGACCGCCGTGGTCGACGTCCTCGTGACCCGATGAGCGCTCCGCTGTAAGCGCCGTTCGACATCTGCCGGCCGTCCGTGGCCCCTCGCGCACGCGCGGCGGTAGCCGCGGATCGATGCAGTCCCGCGCCCCTGCCGGGCGCTGTAGCCCAGGAGGCTTTCGCCGCCATGCCCGACACACCCCCCAAGATTCTGGTGCCCGCCGAGGACCTGCGCACCTTCTCCGCCGCCCTGCTGGAGAAGGGCGGTCTGAGCGCCGAGCACGCCCGTACCACCGCCGACGTGTTCGTCTGGGCCGCGCAGCGCGGCGTCGACTCGCACGGCACCGCGCGCGTCCCCGCCTACCTGGACCTGCTCGCCAAGGGCGTCGCCAACGCCGACCCGCGGCTCACCGTCGAGTCCACGGCACCGGCCGCCGCCGTCCTCGACGCCGACCGTGCCCCCGGCCCGGTGGCCCTGACGGCAGCCGCCGACGAGGCGGTACGACGGGCCCGCGAGACCGGCATCGCCTCGGTGGGCGTCCGCCGCACGGTCCACACCGGGGCCATCGGCTACTACGTGTCCCGGATCGCCGACCAGGGCCTGGTCGGGCTCGGGTTCGTGGCCGGCATGCCCAACATGGGCTACACCGGCGTCAAGGGCGCGGCCGTCGCCACCAGCCCCCTGGCCATCGCCGTACCGGCCCGCGAACACGCCCCGCTGCTGCTGGACATGGCCACCGCCACCATCGCCCTCGGCAGGATCCGCCAGGCGAAGGCGAGCGGCACCCCGTTGCCCGAGGGCGCGGCCGCGACGGCGGACGGCACCCCGACGACCGACCCGGAAGAGGCGGTCATGCCGCTGCCGCTGGGCGGTGCGAAGGGTTCCGGGATGTCCCTGGCCTTCGAACTCCTCACCAGCGTGCTGGTCGGGGCCCCGATCTTCGCGTCCTTCCACGCGGGCGACCGCAAGCACCGGCAGAACGCCCTGCTCATCGCCGTGGACCCGGCCGCCTTCGGCGACCCGGAGGCCTTCGCCGGCGCGGTCGACGACACCCTGGACACGCTGAAGGGCCTGCCCGTCGCGGACGGCGCGGAAGGGGTGTTCTATCCGGGGGAGCGCAGCGCCGCGGTGGCCGAGGAGCGAGCGGAGAAGGGGGTTCCGGTGGCGCCGAAGGTCTGGCGGGAGCTGAGGGAGCAGGCGGAGCGGCTGGGCGTGGCACTGCCGGTGTGAGCGCTGCCGGGCCCGCCGGAGATGTCCCGGAAGACGGACAGTCGGGCCCGGCTCCCCGCCCGCTGCGCAGTAGTGTGCGGGACACGCATGCCGTAACTTACTTGAGTTACGCAACGATATGGTAAGCTGGCCGGTATGTCCACAGAACCCCTGCCTGCCGTCCCCGCCGCCACGCCGGAGGTCATCGAGATCGAGCGTGCGCTGACGCGCATCACCTATCTGAGCACCCGGGCCCGGCAGCACGAGCGGCTGATGGCCCTCGCCGGTGTCCCGCTGGACCGTGCCGCGGTGGCCCTGCTGCGCCAGGTCTCCGACTCCGAGCCGCTGCGCCCGGGGGAGCTCGCCCAACGGCTCGGTGTCGAGGCTTCCCACGTGACGCGCACGGTGCAGCAGCTCCAGAGGTCGGGCTATGTCACCCGGGTCCCCGATCCCGACGACCGCCGCGCCCAGCGGATCGAGCTCACCGACGCAGGACGAGAGGCCGTCGACCGGGTCCGGGACGCCGGGGCGCGCGGAATGCAGCTGGCCCTGGGCGAGTGGAAGCCGGAGGAGCTGCGGCAGCTGGCCACGCTGTTCCACCGGATGGTCGACGACTTCCTGACGTACGCGATCGAGGACGAGCCCGGCGAGACGGTATCTTCGGCCCGCACCGTGTGAGGCGCCGGTGTGCGCGCACGCCCCGGCGGGGAGCGGGCCGGTACCGCCCGGTAATATGCGGCGGCAGGTCTTCAGAGGAGGCGTCGTGGCCCGGTCCGAACGTTCACCCCTGCTGCTGGCCGCCGGCGGAGTGGCTCACTTCGCGGCGCCGAGGTCCTTCGACGCCACGATCCCGAAAGCACTGCCGGGCTCGCCCCGGGCCTGGACGTACGGGAGCGGGGCCGGGGAGCTGGCCCTGGCGGCCGGGATCGCCCTGCCGCGCACCCGCAAAGCGGCGGCCCGGGCGGCCGCCGCCTTCTTCGGCGGCGTCTTCCCGGCCGATGTGCAGATGGCCGTCGACTGGCAGCGGCGGCCCGCGCCGCCCAGGACCGCGGCCCCCGTCCGCCTGCCGCGCCGGATTCCCCTGGTGCTGTGGGCGCGCGGTGTCGCTCGCAACGTCGCGCACAACGAGGAGGGCCGATAGATGGCGGGAACCGCAGAGGTCGGAAGCAAGGTCGAGGACTTCGCGCTGCCGGACGAGACCGGTGCCACGCGGACGCTCACGGAGCTGCTGGCCGACGGACCGGTCGTCCTCTTCTTCTATCCGGCCGCCCTGTCGCCGGGCTGCACCACCGAGGCCTGCCACTTCCGGGACCTGGCGGCCGAGTTCGCCGCCGCCGGCGCCCGGCCGGTCGGGATCAGCGGGGACAGCGTCGAACGGCAGCAGGAGTTCTCCGGGAAGCACACGCTCGGCATGCCACTGCTCTCCGACGCCGACGGCACGGTCCGCGAGCGGTTCGGCGTCAAGCGCGGCATCGCACTCGCCCCCACCAAGCGGGCCACCTTCGTCATCGCACAGGACCGCACCGTCCTGGAGGTCGTCCGCAGCGAACTGCGCATGAACACCCACGCCGACCGGGCGCTCGCCGCACTGCGCGGTCAGCGGGGCTGAGACGGCCCGTCCCCGCGCTTGATGCGGTGGGGCATAGGTCCCATCCTGGGGCGTATGGAGCGTGTCGCAGCCGCGGCGATCATCGACGCCCTGGGCAGGGTGACGGGGTGGAGCGAAGGCGCGCGGGTGCTCACCGGGCGCCCGGCGGAGGAGGTCGTGGGCCGGCCGGCCGCCGACCTGCTCGCCGAGGCGGTCCCCGCGGCGGTGCTCGCCGCCCGCTACGGCACCGTCGCCCTGCGCCACGCCGACGGACGCCGGACGGAGGTCGCCCTGACCGCCTGCCCGGTCCTCGGTCCCGACGGCGAGACCACCGGATACGTCCTCACCGCCGACCCGCCCCGGGGGACCGGGCCCACCCTGGCCGAACGGGCCTTCCAGCAGGCCTCCATGTCCATGTCGGTCTTCGACGTCCGCCAGCGCTACCTCCGTGTCAACGACGAGGTCTGCCGGGTCATGGGCGTCTCCGAGGAGGCCCTGCGCGGCCGCTTCTTCCTGGACACCGTCGAGAACGTCCCGCACAGCCAGGGCTTCCTGAGCCATCTGCGCCGGGTCGTCGAGACCGGCCGGCCCACCCGCTACGAGAGCTTCACCAGCGCCCCTGCCCTGCACCGGGAGCACGCCTGGAGCATCGAGATGTGGCCGCTGCACGCCCCCGACGGTGAGCTGACCGCCGTAGCCCTCGCCGCCTTCGACAACACCGAGCAGTATCTGGCCCGGCTGCGGCTCGCCCTGCTCAACGAGGCGGCCACCTCCATCGGCACCACCCTGGACGTGGTGCGCACCGCCGAGGAGGTCGTCGAACTCATCGTCCCGCGCTACGCCGACTTCGCCAGTGTCGACCTGCTCGACTGGGTCCTGTCAGCCGAGGAACTGCCCACCGTCCCGGAGGGGGACATCGCGTTGCGGCGCGTCGCCCACGGCTCGGCGACCGAGGGCACCCCCGAGGCGGCCGTACGGCTGGGCGAGACGGAGGTGCATCTGCCGTCGTCCCCGCCGGCCCGGGCACTGCGGGAGGGGCGCGCGGTGGTCAGCCAGGCCGGCGAGCCGGAGTTCCGCCGCTGGGTCGCGGAGCGCAACGCCCGCGCGCCCGAGGGCCGCAAGTACCGGCAGGGCGTCCACTCCATGATCGCCGTACCCCTGCGGGCCCGGGGCGTCCTGCTCGGCGTGGTCGTCGGCGTGCGCATGCGCCACCCCGACGACTACGCCATCGACGACACCGTGTTCGCCGAGGAGGTCGGCAGCCGTGCCGCCGTCTGTATCGACAACGCCCGCCGCTTCGCCCGCGAGCGCTCCACCGCCCTCGCCCTCCAGCACAGCCTGCTGCCCAGCAGCCTGCCCGGCCAGGCAGCCGTCGAGGTGGCCCCCCGTTATCTGCCCTGCGGTTCACTGGCCGGCATCGGCGGCGACTGGTTCGACGTGATCCCGCTCTCCGGCAGCCGGGTCGGTCTGGTCGTCGGCGACGTCGTCGGCCACGGCATCCGCTCCTCCGCCACCATGGGACGCCTGCGGACGGCCGTACGCACCCTCGCGGACGTCGACCTGCCCCCCGACGAACTCCTCACCCACCTCGACGACATGGTCACCCACCTGGCCGCGGACGGCTCCGGTGAGGAGGTCGCCGAACTGGGCGCCACCTGCCTGTACGCCGTCTACGACCCGGTCTCGCGCCACCTCGCCCTCGCCGCCGCGGGCCATCCGGCGCCCGCCCTGGTGCTGCCCGGCGGCGACGCCGAACTGGTCCCGATGAACGCGGGGCCGCCGCTCGGTGTCGGCGGTCTGCCCTTCGAGGCGGTGGAGCTCGACCTGCCCGAGGGCGCCGTCGTCGCCCTCTACACGGACGGCCTGATCGAGGACCGGGACCGGGACGTGGACCGCGCCACCGAGGAGATGTGCCGGGCGCTGAGCGCGCCGGCCGACTCGCTGGAGGACCTCAGCGACAACGTGCTCAAGGCCGTCCTGCCGGAACAGCCCTCCGACGACGTCGCCCTGCTGCTGGTCCGCACCCGCGCCCTCGGCACCGACCGGGTCGCCACCTGGGACGTCCCGCCCGACCCCGCCGAGGTCGCGCACTTCAGGCAGGCGGCCACCGAACGCCTGGCCGCCTGGGGCCTGGACGAGGCCGCCTTCGTCACCGAACTCGTCGTCAGCGAACTCGTCACCAACGCCATCCGCTACGGCGAACCGCCCATCCAGCTGCGCCTCATCCGCGACCGCGCGCTCATCTGCGAGGTCTCCGACGGCAGTTCGACCTCACCGCATCTGCGTCGCGCGCACGCCTACGACGAGGGCGGCCGGGGCCTGCTCCTCGTCGCCCAGCTCACCCAGCGCTGGGGCAGCCGACAGACCGACAGCGGCAAGACCATCTGGGCCGAACAGCCGCTGCCCGAAGGGCCGTTGCCGGTCACCGCCGCCTGACGGCGCAGCCCGTCTACTCGAAGTCGCAGCCCGGGTTCGGCACCGACTCGGAGTACGGCGAGCCGTGCGGGAGGATGTACAGCACGTCCAGGACGAGGTCGGTGTCGCCCAGGTTCGCACCCAGATGCACATCGCCCGCCCCGCCCGGCTCGTACACCGTGCCGCCCTGCCGGTAGACGCCGTCCCCCTCGCAGTCCGAGTGGAAGTGGCTCAGCGTGCCCTTCTGGACGTATCCGTACACCGGGCCGTCGTGGAAGTGCCAGCCGGTGGTCTGGCCGGGCGGGACGGTGATCTCCCGCAGCACGTAGTCCGTGCCGCCGACGGTGGTCTGGCTGATCAGCCGGCCGGTCACACCGGGTCCGGCGGGAGTGGCGTAGGCGGTGCCGCAGGTCAGCAGAGTGCCGGCGGCGACCGCCCCGGCCAGAGCGGTACGGAGCGCGGTGCGCATACGGAGGGCCTCCTGAGCCGAAGATCGAGTACCTCCGTGAACATAGGCCCCCACGGGGTCGCCCGGGGCGGGAACGCCGCAATCCCGGTGCCCACAGGCCCTCCGGCTCCGCTCCCGTGACGAGACCCTCCTCGCGAAGCCTGGTCATCGCCTTCCAGGAGTAGACGTACTTGCCGACCCGGGGGTTGGGCCAGTGGATCAGGTACAGGTCCACGTACTCCACGCCCCGCCGCCGCCGGGACTCCTCGAAAGAGGCGAGGGTCTCCTCGTACCCGTGGTGGCGGCCCGGCACCTTCGTCGTCACCACCACCTCCTCGCGGGGGACGCCGCTGCTCGCGACACCCCGGCCGACCCCGGTCTCGTTGCGGTAGTTCACGGCCGTGTCCACGAGCCGGTAGCCGCCCTGGAGCGCACGGTGAACGGCCTGCTCGGCCTGCGTGTCGTCCATGGGCCAGGTGCCCAGGCCGACGGCGGGGATCGCCGTACCGTCGTTGAGCGAGTACGCCGGAGTGCTTGTCACGATGGGACCTTCCCTCGACTGCGTCGTCCCTCCAGCGGATGGGATGAGCGGTTGCGAGGCGTTCGGGCCGGAGTAGCGTGAAGGTGATCGACGCCACCCGACTCTGGAGGTAGGCGATGTTGATCCGATTCCTGCGGCGCCGTATGCCGCCAGGCCTTGTCCTTCTCGGCAACGGCCGTCTGATCCGGGGTTTCAGCGGCGGTGACTACGACGGTCACGGATACCAGTCCTGACCCGCACCCGTTGAATGGGAGGAGGCGGGGTGGCTCAGGACACCGATGCCCTCGTGGCCATGACGCGAATCCTTTCACCGCACTGCCGTGTCACCAGGTTGTCCGGCGGGGCGCTCATCGCCGACTGGAGACGGACGCGTTTTCTGGGGATGCCGACGGCTGACGTCCACAAGTTCGCTGACGGAACCTCCGAGGAACGGGCGGAACTCGTCACCGGTCTCGTCCGAGCCGGATGTGCGACGGCCCGCCGAAAGGCGTACGCCGACGCCGAGATCGGGCTCTGGCTCCGCACCGTGCACCTGCTGATCCGTACTCTGGGTTTCGGACGCGTACTTCGGCTGCTGCCCTTGGCCGCTCCCGGCTACGCCCGCGCGGACACCCCTTCGCCGCAGAACGTCGCACGGTTGAAACGAGCAGTTCAGGCACACGGCCGCAGAAGCTGGTTCGTCAACGACGACTGCAAGGCCGAGGCCGTGACGGCGTTCGTCCTGCTGCGACGGTGCGGCTTCACGGCGACGCTGCATGTCGGTGTGCGCGAGCACCCCTTCGCCCTGCACGCCTGGACGTCAGCGGCCGGACTGTGTATCCCCGCCGCCGATCCGCGAGGGCACGCCTTCACCCCGGTTCTCTCGATCGGCTGCGGAAGCGAGTGACATGGAGGCGCTCCGACTCGAATGGTCCGGGGGCGCAGCGAGACTCTGGACCGCCGAGGCCATGGCTCGACAGGGACTCGTGACGACGGTCTCCTCACAGGCCGGCACCGCAGCGGTCGTGGGCTGGGCCGGCTCGGTCCACGACCGCCTGACAGGCGCACGCGCTCTCCTCGACACTTTCGGCCGCCCCGGAGCGGAACCGTCACTGCCGGCCGGGGACTTCGCGGCTGTTCTGGTGTACCGCGACCGCGTCCTGCTGATGCGGGACGAGCAGGCACGCATCCCGCTGTTCTTCAGGGAGTCCGGTGGCCGCGTGACCGCTGCGAGCACCTCGGCGCGCGGCCTGGGCGGCGCCGCGGAGCTGGAACGCCGTTACTTCTGCCGCTACCTGACCGGGAACATGGCCCAACCGCACTCGCAGTTGAGCCCGTTCGCCGGGGTACACCGGGTTCTCGGAGGCGAGGTGGTGGAGCTGTCGGTCACCGGTCAGCTGCGGGGCCGGTCGATACTCCGCGCCCGTCGGGCCGAGGCCCTGCCGGCACCGCCCGCAGAGGGACTCGGCCTCAGCGCGGCCGGGCAGGTGCTGCGCCGCGCCCTGGAGCAGGCCGTCGGACGCCGCCTTGGCGGGACGACCGCATGCCACGTCTCCGGCGGCACCGACTCCACCAGCGTCGCGTTGCTCGCGGCGCGTCTGCTCGCCGAGGCAGAGAGCCCGTCCACCGACCTGGTCCTGCTCGCCGGGCGCTTCGGCGGGGGAGAACTGGCCGGGGAGCGGCCGTACCTCGACGAGGCGATCGAGGCGGTCCGCCGGCATGCGCCCGCCGCCCGTCCACTGATCATCGAGGCCGACGACGTGGCGGACTTCGATGACTTCCAGCACCATGCGGGAGACTCGGACGAGCCGCACGCCCACGCCTTCCGCGCCCCGTTCTGGAGCAGGCTGCATGCCGCTGCGGCGGAGCTGGGCTGCGACACCCTGCTGACCGGTTGCGGTGCCGATCCGGTCGTGGACACCAACCCGCTTCACCTGCACCGGCTGGCCCGCTCCGGACGGCTCCGGGAGCTGACGAGGCAGGCACGTGCCCGTGCCGCGGCCGGTGAACGGGGAGTGCGGGAGATCGTCCGTACCCACGTGGTGCAACCGACGCTTCCGCTGGCGGCCGAACGGGTCACCAGGCTGTTCCATCGCGGAACGGTACTCGGAGGGCTCGGCAACTTCACCCGCCCACCCTGGCTGCGACCCGGATTCGCGCGGGCTCACGGCTACCGCGCGGCCAGCATCGCCGAGAGCCGCTTCGTGTTCGGGAGCAGGCCGGAGGAGTCGCTCTACGAGGCGGCCAACTACCTCGCCGCTCCCGACCCGTTGTCCTGGCGCTACGCACAGCAGCACGGGTTCTTCCTCTCGCACCCGTTCCTCGACCCGGAGGTGATCGCGACGATGCGGCACCTCCCGACCGACCCCACGTCGCAAGTAGGCCGTTCGAAGGCGGTGCTGCGCGCGTCCATGGCGGATCTGCTTCCGCCCCGGATACGTGACCGAGCGGCCAAGATCCCCTTCAACGAGCTCTACGTCCGTGGCCTGCGGACACACGGCGGCGAACTCATCGACCTCTGCCGCGCCGCACGGCATCCGCTCATAGCCGAGATGTTCGACGTCGACACCCTGTGCCGGGCGGTGAGGGAGGCTCAGCTGGGCCTGGGCGACTCGTACTCCTGGGACCGCATGAACGGCTCGCTCGCGCTGGTGGTATGGCTGGAGCGGCTGGGGGACCAGCGTGCACCGGTACCTGGCGCGGCTGTGCCGGTCATAGTCGGCTCTTGATGTCCCACAGGGTCTGTGCTACCGGGCCAGACTCCACAATGCGGAGGCCGTACCGGTCCTGCGTCACTTTCTGGCTTTCGTCCTTGCCGCCTTCCTTACTGATGATTTCCATGATGTTTGCGCCGTGCAGGCCGAACTGCCAATAGACAGTGACGTACCGGGGGTCCCTCGTTCGCTCGTCGATCGCGTTGTTTTCGTGAAGCCTGCTCTTGTAGATGAGGGAGTCGGAATCCTTTTGCTGCTTCAGCCATCGGGGTGCCTTGCTGCTGTTCCAGCTGTAACCGTTGGCCTCGAGGCGTTCGACGGCCACGCGATCCTTGCGCGTGATATGTGCGGTGGCGTAGAACACTACCTGGTCGTACGGCGTGTCCTTGGGTAGTTGCACGACGACTTGGGTGGTGACGGTGTCGTTCGCGCTGATCGGTTCTCCGTAGCGCATCCATGGCTGGGCCTCCACCAGATCACCCGGCTGGTGCATCTCTCTGCGCGACAACGGATTCGACCGCTCGAGTGTGGTCCACTGCCGGGCCTCGGCTCGCCACTGCTGGCGGAGCTGGTCCTTCGGGCTCAGCGGCACCCGTTGTCCCATGGCATGGAATTGGGTGCCGAGCACGTCGAAACTCAGATCGCCGTGGTTCTCAAGGGTGATTTCGACCGGCACGGAGAATGCCTTTCGATCCGGACTCATCACCGGCTCTTTCGCGGTCAGCTTGATGACGGGCCAGACCTCCCGCTGGGACGGCAGGTAGAGACTCTGATACCCGAAATTTCCCAGCGCGACGACGGTGGTGGCGAGCAGCGCAGTGGCCACCCGCTTCGGAGCGGGAATCACGGCCAACGTCCGCCACACGGCGAAGACGGCCCATGCCGAACCCATCGTGAGGGCGCCGAACAACACCTTGTAACCGATCGAATCGGCATCGCTCAGCAGCTCGAAGAAGAACAGCATGTTGGCCACGAAAGCCGCGAACGCCCCGAGCAGGGCCACCAGGCCGGAGCTGGGGAAAGTGCGCCACAGCCAGTGGTCCGCGAGCGCGGTGGCGCCCAAGAACGAGGTGAAGGCGACGGCGACGAGCACTGCACCGGCGAGGCGACCGGGAAAGGTGAAGGCGCCGGCCAGATCCCTGATACCGAAAGAGCCCAGCATCGCGGCCGTCAGGAGGAGGACCAGCAGGGTCGGTACCAAACACACACGCGACTGTTTGTTGTGCGCCAGAGCCCGTTGCGCCCGCACACGCGAGGCGTCCCGCGACTTGTTGCGAAGGCTCACGCGGCCACCCGCTGACGCGGCAGGCTGTGCATCCCCATGCCGGCGGGAAGGGGTCTCGCCGGTCGGCGTCGGCCTGCGGCTACGGTTTTCACGGGCTTCTCCTTCGCGGACCACAGCCGACCGAGAGGTCTGCCGCCGGGGATTTCGTGATCATCTTCTCCGGTGATCCGTTCGATCGCCATTCGCGTGCCTCCGGATGTGGGAGCCCCGTGCGTCACCGCGTCTCTCGCCGGGGTACTTGTGTAGAGGCCGATACCGACGACCAGCGGAGCACGCATGACGACGGGAAGCAGCACGGGGAACCAGGCGGCCGAGGTGAGACCCGTCGCCGGGTACATCGGCGCCGAGATCACCGGGGTGGACCTCACCCAACACCTCGACGACGGCGTGGTCGCGCTGATCCGGGAGGCCGTGCTGCGCTGGAAGGTCGTCTTCTTCCGGGACCAGCGGCTGGATCACGCCGGGCATGTCGCCTTCGCCCGCCGCTTCGGCGAACCGGTCGTCCTGGGGCGTCGGGGAAGTGCCTCACCCAGCGGCTTCCCTGAGGTGGAGACCACCGCCGACCGGCTGGAGCTGGGCGGACGGTTCGGCATGGAGCACGAGGAGTGGCTCCAGCGGCGCCGGCACACCCTGCTGCGCGGCTGGCACTGCGACCACGGCGCCCGGATCGACCCGCCCGCCGCGACCATCCTGCGCGCCGAGACCGTTCCGCCGTACGGCGGCGACACCACCTGGGCCAACCTGGCCGCCGCCTATGCCGGGCTCTCCGCACCCGTGCGCGCCTTCGCCGAGGGACTGCGCGCCGAGCACCGCCTGGGCGTCGGCTACCAGCCCCGGCCCGGCGACGACTCCTACCTCCGCCATCTCCTCGACCATCAGGTCGCCTCGGTGCACCCGCTGGTGCGCGTCCACCCGGAAACCGGCGAGCGGGTGCTGTACGTCAACGGCTACTACGTCGAGCAGATCACGGACGTCTCCCGCCCGGAGAGCGCCGCGCTCCTGGAGATGCTGCTCGAACAGGCGGTACGGCCCGAGTACACGGTCCGCTTCCGCTGGGAGCCCGGCAGCGTCGCCTTCTGGGACAACCGGGCCACCATTCATCTCGCGCCCAGTGACAACGCCCGCCTCGGCTTCCCCCGGGTCATGCACCGGGTGATGCTGCACGGCGAGGTGCCGGTCGGCGTGGACGGCAAGCCCTCCGAGCCGGTGACCGGCACGGAGGTGGGCCGTTGGTGAGTCAGGCGCCCGGCTGCGGACGGCCCAGTGCCGGGCCCAGCCGCGTCGCCATGTCGGTCAGGATCTGCACGTAGTCCTCGTGGTCGAACGTGAACGGCAGCGCGAACGCCACCTCGTCGACCTCGCGGAACGCGGCGTGCGCGTGCAGCTGTTCGGCGATCTCGGCCGAGGTGCCGACCAGGTCCGGCGCGAACAGCAGCCGCGCCGGACCCTGCGGGGCCGTGGTGCGGGGGAGCCGCTTGGCCGCGTACGCCTCGTACTTGGCGCGCTGCTCGGGCGTGGCGGAGTCGGTGGGGATGACGACCAGGCCCTGCGAGACCCGGGCCGCGTCGCCGTCCGGGTGGTGGGCCCGGAACTCGCGGATGTGCGAGAGCTGGATCTCCGCGAAGTCGTACGCGTCCTTCGGGTCCCCGGCCCGCACGACACTGCTGGTCAGGAAGTTCATGCCGTGCTCGCCCGCCCAGCGCGCGGAGCCGAGACTGCCGCCGCCGTACCAGAGCCGGTGCCCGAGACCGGGGGAGTGCGGCTGGACCACGTCGGAGAACACCTCGAAGCCCTCGACCCCGCTGAAGTCGGTGGCAGGCTTGCCCCGGACGTGGTCCAGCAGTCGCCGCACCCGCTCGTAGCTGAAGTCCTCGACATCGGCCGTGTCCGGGTAGAGGGCCTCCCTGACCTGGTCGTAGTGCATGGGCGGGCCCACGCTCACGCCGGGGTTGAGGCGGCCGCCGGACAGGATGTCGACGGTCGCCAGGTCCTCGGCCAGCCGCAGCGGGTTCTCCCAGCCCAGCGGGATCACCGCGGTGCCCAGTTCGATACGGCTGGTGCGCTGCGAGGCGGCCGCGAGGACGGCCACCGGGGACGAGATGCCGTACTGGAGGTGCCGGTGCCGCACCCACGCGCTGTCGAAGCCCAGCCGCTCGCCCAGTTCGATGATCTCCAGCGTGGACTCGTGTCCTTTGCCCGGATCCGCTCCGTCGAACAGGCCGATGGTGAGGAAGCCCAGTCTGCGCAGGGGTCGGGGGGTGGACGGCACGGGTCCTCCAGCGGTAGTACGTCAGTTCTGCCCCGATTGTGGCACTCGAACATTGCGGGAGTGTGATCAGAGGAGCGGGATCGTGATCTCGTCCTCGACCGGGGGATCAAGCTCCTGCGTACGGTTCCCGGTCGCGGCGAAGCAGCGCAGCCGTACCGCCTCCGGGCTCACGTCGAGGCGCAGGAAGCACTTGAAGAAGGGCGGGGTGTAGGTGGCCGAACCCGGGGAGAACAGCTGGGTGTAGATCTTCTTCACCGGCAGCCGGAGGCGGGAGGTGCGGTCCGGGCGGCCGCCGGCGCCGAGCAGGCTCGCCACCAACCGGGTGCGGCGGGTGACCCGGGTGTCCGGGCCGGGCGCGCGGGCGGGCTTGATGCCGAGGCGTTCGGCGATCACGGCCGTCGCCTCCGCCGCGGTGAGCGTGAAGAACCTGGGCATGCGCAGCCGGCGGCCGTACAGCCGGCTGTAGAAGGCCAGGGAGTCGCCGCGCAGCGGGTAGCAGCGGAAGTCGTCCTCGGTGACGTCCGCCACGGAGACCCGGGGGATGGTGTGGGTGGCGTGCATGAAGGCGCCGCCACCGCCCGCGACCACGTACTGGATGGTGCGGCCGGCCACATGGACCGGGTAGCGCTGGTAGTTGTGGATGTCGCCGCCGATCGCCGCCACATAGTGGTGGGCGGGGTCGCGGACGATGTCGTCGACCGTGCCGCCGCCCTCGATCGGGCAGGGGTGGTGCTCGCCGTCCACGTACAGCGGGGAGCCAGTGACCAGGATCTTCGGGCGAGGCCCCCGCGACACCTCCCGCAGCCAGGCGCCCTGTTCGGCGTCGACCGTGCCCAGCAGACCGGTGTCGATGCCGACGATCCGGACCGGCCCGGCGTCGATGGCCCAGTAGGGGCCGGGCTGTACGGCGTGCTGTTCCGGCGTCGGCCGCAACTTCCGGGCCTCCGCCAGGAGCTGCTCGTCCGCCGGGCTAGGCCGGTGCCACAGCAGGGTGCGCCACCAGGCGCGGGAGAAGGGGCGCGGTTTCGGCTCGGGCGGGAGCGGCGGGACGTCGTCGCAGAAGACACGCATGAACCCGCCGAGGTCCTCGTACCAGTCGTGGTTGCCGGGTATCGCGTATATCGGCGCGGGATAGTCCTGGTACGGGCGGAAGAACTTGGTGCCGTAGTCGTCGGTGGCACCGACCGGATAGATCACGTCGCTCGCGATCACCGCGAAGCCGGTGTCCTGACTCGCCTTCAGGAAGCCGGGCACGACGGCGTACTGGGAGTCGTCGCCCTCCCCGGTGTCGCCGATCACCATGAACGAGAACCGGTCGGCCTCATCACGCCGGATCACCTTGTCGGCGGCTGCCCCGGCGGCCGCCCGCTGCGCCACCCAGCGGCTGCGGGTGCGGCCGGTCGGGTCGCCGAACCAGGACGCCAGCACGCCGTTGCGGGCGGCCCACATGGTCCTGGGGTTGAACCAGAACAGCTTCTCGACATGGCCCGGCATCAGCCGGCGATAGGCACCGCGCTCGGCCTCGCCCCAGCCGGCGCCTGCTGCGGTTTCGCGAGAGGACTCAGACACGCGGGAACCGTAGCAACGATCAACGAGCGAGTGAGCGGGAGGGGTTGGCGTCCTGCGGGGCGGTCACCACTCGTAGGGGTTCGAGGGGGCGCCGTACGGGTCCTCGGGGCGGGCGGGGGTGCCGTACCGGCCGGTGCCGCCGGGTGCCGGGGGCGCGGGACGGCCGTGCCGCCTCCCGGGTGTGCGTCCGCCGCGCGGTCCCGGTGGCCGTGGCCGGGCCGCCCGGGGCGGGGGCACCGGCCTGTCCTTCCCGGCGGCCGCCTGCCGGTTCCAGTCGCCTTCGCCCAGGACCAGCAGCGGGTCGAACATCACCACCACCCCGGCCAGCAGCAGGAAGACGACCGGTCCCAGCAGCATGGGCAGCAGCAGGGAGGTCGGCGACGCGCTCGACCAGGAGGTGGCGGACGCCGGGTGCACTTCGACGCTCACGGCGGCCATGGCGGTGAAGTGCATGCCGAACACCGCCAGGCCCATCACCAGGCTGGCGCCGAGGCTCGCCGTGAAGCCCCGGACCGATACCGCGGCCCACAGAGCGGCCGTCGCCGCCGCGATCGCGATCAGGATCGAGAGGGCGACCGTGACCGGGTCGTAGTGAATCGTTCCGTCAAGGCGGAGCGCGGCCATGCCCAGGTAGTGCATGGCCGCCACGCCGAGACCGGTGATGACGCCCGCCGTCGAGAGCGTTCCGGAGGTCGCGCCCCGGTAGCCGACCGCGAAGACACCGATGCCGACCACCAGGATCGCCACCGCCAGACTGAGCAGGGTCAGGGTCACGTCGTAGCGGATCGTGGTCTCCTGGACTTGGAAGCCGATCATCGCGATGAAGTGCATCGTCCAGATGCCGCAGCCGATGGAGGCCGCCCCCAGCGCGAGCCAGCCGGGCTTCCACGACTGTCCGCCGTGGTAGAGCGACCGGACGATGCAGCGCAGCCCCAGGGCTCCGCCCAGACAGGCCATCAGATAGGCCACCACGGGAGTGACCGCGCCGTAGTGGAACCCGCTTGTCGTACCGTGCATAAATGCAACTCCCCCCAGAGTCACGGCTGTTGCGGGGGAAGGTACTACGCGCCGGGGGCGTGCGCCCCGGCATTCACCGGGACTTCGGCTGCCGCTCGGGCACCACGGGTCGGCACGGCCTCTCCACAGGCTGTTCTCGGTCCGGGCACAGTCGCGGCTCAGGGTGCGACGATCTTGATGGCACTCATCCAGCCGTGCCCCTCGGGGCGCGTCTGCAGAGCCATGTGCAGCAACTGGATGCCCTCCAGCTCGCGGGCGTGGCGCAGTCCGCCGACGACCACCGGGTTGAGCCCGCCGGAGGAGACCAGCTCGGCCACCTGGTCGCGGGCCGCCGCGTCGTCACCCGCGATGAACACGTCCAGCGGCAGCCCGCCGACCTCGCCCGCGACCAGTGCGCCCGCGAACGTGGTGTTGAAGGCCTTCACCACCCGGGTGCCCGGCGCCGCGGCCTCCGCGATCTGCTGGGCGCCTGAGCTGTTCGGAGGCACGGTGAGCGAGTCGAAGGTGGCGAAGTCCACCGGGTTGGAGATGTCGACGACCGTCTTCCCGGCGAGATGGTCTCCGTACTCGGCCACCACCTGCCTGGCCACGTCGAACGGCACGGCCAGCACCACCACGTCGGCCGACCCGACCGCGTCCGGAACGGCGGGTGCCACATCGGCGCCGGCCGTCCGCTCGGCCAGGGCGGCGGCGAGGTTGGCGGCCTTCGCCGGATCGGTGCCGACCAGCCGGACCATGTGCCCGCCCGCCAGGGCCCGGGTGGCGATACCACCCGCCATGTTGCCTGTGCCGACGATGAAGACCCGCATGGGTGAGCCCTTTCCGTGGGGTGGGAGCTGAATCAGGATAAACAGGATGAATCGGCAAACCTGTCGCGACTCGGGCCGGGTGCGGGGTGTTTCGCCGTCACACGGTGGAGCGCGCTCCCTGCGTGCAGGGAGCCGACGAGGAGCACCGGGCCACTGGGTAGCCTGGCCCGCGTGGGGGACTGGGAGATACGGCCGGCGTCGCCGGCGGACGTCGAGGCGGTGGCCGAGCTGCGCGCCGTCGTGCTCCGGGACGACCTGGAGCGGCTCGGGCGGTACGACCCGCGGCGCGTCCGGCAGCGGCTGCGGGACGGGTTCGACGCGGCCCACACCTGGGTGATCGAGGTGGGCGGCGCCTTCGCCGGCTGTGTCGCGCTCCGGCCGGCTGCCGACGCCCACTGGCTGGAACACTTCTATCTGGCCCCGGACGCCCAGGGCGCCGGCATCGGTTCGGGCGTGCTGCGCGAGCTGCTGGGGCGGTGCGACCGTGACGGCGTCCGCGTCCGGCTGAACGTCCTGCGCGGCAGCGCGGCCCAACGGCTGTACGAGCGGCACGGGTTCACCGTCGAGACCGCCGACCCGGTGGACGTGTTCATGGTGCGCACGCCGTCCACGTGAGCCCCCTTGTTCCCCAACCGCCTCTCCTGGCATAGGGAAAACCCTTGATTGACCTCGACGTGGCTGACATGGCCGGGTCAAGACTGGAATCCTCGCGGCACACGCTTTCTCCATGGCGTGTTCATGGATCACGGACCCCGCATCCCGGTTCCCCCGATCCCGGTCCCCGCACAGCTCAGCTCGTCCCGGACAGCACACCCCCGTCTGCCCGGTCTGTCACCGGCCGCGACCCGGCGGCCGCAGCAGGAGGAGTACGAGTGAGACGTCTTCCCCACAGACGCGCCACGGTAGGAGCCGCCCTGGTCTCCACCGTGGCGTTTCTCGCCGTCGGCATCCAGTCGGTTCCGGCGAACGCCAAGCCCGCCACCCCCCACCCCAGCCCCCTTCGCGCCGGCGGGCTGGAGGCCAAGCTCAGCCCCGCCCAGCACACCGCGCTGCTCAAGAGCGCCCAGCAGCGGACCGCCGCGACCGCCCGCACCATCGGCCTCGGCGCCAAGGAGAAACTCGTCGTCAAGGACGTCGTCAAGGACAACGACGGCACCTTGCACACCCGCTACGAGCGCACCTACGCCGGCCTGCCGGTCCTCGGCGGCGACCTGGTCGTGCACACCCCGCCCGCCTCCCTCGCGGCCGGTACGGTCAGCACCACCTTCAACAACAAGCGCACCATCAAGGTCGCCTCCACCACCGCGACCTTCACCAAGTCCGCCGCCGCCACCAAGGCACTCAGGACCGCCAGGGCCCTCGACGCCAAGAAGCCCGCCACCGACAGCGCCCGCAAGGTGATCTGGGCCGGCAACGGCACCCCGAAGCTCGCCTGGGAGACCGTGGTCGGCGGCTTCCAGGACGACGGCACCCCCAGCCAGCTGCACGTCATCACGGACGCCACCTCCGGCAAGGAGCTGTACCGCTACCAGGCGGTCAAGTCCGGCACCGGCAACACCCAGTACAGCGGCACGGTGACGCTGAACACGACGCTGTCGGGTTCGACGTACCAGCTGTACGACACCACGCGCGGCGGCCACAAGACATACAGCCTCAACAACGGCACGTCGGGCACCGGCACCCTGATGACCGACGCCGACGACGTCTGGGGCACCGGATCCGGCTCCAACACCCAGACCGCCGGCGCCGACGCGGCCTACGGCGCCCAGACGACCTGGGACTTCTACAAGAACACCTTCGGGCGCAGCGGCATCAAGAACGACGGCGTCGCCGCGTATTCCCGCGTCCACTACAGCACGGCGTACGTCAACGCCTTCTGGGACGACTCGTGCTTCTGCATGACCTACGGCGACGGCACGAGCAGCACCCACGCCCTCACCTCGCTCGACGTGGCCGGCCACGAGATGAGCCACGGCGTCACCTCCAACACCGCGGGCCTCAACTACACCGGTGAGTCCGGCGGGTTGAACGAGGCGACCTCGGACATCTTCGGCACCGGCGTGGAGTTCTACGCCAACAACTCCTCCGACGTCGGTGACTACCTCATCGGCGAGAAGATCGACATCAACGGCGACGGCACCCCGCTGCGGTACATGGACAAGCCGAGCAAGGACGGCGGATCCGCGGACAGCTGGTACTCCGGCGTCGGCAACCTCGACGTGCACTACTCCTCCGGCCCCGCGAACCACATGTTCTATCTGCTCTCCGAGGGCAGCGGCACCAAGACCATCAACGGCGTCACCTACAACAGCACGACCTCCGACGGCGTCGCCGTCGCCGGCATCGGCCGGGCCGCGGCCCTGCAGATCTGGTACAAGGCGCTGACGACGTACATGACGTCCAGCACCAACTACGCGGCCGCCCGCACCGCCGCGCTCAACGCCGCGACGGCGCTGTACGGCGCGAGCTCCGCCCAGTACGCGGGTGTGGCCAACGCCTTCGCGGGCATCAACGTCGGCAGCCACGTCACCCCGCCGACCTCGGGGGTGACGGTCACCAACCCGGGCAGCCAGTCCTCGACCGTGGGCACCGCGGTCAGCCTGCAGGTCTCGGCGAGCAGCACCAACAGCGGGTCGCTCACCTACGCGGCGAGCGGACTGCCGACCGGCCTGTCGATCAACAGCTCCACCGGCGTCATCTCCGGCACCCCGACGACGGCGGGCACCTACAGCACGACCGTCACGGTGACCGACTCGACGGGCGCCACCGGCACCGCCTCCTTCACCTGGACGGTCAGTTCCAGCGGGGGCGGCGGCAGTTGCACCGCCACGCAGCTCCTCGGCAACGCGGGCTTCGAGTCCGGCAACACCACCTGGACCGCCACCAGCGGGGTCATCACCAACGACACCGGCGAGGCGGCCCACGCGGGCTCGTACAAGGCCTGGCTGGACGGCTACGGCTCGACCCACACCGACACGCTCTCGCAGTCGGTGACGATCCCGAGTGGCTGCACCAACACCACGTTCACCTTCTACCTGCACATCGACACGGCCGAGACCACCACCAGCACCCAGTACGACAAGCTGACGGTCGCCGCCGGTTCCACCACCCTGGCCACGTACTCCAACCTCAACGCGGCCTCCGGGTACGTGCAGAAGTCCTTCAGCCTCGGGTCCTTCGCGGGCAGCACCGTGACCCTGAAGTTCACCGGCGTCGAGGACTCCTCGCTCCAGACCAGCTTCGTCGTCGACGACACCGCCGTCACGACCGGCTGACGTCAGGACGTCGAGTGTCCCGCACCCGGAGTCCGGGTGCGGGACACTCCACCGGGTCAGCTCAGCGGATCCAGGGTGAGGTACGCCTGCTGCGGATTGCCGTCGTTGACCAGCGACTCCTGGTTGCCGACGTCGTCGAAGGCGAAGGCGTACGCCTTGCCGTCGGCCATCTGGGCGTGGATCTTGCGCGCGTAGTGGTTGGTGACCGTGTCCAGGTAGAAGTCGGCCGGGTTGTTGTCCGGCTGGTTCGCACTGGTCAGCAGCGTCGACCGGTTGAAGCCGGCGCACAGGGTGCGCGAAATCGGTCCGCGTACCTGGTCGTTGGGCGCGTCGAGCAGGTTGTGGCAGCCGAAGATGCTGTTCGCGTCCGGCTTCTGGAAGCTCGTCACCACCGCTCCGGCGGAGTTGGTGAAGTTCATGACGTTCCCCGAGACCCGGCCGTAGTACTTGGTGTTCGGCTGGTCGGCGAACGGCGTGACGGTCAGGGTCGACGTCGCGTACTTGGACCAGACCCGGTTGACGTAGTCGTCCATGACCGTCGACGGCAGCGCCCCGGTCTCCACGCCGTACAGCGGGGAGAGCGCGCGGAGCACGGTGCCGTCGGAGCGGGTCTGGATCAGGTTCGCCCAGCCGCCGGGCTGCCCGCGCAGGGCGCTGAAGAACCCGTTGTAGCCGCCCGACTTGAGATGCCCGGTGCTGGCCGTGCTGCCGTCGGCGCGCTGCACCCCGACCGCGTACGGCACCGAGAACATGTCCACCTGGGTGCTGTTGATCCACAGACCCGAGTCGTTGAGCGTGTACTCGGACCAGTTGAAGAGGATGTTGCGGTTGGGATCGCTCGGATTCTGCACGGCGGGCTGCACCAGACCGCCGGTGGTCAGTCTGAAGTCGAGCTTCTGCCCGTAGGAGAAGTAGATCCGGCCCGAGAACTTCGGGATCCGGATCGTCTTCGACTGGCCCGCCGCCGGGCCCGTGATCGAGGCGTCCGGCGCGGGGGTCGGCGGGTTGCCGCCGGCCGGCCAGGCGTGGAAGGTGCCGTTCGCGTCGGCCCAGCCCTGCCGGCCGGTGGAGAGCTGGGTACCGAGGTCGTAGACGTACACCTGGTCGCCGCGGCCGGAGTTGTTGGTGATCTTCAGCGGGATCGTGTCCGGCACCGCCGCGTCGGCCGGGTGCGGGGTGCCCAGGGTGAGCACCCCGCCGATCAGCGCCGCAGCGGCCGCCAGGGGCAGCGTCCGGCGTGCGAGTCCTGTGCGCACTCTCCACCTCCGTGTGGGGTCGGGGTCGTACGGACATTGGTCCGTACCAGTCTGAGAGCGCTCTCAGGGTGCCGGTGAGGCGGGTGCATGTCAATGAGTGGGACGGAATCGGGGGCCCGCCGGCCGGCGGGCCCCCCCTAAGGCGGCGGGGGGGGGTAACTAAGTGGGCGTGATCAAAGCCGACAACCCCACCCCCGGTCGCGCGGCCGCCGCCGCCGGGTTAGGAG
>NZ_JBFBBR010000033.1:0-32737 GCF_040682795.1 Streptomyces sp. NPDC051105 | reverse complement strand
GTACCAGGAGCCGTACAGGGCCCGCTCGCGCTCGACGAGCAGCGGCAACGGCTCGGAGCAGGTGACCAGTTCCCTGAGCGGATGCCGGGCCAGGATCTCGTCGACCTCGGGGGCCAGCGCGCTCGCCAGTCGGGTGTGCAGGGGAAGGGTGTCGTCGCCCAGGGCCCGGGCCGCCGCCACGACCCGTTCGCGCTCCGGTCCCTCGGGCATCCGGGCGGCCGCGCGCGCGTACAGCTCGGTGCCCTCCTCCAGGACCAGACCGGTGTCGATGCCCGCCGGGATCTTCACCCGCGCGTGCCGCCGCCAGGTGGTGAGCGGGGCGCTCCAGGCCTCGACGTGATACGTCCAACGGCCCGGTTTCCCGTCGACGGTGACCTCGGCGCCCCAGCGGTCGGTACCGGGGACCAGTTCCCGCATCGGCGTCCAGGGACCGGGCCGGCCCTCGGGGTCGCACAGCACCACATTGGCGCCGACCGCGTCATGACCCTCACGGAAGACGGTGGCGGTGACCTGGAAGGTCTCGCCGGGGACCGCCTTCGCCGGACGCCCGCCGCCGTCCACGGCCGGTTGCACGTCACGTACCGGAACACGGCCGATGGCCTCTGTCGCCTTCATGGGTCTCACCTCCGCCGTGCGCGGAGCCGGGCCCGGGGCCCGGCTCCGCAAGTCCGTAGTGCGCGGGAGGACGAGACGTCCTCCCGCGGGGTTCCCCTGCGGATCACTGCCGCGCGGAACTCCGGTCCGAGGGCGGACCCCGTCGGACCTTCCCGCTCAGCTGGGTCCGCCCGCCCTGTTCCCGCAGATAGGTGACGAGGCTGGTGCGCAGATAGCGCTCGGCCGCGTCCACCGCCTCCCGGGCGCAGCGCTTGCCCATCAGCACACACAGCGTGTAGCCCGAGTCCTCGAAGGTGGACCGCACCTCGCGGTCCTGCGGCGAGGCGAGCATGACGCGCTCCCACGCCCGGTAGCGCCGCAGCTGCCGGGCCACCTCGGCCTTCGCGGGTAGCAGCATGGCCGTGTCTTTCCTTCCGACGCTCTCGAGTGGGCACGTGTCCCCGACGGTCGGGGAGCGTCCGGGCACGCAGGGGCACGGAGCCGTTACGGCGAATCGAGGCTTTCACTCATGGTGCACGGATCACGACGGAGCGTCTTGTTGGACCTTCAACTACCTCACACGGCTCTCGTGTTGCACGAATGGCGTAGCGCCCGCACTGTGGGAGGTGACTCAGAAGCGATCAGTGCTCACGCTACGCGTCGGGAACGGATTTCCGGACGGGTGAGGGGAGCGGGAGCCGCGCCGGGTGAGGAGCCAGCAACAATGAAGACCGCAGTGCCCTGCTACTACCACCTCGACGTGGAGGTCAGCCCGGAACGGGTGGGACAGGTCAGCCGCATCCTGGCCGCCCATCTGCGCTACTGGGACCTCGACAACCTCGTGGACCCCGTCTGCCGCGGTGTCGAACTGCTGCTGACCGCCATCGACCAGCACGCGACGGACAAGCACACGTCCATCGAGATGTGGTGGAACGGGCAGCACCTCATCACCGCCATCGGTGACGACGACCGTGATCTGCGCCCCGACCAGGACCTGCGGTCGTGCCTGGCGCACCTCGCCGCCACCAGCGACGGCTGGGGGTGCTGTGCCCCGGAGACCGGCAGCAAGATCATCTGGTTCTCTCAGCGCGCCCGGTCCGGTGAGCGTGTCCCGCTGGTCAAGACAGCGCCGGCGCCCAGCCTGCGCCGGACGCTCCGGGTGCCCCGCGCCGTCCCCGTCGCCCAATTGGCCGCATCCGCGGAAGGCGTTCTGGAGGGCGCCCGGTGACGGCTCGGAAGTCCCGGAAAGGGGTGCCCGTGTGGAGCGGGCACCCCTACCCGTTGGGTGCCTCCTTCGACGGACAGGGCACCAACTTCGCCCTGTTCAGCGAGGTCGCCGAGCGGGTCGAGCTGGTCCTGGTGAACGACGCCGGCACCCGGCGGCCGGTGCCGATGACCGAGGTCGACGGCTTCGTCTGGCACGCCTATCTGCCCGGCGTCGGGCCGGGACAGCGCTACGGCTACCGGGTGACCGGCCCCTGGGATCCGGAGGTCGGCCACCGGTGCAATCCGGCGAAGCTGCTCCTGGACCCGTACGCCCGGGCTGTCGACGGCCAGATCGACAACCACGCGTCGTTGTACGAGCGCACACCCGGCGGACCGTCCCCGGCGGACAGCGCCGGGCACTCCATGCTCGGTGTGGTCACCGACCCCTACTTCGACTGGGGCGACGACCGTCCGCCCCGCCGGGCCTACTCCGACTCGGTGATCTACGAGGCCCACGTCCGCGGCCTCACCCGCACCCATCCGGAGGTGCCCGAACGGCTCAAGGGCAGTTACGCCGGTCTCGCGCACCCCGCGGTCATCGAGCACCTGACCTCGCTCGGCGTCACGGCGGTCGAGCTGATGCCGGTCCACCAGTTCGTACAGGACGGGGTGTTGCAGGACCGGGGCCTGTCCAACTACTGGGGCTACAACACCATCGGCTTCTTCGCCCCGCACCACGCCTACGCCGCCTTCGGCAGCCGGGGCCAGCAGGTCAACGAGTTCAAGGCGATGGTCAGGGCGCTGCACGCGGCCGGCCTCGAAGTGATCCTCGACGTGGTCTACAACCACACCGCCGAAGGCAACGAGATGGGCCCCACGCTGTCCTTCCGGGGCATCGACAACGCCTCCTACTACCGGCTGGTCGACGGCGACTGGGCGCACTACTACGACACCACCGGCACCGGTAACAGCCTGCTGATGCGTCACCCCTACGTGCTCCAGCTGATCATGGACTCGCTGCGGTACTGGGTGACCGAGATGCACGTCGACGGCTTCCGCTTCGACCTCGCGGCCACCCTGGCCCGGCAGTTCCACGAGGTGGACCGCCTTTCGGCGTTCTTCGACCTGATCCAGCAGGACCCGGTGATCAGCAGGGTGAAGCTCATCGCCGAGCCCTGGGACGTGGGGGAGGGCGGATACCAGGTCGGCAACTTCCCGCCGCTGTGGTCGGAGTGGAACGGCAAGTACCGGGACGCCGTACGGGACTTCTGGCGGGCCGAGCCGGGGTCGCTCGGCGAGTTCGCCTCCCGTCTCACCGGCTCCTCCGACCTGTACCAGCACCGGGGGCGGCGGCCGCGCGCGAGCGTCAACTTCGTCACCGCGCACGACGGATTCACCCTGCGCGACCTGGTGTCGTACAACGACAAGCACAACCAGGCCAACGGCGAGGGCAACCGGGACGGCGAGAGCCACAACCGGTCCTGGAACTGCGGCGTCGAGGGCGAGACCAAGGACCCGGCCGTTCTCGAACTCCGGGCCCGCCAGCAGCGCAACTTCCTCGCCACCCTGCTGCTGTCCCAGGGCATCCCGATGCTCAGTCACGGCGACGAACTCGGCCGTACCCAGCGTGGCAACAACAACGCCTACTGCCAGGACAACGAGGTCTCCTGGATCGACTGGGAACTCACCGAGGAACAGCGGACGCTCGGCGACTTCACCCGGTACGTCATCGGACTGCGCGCCGCCCACCCCGTGCTGCGCCGGCGTCGCTTCTTCCGCGGCGAGACCGCCATGCACCCCGGACAGCCACTGCCCGACCTGGTCTGGCTGCTGCCCGACGCCCGCGAGATGACCGACCGGGACTGGCAGCGCCCCGACGCGCACTCGGTCGGCGTCTTCCTCAACGGCGACGCCATCGCCGAACGCGACCCCTACGGCGGGCGCCTGGTCGACGACTCGTTCCTGCTGCTCCTCAACAGCTTCTGGGAACCGGTCGACTTCCGGTTGCCCGACGAGTCCTACGGCGAGCGCTGGACGGCCCTCATCGACACCGCCGAGCCCGACGGCATCCCCGACGAACGCGAACGCAAGGCGGGCACCAGGCTGCGCGCCGAAGCTCGCAGCCTGGTCCTGCTGTCCCGGCCCTCCCGCGGCAAGGACTGAGGAATCAGGGAACCAGGGGATTCAGGGGAGCAGGGGGCGGGCGGTCACGGTGAACTGTGCCCCGTCCGGGTCGCGCAGGATGGCCTCGGTGTCCTTCTCCTGGAGGACACTGCCGCCGTGCTTCTCGGCCGCCCGTGCGCACTGGCCGACGTCGTTGACCGCGAAGTGGATCTGCCAGTGCGGCCGTACCGAGGGATCGGGGGCCGCCTCCACCGCCCCGGAGTCGATCCGGGCCACGACATCGCCCCGGCTGCGCAGCACCACCTCGCCGCCCTCGTACTCCACCTCGCAGCAGCCCGGTTGGTCGGAGGCCCAGCCGAGGACCTCGCCGTAGAAGATGGCCGAGTCGAAGGCGTTGCGGGTGTGCAGGCGGATGAAGGTGGGTGCGGCCTGCCGCCATGTCTCCCAGTTGGAGACCAGGTCACCTTCCCAGATGCCGAAGATCGCCCCGTCCCGGTCGGCGAGCAGCGCGGCGCGGCCGGGCGGGAAGGACAGCGGCCCCACCGCCGGGGTGCCGCCCCGCTCGCGGGCCCGGGCGACCGCCTCGTCCGCGTTCTGGACGGCGAAGTACGGCGTCCAGGCCACCGCCATCTGCCACATCGCGGCGACCGCGGCGATGCCCGCGACCGGCACCCCGTCCGCCAGGGCGATCCGGAAGTGGTCGCCGAGCCGGACACTGCGCCATCGCCAGCCCAGCACGGCGCTGTAGAAGCCCTCGGTCGTCTGTACGTCGCGGCTGGTCAGGCTCACCCAGCACGGGACGCCGAAAACCGAGTGCGTGGAGATGACCTCTCGCTGCTTCGTCACGGGGCCGGGGGCAGGCGTGTCGTTGTTCATGGCACTCGCGTCCTGGGGTCGGGGCCGGAGGGGACCGGTCTGACACCAGTCTCCATCCGGAAACGGCCGGGGTGCCTGCCGAGTACCCCGGTGGCACTCCGCCAGACGAGTGAGGACGATGGGGGAGTGAGCGACAGCGAGGCGGACGCGGTCCACCACCTCCAGGAGGAGATCGGCCAGCTCAAGGAGGCCATCGCCGCCCATGCCGTGGTGGACCAGGCGATCGGGATGGTGGTCGCGCTCGGCCGGGTCACCCCCGACGAGGGGTGGGAGGTGCTCAAGGAGGTCTCCCAGCACACCAACATCAAGCTCCGCAACGTCGCGGAGCTGATCCTCGTCTGGGGGCGCACCGGGGACATGCCCGCCGAGATCCGTGCCGAACTGGAGGACACCCTCGATCGGTACGGGCCGACGCAGATCCCCGGTGCACCGTCCGGGTGAGGCTCAGCCCGTCTCGGCCAGCAGCTCCTCGCGCAGTCGCTCGAAGCAGGCGCTGAGCAGGCGGGACACGTGCATCTGCGAGACGCCCAGCTGCTCGGCGATCCGGCTCTGTGTCATGCCGCGGAAGAACCGCAGGTAGAGGATGAGCCGGTCGCGCTCGGGAAGGCCCTGGAGGCAGGGCTCGGCCGCGGTGCGGTCGACGACCAGGTCGTAGCCGGGGTCGGGGCCGCCCAGGGTGTCGCCCAGCGCGTAGCCGTCGGCGCCGGACACCTCGGCGTCCAGCGACAGCGCGGAGAAGCAGTCCAGGGCCTCCATCCCGGTGCGCACCTCGCTCTCGGTGAGCTGGGCCCGCTCGGCGATCTCGGCCACGGTCGGCACGCCGCCGGGAGAGGTCTGGTCCAGCTCCTTGGCGGCGAGCCGGACCCGGTTGCGCAGCTCCTGGACCCGGCGTGGCACGTGCAGGGTCCACATGTGGTCGCGGAAGTGGCGCTTGATCTCGCCGGTGATCGTCGGTACGGCGTACGCCTCGAAGGCCCGGCCGCGCGCCGGGTCGTAGTGGTCGACGGCCTTCACCAGCCCCAGTGCGGCGACCTGGCAGAGGTCTTCCAGGGCCTCTCCGCGGCCGCGGAACCGTACGGCGATCCGCTCGGCCATGGGTAGCCAGAGTTCGACCAGCTGGTCCCGCAGGGCACGGCGTTCCGGGCCCTCGGGCAGCCCCGCCAGCCGCACGAACTCCGCTGCCGTGTCGGGTGCGTCGTCGTGCGGATGGGGCTTGGTGGCGGCGGCAATGGTGGCGGTGGTGGCACGCATGCGGCGCACCTCCCTCAGCGGGCGCTGTGTGGACTGGACGGACACCATGGGAGGAACGCGCTCGGACCCCGGGGAGAACACGGGGGCACCGGCGGAAGGCGGCTCCCACGCACGTGCCTCCGGTCCGAAGCACTGAAGAGCGGATGCCCTGAATGGGGCATACGCAAACAATACGCCCCTTCCCTTGACTGTTCCTCTTGACCGTTCCTTGGGTGGATTACCTCTGTAGCAGAGGTAATCTTCCAGGTGTGAAGTCGGAGACCTTTCCGGAAGAGCTGGCCGACGCGCTCGTCGGGATCCAGCGGCTGATCCGCCGCCGGCTGCGCCGCGGGCTCTCGCTGCCCCAGCTGCGCGGTGCCGAGGTGGAACTGCTGCGCCTGGTCGAGTCGCGGCCCGGGATCGGCATCTCGGACGCGGCCAGGGAGCTGTACCTGGCGGGCAACTCGGTGTCGACCCTGGTCAACCAGCTGGTCAGAGACGGCTACCTGCTCCGCGAGACCGACCCGGCCGACCGCCGGGCCGCCCGGCTGCTGCTGACCGAGGCCGCCGAGAAGCGGCTCGCCGACTGGCAGCGGCGCCGCGCGGACCTCGTCGTGAGCCATGTGTCCCGGCTCGACGAGGCGGACCGGGCGGCGCTGGAAGCGGCGCTTCCGGCGCTGCGCAGGCTGGCCGTCACCCTGCACGAGGAGGCCGAGGAATCATGACGCCGGACACCACCGCAGTCGCCTGCACAGGGCTCTCCTACACCTTCGGGGAGACCAGGGCCGTGGACGGGCTCGACCTGACCGTCGGCGAGGGCGAGGTCTTCGGACTGCTCGGCCCCAACGGCGCCGGGAAGACCACCGCCATCCGCTGCATCACCACCCTGCTTCCGGTCCCCGCCGGGATGGTCCGCGTCTTCGGCCACGACACCGGCCGGGAGCGGATGGCCGTCCGCAGACTGCTCGGCTACGTCCCGCAGCAGCTGTCCGCCGACAGCGGGCTCACCGGACGCGAGAACGTCGCCCTGTTCGCCCGGGTCTTCGACGTCCCCCGGCGCGAGCGTGCCGAGCGGGTGGCGCAGGCGCTGGAGGCCGTCGACCTCGCCGACGCCGCCGACCGGCTCGCCGGCACCTACTCCGGCGGCATGGTCCGCCGCCTCGAACTGGCCCAGGCGCTGGTCAGCGCGCCCCGGCTGCTGATCCTGGACGAGCCGACCATCGGCCTCGACCCGATCGCCCGCACCGGTGTGTGGGACCAGATCAACGCGGTACGGGAAGCCACCGGCATGACCGTGCTGGTCACCACCCACTACATGGACGAGGCCGACCAGCACTGCGGCCGGGTCGGCCTGATGCACCGCGGCCGGATCCGCGCCCTCGGCACCCCCGACGAGCTCAGGCGCGGCCTCGCCGAACGCCGGGGCACCGACACCCTGCCCACCCTCGAAGACGTCTTCCGTGACGTGGCCGGCAGCGGCCTCGACGACCAGTCAGGAGGATTCCGCGATGTCCGAAGCACCCGCCGCACCGCGAACCGCGTCGGCTGAGCGCACGGCGGCAGCATCCCTGCTCCTGACGCCGCCCCAGCCACGCTCCGGGTGGCGGCTGCTGCCGGCCCGGGTCGTCGCCATGTGCGCCGTCGAGCTGCAGAAGCTCCGCCACGACCGCACCGAGCTCTACACCCGGGCGATACAGCCGGCCCTGTGGCTGCTGATCTTCGGCCAGACCTTCACGAGGATCAAGGCGATACCCACCGGCGGCATCCCCTACATCGACTACCTCGCGCCCGGCATCATCGCCCAGTCCGCGATGTTCATCGCCATCTTCTACGGCATCCAGATCATCTGGGAGCGCGACGCCGGCATCCTCAACAAGCTCCTCGTCACCCCCACCCCACGCTCGGCCCTCATCACCGGCAAGGCCTTCGCGGCCGGGGTGAAGTCCCTGATCCAGGCCGTCGTGGTGATCGTCATCGCCGCGATCCTCGGGGTCTCGCTCACCTGGAACCCGCTGAAGCTGCTGGGGGTCGGGCTGGCCGTGGTCCTCGCCTCCGCCTTCTTCTCCTGCCTGTCGATGAGCATCGCGGGCATCGTCCTCAGCCGCGACCGGCTGATGGGCATCGGACAGGCGATCACCATGCCGCTGTTCTTCGGCTCCAACGCCCTCTACCCGGTGGCGATCATGCCGGGCTGGCTCCAGGTGGTCAGCAAGATCAACCCGCTGAGCTACCAGGTCGACGCCCTGCGCGGGCTGCTGCTCGGCACGCCCTCGCATCTCGGTCTCGACTTCGCCGTGCTGGCGGTCGCCGCCGCGCTCGGTATCGCCGCCGCCTCCTCGCTGCTCGGCCGCCTGGCCCGCTGATCTTGCCGCCGGTGAGGCGCCGACGTGATGTGCGGCACGCGCCTGTGTCCCGCCCCGGAGCCCCGGGGCGGGATAACCGCTGCGCAAGGCTTTGATCAGCGATCAAAGCGGGCGAACCCCCTGGCCACAGCGCATTCCGCGCATTTGACAGTGCGCTGAGGGCACAGATAAACAGCGTGGGTCGAGAGGGGCACTGTGTACGAGCCGAACGTGGTCGGGGACTGGCACGAGTACGACGAGCATGCCGGTCTGCGGGTCCGCGTCCACCGCCTGGAGGAGGCCGAGCCGCCGCGCGGCCGGGACGACGCCGCGGCCGGGCTGACGTACTTCTGTGTCCGGGTGACCGTCGAGAACCGCGGGTCCTGTCACTTCGGCGTCCAGCTGGAGGACGGCCAGATCGACGTGCGGGTGGGCCCCGACGGGGAGGGCGCGGTCATCGACTGGCGCAGCTCCCAGTTCATCGAGGGCTTCGACGTGTACCCGCTGCGCCGCGCCACCGCCGTGCTCTACGCCGCCGGCCCGGAGGCCGCCCTCACCCAGGTGGACATCCAGATCCAGCTGCGTGTCGACGAGGACTGGACCGACCGGCGGCTGTGGGCGGGCGGCATCGGCGTACTGGAGTCGACCACCGCCACGGCCTGCCAGGGCGCCGCACCGGGCAGCCTGGCCCACCAGGTGACCGCCTTCCTTAAGGACCAGACCGAGCCCGGCCCGACTACTCCCTGAGCGACAACGCGCCCCCGTGAGGGGGGTGGGGCTGCATTGAATGTGCGGCTACCGCCGGGTGGGCGCGAGCAGCCCCCACGCGCCCGCAGCCGAACGATGACACATCCCGGCGCTACCACACCCGAGCGCCTAGTGCGGGATGCCGTCGATGATCTCGCGGGCGCCCTGCCGCAGCAGCGCCACGGCGACCGAGGTGCCCAGTGTGGCCGGGTCGAGACGGCCCGCCCACTCGTGGGCGTTCAGCCGCGTCTTGCCGTCCGCGGTGAACACACAGGCACGCAGTGACAGTTCACCACCGCCGTCGACCCGCGCGTACCCGGCGATCGGGCTGTTGCAGTGCCCCTGCAGCACGTGCAGGAACATCCGCTCGGCGGTCGCCTCCCGGTAGGTGTCCGGGTCACTGAGCCCGCTCACCGCGTCGATCAGCTCGGTGTCGCCCTCCCGGCACTGCAGTGCGAGGATGCCCGCGCCGATCGGCGGCATCATCGTCTCCGGGTCCAGCACCTCGCTGATCACGTCCGTACGGCCGATCCGCTCCAGGCCCGCCACCGCGAGCAGCAGCGCGTCCGCGTCCCCGGCGGCGAGTTTCTCCAGGCGCCGGTTGGCGTTGCCCCGGAACGGCACGCACTCCAGATGCGGGTGGGTCGCGGCCAGTTGGGCGACCCGGCGGACCGAGGAGGTGCCGATCCGGGTGCCCGGCGGCAGCTGGTCCAGGGTCAGCCCACCGGGGTGGACGAGCGCGTCACGGATGTCGTCCCGCTTCAGAAACGCCGCGAACACCGTACCGGCGGGCAACGGCCGGTCCGCCGGCACGTCCTTCACACAGTGCACGGCGAGATCCGCCTCGCCGGCCAGCAGCGCGGCGTCCACCTCCTTGGTGAACGCGCCCTTGCCCTCCACCTGGGAGAGGTCCCCCAGCCACTTGTCGCCGGTCGTCTTGACCGGGACGACCTCGGTGCGCACCTGCGGATACAGGGCTGCCAACTCGGCCCGGACCCGGGCCACCTGGGCGAGCGCCATCGGAGAGTCGCGGGAGACGATACGGATCAACTCTGGCACGGACATGGGGACACGATAGACCTTCGTGCCGACCACGGGTGCCGACATCCTGTCGGCCGCCGCGCACGGCCACCGCGGCCGGGCCGGGCGCCGTGCGCAGCGGGCAACGGGTACGCCGCAGGTCACGGCGCCCGGCCGGGCGCCGGGGTCAGGCGGACGGGTCGAAGGTGATTCCCGACGGCTTGGCCGAGGTGAGATGGGAGGCGAAACTGGCGTCCTTGAGACCGAAGTTGGCGCTGCCGAAGTCGTAGGCGCTCAGCTTGTCGCGCAGGCCGGCCGGATAACCGTTCCAGCCGACCAGCGGCGGGTACTGCCAGGTGCCCTTGTGGTTCTCCGGCGGCTCGTCGTTGGAGTTGGCCAGCCGGAAGCAGTGCGTGCTGACGCCGTCCTTGTGGTAGACGATCTTCGCGTGGGTGCCGTCGAAGCGGACCTCGGACGCGGCGTGCACGGTGAACGAGCCGTGGTTGGACGTCGACACGTACTTGATCTGGCCGCTCTGCACCCACACCACGACGTGCTCCCAGTCGTGCCGGTGCCCGCCGATGCTGCTGCCCGCGATCGCCTGGTCCTTCTCGAAGTACAGGCCGTACAGGTAGGCGCACCAGCCGTTGTTGCACTTGTAGCGCGAGTAGCTGTTGGTGTTGTCGAGGTCGGAGGCGTCCCGGCACGAGCCGTTGAGCGCGCCGGTCGGGTTGAGGCCGCCGTTGACCGTGCCGTCGGGGCCGATCGCGGGCGTCGGGTAGCAGCCGTCGGTGTCGTAGTCGAAGGCCGGCTGGTAGGTCTGCTCGGCCGTCTCGGCGTTGGCGGGCAGTGCCTGCGGCGGGGCGGCGAAGGCGGCGGCGGGGAAGGCGACGACCAGGGCGGCGGCACCGGCGAGTCCGGTCAGCCATCTGCGGCGACCGATGCGGAACGTCCGTGACGACACGGGGACCTCCAACTGCGGTGGGGGAAAGGGACGTTCAGCTTCCCCTTCGGTCAAGACCTTGCCAAGACGGCCTGGGCGTCCCGCCGGTGAAGCCCCGCCCAACAGTCGGTCGGTGTGCGCCGGATCAGCGCCGCCGCCGGTCAGTCGGTGCCGGCCGGCAGGTCCGCCGCCGACTCCTCCGGCGTGAGGTCCGGGCGCAACCGCAGCCAGGACGGCTGGCGCAGCAGCCCGGCCCGGGTCCGGGTGCTGTAGTTGACCTCACCGACCAGCCGGGGCAGCACCCAGTGGGCGCCCGGGACCGGCGGGACCGGGTCGAAGGGGCAGGTGCCGGTCTCGGCGGCCGCGAGCAGTGCGGCCAGTTCGGTCCGTTCCGCCTCGCTCCAGCCGGTGCCCACCCCGCCCACGTACCGCAGCCGCCCGTCGGCGGACCGCTGGCCGACCAGCACCGCGCCCGGCAGCCCGGTCAGCCGCCCCTTGCCCGGCAGCCAGCCGCCGACGATCACGTCCTCGGCGCGCATGTTCCGGATCTTGATCCAGGCGCGGGAGCGCACCCCCGGCTCGTACACCGAGTCCAGCCGCTTGCAGACCAGGCCCTCAAGGCCGTGCTCTTGGGTGGCCCGCAGCGCCTCGGCGCCGTGTCCCACCACGGCCCCGGGCGTCGACCAGTAGGGGCCGTCCAGGCCCAGCGACTCCAGCCGGGTCCGCCGCTGCGCGTACGGCAACCTCAGCAGCGGGCCGCCTTCCAGGTGCAGCACGTCGAACAGCACCAGGTGGACCGGGACCCGGGCCGCCATCCGCGCCGCCCGCGCCGGGGCGTGGGCCAGGCCCATCCGGCTCTGCAGCAGCTGGAAGTCGGCGCGTCCGCGCTCGTCGAGGGCCAGCACCTCGCCGTCCAGGACCGCCGGGATCCGGCCCAGCATCCCGCCCAGCGGGCGCAGTTCGGGATACGCGGCGGTGATGTCCTCGCCGGACCGGGCGCGCAGCAGCAGACCGCCGTCGCCGGGCAGATAGACGACCGCCCGCTGGCCGTCCTGCTTGGTCTCGTACGCCCACCGGCCGTCCTGCGCCGCGGGCGGCAGCCTGCCGGGCGTGGCGAGCATGGGCGGGATCAGTGGCAGGGCGGTGGTCACGGCAGAAGATGTGAACCGCTTGCGGCCGTGGCACGCGTCCCGCGGCGCCGGTTCCCCCGAACGGCCTTCAGCAGCCGCTCGCCGACGGCGAGGCCGCATCAGCCCCGACTGGTGGGCCATCACAGCGAGTTGGGCCCGGTCGCGGGCGTGGTCTGCGGTGCGGCGCCGCCAGGGGATGCTCATCGGTCGCTCCGGCCGGGCTCCTGTGCCCATGAACCCTCGAGACGGCCGGCGGGCCGGGACGGAGGTCTGCGCATCGGCTGTTCTCCGGGACCGGCCCGGACCGCCTCGGGCCACCCCCGCCCGTCGTCGTGCGGCCGCCGACAACCCCGGCTGCCGAGGACGCGGTGCGCGCGCCGCCGTCCGTCATCCCGGCTGCCGGCGGCTCGCCGTCAGGAGGGGTACGGGTACGCCGGCCGGTCTCCGCGGAGCGGGCCGCCCCTCGAAGACGCGGCCCGCACCCTACGCGTCGTTCAGTGCACCGACTCCGCCGCGGGCTCGACCGGGGCCGGTGCGGGGTCCGCGTCCGCCGGGCCACGGCCGGGCAGGAAGGAGGCGAGGACGAAGGCCAGCACGGCCGCGCCCGCACCGATCGCCATGACGACCTTGAACGCGTTCTCGGAGGGCAGCGTGGCGCCGCCGAGGCTGATGGTCATCTGGGCCAGGATCACGCCGGCGACGGCGCTGGCCACCGACGTACCGATGGACCGCATCAGCGTGTTGAGGCTGTTGGCGGCGGCCGTCTCCGACGCGGGCACGGCACCCATGATCAGCGCGGGCATCGCGCCGTAGGCGAAGCCGACACCGGCGCCGATGACGCAGGAGACCAGGATCAGGTGCCAGACCTCGGACATCAGGACGATGTTCAGTCCGTAGCCGGCGGCGACGATCACCGCACCGATCATCAGCGTGGTCTTCGGCCCCCTGGCCTTGGTGATGGCGGCCGAGACCGGGGCGAAGGCCATCATGACCAGACCCTGCGGGGCCATCACCAGACCGACGGTCATCATCGACCTGCCGAGGCCGTAGCCGGTCTGGGTCGGCAGCTGGAGCAACTGCGGCAGCACCAGGGACATCGCGAACATCGAGAAGCCGAACGCGATCGAGGCGAGGTTGGTGAAGAGCACCTGGCGGCGCACCGTGGTGCGCAGGTCGACCAGCGGCTGGGCGGTGCGCAGCTCGAAGAAGCCCCAGGCGGCGAGGACCGCGACCGCGAGCGCGAACAGGCCGAGCGTGGTGCCGCTCGCCCAGCCCCAGTCGGCGCCCTTGGAGACGGCGAGCAGCAGCGAGACCAGACCGACCGCCAGGCCCACGGCGCCGACCGCGTCGAAGCGGCCACGCGAACGCACCTTGGACTCCGGCACCAGGGATACGACCAGCGCGAAGGCGACGACGCCGAGGGCGGCCGAGGTCCAGAACAGCACATGCCAGTCGAAGTGGTCCGCGATGAAGGCGGCGGCCGGCAGCCCCAGCGCGCCGCCGACGCCCAGCGAGGCGCTCATCAGCGCCGTCGAGCCCGCGAGACGCTCCGGCGGCAGCTCGTCGCGCATGATGCTGATGCCCAGCGGGACCACGGCTGCCGCCAGACCCTGGAGGGTACGGCCGACGATCATCGGGACCAGCTCGTCGCTCAGCGCGCACACCACCGAGCCCGAGACCAGTAGCACCAGGCTGATCAGCAGCATCAGCCGCTTGCCGAACATGTCTCCGACACGGCCGGCCACCGGGGTGGCCACGGCGGCGGCCAGCAGGGTCGCCGTCACCGCCCAGGCGGCGTCGGACGCGGAGGCGTTCAGGTACTTCGGCAGCTCCGGAACGATCGGGATCACCAGGGTCTGCATCAGCGAGACGGTGATACCGGCCAGCGCCAGCACCGCCACCACCGCGTTCGGATGGGGGCGTGCCGGGGTCGGGGACCCGGTGGGCCGGACAGGGGCTTCGGACATGGGAGAGGGCCTCCGTAGGCAGAACAGGGAGCGGTGCAGGGCGAAACGGAGCGACCCGACATGTTTAAGTCAGTCGCTTGACTTACTTTACTGGCTGGGATGGAAGGCACCGAGCGCCGCCGCCGCGTACGCTTTCTCGGCTGGACCTCGCCGCCCCGGGCGAGGCCCCGGTACGGGTCGCGGGACCGGCCGTACCGGGCGGTGCACGGTCCTGGAGCGGTGATGGGCATGGCGGGCAGGACGGCGCGGGCGGAGCAGGCCGGCGCGACGCGGGAGGCCATCCTGAGCACGGCGGAACGGCTCTTCGCCGAACAGGGCGTGTACGCCGTGTCCAACCGCCAGGTCAGCGAGGCCGCCGGCCAGGGCAACAACGCCGCCGTCGGCTACCACTTCGGAACCAAGGCCGATCTGGTCCGCGCGATCGCCGCCCGGCACTTCGACCGGATCGAGCAGATCCGGGTCCGCCTGCTGGCGGCGGTCGGCGACTCCGACGACGTCCGCGACCGGGTGGACTGCCTGGTCCGGCCGGTCACCGAACACCTCGCGAGCCTGGGCAGCCCCACCTGGTACGCCCGCTTCTGCGCCCAGGTGGCGACCGACCCGGCCCTCTACGAGATCCTCGTCGAGGAGTCCCTCGCCTCGCCCTCGCTCCAGGAGGCCGTCGCCGGGCTCAACCGGCGGCTGCCGGAACTGCCCCCCGAAGTCCGCGCCGAGCGGGGCCAGATGGCCCGGACGCTGATTCTGCACACCTGCGCCGAGCGTGAGCGCGCCCTCGCCGAGGGCACCGAAACCCCCCGTGCCACCTGGAGCGACGCGGCCACCGGGCTCACCGACGCGCTCCTCGGACTGTGGCTGGCGCCCGTCACCGCTACGCATCGAAGGTGACGACGACCTTCTCCGCGGCGCCCGGCGTGAGCGCCAGCTCGAAGGCGTGCCGGACCTCGGTGAACGGGACGCGGTGGCTGATCAGCTTCCGGAACCGCTCGTGGTGCTCGACCAGTTCGGGAGTGACCTCGAAGATCTCGGTCGGATAGCCCTGCGAGGCGACGAGGGTCAGCTCGCTGCGCAGCATGCCGCCGAGGTCGATCTCGCCCTTCTTCTGCACGGCGACCATGACCAGCCGGGCGTGCCACTTGGCGCTGGCCACCACGGTGTTGAAGACGGCCGGCGCACCGGCCGCGTCGATGAAGACGTCGGTGCCCGGGCGCGGCTGGCCCAGCGCGTTGGCACTCTGCCCGTGCAGCTCGGTCAGCCGCGCGGTGACGTCCTCCTCGGCCGAGTTGACGACCGCGTCCGCGCCCACGGCCAGTGCCTTCTCCAGCCGGGCCGGGATCACGTCCACGACGACGACGTGTCCGACCCCGCGCAGCTTCAGCCAGATCGCCGCGCCCAGCCCGATCGGCCCGGCGCCGAACACGACCACCTTGTCGTCGGGTCCGGCGGCGGAGCGGTTGACCGCGTGCCGGGACACGGCCATCGGCTCGTTGAGGGCGGCGACCTCGAAGGGCACGGTGTCCGGGAACGCCGTGACGCTCCGGCCGGCCTCGGCGTTCTCGATCAGCAGATACTCGCTCAGCGCGCCGTACCGGCCGCCGCAGCCGATGATCCCGGTGGGAGCGTCCTGCGGGTTCACGACCACCCGGTCGCCCACCTTCAGCCCGGTGACCTCGGCGCCGGCCTCGACGATCTCGCCGGCCGGCTCATGACCGAGGGCGATCGGGACCAGGTCGCCGCCCAGATGGGCCCGGGAGGGCATGCCGCCCATGTGCAGGAAGGTGACGTCGGTGCCGCAGATGCCACCCGCTCGGATCTTCAGCAGCACGTCCTTGGGGCCGGGCACGGGACGTTCGACGTCCACGACCTCGATCCTGCCGACACCACCGGTCTGTACGGACTTCATCGTGGCCATGGGGTGACTCTCGCTTTCTGGAGGTGCAGACACGGGCGAGCGTCGCGGCTCGCCCGGCGGTGCTGCGACCGGGAGGTGCCCTCGGGCCGGGTACCGGGCCGGGGGGAGTGGGCCGGTACCCGGCCCGAGGGCTGCGCCGGTCCCCGTCCCCACGGGTTCGGCGCCAGGGCCTGTCCGCCGGGGCAGACCCTCGGGGCGGCCTCCGCTCAGTGGCGCCCCGGTTACTTGAGTTAGGCAAGCACATATGGCTTACTTGAGTCAAGCAAGCGAAGAGGGGAAGACGTTCGACGCCGACGAGGTGCTGGTGGCGGTCGGCTCGCTGCCGAACGCGGAGTGGCCGGCCGGGAGTGGGCTCACCGTGAGCGACGGGGTGGTCTGCGACGAGTACGTCTCCTGAACCCTGGCATGGCTGGAACCGGCCCTGGGCGTTCGGCTGTTGCGGCGCACCTCGCGCGAGGTGACACCGACGGCGACCGGGCCGCGGGTGGCGGAGCGGGCCCGCCGGATGCTCGCGGACGTCGACGACCTGGTCCAGGAGGCCGACTCGGGGCACCCCCGGCTGCGGATCGGCTACGCCTGGTCGGCGGTGGGGCGGCACACCGGGGCCTTCCAGCGGACCTGGACGGCCGCGCGCCCCGGGACACGCCGGCCTGGTGGCGGGACGATCCGCACCCGGCGCGCCAGGCCGTTCTCGAACTGCTCGGCGAGATGTACCGCAGCGGCTGAGGACACCGGGTCGCCCGGATCGCCTGGCAATACGGCAGACAAAATTGTTGACAATCTTGTTTCGCTAGATTTACGTTCGACAGGCACTCACTCAGGGAGGGCAAACGATGCCGAAAGAAGCCCGTCCGAGCACCGGAGAGCAGGCCAAGCAGCATGCGCTCACGCAGTTGCGGCAGGCGATCCTGCACGGCGAGATGGCCCCGGCCCAGCGGCTGGTGGAGAACGAACTCGCCGAGGAGTTCGGTGTGACGCGGGCCAGCATCCGTGCGGCACTGATCGATCTGGAGGCCCAGGGACTGGTCGAGCGGATCCGCAACCGCGGTTCGCGGGTGCGGGTGGTGACCGTGGAGGAAGCGGTCGCGATCACGGAGTGCCGCATGGTCCTGGAAGGGCTGTGCGCGGCGAAGGCGGCCGTCGCGGCCAGCGACGAGCACCTCACCGAACTCGCGGACCTCGGGGCGGCCATGACCAAGGCCGTCGCGGACGGCGAACCGGTCACCTACTCCGAGCTCAACCACGGACTGCACGACAAGATCCGGGAGATCTCCGGTCAGCAGACCGCCGTGCAGCTGCTGGAGCGGCTCAACGCCCAACTGGTGCGGCACCGCTTCCAGTTGGCGCTGCGTCCGGGGCGTCCGCAGCAATCCCTGAACGAGCATCTGGCGATGATCGAGGCGATCAGGGCCAGGGACCCGCAGGCGGCCGAGGCGGCCGTCCGCGCCCACCTCACGAGCGTGATCGACGCGCTGAGCGACTGAGACGCCCGGGGCTGGGTGGGCGCACACCTGTCCACCAAGGAGATTTCTGCAATGACGCACGCCAACGCGCCTTCCACCCCACCGCGATCCACCCTGGTCGTCACCGCGCACGCCGGGGACTTCGTGTGGCGGGCGGGCGGAGCCATCGCCCTGGCCGCGTCCCGGGGCGAGAAGGTCACCATCGCCTGTCTGACCTTCGGCGAGCGCGGTGAGTCCGCCAAGGCGTGGCGCGCGGGCAAGAACCTCGAAGAGATCAAGGCGATACGCCGGGAGGAGGCGGAGAAGGCAGCCGCCACTCTCGGCGCCGAGGTCCGCTTCTTCGACGCCGGCGACTACCCGCTGGTGGCCTCCGCCGGGCTGACCGACCAGCTGGTGGCCGTCTACCGCGAGACCCAGCCCGACGTCGTGCTCACCCACCCCGTCGAGGACCCCTACAACGGCGACCACCCGGCCGCCAACCGGATGGCCCTGGAGGCACGGATCCTCGCCCAGGCCATCGGCTACCCCGGCGAGGGCGACATCATCGGCGCCCCGCCGGTCTTCTACTTCGAGCCGCACCAGCCCGAGATGAGCGGCTTCCGGCCCCAGGTCCTCCTCGACATCACCGAGGTCTGGGACACCAAGCGCAAGGCGATGGAGTGCCTCGGCGCCCAGCAGCACCTGTGGGCCTACTACACCGACCTCGCCGTCCGCCGGGGCGTCCAGCTCAAGCGGAACGCCGGCCCCAACCTCGGCCTGGCGCACACCACCATGGCCGAGGCGTTCATGCGGCCGTTCCCGCAGATCGCGAAGGAGCTGGTGTGAGCGGCGTGATCGTCACCAATCCGCCGAAGGCGAGCCTCGAGGACGTCGATGCCCTTGCCGGCTTCGGGGTGGCCACCGTCAGCGAGGCGATGGGCCGAACCGGCCTGCTGGGTCCGGGGATCCGGCCCGTCCAGCAGGGCGTGCGGGTCGCGGGCACGGCCGTCACCGTGCTCAGCTGGCCCGGCGACAACCTCATGATCCACGCGGCCGTCGAGCAGTGCGGCGAGGGCGACATCCTGGTGGTCACCACGACCTCGCCCTGCACGGACGGATTGTTCGGCGAGCTGTTCGCGACCGCGCTGCGGCAGCGCGGGGTGCGCGGGGTCGTCCTCAACACGGGTGTCCGTGACACCCAGGAGCTGCGGGACATGGGCTTCGCCGCCTGGTCCCGGGCGGTCTCCTCGCAGGGCACGGTCAAGGCGACCGGCGGCTCGGTCAACGTGCCGATCGCGATCGACGGCCAGGTGATCCGCCCGGGTGACGTGATCCTCGCGGACGACGACGGTGTCGTGGTCGTACCTCGGGAGCGCGTCCGCGAGACGGCCGAGAAGTCCGGGGCCCGGGAGGCCAAGGAGGCCGCGACCCGCGCCGCGTTCGTCGCGGGCCAGCTCGGCCTGGACCGCTACGGACTGCGGGACACCCTGAAACGGCTCGGCGTCGAGTACAGGACGTACGAGGAGTACGAGGAGTCCGCCCCGTGACCGGGCCCGCGGAGGTGCGCTGCATGCTGATGCGCGGCGGCACCTCCAAGGGCGCCTACTTCCTGGCCGAGGACCTGCCCGCCGACCCCGCCGCCCGCGACGACCTGCTGCTGCGGGTGATGGGCAGCCCCGATCCGCGCCAGATCGACGGGCTGGGCGGGGCACACCCCCTCACCAGCAAGGTCGCGGTGGTCGCGCCGTCCGCCGACCCCGAGGCGGACGTCGACTACCTCTTCCTCCAAGTCGCCGTCGACCGGCCGGAAGTGACCGACCGTCAGAACTGCGGCAACATCCTCGCCGGAGTCGGCCCGTTCGCCGTGGAACGGGGGCTCGTGGCCCCCTGCGACGGCGAGACCTCGGTACGGATCCGCATGCTCAACACGGGGGAGTCGGCCATCGCCACCTTCCCCACCCCCGGCGGGCGCGTCGACTACACCGGGGACGCCGAGATCTCCGGCGTGCCCGGCACGGCCGCCCCGGTGGTGATCGAGTTCCCGGCCGGCCACAGTCCGCTGCTGCCCACCGGGAACGTCCGCGACACCGTCGCCGGTACGACGGTCTCCTGTGTCGACAACGGCATGCCGACCGTGCTCGTCGCCGCGCGCGACCTCAAGGTCACCGGGTACGAGACGCCCAAGGACCTGGAGGAGGACCTGGCCCTGGCCGACCGGCTGCACGAGATCCGGCTGGCCGCGGGGAGGCTGATGGGCCTCGGTGACGTCGAGACCGCCACCGTGCCCAAGCTCAGCCTGCTCGCGCCGCCCCGCCACGGCGGCGCGGTCACCACCCGGACCTTCATCCCGGTCCGCTGCCACACCTCGATCGGCGTCCTCGGCGCCGCGAGCGTGGCCGCGGGCCTGAGGCTGCCCGGCAGCGTGGGGGAGGGGATCGCCCGGCTCCCCGAACACGGCGACCGGATCCGCATCGAACACCCCACCGGATTCCTGGAGATCGACACCAGCGTCGACCCCGGCCCCGACGACTCCCCGCCGGCCGCCCGCCGCACCGCGGTCGTCCGCACCGCCCGCAAGATCTTCGACGGCACGGTCTTCCCCCGCGCCGCCGCCATCCCCGCACAGCCCCAAGGAGGCAACGATGGCTCCGCCCCTCGGTGACATCGCCCATATCGGCCACGCCCAGCTGTTCACCCCGGACCTGGACGCCAGCGTCGCCTTCTTCACCGACTACCTCGGCCTGACCGTCAACGGCCGGGACGGCGACACTGTCTATCTGCGCACCTTCGACGACTACGAGCACCACAGCCTGGTCCTCACCGCCCGCGACCGGCCCGGTCTCGGCCGGCTCGCCCTGCGCACCTCCAGCGAGGAGGCCCTCGACCGCCGTGTCCGGGCGGTCGAGGAGGCGGGCGGCACCGGCCACTGGGCCGAGGACGAACCCGGCCTCGGCAAGCTCTACCTCACCACCGACCCGGACGGCCACGAGCACGCCCTCTACTGGGAGAGCGAGCACTACCAGGCCCCCGACGGGCTCCGGCCCGCGCTGAAGAACCAGCCGCAGGCCAAGCCCAACCGGGGCGTCGGCGTACGCCGCCTGGACCACGTCAACTTCCTGGCCGCCGACGTGCTCGCCAACGCCGAGTTCCAGGAACAGGTGCTGGGGGCCCGGCCGACCGAGCAGATCCGGCTCGACACCGGGAAGATCGCGGCCCGCTGGCTGACCTTCACGAACAAGTCGTACGACGTCGTGTACACCTCGGACTGGACGGGCTCGACCGGGCGGCTGCACCACATCGCCTTCGCCACCGACACCCGCGAGGACGTGCTGCGGGCGGCCGATCTCGCCATCGACACCGGCGTGTTCATCGAGACCGGCCCGCACAAGCACGCCATCCAGCAGACGTTCTTCCTGTACGTCTACGAGCCGGGCGGCAACCGCGTCGAGCTCTGCAACCCGCTCACCAGGCTGGTGCTGGCGCCCGACTGGCCGCTGATCACCTGGACCGAGGCCGAACGGGCCAAGGGCCAGGCATGGGGTCTCAAGACGATCGAGTCCTTCCACACCCATGGGACACCGCCGGTCGGCTGACCCGTTTCGGTCATCAGGGGGGTGGGTGACGCGCTGCTGTGCGTCGCCCACCCCCCTTTGCCACCTGGGGGTTTACCCGGTCCACCGGGTGGCAGGGCCGGTGTCTGGATTGTTGCTGAGATTGTTGACAAAAGCGTTGACACTCTCCGGCCCCGGTCCTTAGCGTCTACGCACCACGGGTCAGCCGCACGAGCCGCGTCGACCCCCTCACCGCTTCCCCTCCAGGGAACGCCTCCTGGACGAGAGGAAAACAAAGATGTCCTCCTCCCCCGCCCTGTCCGCTCGCGGCAGCAGACTGGCCCTGCTGGTCGTCGGTCTGTGCTGGCTGGCCGTGCTCTTCGACGGCCTCGACATGTTCATCTACGGCTCGGTGCTGCCCCACCTGCTGGAGACCAAGACCTTCGGCCTCACCGCGGACCAGGCCGGCGACCTCGGCTCCTACGCCACCTTCGGCATGCTGGTGGGCGCCCTGACCGCGGGCACCGTCGCGGACCGGATCGGCCGCAAGCAGCTGATGATCGGCTGCGTCACGCTGTTCTCGCTCGCCTCCGGCATCTGCGCGATGTCGGGCAGCGTCGCCGTCTTCGGCCTCGGCCGCACCCTGGCCGGCGTCGGCCTCGGCGGTCTGCTGCCGACCGCGATCAGCATGGTCTCGGACTACGCCAGGGGCGGCCGGGTGGCGATCACCATCGGCATGCTGATGACCGCTCACCACGCCGGCGGCATCCTCTCCGCCTACGTCGCCAAGTGGCTGGTCGAGCCGGTCGGCTGGCGCGCCGCCTTCTGGGTCTGCGTGCTCCCGCTGCTCTTCGTGCCCGTGCTGCTGAAGTTCCTGCCGGAGTCGCTGAGCTTCCTGGTCGCCAAGGGGCGCGGCGAGGAGGCCCGCACGCTGGCCGACCGCTACGAGGTCGAACTGCCCGCCGCCACCGGCAAGAAGACCGCCGCCGACCGCTGGGACGCGATGCTCGGCCTGTTCCGCGGCGGCGAGTGGAGCCAGACCCTGCTGTACTGGCTGGCCTCCTTCGGCGGTCTGCTGCTGGTCTACGGCGTCGCCACCTGGCTGCCCACCCTGATGCGCGGCGAGGGCTACGAGCTCGGCAGCGCCCTGACCTTCGTCGTCGTCTTCAACCTCGGCGGCATCGTGGGCATGCTGGTCGCCGGCCGCGCCGCCGACCGGTTCGGCGCCCCGCGCATCTCCGCCGTCTGGTTCGCCCTGACCGCCGTCGGCGTCTACCTGCTCAGCATCCACATGGCCACCGGCGTGACCATGGTGGTCGTCTTCCTCACCGGCGTCTTCCTCAACAGCGCCCAGACGATGATCTACGCGACCGTCTCCATCCGCTCCACCCCGGACAACCGGGCTACCGCCGTCGGCTGGACCTCGGGCATGGGCCGCTTCGGCGCCGTCTTCGGCCCCTGGCTCGGCGGCCAGCTGCTCGCGGCGGGCAACGGCGACTGGGGCTTCACCGCCTTCGCGCTGGCCGGTGTCTCCTCGATGGTGTTCATCGGTATCGCCGCCCTGCGCTCGGCCCGGCAGCCGCAGCGCAGCAACGACCAGGAGGAACTGGTCGCCGCCCACTGACCGGTGTCCGCGACCGGTCCGGCGCCGCGCTCCTTCCACGGGCGCGGCGCCGTTCTTCACTCCTCCAGGCCGTCGGGTTCGGCCTCCAGTCCGGTGCACGCCAGCTTCCCCCCGACCTCCGCACACGCCTCCACCCCCCGGGGTGTCGGCACCGCGAGCATCGGGCTGGTGTAGCCGACGGAGTCCTCGGCGGGATAGCTCGCGGAGAGCACGTCCTGCCCGGCCCGGACCGAGACCTCGCGGGCGTGCGGGGCGTGCAGCCGCACCTCGGACCAGGCCGTGCCGCAGGTGGGGGAGTAGCGCAGCCGGACGTCGTACGCGGTGCCGGTGACCCTGCTCTTGGTCTGCGCGTCCCGGGCGCACGCCGAGGCGTCCGGCAACTCGCCCTGGCAGGACCGTCCGTGGCAGCGCGGCGCTCCCGACACCGGTTGCGCGCCCTGGGCGGCCCGCCGGTCGGAAACGCTCACCGCAGCCGCCGTCACCCCGGCCACGGCGAGCAGTGCGAGCGCGGTCAGCGGCAGCCGCCACCACCGCCGCGCTCGCGGCGTCGCCGGTGCGGGAGCGGCGGCCGGCTGCTCCTCGGCGGCCTCGCACAGCGCCAGTACGGCCGCGGGGTCGACGCCCGCGAGCCGGGCCAGGGCCTCCACGGCCGGGCGCGGCGGCCGTTTGGCGCCGGTGAGATAGCGGTGCCAGGCGGACTTGCTGTACGGGGTGCGGGCGGCCAGTGCCGCCAGGCTCAGCCCCGTACGCTCCTTCAGTTCGCGCAGGCTCGCCGCCGGCGACTCGTCGGGTGGGGTGGTGGTCGCTCCTTCGGAGTGCCGCATGTCGCGTGCCTCGACTTCACTACGCTATGGGCGTTTCGCCCCTGTTGTCGGAATGGCTTCCCATGGGTACCGGGGTGGCAATCGGCGAACAGGTGTGAAGACGGTGAATCAGGGGGTGCATGCCGAAGGCCTGTTCGGGAACGCGTTCCCGAACAGGCCTTCGGCGGTCAGGGAGTACGGCGGGACGGACCCGTCAGCACCACGGCACGGCGTGGCCTACCCGGACGTAGTGGCCGGAGACGAACCCCTTGCGGTGCGGGAGCCGGTACCAGGTGTGGTTGCCGCGCACCGAGCCGCCGTACGTCTTGCAGGCCACCGGGACCAGCCGGTTGCTGTGACGGTGGCCGACCACGCGGTAGCGGGTGCTCGGGCCGGAGCGGACGTTGAGCCGGACGTGGCGCGTGGTCACGCGGCCGGTCGTGCGGTACCAGGAGTGACGGTGAGCCACCGGGGCGGGCAGGGTGGTGTAGTTGTAGTACTGGATGATTCCCTGCGGTGCGGGGATCGGAGTGGCGGCGCTCGCGGTGGCGGCCCCGGCCGTGGGCAGGAACGCGAACACCGCGACCGTGGCCAGCAGGCCGCTCTTCAGGATCCGACGGGTCATGGAAACCTCCGTGCTGTCGTGCTCGTGACCACGAAGCGTGATCACGATTCGGAGGATTGCCATGGCCGACGGCCGTCATGTCGTCCCCGCGTGCCGCGGAACGCCTGGGACGTCCCCGGGGACGGGGCTCAGCCCATCTGGTCGTCGACGGAGAGGTGCTCGACCGTCTTCCCCGTCTCCGTGAAGGTCCGGGTGACATACCCCGACGAATACACCCACAGGATCCGCAGCGGGGTGTCGCCGACGTTGCGGAACAGGTGCGGGACGGGGGACGGGACATAGGTGGTGTCGAACCGCCCCAGCCGGGTCGCCTCGCCGTCCACCCACACCTCCGCCTCGCCCTCGAGGACGGTCACGTGCTCGTCGCAGTTGTGCGAGTGCAACGGCGCCCCGGAACCGACCGGATAGACACTCATCCCGCTGGTGATCAGGTTCTCCCCGCCCGCCGACGGCGTGGTGATCAGCGGCGTCGACACGACCGCGCCGCCCCGGTCGAGCAGGGGCACGGACGCGGCCTTGATGATCGTGGTCATCCGGGGATTCCTCTCCACTGCGATGCGGTACGCCGACCGACGTTAGGCCGCGTCCGCGCGAACGGGTGCCCCCTGGCGTGCAGTTTTACCTTGCGTTCCGGGAGGGGTGAGCCGCCCGGATCCGGCTGTAGCGTCACCTGGCATCCCACGGCCGCCGGAGAGAGAAAGCAGGTACCGGCCCCCATGAGGCTCCCCGTACTCGGCGAAGAAGACATGAACCCGCGGCAGCAGGAGCTGGCCGCCCGGATCGCGGGCCGCCGCGGCGCCGTCCGCGGCCCGTTCCGGGTCTGGCTCCACAGCCCCGAGATGTGCGAACGCGCCGAATCGCTCGGTGCCTTCGCCCGGTTCGACTGCAGCCTGCCCACCCACCTGCGCGAACTGACCCTGCTGATGGCCGCCCGCAACTGGGACGCCCAGTACTCCTGGAACGCCCACGTCCACCAGGCCATCGAGGCCGGCATCCCGGAGGCCGCCGTCAAGGCCATCGCGGAGAAGCGCCCGGCGGACTTCGACGACGAGGCCGACCAGGCCTTCTACCAGTTCTGCCGGGAGGTCCTGGAGGAGCACTTCGTCACCGACGAGACCTTCGCCCGCGCGCTGGCCCACTTCGGTCCCAAGGGGCTCGTCGACACGATCGGCGCGCTCGGCAACTTCACCATGCTCGGCATGTGCCTCAACACCTTCCAGGTGGATCTCCAGGCCGACCGGGAGCCGCCGTTCCCGGACGTCCGCGGCTACGGCCGGATCACCCCGGACGGAGCCTCATCCAGGACCTGACCATGAGAAACGCGGCCGATCTTTTAAGCGCAGAGCCGTTGACAGGATTGCCGACAATCGATTTGTGTGAGTGACCGGCGCGAGCCGCACGCGCGTTCGGAGGAAAAAAATGGATCGCCTGCTCCTGATGCACAGCTTCGTCACCGTCGCCCAGGTCGGCAGTTTCAGCGGAGCAGCCAAGAAACTCGGTTCCTCCGGCTCCCTGGTCTCCCGGCATGTGGCCGAACTGGAGCGCCAGATCGGCGTCCGGCTGGTCAACCGCACCGCCCGCTCCGTGAGCCTGACCGAGCCGGGCCAGCGGTACGCCGAATTCGCCGCGCGCATTCTCGACGAGATCGAGGCCGAGGACGCCGGCATCGCCCAGCTCCACGACCGGCCCGAGGGCACCCTCAGCGTCATCTGTCCCAAGTGGATAGGCAGCCTCGACCTCGGGGACGCCATCGCCGCGTTCTCGGCGGCCCATCCGAAAATCCAGGTGCGGTTCGAACTCGGCGGGATGTCCGACCGTACCTACGATTTCCTGGACAGCGGATTCGACGTCGCCTTCCACACCCGGGACCTGCGGGACTCCAGCGTCCGGCTGAAGAAGATCGCCTCGCTGCCGTTCGTGCTGTGCGCCGCCGAGGAGTACATCGAGCGGTGCGGCACACTCGCCCATCCGAACGACCTCGCCGCCCACGACTGCCTGGTCCACCTCAACGACCCGGTCTGGCGGATCGGCCACGGGCACGCCAGCACCCTGCACAAGATCCGCAACATCGCGTTCTCGTCCAACTCCTACATCGCCCTGCAGAAGGCGGCGGTGCACGGCCGCGGCATCGCCCTGCTGCCCCAGCGCCCGGCCTACGACGACCTGGTCTCCGGCGCCCTCCAGGTGCTGCTGCCCGACCTCGCCGTACCCGAGCGCCCGCTGTACGCGATCTACGGTCCCGGGCAGGACACCCCGCGCAAGATCAGTGTGTTCCTGGACTTCCTCGCCGAGTGGTTCTCGCAGAACCCGATTCCCACGATCCGGTCCTAGGCCCTGTCGTCAAATTCCCGTCTGCCCCGCGACGCCATGCACGCTCCCCCACTGCCTTAAGGGCGTGGGAGGTGCCCCCACTCGCCGCACCGGGCCCTGACCCAAGTACGTCCAGTACGAGGCTCAGGGCCCGGCACTCCCCCAGCCTCCGGCCGGGGGGACCCCCAGAGCACGCACCTGACGCCGCGGGGCCCGCCCTCCGGGCGGACGACGGGAATTTGACGACAGGACCTAGCCGGGACCGCAAGAAACGCTTGCGCATTCCGTAGAGCTCAGGCCATTGAGGCCCTCGCCGGCCGATATCTACGCTCGCGAGGCGACCTGGAAACGAGGAATCCATGGGAATCCAGAGAATCGAATCGGTCACGTACGGCATCGACGACCTCGACATCTGCGTGCGGTTCTTCGACGACTTCGGGCTGTTCCCGGTGGAACGGACCGACGAGCACGCCGTGTTCGAGACGCGCACCGGACAGACCCTCCATCTCGACACCCGGCCCGGACCGCTGCTGCCCGCACCGGTCGAGGACGGGCCCACCCTGCGCGAGGTCGTCTGGGGCATCGACACGCCCGCCGAACTGGAACGTCTGGTGGCGGCGGCGGGCCGGGACCGCGAGGTCCGCGAGAGCGCCGACGGCGTCCACCACACCGTCGACGAGACCGGCTTCGGCGTCGGCCTGACCCTGGCCCGCCCCAAGCCGGCCCCCGTCACGCCCCGCGCCGCCAACACCCTGGGCACCGTCAACCGCTGGAACACCGCCCTGGAGCCGATCACCCGGGTCCGCCCGCTGCGCATGTGCCATGTCGCCCTGAACATCCCGAAGCAGGGCCGCGAGCAGGCCGTCGGCTTCTACGTCGACCGGCTCGGCTTCCGCCCCACCGACGTGGTCGAACCCATGGGCGTCTTCATGCAGGCCCCCGGCGACGAGGACCAGCACACCATGCTGCTGTGCCACCGGCCCGACAAGGCGGGGATCAACCACATCGCCTACGAGGTGCCCGGCTTCGACGACGTGATCGAAGGCGGCAACCACATGATCGAGCACGGCTGGCGGGAGGCCCGCAGACTCGGCCGGCACACCATCGGATCCAACGTCTTCCGCTTCCTGCACGCCCCGTGCGGCGGCCGCGTCGAGTACGCCGCCGACATGGACCGGGCCGACGGGAACTACGGCACCCGGGTCCACGAGACGACCCCGCCGCACCACATCTGGGCCCTGCGCACCAACCGCGACCAGGAAGCCCCCACCGCGTCCTGACCCTGAGAGGCCACCCCTTCATGACCACCGACCACGGCTATCCCGCCGTCCGCATGTACATAGCGGGCGAGTGGTGCCAGGGCGGCACCGGACGGACCGCCCCCGTCGTCAACCCCGCCACCGAGGAGCCGATCGGCGAGGTCCCCCTGGCGACCGCCGCCGACCTCGACCGGGCACTCGAAGCCGCCGCCGAGGGCTTCAGGGTGTGGCGCGCGACCTCCGTAGCCAGGCGCTCCGCGATCCTCGACCGGGCCGCCGATCTGATCGCCGAACGCGCCGCCGAGATCGGCCGGGTGATGACCCTGGAGCAGGGCAAGACCCTCGCCGAGTCCACCGGCGAGGCCAGGCGCACCGCGGACACCCTGCGCTGGCACACCGAGGACGCCCGCCGCGCCTACGGCCGTGTCATCCCCTCCGCGCCCGGCACGGTCCTCACCGTCCGCCGCGAACCGATCGGCCCCGTCGCCGCCTTCGTCCCCTGGAACTTCCCGGTCGGCGGCCCCAACCGCAAGATCTCCTCGGCGCTCTCCGCGGGCTGCTCGCTCATCATCAAGGCCTCCGAGGAGACCCCGGCGACGGCCGCCGCGCTGGTGGAGTGCTACGCGGACGCGGGCCTGCCGGCCGGGGTGCTGGGCCTCGTCTTCGGCGAGCCGGCCGAGGTCTCCGCCCACCTCATCGCCTCACCGGTCACCCGGATGATCGCCTTCACCGGTTCGGTGCCCGTCGGCAAACTCCTCGCCGCCGAGACCGGCAGGGTCATGAAGCCCACCCTGATGGAACTCGGCGGCCACGCCCCGGTGATCGTCTGCGCCGACGCCGACCCCGGTCAGGCCGCCCGGCGCGCCGCCCAGGCCAAGTTCTTCAACGCGGGCCAGGTGTGCACCTCGCCCAGCCGCTTCCTCGTCCACGAGTCCCTGGTCGAGGACTTCACCGCCGAGTTCGTGAAGGCCGCCGAGTCGGTCGTCGTCGGCGACGGCCTGGCCCAGGGCACCACCATGGGCCCGCTCGCCAACGAGCGCCGGCTGCGGTCCATCGAGCGGCTGACCGCGGACGCGGTGCGCAAGGGGGCGACGGTGCTCACCGGCGGCGAACGCCTGGACCGCCCCGGGTACTTCTTCGCGCCCACCGTGCTCACCGACGTGGCCCCGGACGCGGAGCTGATGTCCGAGGAGCCGTTCGGGCCCGTCGCGCCGATCGTGCCCTTCGCCGACCTGGACGACGCCCTGGCCATCGCCAACTCACTGCCCTACGGCCTGGCCGCCTACGGCTTCACCAGGTCGGCCGCGACCGCCGAGAAACTGTCGGACGGCTTCGAGGCCGGCATCCTCTCCCTCAACCACTGCGGCGGCTCGGTGCACGAGGCACCCTCCGGCGGGGTCAAGGACAGCGGGTACGGCCGGGAGGGCGGGCCGGAGGCGCTGGACGCCTACCTGGTCACCAAGCGCGTCTCCCACCTGCTGACGCCATGAGGTACGCACGCGTGTCCGTCGAAGGCCGGGCGGTGTGGGGGCGGGTGGCGGAGACGGACGTCGAACTCCTCTCCGGCTCGCCGCTGGCGACCGACCCCGATGTCCTCGGCACGGTCCCCGCCGCCGAGGCCGTCTGGCTGCCGCCCGTCGTACCCGGCGTGTTCTACGCCGTCGGCTACAACTACCCACGGCACATCGAGCACGCCGGCGCCTCGACACCCGACCGGCCCGAGGTGGGCTACCGGGCCAACAACGCCCTCACCGGCCACCGTTCGCCGATCGTCAGGCCGGCCGAGGTGACCGGACGGTTCGAGGCCGAGCCGGAACTGGTCGCCGTCATCGGCCGTACGGTCCGGTACGCGACCCACGACGACGCCCGGAAGTCGGTCTTCGGCTGGACCATCGGCAACGACGTGAGCGCCCGCACCTGGCAGCACCAGGACCGCACCTTGTGGCGCAGCAAGAACAGCGACACGTTCAAGCCCATGGGCCCCTGGATCGAGACCGACGTCGACGCCCTCGACCAGACCACCACACTGCGCGTCAACGGCGAGGTCCGCGCCGCGTTCCCGACCGGAGACATGGTCTTCGACCCCTTCGACCACATCGTCGAGATCACCAAGCACATCACCCTCCATCCCGGTGACGTGCTGTGGATGGGCGCCGAGTCCACCTGCCAGATCGAGCCCGGCGACACCGTGGACATCGAGATCAGCGGCATCGGCGTGCTGTCCAACCCCGTACACCTGGAAGGGAACCACTCATGAGCGCGGAACCCCGTTACATCCATCACGTCAACTTCCCCACCACCGACCCCGACCGGACCGCCGCCTGGTACACCAAGGTCTTCGGGATGAAGCGCATCATGCCCAAGTCCAACACCCGCGTGGTGCTGATGACCCGGGGCAACTTCGACCTGCACTTCACGCCTGTCGAAGAAATGGAGCGCATGGCGCCCTACCACTTCGCCGTCGAGGTCGACGACTGGGACGACTTCCTCGCCCACCTCGAGGAACTGGGCATCCGGCACACCCGGCCGATCGAACGTCCCGAGAACCAGTCCAAGTTCTGCTACATCCACGACCCCGACCACACCATGATCGAGCTGGTCCACCACGGCCGCCGCCCCAACTAGCCGCGTCAGTACGGGAGTTCACCCCATGCCCTTCGCCGACTCCGACGGCACCTCCATCTACTACGAGCGCCACGGCAGCGGCCCGGCGATCCTGTTCGTGCACGGCAGCGGCGGTCACCACGCCGCCTGGTGGCAGCAAGTGACCGCGCTGCGCGAGGAGTTCACGGTCATCACCGTGGACCTGCGCGGCTTCGGCAAGTCCGACGCCCCTACCCCTCCGCACTCGTCCAAGCCCGAGTTCGACGGCCAGGACTTCCCCGGAGACGTGGTCGCCGTCCTCGACCAGGAGGACCTCACCGACGCCATGCTGGTCGGCCAGTCCATCGGGTCCGTCGCCGCGCTGCGCGCCGGTCTGCTGCGCCCCGAACGGGTCTCCTCGGTCGTCCTCGGCCACTCCCTCGGCGGCATCAGCCACGCCGAACTGAAGGAACTGGCCGCCGCCGACCGGGCCGAGGCCGTGAAGCTGCCGGTGATCGACCGGCTGCTCACCAGAACGTTCCAGCGTGAGCGGGCCGATCTCACCTTCCTGTTCCAGCAGATGGGCACGTTCAACGTCGCCAGGATGCAGGACCTGCGCAACCTGGACACCGACGGCCCCTCCCTGGAGGAGATCCAGGCTTCCGGCGTCAAGGTCGCCTTCCTCGCCGGCGAGAAGGACGCCGTCCTCAGCGTCAAGACCGTCACCCGCGCCCATGAGCTGCTGCCCGGCTCGCACCTGGAGATCGTCCCGGACGCCCCGCACTCCATGTACTGGGAGACGCCCCAGCCGTACAACGCGGCCGTCGCCCGGCTCCGCCGCACCCTCACCGCACCGAAGGAAGCAGCATGAGCAGCCTCACCCTGGCAGCCGCCGAGGAGATCATCGACGCCGCCCACCGGCGCGCCCGGGAGATCGGCAAGGCGGTGAGCGTCGCCGTCGTCGACGCGGGCGGCTTCCCGATCGCCATCCGCCGCCCGGACGGCGCCCGCCCGCTCACCCCCGACATCGCCCGCGCCAAGGCCTACACCGCGGCCGTCATGCAGCGCCCCGGCCCCATGCTGAAGAAGTGGCAGGAGAGCCAGCCCGTCTTCTTCTCCCAGCTCTCCCAGCTCCCCGGCGCCGCTCTGCCGATCATGGCCGCCGAGGGCAGCGTCACCATCAAGAAGGACGGCGAGATCATCGGCGGGCTCGGCATCGCCGGCGGCACCGCCGACGAGGACCAGCGGATCGCCGAGGAGGTCCTCAAGGACCTCGGCTACGAGCTGGAGTTCGCCGCGTGGGGCGTCACCGGCGGAAAGGACTGACACCATGGCGGACACGTTCAACTACCGCATCGACCACCACGGCAGCCTGGTCCGCCCGGCAGGCCTGTCCACCGCCGACCCGGAGGCCGTCGACACGGCGGTCCGGGAGGCGGTCGCCTACCAGCGCAAGCTGCGCTCCACCGTCGTCACCGACGGCGACTTCCCGCGCACGGACTTCCGCAGCGCGGTCCTCGACGGCGTGTCGGGCCTGCGTCGTACCGACGAGGTGGGCCCGGACGGCCTGGTGCGCTGGGTCGCCGAGTCGCTGCCCAAGGCCGACGGCCCGCTGATCGCCGACTCGGCCGCCCGGCTCGCCGAGCTGACGGTGATCGCCCCGAAGGTCGCGCTGCCCTCCCCGGCGTATCTCGCGGCCACCACCTACCAGCCGGGGCTCGGCGTCTCCTCGGCGCGTGACCTGGGCGAGGCCTTCGCGGAGATCGTCCGGACGGAGATCGGGCTGCTGGTGTCGCGGGGCGTCCGCCTGATCCAGCTCGACAACCCGCTCCTCCTCGACCAGTTGAGCACCGCCCCGGGCGACGCCGGCGCACTCTCCTTCGAGGACGCGCTCGCCGTCGACGCGCTCGCGGTAGGCCTGAACGAGCGCCCCGAGGGCGTACGGATCGGCTTGGCCCCCGGCTGGGCGGCCCCGGCCGAGGTGGACCGGGCCCGCGCCGGGCGGCTGTACGCCGAAATCGACGCCGACCGCTGGATCCTCCCCTTCGACCAGGGCACACCGGCCGAGCTCGACCTCGTCAAGGCGCTGCCGGACGACCGCGACTTCTGCCTGGGCGTGGTCGACGCGACCGTGCCGGAGTTGGAGGACGTCGACACGGTGATGTCGCGTATCGACGCGGTCGGCGAGGTCAAGGACCTGGAGGACGGGGCGGTTTCACCGTCGCGCGGGTTCGCGAACGTGGCGTCGAGGCCACTGCTGACCGCCGAGGACCAGCGCCGCAAACTGGTGCTGGTCGAGACCATCGCCCGGTACTGCTGGGGCAACGAGTTCTAAGCGCTCCGCTCCGCTGGAAGTGCCGCCGTCTGCCGTCTGCCGCGCCGTCGTGGCTGGTCGCGCAGTTCCCCGCGCCCCCGAAGGGGCGCTGCGCAGCGCCCCTTCGGGGGCGCGGGG
>NZ_JBFBBR010000032.1:0-41616 GCF_040682795.1 Streptomyces sp. NPDC051105 | reverse complement strand
CAACGAACGTCGTCCGCAGCACCTCATGCCGTCGAACGATCTCGCTCAAGCACGCCCGCACCACTTCAGGGCGCACCCGGCCCCGTAACCGGAGAATGAACGGAGTGCTGTAGGCCAGACTCCCCGGGGCAGCCTGATCGGCGAGCCACAACCGACGCTGCCCGTACGACAACGCAACCTTGCGGAGTTCGAAGTTCACCCTGACTCCCCCTGAGAGGTTGTCTTCTGAACAGCCTTTCGGTCAGCGGACCTTAGCAGCGCACATTGTGTGGCGACAGTGCTTGACGTGACGGGTGAAGCGGGGCAGGGGAGCGGGTCGCGAACCCTCCGCGTACAGCCAGAACAGGGAAATTGGAGGGGGCCCGCCCAGACTTCCCGCACCTTGTGAACGATCGAGAGTGACCAAGATCACTCCGTGCTGCGGCATTCCTCACTGACGCAATCAAGGGCTCCTTGACAGCCACCAGGGCCCAGAGTTCAATGATTGACCGGCCTCGTTGAGCTGTTCGGCGACGGACATTTTTCGCAGAAGATTCACAAGAGGAATCGGACATGCTTCGCGCGAAGGAGACACGGCAAGTGCAGGCTCTTTGAAATGTCCGTCTTACGAAACCCGCTCCGGAGTCGTAATTTTCGGCTGCTCGTAACCTGCAATACCATTTCTGTTACGGGATCATCGGTCGCGGCAGTCGCGATTCCCTTCGCGGTCCTCGGCGTCGGTGGATCGGCCGGCGACGTCGGGCTCGTCGCGACCGCGAAACTCTTCCCTCTCGTCGCCTTCCTGCTGATCGGCGGAGTGATCGCGGACCGCTGGCCCCGCCACCGGGTCCTGGTCGCGGCGAACGTCGTCCAGGCCGCCGCCGAAGGTGTCGCGGCCGGTCTGCTCCTCACCGGTCACGCCCAGGTCTGGCACCTGGCCGCGCTGTCCGGGGTCGGCGGCATCGGCGTAGCCGTCAGCTATCCGGCGGCACAGGGGCTGCTCCCGCACACGGTGCCGTCCGGCCTGCGGCAGAAGGCTGTCGCGCTGGACCGCGTGTGCCGCAACACGGCGTCGATCGGCGGTGCCGCGCTCGGCGGCCTGCTCGTCGCGCTCTGGGGCTCGGGGTGGGGTCTCGCCATCGACGCCGCCAGTTTTGCGATCGCCGCGCTCCTGCGCTTTCGCATGAACTTCACCAACCTCCCCCAGGGACGGAAATCAGGCATGGTTTCCGAACTTCGCCAGGGATGGCGCACGTTCATTTCCCGACGCTGGCTGTGGGTGACCGTGACGCTGTCCGCGGTCGTCACCACGGCGAGCTCGGCGCTGATCAGCGTGCTGGGCCCGCTGGCTTCCCATCGGTACCTCGACGGCGCGAACAGCTGGGGATTCATCGTGGCCGCCTACGGTTTCGGGGCCGTCGTGGGCGGCATGGTGATGCTCAGGTTCCGGCCGCGCCGCATACTCCTGGCGGGCATTCTGTCCTTTCCCGCCCTGTCCTTGGTGTTCTTCGCCCTCGCCATTCCCTTGACGGAACCGGTCGATATCGCCTTGTCCTTCCTGGCGGGAGCGTGCCTGGAAGTCTTCGAAGTCGGTTGGGCCATCGCACTGCAACAGGAGATTCCACCGGAGGAGCTTTCCCGTATCTCCGCCTACGACGCGCTCGGGAATTACGCGCTCAGCCCTCTCGGTACCGCGGCCGCCGGCGGGCTGGTCGAGGGGTTCGGTATGCCCGTCGTTCTCACCTGTAGCGGCGCTCTCATTGTGACCCTCAGCGCCGTCGCTCCGTTGGTTCCCGAGGTCAGAGGCCTGCGCCGCCGGCCACCCGCGCCGACGGAAGTGGCCGCGGCGGCGAGTGCGGCAACGGGTGTGCAAGCTGGACGCCCAAGTGGCCAGGATGATTAGGTGAGTTCATCGCCATAGTGCTGGTCGGTCACGGTTGGAGAGCTGCATGAGCACTGCTTTGCCTGTGGAAGTTGCCGATGCGGAGTTGGCCGACGAACTCACCCGGCACATGAAACTGGTCGAAGAGCAGCTGCTGGCGGCGGTGGAGACGGACCTGGAGCTGCTGGCCGCCTCGTCGCGCCACCTGATCACTGCCGGTGGAAAACGCCTGAGGCCTTTTCTGGTGCTTCTGGGCTCCCAGTTCGGGAATCGGTGGGATGAGCGGCGCATCCTGTCCGGAGCGGTTTCCGTGGAGCTGACCCACATCGGGACGCTATATCACGACGATGTCATGGACGAGGCCACGATCCGGCGGGGGGTGCCGAGCGCACATGCTGTGTGGGGCACTTCGGTTGCCGTACTGACGGGCGACTTCTTCTTTTCACGTGCTTCTCAACTGGTGGCGGAACTCGGGGACGAGGCGACCCGGCTCCATGCGAGGACTTTCGTCCGGCTCTGCGAGGGCCAGTCGGCCGAGACGGCGGGCCCGTCGTCCGAGGATGACAGGCTGAATCACCATATCGGCGTCCTGGGCAACAAGACCGCGTCCCTGTTCGCCGCCTCCGGCGAACTCGGCAGTCTCCTTTCGGGCGCGCCGGGCGAGATCACCGCGTGCATAAGGAGGGCCTGCGAAGCCTGGGGCATCGCGTACCAGTTGTCCGACGACGTGCTCGACGTCACGAGCGGGGCCGACCAGAGCGGCAAACCCCCGGGGGCCGACCTCCGCGAGGGTGTCCCCACCCTGCCGATGATCTACGCCTTGCGCTCGTCCCTCGCCGCGGACACACGGCTCGTGGAGCTGCTGCGGTCCGGTCAGCTGACCGATGACACCCTGCACGCCGAGGCACTGAAGCTCCTCCAGGAGCATCCGGCCATCGACATGGCACGGGCGGACGTGCGGAAATGGGCGAACATCGCCCGGCAGGAGATCCGCAATCTGCCGAACTCACCGGCGCGTGCCGTATTCGAGGAGCTGTGCGACTTCGTCGTCGAGAAGACCCTCTGAGCCGTTCCCGGAGCGACGGGGCGTGCGCGACGCCGCCCCGGGCCACCGCCCGGCCGTGGAGCCTCGATCCGGTTCGGCGTGCGGGCAGGGACGGCCCGGACAGCGCCGAAAGATACAAAAGCGGTGGTCAGGACCTACCTCATCAGCACTCGATGATGTTCACCGCCAGGCCGCCCCGGGCCGTCTCCTTGTACTTGACGCTCATGTCGGCGCCCGTGTCCTTCATGGTCTTGATGACCTTGTCCAGGGACACCTTGTGCGAGCCGTCGCCGCGCATCGCCATGCGGGCCGCGGTGACCGCCTTGACCGCGGCCATGCCGTTGCGCTCGATGCAGGGGATCTGGACCAGGCCGCCGACCGGGTCGCAGGTGAGGCCGAGGTTGTGCTCCATGCCGATCTCGGCCGCGTTCTCGACCTGCTCAGGGGAGCCGCCCAGCACCTCGGCCAGCGCGCCGGCCGCCATCGAGCAGGCGGAGCCGACCTCGCCCTGGCAGCCGACCTCGGCGCCGGAGATGGACGCGTTCTCCTTGAAGAGCATGCCGATCGCACCGGCGGCGAGCAGGAAGCGGACGACCCCGTCCTCGTCGGCGCCCGGGACGAAGTTGATGTAGTAGTGCAGGACGGCGGGGATGATGCCCGCCGCGCCGTTCGTGGGCGCGGTCACCACCCGGCCGCCCGCCGCGTTCTCCTCGTTCACGGCCATCGCGTAGAGCGTGATCCACTCCATCGCGTGCGCCAACGGGTCGCCCTCGGCGCGCAGTTGGCGCGCGGTGATGGCGGCACGACGGCGGACCCGCAGACCGCCCGGCAGGATCCCCTCCCGCGACATCCCGCGCGCGACGCACGCCTGCATCACCCGCCAGATGTCCAGCAGCCCCTCGCGGATCTCCTCCTCGGTACGCCAGGCCCGCTCGTTCTCCAGCATCAGCGCGGAGATCGACAGACCCGTCTCCTTCGTCAGGCGCAGCAGCTCGTCGCCCGTGCGGAAGGGGTACTTCAGGACCGTGTCGTCCAGCTTGATGCGGTCCGCGCCGACCGCCTCCTCGTCGACGACGAACCCGCCGCCGACCGAGTAGTACGTCTTGGTCAGCAGCTCCGCCCCGGACGCGTCGTACGCCCAGAGGGTCATGCCGTTCGCGTGGTACGGGAGCGTTTTGCGGCGGTGCAGCTTCAGGTCCGCGTCGTAGGTGAACGCGATCTCGTGCTCGCCGAGCAGCGACAGGCGGCCCGTGGTCCTGATCGTCTCGACCCGGTCGTCCGCGCTCTCCACGTCGACCGTGCGCGGCGAGGCGCCCTCCAGGCCGAGCAGCACCGCCTTCGGGGTGCCGTGGCCGTGGCCGGTCGCACCGAGCGACCCGTACAGCTCGGCACGTATGGACGTGACGGAGTCCAGCAGCCCTTCGTTGCGCAGGCGGCGTGCGAACATGCGGGCCGCGCGCATCGGGCCGACGGTGTGGGAGCTCGACGGGCCGATGCCGATCGAGAACAGGTCGAAGACCGAGATGGCCACGGGAACTCCTCCGAAAAGGGCGGGGGCACACGCCATCGGGTGCCCCCGCCGGGGAACTACTTGTTCAGACCGGGGTACAGCGGGTGCTTGCCGGTCAGGGCCTGGACCCGGGCCTTCAGGGCCGCCGCGTCGTAGGACGGCTTCAGCGTCTCGGCGATCACGTCCGCGACCTCGGTGAAGTCCTCGGCCGTGAAGCCGCGCGTGGCCAGCGCCGGGGTGCCGATCCGCAGACCCGAGGTGACCATCGGCGGGCGCGGGTCGTTCGGGACGGCGTTGCGGTTGACCGTGATGCCGACCTCGTGGAGACGGTCCTCGGCCTGCTGCCCGTCCAGCTCGGACTCGCGCAGGTCGACGAGGATCAGGTGGACGTCCGTACCTCCGGACAGGACGTTCACACCGGCCTCGCGGGCGTCGGGCGCGGTGAGCCGCTCGGCGAGGATGCGCGCACCCTCCACGGTACGACGCTGGCGCTCCTTGAACTCCTCCGAGGCGGCGACCTTGAAGGAGACCGCCTTCGCCGCGATCACGTGCTCCAGGGGACCGCCCTGGAAGCCCGGGAAGACGGAGGAGTTCAGCTTCTTCGCGAAGGCCTGGCGGGCCAGGATGATGCCGCCGCGGGGACCGCCGAGCGTCTTGTGGGTGGTGGAGGTGACCACATCGGCGTACGGCACCGGGTTCTCGTGCAGCCCGGCGGCCACCAGGCCGGCGAAGTGGGCCATGTCGACCCACAGGTACGCCTCGACCTCGTCGGCGATCCGCCGGAACTCGGCGAAGTCCAGCTGCCGCGGGTACGCCGACCAGCCGGCGATGATCACCTTCGGCCGGTGCTCCTTGGCGAGCCGCTCCACCTCGGCCATGTCGACCAGGCCGGAGTCGTCGACGTGGTACGCCACGACGTCGAACTGCTTGCCGGAGAAGTTCAGGCGCATGCCGTGGGTCAGGTGGCCGCCGTGGGCGAGGTCGAGGCCCAGGATGGTGTCGCCGGGCTGGGCCAGCGCGAACAGAGCCGCCTGGTTGGCGGAGGCACCGGAGTGCGGCTGCACGTTGGCGTACTCGGCGCCGAACAGCTCCTTCACCCGGTCGATGGCGATCTGCTCGGTGACGTCGACGTGCTCGCAGCCGCCGTAGTAGCGGCGGCCCGGGTAGCCCTCGGCGTACTTGTTGGTGAGTACCGAGCCCTGCGCCTCCATGACCGCGACCGGAGCGAAGTTCTCCGAGGCGATCATCTCCAGGGTGGACTGCTGGCGCGCCAGCTCGGCGTCGACCGCGGCCGCGACCTCCGGGTCGAGCTCGTGCAGGGACGTGTTCAGAACGGACATCTGGTTCTACGACTCCTCAGCCGGTGTCTTGGCGGCCCTCAGCCGGCGGTGAAGGCGGTGTACTCGTCGGCGGAGAGCAGGTCGGCCGGCTCGTCCGCGACACGCACCTTGAACAGCCAGCCACCCTCGAAGGGGGCCGAGTTCACCAGGGACGGGTCGTCCACGACGTCCTCGTTGATCTCGGTGATCTCACCGGTGACCGGCGAGTACAGGTCGGAGACCGACTTGGTCGACTCCAGCTCGCCGCAGGAATCGCCCGCGGTCACGGTGTCGCCGACGGCCGGGAGCTGGACGAAGACGACGTCACCGAGCGCGTTGGCCGCGTGCTCCGTGATGCCGACCGTCGCCACGCCGTCCGCGGTGGCCGACAGCCACTCGTGCTCCTTGCTGTAACGCAGCTGCTGGGGGTTGCTCATGGCCTGAATTCTCCTGTACGCGGGGGAGTGCTGGTGAAAGGGGACTGCTGGAAACACGCGTGAGCAGCGGAAATGTGCGCAGGGTCACGCGCTGCCGCGCTCAGTGTCTCCCCGTGGATCTGTTTCTGGCGCCGCGGGTCTACTTCTGGCGCTTGTAGAACGGCAGCGCCACGACCTCGTACGGTTCGTGGCTGCCCCGGATGTCCACGCCCACGCCCGCCGTGCCCGGCGCCGAGTGCGCCGCGTCGACGTAGGCCATGGCGATCGGCCGGCCCAGCGTCGGGGAGGGGGCGCCGGAGGTGACCTCGCCGATCACCTCGCCGTCGGCCACCACCGGGTACCCGGCGCGCGGCACCCGGCGGCCCTCGGCGACCAGGCCGACCAGCACCCGCGGCGGCTCGGCCGCGGCACGGTCGGCGGCCTCCTGAAGCGCCTCGCGGCCCACGAAGTCGCCGTCCTTGTCGAACTTGACCACGCGGCCGAGCCCGGCGTCGAAGGGGGTCAGCGAGGTGGTCAGCTCATGCCCGTAGAGCGGCATGCCCGCCTCCAGGCGCAGGGTGTCCCGGCAGGACAGCCCGCAGGGCACCAGGCCCACCGGGGAGCCCGCCTCGGTCAGCGCCTGCCACAGCTCCACCGCGTGCTCGGGCTTCACGAACAGCTCGAAGCCGTCCTCGCCGGTGTAGCCGGTGCGCGCGATCAGCGCGGGGACCCCGGCGACGGTGCCGGGCAGCCCGGCGTAGTACTTCAGGCCGTCCAGGTCGGCGTCGGTCAGCGACTTCAGGATCCCCGGCGACTCCGGCCCCTGGACGGCGATCAGCGCGTACGCGTCCCGGTCGTCCCGCACCTCGGCGTCGAACCCGGCGGCACGCTCCGTCAGCGCGTCGAGGACCACCTGGGCGTTGGAGGCGTTGGCCACCACCAGGTACTCGGTCTCGGCCAGCCGGTAGACGATCAGGTCGTCGAGGATGCCGCCGTCGGCCCGGCAGATCATGGTGTAGCGGGCGCGCCCGACGCCGACGGAGGCGATGTTGCCGACCAGGGCGTGGTTCAGCAGGGCGGCGGCCTGGGGGCCGGTCACGGCGATCTCGCCCATGTGGGAGAGGTCGAAGAGCCCGGCCCTGGTCCGTACGGCGACGTGCTCGTCGCGCTCGGATCCGTAGCGCAGGGGCATGTCCCAGCCGGCGAAGTCGGTCATGGTGGCGCCGAGCGAGCGATGCAGGGCATCGAGCGCGGTACGGCGGAGTGCGGCGGAATCGGAACTGCTCATCGGTCGGTCGTCTCCCAAAGATCCCAGGGCATGACAGGCGAGGTCTGTCCTCCCCATCTGTCATCGGAACCTGAGAGGTTCGCCCTGACCACACCGATGGTCACGGCTTGCACCTTGGGTGGGGCCACCGACACGGCGGCCCGCTTTTCAGATGTGCCTCGCCCGCGCGGTAACGGGGCCTGAGAGATTCAAGGGAGGGACTTGCTCCTTCGGCGCCCCAGCGAAGGCTGCTGGGGACTCTCCCGCGCGGATTCAAACGGCCGGTATGCAGTTGGCGGGCACATCATCGCATGCCGGGCGGAGCTTTGTAACAGGCCTGTGGCCGGAAGCGGACGGAACCGCGAGACACCGTGCATTACCTTCTCTTTACGTTAAGTGGGGAGAACCTTTCCTGAACCCCCAGGGAGGACGATCACGGTGACAAGGACCACGTCATACGCGACGACGGGCATCGCCCTGCCCGGGCAGCCGACGGCCCCGGCCCGCGAGCGGGGCGCGAAGCTCCCCCACGCTCGGCTGCGCTCGCGCGGGGGGACCCCCATGGCGCCGGTCGTCCGCGATCTGCGCGACCGCGCCGGCCGCGGCCCGCACGGCCTGCTCTTCGGCCCCCGTGACCTGGTCGTGGTCACCGGGCTGCCCGGCAGCGGCAAGTCCACCCTGATGCACCGCACCGTCGAGGGAAGACGGATCGACTCGCAGGACACCCGTGACCGCTGGGACGCCCGACTGGCCCGCTTCCTGCCGTACGCCCTCTACCGCCCGCTGGTCCGCCTCGCGCACTACGCCGGACTGCGCCGCGCGCTGCGCACCGGCGAGGGCGTGGTGGTGCACGACTGCGGTACCCAGGCCTGGGTGCGCGACTGGCTGGCCCGCGAGGCCCGCCGCCGCGGCGGCACCCTGCACCTGCTGCTCCTGGACGTCACGCCGGGCACGGCACTGGACGGGCAGCGCGAGCGCGGCCGGGGCGTCTCCCGGTACGCGTTCCTGCGTCACCGGCACGCCGCCGGCCGCCTGGTGCGCGCGGTGGAGCAGGGCGGGCTGCCCGAGGGGGTGGGCTCGGCGGTGCTCCTGGACCGGGACGCGGCGGACGCGCTGTGCCGGATCGCCTTCCGGGAGGCGGCGAAGCCCGCCGGGTGAGGCATTCCGGAAAGTGGAGCGGCTCACGGGGTGAGGCATTGTCACAGCCACCCGCTAGCCTTTTCAGCCTCAGCAGCAGTGGTTTCCAGCAGGCGGTAGGCAGATGGACTTCCCGGCGGACATTCCCGCGGACTTCCCGGCACAGGCGCACCCCCACCCGCACGGCGGTTGGCCCGGTAACGAGCTGGAGGAGGTGTTGTCGGCCTCCCTCGGCGTCCCCGCGGCGGCGGGCCGGCTCATCGAGGTACTGGCCCGCAGTTACCTGTGGATCCCGCTACCGGAGGGCGGCGGCCCGCACAGCGGCCCGCTGGACCTGCCCACCACGGAGATCCAGGGCGGGGTGTACGTCCCGGTGTTCAGCTCCGAGGAGCAGTTCCGCCAGGTGGTCGGCTCCCATCTGTCGTACACGATCGCCCCCGCCGTCGAGTTCGCCCGCGGTCTGCCCCCGCAGGTCGGCATCGCCGTGAACCCCGGCGGAGTGGTGGGCGTCCCGCTGCCGCCGGAGGCGGTCGCCGAGCTGTGCCGGTCCGGCCGCAGCGAACTGGACGGCCCCGCCTCGGGCGGCCGGGTCCGGCTCTTCGAACCGGACTGGCAGGACGACCCGATGGACTTCCTGGCCGCGGCCTCCGCCGAGTTCGCGGGGATCCGTGTGGTCGCCACCGCCCGCCGCTGCCTGGCCGCGGTCGAGACGGCGGACCCCGTGATGTTCGTCGGCGTCGAACTGACCCACTGGGACGGGGACATCAGGGCGCTGCCCCTGGAGGCGCTGGGCAAGGCTCTCGGCCGGGTCCCCGTGAAGTGGCCGGTGAACCTGGTCCTGCTCGATGTGGCGGACGACCCCGTGGGCCACTGGATGCGGGAGAACGTTCGCCCCTTCTATCAGTACGGCCACTGAAGGCGCCCCGCCGGGGCGCGGGGCTGTGCCGGTCCGCGGCTCCGCCGCGCGGGCGCGAGGAACGCGACGAACCCGCGCCCGCCGACGGACCATCGGCGCCAACCCCCTCGGCGCTTAAGCTGTCTCCGAACGCGGGGCGACCTCCAACGCGGGGCAATTCAATGAAGGGGCGGTAACACGTGAGCGCCAGCGGCACCGCGGCGACCGGACAGGTCGAGCACATGCTGCGCCAGGTAACCCCCGGGCGCTACGACGCCTACGAGGCACTCCTCCGCGCCCTGGCCACGCCCTCCTCCGGCCAGATCTGGATGCTGCTCTGGCACGGCCAGGGCGGTTCCCCCGACGCCCAGTACGGGAACATGGAGGTCGACGGCCACGGCTACGCCCCCTGCGTGACCTCGGCCCAGGAACTGTCGGCGAGCGGCTGGAACCGCTCGTACGAGGTGGTCGACGGCCTCGACGTGGCCCGCACGCTCTATCCCGACCACTTCGGCCTGTGGCTCAACCCGCACGCCCCGGGCGGTGGCGTCGGCATCCCCTGGCTGGATCTGCGCCGGATCGCGACCGGCCTGGACCGCCAGCCCGCGGGGCCGCTACGGCTCGTGGAACCGGCCATCGAGATCCCGCAGTTCTACGCGCTGCTGTCGCAGAACGCCCACCGTACCCCCGCGATCCGCTCCCTGCGGCGCGCCTGGGTGCAGCCGGCGCTCGGCGCGCCGTATCTGGCGATCGGGCTCGACGTGTACGACACGTCGCCGCCGGCCGTGGACTCGGTACGGGCGATGATGCAGCAGTCCGTCGGGGCGGTGCCGGACGGACTGCCCGTCTCGACGGTCGCCATGACCGACGAGTACGACCCGGTGGTGATGTGGATGCGGGCGACGGCACGGCCGTTCTACGACCGTGAGGCGCATGCGGCCCTGCCACCGGCGCCGGTGGCCGGATACGGGTATCCGCCGGCGCCCGGCGCGTACTGACGTGGAGTGGAAGAACTTCGCGGTGACGAACGGGGAAGACGCCGTAGTGGGCCTTGTCGAGGCGGAGCTCCTGGAATTCCACCCTGGGCGTCACCTGGCCTTAACGCGTTCCGGGCACACTGAGGCCGTGCTCCACCGAAATTCCCTCGGCGTTCGCCTGGTACACGGCGTGATCGAGTGGCGCGGCCGGCCCCGTGGCGCGATCGTCGCCGACCGGGATTTCTGGATCGGCTTTTCTGTGTTCCAGGCCACATGGCGCTCGGCGGGACCCGGAGTGAGGGCGTGTCACCGAGGGAGTCTCCGCGTGTAGACAAGGGTTTTTAGTCCGATTATGTGACGCTTTGCCAGGCTTGCCCTTGTCCGGCATGTGTTACCCGTCGTTCGGATAACGAAACGCCTTGCTCGCATCACGGTTACGCATCCATTCACCGCCAACTCTGGCAACTGGTCGCCACAGCGTTGAAGACTCGCGCTCCAAGGGGTGTTCACCCCTGCCCAGGAGAGAGTGATCATGCCGCTACCAGCGGCAAGTGCAAGCCGGCTACCGCCGGTTGAGAGGGGTCCCTGCCAGATGACGGCACCATTGCACGAGCCGACCGCGGAAGCGGCCCCGGGTGCGGCCGAAGAGGCGGCTGCCGCCGCCGGTGAGAAGGTCGTGCAGGGGCGCTCCCTGGGCCGGATCGCCTGGGAGCGCCTGAAGCGGGACAAGCTCGCCCTCACGGGCGGCATCGTCGTCCTCGTCCTCGTCGTGGTCGCCTTGCTCGCGCCAGTGATCACCCACCTGCTCGGTCAGGACCCGGACGCCTACAACGAGAGCCTGATCGACCCGCTGTTCGGCACCCCCAAGGGGTCCCTGGGCGGCATCAGCGGCGACCACCTGCTGGGCGTCGAGCCGGTCAACGGCCGCGACATCCTCGCCCGCATCCTCTACGGCGCCCGCGTCTCGCTGCTGGTCGGCTTCCTGTCCGCCCTCGTCGCGGTCGTCCTGGGCACCGTGCTGGGCATCCTGGCGGGCTTCTTCGGCGGCTGGGTGGACTCGCTCATCAGCCGCGTGATGGACGGCCTGCTGGCCTTCCCGCAGCTCCTGTTCACGATCGCCCTGGTCTCCGTCATGCCGAACAACATGCTGGGCCTGTCCGGGTCCAACGTGCGCGTCTTCGTGATGATCCTGGTCATCGGCTTCTTCGGCTGGCCCTACATCGGACGCGTGGTGCGCGGCCAGACGCTCTCGATGCGTGAGCGCGAGTACGTCGAGGCCGCCCGATCGCTGGGTGCCGGGCGGTTCTACATCCTGTTCAAGGAACTGCTGCCCAACCTGGTCGCGCCGATCATCGTGTACACGACGATGATGATCCCCACCAACATCCTCACCGAGGCGGCTCTCAGCTTCCTGGGCGTGGGCGTCAAGCCGCCCACGTCGTCCTGGGGGCAGATGCTGTCGAGCGCCATCGACTACTACGAGTCGGACCCCATGTACATGGTGGTCCCGGGTGTGGCGATCTTCATCACCGTCCTCGCCTTCAACCTTTTCGGCGACGGCGTGCGCGACGCGCTGGACCCGAAGGCGTCCCGCTGAACAAGCCGTACCCAAAGCGTCCCGTGGCAGCAACACGGGGTCTCTCATCTAATCCGGAGGATCCGAGATCGTGACTACCCAACGCACCTCAGGGCGGCGTAAGCAGGCATTTGCCGCCGCTGCTGCGGTCGCCGCACTGCTGACCACGGCGGCGTGCGGCGGCAGCAGCGACGACAACGGCGGCGGTTCGAAGAACGGCGCTGCCGGCTTCGACGCCGCCAACAACAAGGTCGCCCAGGCCTCCCTGGTCAAGAAGGGCGGCACGCTGCGCTTCGGCGGTGCCCAGGACGCCGACTCGTGGGACACCACGCGTGGCTACTACGGCTTCATGTGGGACTTCGCGCGCTACTACAGCCGCCAGCTGGTCACGGGCAAGGCGGAGCCGGGCAAGGCCGGCGCCGAGCTCACCCCGGACCTCGCCACCGGTCTCGCCAAGGTCACGGACGGCGGCAAGACCTACACGTACACCCTGCGTGACGGCATCACGTGGGAGGACGGCAAGCCGATCACGTCCAAGGACGTGAAGTACGGCATCGAGCGGGTGTGGGCGCAGGACGTGCTGTCCGGCGGTCCGACGTACCTGAAGGACTTCCTGGACCCCAAGGGCGAGTACAAGGGTCCCTACAAGGACACGTCCAAGGACAAGCTGGGCCTGAAGGCGATCACCACGCCGGACGACAAGACGATCGTCTTCCACCTCCCCAAGGCCAACTCGGACTTCCAGGAGGTGCTGGGTCTGGTCTCGGCCTCCCCGGTCCGCCAGGACATGGACACCAAGTCCAAGTACGGCCTGAAGCCGTTCTCCTCCGGCCCTTACAAGTTCGAGTCCTACAGCCCCGGCAAGAGCCTGACGCTGGTGCGCAACACGAACTGGAAGCAGTCCTCGGACCCGGTCCGCAAGGCGTACCCGGACAAGATCACCGTCCAGTTCTTCTCGGACGCCAACCAGCTGGACCAGCGCCTGCTCAACGGTGACCTGGACCTGGACATCAACCAGACCGGCATGTCCCCGCAGGGCCGCACCACCGCCCTGAAGGAGCACAAGGCCAACCTGGACAACCCGGTCTCGGGTTACATCCGCTACGCGACCTTCCCGCAGAGCGTGAAGCCGTTCGACAACGTCGAGTGCCGCAAGGCCGTGATCCTCGGCGCGGACCACGTCTCGCTGCAGACCGCGCGCGGTGGCCCGATCGCCGGTGGTGACATCGGTACCAACATGCTCCCGCCGTCCGTCCCGGGCGCCGAGGGCCAGAAGTACGACCCGTACAAGATCGCCGGCGCGAACAAGAACGGCAACGTCGCCGAGGCCAAGGCGGCCCTGAAGGCGTGCGGCAAGCCGAACGGCTTCTCGACCACCATCGCGGTGCGCAACAACAAGCCGGTCGAGGTCGCCACGGCCCAGTCGCTCCAGGCGTCTCTGAAGAAGATCGGCATCAACGCCCAGATCGACCAGTTCGACGGCTCGCAGACCACCGGCATCATCGGTAGCCCCGCCAACGTGAAGAAGAAGGGCTACGGCATCATCATCATGGGCTGGGGCCCGGACTTCCCGACCGTCCAGGGCTTCGGTCTGCCGCTGTGGGACAGCAAGTACATCGCGCAGAGCGGTAACAACAACTTCGCCCTGATCAACGACAAGACCATCGACGGTCTGTTCAACCAGTACGTCACCACGCTGGACGACGCGGGCAAGACCAAGCTCTCGACCGAGATCAACCACAAGATCATGGAGGGCGCGTACTACCTGCCCTTCACCTTCGAGAAGTTCATCAACTGGCGCAGCGACAACCTCGCGAACGTCTACACGACGGACAACTACAGCGGTACGTACGACTTCGTCAACCTCGGTCTGAAGAACCCGAAGAAGTAAACCGGCACACCCGCCGTACAGGCACGAAAGGCAGGTGAAGGCCGGCGCGGCGTGGTCGCGGGCCATCGGACAATCTCCGGTGGCCCGCGGCCCCGCGGCGGGCCGTAAGCTGTGCTCGCTTACCTCATCAGGCGGCTGTTCGCCGCCGCAGTGATGCTCGTGGTCATCGTCATGGTGGTCTTCGGCATCTTCTTCCTCGTCCCCAAGTGGGCGGGCGTCGACATCGCCACGAGCTTCGTGGGCAAGCAGGCCGACCCGGCAGCCGTCGAGGCCGTACGGCAGAAGCTGGGCCTGAGCGACCCGATCTACGCCCAGGTCTGGCACTTCTTCAAGGGCATCTTCGTCGGACGCACCTACTCCGGCGGTGGCGATGTCACCCACTGCGCCGCGCCCTGCTTCGGCTACTCCTTCCGTAGCGAGCAGGCCGTCTGGCCGGTGCTCACCGACCGCTTCCCGGTGACCCTGGGACTCGCGCTCGGTGCCGCCGTGCTGTGGCTGGTCTTCGGTGTCGCGGCCGGTGTGCTCTCCGCGCTCAAGCGGGGCACCATCTGGGACCGCGGTGCGATGGTCGTCGCGCTGGCGGGTGTCTCCCTCCCCATCTACTTCACCGGTCTGCTCAGCCTGGCGATCTTCGCCTTCGGGCTGAAATGGATCGACGCGCAGTACGTGCCACTCGACCAGAGCGTCAGCGGCTGGTTCGGCGGCATGATCCTGCCCTGGATCACCCTCGCCTTCCTGTACGCGGCGATGTACGCCCGGATCACCCGCGCCACCATGCTGGAGATCCTCGGCGAGGACTACATCCGCACGGCACGCGCGAAGGGCCTCAAGGAGCAGGTCGTCATCGGCAAGCACGCCATGCGCTCCACGATGACCCCCATCCTGACCATGCTCGGCATGGACCTCGGCGCCCTCATCGGCGGCGCCATCCTGACGGAGTCGACGTTCAACCTGCCCGGCCTCGGCCGCGCGGTGCTCGACGCCATCCGGAACCAGGACCTGCCCATCATCCTGGGCGTCACGCTGATCACGTCTCTCGCCGTGCTGCTCGCCAACCTCGTGGTGGACATCCTGTACGCCGTGATCGACCCCCGAGTGAGGCTGACATGACCGACCTGAGCAAGAGCGGAGCCGCCCTGGGTGAGCCCACCTCCGGCTCCGCCGCCCCGACCTCCTTCCTGGAGGTGCGCGACCTCAAGGTGCACTTCCCGACCGACGACGGCCTGGTCAAGTCCGTCGACGGGCTCAGCTTCACGCTGGAGAAGGGCAAGACCCTCGGCATCGTGGGCGAGTCCGGCTCCGGCAAGTCGGTGACCTCGCTCGGCATCATGGGCCTGCACACCGCCGGCCAGTACGGCAAGCGCAAGGCGCAGATCTCCGGCGAGATCTGGCTGGACGGCACCGAGCTGCTCTCCGCCGACCCCGACCACGTGCGCAAGCTGCGCGGTCGCGAGATGGCGATGATCTTCCAGGACCCGCTGTCCGCGCTGCACCCGTACTACACGATCGGCCAGCAGATCGTGGAGGCGTACCGGATCCACCACGACGTCACCAAGAAGGTCGCGAAGAAGCGCGCGGTCGAGATGCTCGACCGGGTGGGCATCCCGCAGCCCGACAAGCGTGTCGACAGCTACCCGCACGAGTTCTCCGGCGGTATGCGCCAGCGCGCGATGATCGCGATGTCGCTGGTCAACAACCCCGAACTGCTCATCGCGGACGAGCCGACGACGGCCCTGGACGTGACCGTCCAGGCGCAGATCCTCGACCTGATCCGGGACCTGCAGACGGAGTTCGGCTCCGCGGTCATCGTCATCACCCACGACCTGGGCGTCGTCGCCGAGCTGGCCGACGACATCCTGGTGATGTACGGCGGCCGGTGCATCGAGCGCGGACCGGCCGACAAGGTGTTCTACGAGCCCCGCCACCCCTACACCTGGGGCCTGCTGGGTTCGATGCCGCGCCTGGACCGTGAGCAGCAGGAGCGCCTGATCCCGGTCAAGGGCTCCCCGCCCTCGCTGATCAACGTCCCGTCCGGCTGCGCCTTCAACCCCCGCTGCCCGTACGCCGACGTCCCGAAGGACAACGTCACCCGCACGGTCCGCCCCGAGCTGACCGAGGTCGGCAGCCAGCACTGGGCCGCCTGCCACATGACGCAGGAGCAGCGGGAGCGGATCTGGACCGAAGAGATTGCGCCGAAGCTGTGAGCGAGGACAAAGCGGTGACCATCCCTGCGCAGAGCGAAGGTGCCACCCTCACCAAGGACGCCGCCCCCGGCGAGACCCTGCTGAAGGTGACCGGGCTCCAGAAACACTTCCCGATCAGGAAAGGCCTGCTCCAGCGGCAGGTCGGCGCCGTGCACGCGGTCGACGGTCTCGACTTCGAGGTCAAGGCCGGTGAGACGCTGGGCGTCGTGGGCGAGTCGGGCTGCGGCAAGTCGACGATGGGCCGGCTGATCACCCGGCTGCTGGAGCCGACCGGCGGCACGGTCGAGTTCGAGGGCAAGGACATCACGCACCTCGGGGTGGGCGGCATGCGTCCGCTGCGCCGCGATGTGCAGATGATCTTCCAGGACCCGTACTCCTCGCTGAACCCGCGCCACACCATCGGCACGATCATCAGCGCCCCCTTCAAGCTCCAGGGCGTCACGCCCCCCGGCGGCGTCAGGGCGGAGGTGCAGCGGCTGCTGTCGGTCGTGGGCCTCAACCCCGAGCACTACAACCGCTATCCGCACGAGTTCTCCGGCGGTCAGCGTCAGCGCATCGGCATCGCCCGCGCGCTCGCCCTGAACCCGAAGCTGGTGGTGGCGGACGAGCCGGTCTCCGCGCTGGACGTGTCGATCCAGGCCCAGGTCGTCAACCTGCTGGACGACCTCCAGCAGGAGCTCGGCCTGACGTACGTGATCATCGCGCACGACCTCTCGGTGGTCCGGCACGTCTCGGACCGGATCGCGGTGATGTACCTCGGCAAGATCGTGGAGCTGGCCGACCGCGAGTCGCTGTACAAGGCGCCGATGCACCCGTACACCAAGGCGCTCATGTCGGCGGTGCCGATCCCGGACCCGCGGCGCAAGAACGCCAAGAGCGACCGCATCCTGCTCAAGGGCGACGTGCCCTCGCCGATCTCCCCGCCGAGCGGCTGCCGCTTCCACACCCGGTGCTGGAAGGCGACGGAGATCTGCAAGACGACCGAGCCCAGGCTGATCGAGCTGAAGCCCGGCCAGCAGGTCGCCTGCCACCACCCGGAGAACTTCGCCGACCAGGCCCCGCAGGACACGGTGCTGCTGACCGTGGCCAAGGAGGCGGCCGAGCTGGTCGCCGACGAGGTGCTGGCGGAGTCGGCGGAGACGTCGGCGGCGGTGGCCGCACTGGAGGCGGAGACGGCGGCCGAGGCGGAGGCACCGGAGACGGCGGCCGAGGCGGAGGCACCGGAGACGGCGGCCGAGGCCGAGGCTTCTGACGCCTCCTCAGCCGAGTCGCAGAACTCCCAGGAGTCAACGGACAAGTAGCCCATGACACAACTGGGTAAAGGCATGTACATGCCCTAACGGGAGGGCGCAGAGTCGACCGTGTCTGTTCGCTGACCAGCACGCTCGAAAGGGACGACTCATGCGCCTCTCCCGTTCGGCACGTCTGGCGGCTGTCGCGACCGCGGCAGCCGCCTCCTTCGTCATCGCGGCCGCCCCCGCCCCCGCCCCGGGCGCCGACGGCATCGGTGACCCCTATTTCCCGCAGCTCGGCAACGGCGGCTTCGACGCCCGTCACTACGACCTCGACGTCGCCTACGCCCCGGACACCGACCGCCTGGACGGCCGTACCACCCTCACCGCCCGCGCCACCCAGAACCTCTCCTCCTTCGATCTCGACCTCCAGAAGCTGGAGGTCACGCGCGTCGAAGTGAACGGCAGACGCGCCGAGTTCACGCGCACCGGCGACGAGATCACCGTCACGCCGAGGACCCCGCTGTCCAAGGGACACGAGTTCACCGTCTCCGTCACCTACGGCGGGATACCCGAGGCCCTCAACGGCCCCATCGTCTTCGGCTCCGACTACGGCTGGATGAAGACCGCCGACGGCGTTTTCGTCGCCTGCGAGCCCAACGCCGCCTCCACCTGGTTCCCGTCCAGCGACCACCCCTCCGACAAGGCCACCTACGACATCCGGATCAAGGCGCCCAAGGGCCTGACCGGCGTCTCCAACGGCCGGCTGGTCTCGACGTACGACAAGGGCGCCTCGACGTACAGCCATTGGCGCGAGAACAGGCCCATGGCGACCTACCTCGCCACCGCCACCATCGGGAAGTTCGATGTGCGGACGGGGAAGACGCCCTCGGGCATCCCGATCTACGTCGCCATCGACCCGGTCCTCGCGAACAGCAACAGCGTCGACGTGTACGCCGTGACGGCCGCCGCCACCGACTACTGGTCGCAGGTCTTCGGGCCGTACCCGTTCGAGGAGACCGGCGCGATCGTCGACGACATGCCGGAGGCCGGGTTCTCGCTCGAGGTGCAGAGCAAGCCGGCCTACTCGGCGGTGCGCAACGAGACGACGATCGTGCACGAACTGGCCCACCAGTGGTTCGGCGACTCGGTGAGCGTGGCGCAGTGGAAGGACATCTGGCTCAACGAGGGCTTCGCCACCTACGCCCAGTGGCTGTGGGCGGAGCACCAGGGCACCCGCTCCGCGCACGACTCCTTCCTCGCCGGCTACAACTCCCGGGCCGCCGACAACCCCTTCTGGCAGATCACCGTCGCCGACCCGCAGCGCGACACCATGTTCGCCTCCGCCGTCTACCAGCGCGGTGCGATGACCCTCCAGATGCTGCGCGAACGGATCGGGGACACCGCGTTCTTCAAGCTCCTCCCCGCCTGGACGAAGCTGCACCGCTACGGCAACGCGAACACGGCCGACTTCATCGAGCTGGCCGAGAAGGTCTCCGGACAGCAGCTCGACGACCTGTTCCAGACCTGGCTGTTCACCCCAGGGAAACCCGCCCTGTGAGCCTGGCTTTGTAAGGTTCATGCAGCCTGACAGGTCACAATGTCAGGGTGCAGCTCCAGCAACTCTTCTCTCCCTCCGTCCAGCACACGCTCGACGTCATCGGCATCTTCGTGTTCGCCATCTCCGGCGCGCTGCTGGCCGTCCGCAAGAACTTCGACGTCTTCGGCATCGCCGTGCTCGCCGAGGTCACCGCGCTGGGCGGAGGGATCTTCCGGGACGTGATCATCGGGGCGGTGCCCCCGGCCGCCTTCACGGACCTGGGGTACTTCATCACTCCGCTGCTCACGGCGCTCGTGGTGTTCTTCCTGCACCCGCACGTCGAGCGCATCCAGTCGTCGGTCCTGGTCTTCGACGCGGCCGGCCTCGGCCTGTTCTGCGTCACCGGCACCACGAAGGCGTACTCCTACGGCCTCAACCTGACCGCCTCGGTCGCCCTGGGGCTCGCCACCGCGGTCGGCGGCGGTGTGCTCAGGGACGTGCTCGCCAACGAGGTTCCCTCGCTGCTGCGCTGGGACCGGGACCTGTACGCGGTCCCGGCGATCGTCGGGGCGACGATGGTGGCGCTGTGCATCCACTACGACACGCTGACCCCGTTCACCAGCGGGCTCGCGGTCGTCACCGCTTTCGTGCTGCGCCTGCTCGCGATGCGGTTCCACTGGCGAGCGCCGCGTGCGTGGAACCGGCGGACGACGGTTCGCGAGGAGTAGGACCCGACCGGGCACGGCTCTGGCCCATGTTGACCGTCAGCCATTCGAAGACCGCCGGCACCTGGGGCCGCCACAGCGCCATGTTGTGGCCGCCCGCGCTGCGCGGCAGGAACACCACGTGCACGGTGGTCGGGGCCTTGGCGAGCTGTTCGAGCGCCACTCCGGCCTGGTAGCCGTCGCCGGACTCACCGGAGAGGTAGAGGGCGATCCGGGGCGGCGTGGCCGCCTTCCTGAGCAGCAGATAGGGGTTGTTCCGCTCGCGCAGGGTCACGCTCTGCGCGGCGAGCGAATTGCGTTCGCCGATCGGGTCGTTGTAGCCGGACAGGCTGACCGCGGCCCGGTAGCGGTCGGGGTGGGCCACGGCCAGCTTGACCGCGCAGTGCGCGCCCGCCGAGTAGCCGGCGACCGCCCAGTTCGCCGGAGCCGCGGCGGCACGGAAGTTGTCGGTCACCATCTTCGGTACGTCGATGCTGAGCCAGCTGTCGGCGTTCACCGTGCCCGGGATGTTGGCGCAGCCGGTGTCGACACCGGCCAGCAGGTTGGTGCGCGGGGCGACCAGGATGAAGGGCGCGACCCTGCCGCTCCTCATCAGCGGCAGCAGCTGCTCGTGCACCTTCAGCGAACCGAACCAGGCCTTGGCCGAGCCGGGGTAGCCCGGCAGCAGCTCCACCACCGGGAACCTGTGGTTGCGGTACGCCGGTTCGCCGTACTGGGGCGGCAGCCAGACGTAGACCTCGGCGTTCACGCCCGAGACCCGGCCCTCGAGCTGGGTGACCCGTACCCCGCCGGCCGCGTGCATGGCCGCTCCCTCGGCCGCCGTGAAGGTCTGCCTCACCTTGGGCAACCGCTTCAGCGCTATGCCGCCGGTCCCGTCCCGGCCGAGGTTCGCGGCCTGCTGGACGTGGTCGCCGGTGCCGAGCAGGTCGGCCCAGTTGTCGTACAGGTCGTTCTGGTTGTTGACCACTACGAAGATCAGCGTCACCGCGGTGGCCTGTGCGAAGAGCAGCATCAGGACCCGGGCCGCGGCGCGCATGGCCTGGGGCCCGCGCAGCCTCGACCACAGGACGAGCGGCAGTATGAGGGCGACCACGGACAGGACGATGGTCGTGTAGAGGAACGGAGTCCCGGTGAGGCTCATGTCCCCATAGAGGGGAATTCCCGGCTCCGGGTTACGGACGTGTCCGGACACTTACCTAGAAATTGCCGGAACCTCACCCGGCGGGTGGATCCCTTACCGGCCGGGCTGCTGGTATGTAGATCACAAAAGCTACCGCTTAGTAATCACTTCTTGTACTGTTCAGCCATGCCAGAAGCAGCTTCCACGCGAGCCGTGATCGGCGACAGCGAGTTCGACCGGGACACCGCGGTCACCCGGCGCGCGCCCGGGGTCTACGCCATCGACCTCTCGGCCGGCTGGACCATCATCAACGCCGTCAACGGCGGCTATCTGCTGGCCGTCCTCGGCCGGGCCCTCGCGGACACGCTGCCGCACCCGGACCCGTTCACCATCTCCGCGCACTACCTGACCGCGTCCCAGCCGGGCCCGGCCGTGATCCGCACGGACACCGTCCGCACCGGCCGCACCCTCTCCACCGGCCAGGCCTCGCTCTTCCAGCACGACGACGACGGCAACGAGGTCGAACGCGTCCGCGTGCTCGCCTCCTACGGCGACCTCGCCGCCCTCCCCGACGACGTCCGCACCACGGCGACCCCGCCGGCCATCCCGCCCATGGACCAGTGCTTCGGGCCCGAGGACGGTCCCGCTCCCGTCGACGGCAGCTCCGCCATCACCGACCGCCTGATGCTCAAGCTGGATCCGTCGACCCTGGGCTGGGCCCTCGGCGCCCCCTCCGGCAAGGGTGAGATGCGCTCCTGGTTCGGTCTCGCCGACGGCCGTGACGCCGACCCCCTGGCCCTGCTCCTGGCGGTCGACGCGCTGCCGCCCACCGCCTTCGAGATCGGCCTCAAGGGCTGGGTCCCCACGGTCGAACTCACCGTCCACGTCCGCCACCGCCCCGCCCCGGGCCCGCTGCGCGTCTCCGTCACCACCCGCAACCTGGCCGGCGGCTTCCTGGAGGAGGACGCCGAGGTCTGGGACAGCGCGGACCGACTGGTCGCCCAGTCACGGCAGTTGGCCCGGGCCCGCCTCGGCTGACGTATCCGCCGGGACCCCGTTCTGTCACGGACGTGTACCAGCGAGTAAACCGCCGCTGTTCGCGAAGAAGCAGGTCAGCCAGGTGGCTTGAGCCGCCCTTTACCCGAATCACAGGCCGGGGACAGTGCGGGCCCAAGTACGCCTTAAGCGCCGTTGGTTGAGTGCCACGCCTCAGGACTCCCTCATCCTTTATGGAGCTGTCTCTCATGAAGCGTGTACGTCTCGTCCCCGCGGTCGCCCTGCTCGCCGTGTCTCCGCTGCTGCTGACCGCGTGCGGCTCGGGCGACTCGTCGTCCTCCGGCAGCGGCAACTCCGGTCAAACGCAGTCCTGTCAGGCGCCGTCGGGCATGCCGACGGGCAACGCCTCCGGGAGGCCGAGTGGTGCTCCCTCCGGTGCGCCCACGGGCAACTCCACCGTCAAGCCGACCGGTACCCCCACCGGCGTGCCGAGCGGCGGTCCGGGCGCCGGCGGCCAGGGAGGCCCTGGCGGCGGTCAGGGCGGCGGTGGTTGCGGCGGCGGCCAGGGCGGTCCCGGCGCGGGCGGTGCGGCGCCCAGCGGGGCACCGACCCAGCAGGCCGCGAAGAGCTGACACCAGGGCCTGGCACGAGAAGGGGCGGTGCGTCCGGCGACCGGACGCACCGCCCCCTCGCGTCCCCGGGCCTAGTCCAGCCAGTGCTGCCGGCCGAGGCTGATCAGCCGCATCTGGCGGGCGGCGACCTGGGTGACGCGCTGCCGCTCCGCCTCCGAGGGCTCCGGCGACTCCAGGGTCTCCAGGAACAGGGACGCGGTGATGAGCATCTGGTCCACGTAGAGGTGGGCGAGCATCAGCAGGTCGTCGTCGTTCCACCCGGCGGCCTCCGGGTCCTTGGCCAGCTCGGTCTTGACCTCCTCGGCGAACCGGGCCAGTTGGTCCCGGATGGCCTCGCGCACCGGCTGCACCCCGCCGTGCCGCTCCCGGGCGATGAACCGCACGTGCGCCGGGTGCGCGGCCACATGGTCGGCGATCAGCCGCACGGCACGGGTGATGCGCTCCGGGCCGGGCGTGGAGACGGTCGTGCGGACCATGGGGTGCAGGCTGCCGAGTGCCTCGTCGACGAGGGCGACGCCCAGGTCGGCGGTGGAGCGGAAGTGCCGGTAGAAGGCGGTCGGGGCGACACCGACGGCCCGGGTGACCTCACGCAGTCCCAGGCTGCTCAGGCTCTGCTCCTCCAGCAGCCCCAGCGCCGCGTCCAGGAAGGCCTGGCGGGTCTTCTGCTTCTGGGCCTGTCGGATGCCGAGGGTGTGACTCATGTCATCCAGTTAACAACTGTTCTCCGGAATTGAAAAGCCGTGGGAGTTGCTAGACTCAAAGTCAGTGAACAACTGTTACTACAACCGTTCACCCAAACGTAACGGAGGGGGGATCGAATCCCATGCTGTTCCTCGTCGCCGCACTCATGCTGCTCGGCGTGGTGCTGGGCACCGTGGCCCACGCGCCGCTCGACGTCACCGCAGGACTCGCCGCCGTGATCGCCGTCTGGCTGGCCGTCTTCGCACTCCGCGAGCGCATCGCCCGCCGGCGCCGCACCTCGGCCAACTGACCGTCCACCACGACTTCCAGGAGCTGAGCCATGCTGCACCTCACCGCCCCGGCCACCACCCGTCCCGGATCCGCCACCCGCGACGCCGACGGCATGGCCGTGGCGTCCTTCATCCTCGGCCTCCTCGGCCTCCTCGTCCTGAACCTGTTCCTGGGCCCGATCGCGATCGTCCTGGCCCTGGTGTCGCTGTGGCGCGGCACGAGCCGCAAGGGCCGCGCATACCTGGGCCTGGCCCTGGGCGTCGCGGACCTGGCGGTCCTCGCCATCACGATGGAGATCTCGAACACGGTGTCCTGGAGCTTGTAGACCCGCCTGTGAAGCGGCGTTCAGGGAGGCGCCCCGACAGGGGCGCGGGGCTGTGTCCAGGTGCGCCTCCGCCGCGTGGGCGCGACCAGCCAAACCCCACCGGCACCCGCTCACCGGCACAGGCCACCTACGGCGCTGGGCGACCCTCACCCCGCCCCCCGTAGAATCGACCGCATCATGGCCTACCTCGACCACGCCGCCACGACCCCGATGCTCCCGGAGGCGGTAGAAACCCTCACCGCCACCCTCGGCGTCACCGGCAACGCGTCCTCCCTGCACGCCTCCGGCCGCAAGGCCCGCCGCACGGTCGAGGAATCCAGGGAAACCCTCGCGGAAGCACTCGGCGCCCGCCCCAGCGAGGTCGTCTTCACCTCCGGCGGCACCGAGGCCGACAACCTCGCGGTCAAGGGCCTCTACTGGTCCCGCCGCGACGCCGACCCCACCCGTACCCGCGTCCTGTCCAGCCCCGTCGAACACCACGCGGTCCTCGACGCGGTCCACTGGCTCGGCGAACACGAGGGCGCGACGGTGGAGTACCTCCCCGTCGACGGCTACGGCCGGGTCCACCCCGAGGTGCTGCGCGAGGCGATCGCCCGCAACCCCGACGACGTGGCCCTCGCCACCGTCATGTGGGCCAACAACGAGATCGGCACGGTCCTGCCGGTCCGGGAACTCGCCGACGTGGCAAGCGAGTTCGGTGTCCCCCTGCATGCCGACGCGGTCCAGGCCGTCGGCCAGACCCCGGTGGACTTCGCCGCCTCCGGCCTCGCCGCGATGACCGTCTCCGGCCACAAGGTCGGCGGCCCCTACGGCATCGGAGCCCTGCTCCTCGGCCGTGAGTACACCCCCGTACCGGTCCTGCACGGCGGCGGCCAGGAGCGGCACGTCCGCTCCGGCACCCTCGACGTCCCGGCGATCGCCTCCTTCGCGGTCGCGACGCACCTCGCCGTCGAGCGCCGCGAGTGGTTCGCCCGCGAGATCGGCGCCCTGCGCGACCAGTTGATCGACGCCGTGCGTACGGCCGTACCGGACGCGATCCTCGGCGGCGACCCGGTGGACCGCCTCCCGGCCAACGCGCACTTCACCTTCCCCGGCTGCGAGGGCGACTCGCTGCTCCTGCTGCTCGACGCCCAGGGCATCGAGTGCTCGACGGGCTCCGCGTGCACGGCCGGGGTGGCCCAGCCCAGCCACGTCCTGCTGGCCACCGGCACCGATCCGGACCTGGCCCGCGGCACCCTCCGTTTCTCGCTCGGCCACACCTCCACCCAGGCCGACGTGGAGGCCGTCGCGAAGGTGATCGGCCCGGCGGTGGAGCGGGCCCGGGCCGCCGGACTGAGCTGATCCCGGCCGCCTCGACGGTGCTCCGCGACACGCGGAATCGGACCCAAGCCGCTTCCCCAGAAGGCGAGTTGACGCCACGACCGGCCCGGTGACCGACTCCGTCGTGGTCACCGGGCCGGTGTTTCGTACGTCGGGCCCGGGTGTGGTCCCAGCCCCCCTGCGGGGGGAAGACCGCACAAGGCCGCCGCCGGCGCTTCCACCGCCGGCGGCGGCCTTCCCGAGAGCAGGTTCAGGCTAGCTCTCGGTGACCATGAGGGACGCCATCATCCCCTCGTCCTCGTGCTGCAGGAGATGGCAGTGCAGCATGTACATGTACGTGTCGTCGGCGAAGTCGGTGAACTCCATGGCGATCTCGATGGAGCCGCCGCCGACCACCTCGTAGGTGTCGTACCAGCCGAGTTCCACACCGGTCGGATCCTCGCCGTTGATGGAGATCAGCTGATACGGCACGTCGTGCAGATGGAACGAGTGCTCCAGCTGCGTGCCGTTCTTGATCGTCCAGATCTCCTTGGAGCCCAGCGTCGTACTGATCATGGCCATCGAGCTCATGCTCGTGCCGGCCGAGCCGTTGATGGTCATGGTCGTGCCGGACTGGCCGAGGGTGATGGTCCGCGCGGTGAAGTCGCTGGTGTCGTACCGGTCGATGGTCCGCAGCGAGGTGGGCAGGTCGTCCGGGGTGTCGGTGCCGCCGGCGGCGACCGTCAGGAAGTCGTACGTGCCGCTGCCGCCGCGCACCCAGCCGGTGGTGACGACCGCCTGGAGGGTGACGTCGTCCGAGAGGTCCATGACCATCTCGGCGCGGGCGCCGGCCACCAGCCGGATCTCGGTCACGTCCGTCGCCGCGGACAGATAGCCCTGGTCGGTGGCGATCTGCGACATCGTGCCGCCGTCGCTGCGCTGGATGGTGATGATGTCCGACGGCGAGGCGTTGAGCAGCCGGAACCGGGTCCGGGTCTTGGTCGCGGAGAAGGTGAGCGTGGTGTCGTCGACGTTGGTGCCGTTGACCAGCAGCGGGTAGGTCAGGTTGCCGCCGAGGTAGCCGGTGAGGTCGTACTTGATGTCGCCGTCGGCGTCCACGGCCAGGCACTGGAAGATCAGCGGGATGTCGTCGGTGCCGTAGGTGGTGGGCAGTGCGGCGCTGGTGGTGTTGTCGTCGTCGTCGACGATGATCATGCCGGCCAGGCCGTGCACCGCCTGCTTGGCCGTGGTGCCCAGGGCGTGCGGGTGGTACCAGAGCGTCATGGGCTCGTCGAGTACCTCGAAGGTCGGCGACCAGGTCTCGCCGTCGGAGAAGGCGACCTGGGGACCGCCGTCCATCTTGGCCGGGACGTGCGCGCCGTGGAAGTGGACGGTGGTGTCCTCGCCCAGGCTGTTGGTGATGTTCAGGAGGACCGTGTTGCCCTTGGTCCACTTCATGGTCGGGCCGAGGAAGGACTGGTTGTAGCCCGCGGTGGTGCTGGTGACCCCGCTGATCACCTCGGCGCTGCCGGTCTGCGCCTCGATCGTGTAGGTGGTGGTGCTGTCGGAGGTGGTGCCCTCCAGGAGGTCCGGGACGGAGAGGGTGGCGGTGTTGGTCGCGGCGCCCGCCTTGTTGCCGTTCGCGTCGGTCAGCAGGGCGAAGGTCGCGCCCGCCGCGCCGACGGCGCCCAGGCCGACCCCGGCCATGCCGCCGAGGAACTTCCGCCGGTGAACGCCCTTGCCGCGCTTGGCCGTCGCCTCCTTGGAGTGCTCGGCCCCGGTGACGCGCTCGGCCTTGGAGTGCTCCGTGCCCTTGGCGCGCCGCCGCCTGCCGCGGGTGTCCTGCTCTTCGCTGCCGCCCGTCTCGAAGGAGGGCTCTGAGGTGTGGGTCATGGCGGGGATGTTTGACCTGAGCTCTGTGTGGAATCTGAGGCGAAGTTAGGAAGAGGGCGGGGGGACTGTGAGGCCGCCATGGTTGCTGGTGATGCTTAACTCCCTTGGAAGGAGCCGGAGTTGACCAAGCGCAGCTGGCGCCCGGGGTGGGGGACGCAACGGACACAGAGAGCACGCAGAGCGAGCACAGGATAACGATTCAGTCACACGCGGAACCTGCGGTCAGGCCTGTCCGACCCGCCGTACAAGACCCATGTAGCGATCCCAGTCCCAGTGCTTGCCCGGGTCGGTGTGGTCCGTCCCCGGCACCTCCACATGACCGATCACATGCTCCCGGTCCATGGTCATGCCGTACCGCCGGCATATCGCGGCCGTCAGCCGCGCCGACGCCGCGTACATCGCGTCGGTGAAGTCCTCCGGGCGGTCCACGAAACCCTCGTGCTCGATGCCGACACTGCGCTCGTTGTACGACCGGTTGCCCGCGTGGAAGGCCACGTCCAGCTCCCGGACCAGCTGGGTGATCCGCCCGTCCTTGCGCACGATGTAGTGCGCCGCCGCCTCGTGCGCCGGGTCCTGGAACACCTTCACCGCGCTCGCGTAGCCGCCCTGGGTGACATGGATGACCACCCGGTCGATCGGATAGTCGTCCGGCCGGTCCGCCGTCCGGTAGTTCGCCGGCGAGGCGGCCACCCAGCGCGCACCCCTGAAATCCACCGCGCCCGCCACCCGCGCCTTGCGCACCCCCGGCAGCCGCCAGTACAGCCGCGTCAGCTCGTCCCTGGTCAGCGCCACCGTGCCCACGGCCGCCGCCGCCCCGCCGACCAGCAGCGCCCGCCGCCCGATCCGCCGGTCCCGATCACCACTCGTCGCCCCCATGTGATCTCCAACGGATACTCGCGGGCCCCGGTTCCCGCGTCCCCTTACCCTGGAGGGGCTATGACTGACACCCCGCAGCGCACCCGCCCCCTCCGCGTCCTCGCCGCCATGTCGGGCGGCGTGGACTCCGCCGTCGCCGCCGCCCGTGCGGCAGAGGCGGGCCACGACGTCACCGGCGTCCATCTCGCGCTCTCCGCGAACCCCCAATCCTTCCGTACCGGCGCGCGGGGCTGTTGCACCATCGAGGACTCCCGCGACGCCCGCCGCGCGGCCGACGTCATCGGCATCCCGTTCTACGTCTGGGACCTCGCCGACCGCTTCCGCGAGGACGTCGTCGAGGACTTCGTCGCCGAGTACGAGGCCGGGCGCACCCCCAACCCGTGCCTGCGCTGCAACGAGAAGATCAAGTTCGCGGCCCTGCTGGACAAGGCACTCGCGCTCGGCTTCGACGCGGTCTGCACCGGCCACTACGCGAAGATCGTGACGCTCCCCGACGGCTCCCGCGAGCTGCACCGCGCCTCCGACATGGCGAAGGACCAGTCGTACGTCCTCGGCGTCCTGGACGAGCGGCAGCTCGCCCACGCGCTGTTCCCGCTCGGCGACACCCTGACGACCAAGGACGAGATCCGCGCCGAGGCCGAGCGCCGGGGCCTCGCGGTCGCGAAGAAGCCCGACTCGCACGACATCTGCTTCATCGCCGACGGCGACACCCAGGGCTTCCTCGCCCGGCGGCTCGGCAGGGCCGAGGGCGACATCGTCGACGAGTCCGGCGCCAAGGTCGGCACCCACGAGGGCGCGTACGGCTTCACCATCGGCCAGCGCAAGGGGCTGCGGATCGGCACCCCCGCCGCCGACGGCAAGCCGCGCTACGTCCTCGACATCTCGCCGGTCGACAACACGGTGACGGTCGGCCCGGCCGCCGCCCTCGACGTCACCGGCCTCACCGCGATCAAGCCCCGCTGGTGCGGCACCGCCCCCACCGGCCCCGGCGTCTACACCGCCCAGCTGCGCGCCCACGGCGGCGAGACCGAGGTGCGCGCCGAGCTGGCCGGCGGCGAACTGCGCGTCACGTTCACCGAGCCGGTCCGCGGGGTCGCTCCCGGCCAGGCGATCGTCCTGTACGACGACACCCGCGTCGTCGGCTCCGCGACCATCGCGTCGACCGTCCGGGCGGCGGACACGGCAGGCGTCAGCCAGTGACCTCGACGTCGTAGAAGCAGAGGTGGTCCTTGATCTGGGCGACGTCGGACTTGGGGTCGGGGTAGGCCCACACCAGGTCCGGCGCGTCCGGCAGGGACCAGTAGGAGGCGGTGCCCTTGAAGGGGCAGACGGTGTGCGTCTCGGAGGGCGTGAGGAGGTCGAGGCGGACGTCCTCGGCGGGGATGTAGTAGCGCACGGGCGACCCGGTCTCCCGCAGGACGAGGGGCCGGTCGCTCTCGGCGAGGACGACGTCCCCGTGCGTGACGCGGACGTGCTGCTGGGACTGCTCGATGGTGATCGTGTGTCCAGAGGCCATACGAGGTTGACGCTGACGGACGCCGACTTGTTCCCGGCGCCTGCTTCAGCGCCCCTTCAGGGGCGCTGGGGGCACCCCCGGCCGAAGGCTGGGGGAGGAACTGCGCGACCGGCCCCACGCACCGCAGCCGCCACACCACGGGTCCTACCCTGACCCCATGCGCATCTGTGTCTTCCTCTCCGCGGCAGATCTCGACGACCGCTACACCCGCCCCGCCCGAGACTTCGCGAAACTCATCGGCAAGGGCGGCCACACCCTGGTCTGGGGCGGCTCCAACGTCGGCCTGATGAAAGTGGTCGCCGACGGTGTCCACGAAGCCGGCGGCAAGCTGCTGGGCGTCTCGGTCGAGTTCCTCGCGAACAAGGTCCGCCCCGGCGCCGACGAGATGGTGATCGCGTCCGACCTCGCCGAGCGCAAGCGGCTCCTGCTGGAGAAGGCCGACGCCGTGGTGATCATGGTGGGCGGCACCGGCACCCTGGACGAGGCCACCGAGATCCTGGAGCTGAAGAAGCACGGCCGCACGGACAAGCCGGTCGTCCTGCTGAACACCGCCGGTTTCTACGACGGCCTCCAGCAGCAGTTCCACCGCATGGAGGAGGAGGGCTTCCTGCCCCGCCCCCTGGCGGAGCTGATGTTCTTCGCCGAGGAACCGGCCGAGGCACTCGCCCACCTGGAGGCGGCCCGGGACGCCGGCTGATGCGAGCATGGCCCTCATGGCAACTCATGTGATCACCGGTGCCGGTTCCGGCATCGGCGCCGCCGTGGCCCGCCGACTGCACGCGCGCGGGGACGACCTCGTCCTGCACGCGCGCGACGCGGGCCGCGCTAAGGAACTGGCCGCCGGGCTCCCCGGCGCCCGCACCCTGGTGGGCGACCTGGCGGACCCGGACAAGCTCTCCTGGGCCTTCTCGCACCAGTCGCTCCCGGACCGGGTCGACTCGCTGCTGCACATCGCGGGCGTGGTCGACCTGGGCGAGATCGGCGAGCTGACCCCGAAGTCCTGGCGCCACCAGCTGAACGTCAACCTGGTCGCGCCGGCCGAGCTGACCCGCCACTTCCTGCCCCAACTGCGTGCCGCCCGCGGCCACGTGCTCTTCGTGAACTCGGGCGCCGGCCTCAGCGCCAACGCGGGCTGGTCGGCGTACGCGGCCTCCAAGCACGGCCTGAAGGCCCTCGCCGACGCCCTCCGCCACGAGGAACACGGCAACGGCGTCCGGGTCACCTCGGTCTACCCCGGCCGCACGGCGAGCCCGATGCAGGCCAAGGTCCACCAGCAGGAGGGCAAGGAGTACGACCCGGCGAAGTGGATCGACCCCGAATCGGTGGCGACCACGATCCTGACGGCTCTGGACCTCCCGAGGGACGCGGAGATCAACGACTTGACTGTCCGGCCGGGTCAGGGATAGCGCTTTCAGGGGCGCGGCTGTGTTCACATGCGGCTACCGCCGCGTGGGCGCGACCAGCCCCCACAGCCCGCACATCACCAACCACCGCCGCACCCCCCCCGTCGGCCACCGACCCTAGGCTTCCCACGTGAACGCAACCCCCTCCTTCGGCCCCGCCACAGCCATCGGCTCCCTCCCCGGCACCGACGCCCGAGAGGCCGCCAAGGCCGCGACCGGCAGCTTCGAGGACTTCCCCTTCCTCCCGGAGCTGCCCGCCCGCGGCCCCGGCGCCGACATGATCGGCCGCACCGCCGGCCTGCTCGTCGAGCTATACGCGCGCGTGGAGCCCAGCGGCTGGCGGCTCGGCGACCGGCCCGGCCGGGACACCCGGCGGGCCGTCTCCTGGCTGGGGGAGGACCTCGACGCGCTGGAGGAGTTCACCCAGGACTACGAGGGTCCGCTCAAGGTGCAGGCGGTCGGCCCCTGGACCCTCGCCGCCGCCCTGGAGCTGCGGAACGGCGAGGCGGTTCTCTCCGACCACGGCGCCTGCCGCGACCTGGCCGCCTCACTCGGCGAAGGCCTGCGCCTGCACCTCGCCGAGGTCGGGCGCCGGATCCCCGGCGCCCGCCTCGTCCTGCAACTCGACGAGCCGTCCCTCACCGCCGTCCTGCGCGGTCACGTGCGGACCGCCAGCGGCTACCGCACCCACCGGGCCGTGGACCGCCAGGTCGTCGAGTCGACGCTGCGGGACGTCATGGGCGTCCACGCCGACGGCCCGGTGGCCGTCCACTCCTGCGCCCCCGACGTGCCCTTCGCGTTGCTGCGCCGGGCCGGGGCCGCCGCCGTCTCCTTCGACTTCTCGCTCCTCACCGAACGTGACGAGGAAGCGATCGGTGAGGCCGTCGAGGGCGGTACCCAGCTGTTCGTCGGTGTCGTGCCGGGCACGGACACGGCATTGTCAGACCCTGCCGGTAGCGTCATGGGTGTCAGGACGCTGTGGCGCAGGCTGGGGCTGCAACCAGGGCTTCTCGCGGAGGCCGTGACGGTCACCCCGTCGTGCGGGCTCGCGGGCTCTTCCCCCGCGTACGCCCGGCAGGCGCTCGCCCACTGCGTCCGGGCGGCGAGATCACTCGCGGACAACCCAGAGTAACGGGAGGAACACGGTGGCCGGCGACAAGCAGCAGGCGGAGACGGCGGTGCCCGCGGAGGCACGGGAACAGCACGCGCGGATCGCCGAGCAGATCGAGGAGCACCGCTTCCGGTACTACGTGAAGGACGCTCCCGTCATCAGCGACGCGGAGTTCGACAAGCTCCTGAAGTCCCTGGAGGCGCTGGAGGACCAGTACCCCGAGCTGCGCACCCCGGACTCGCCGACCCAGAAGGTCGCGGGGGCGTACGAGACGGAGTTCACGGCGGTCGAGCACCGTGAGCGCATGCTGTCGCTGGACAACACGTTCAACGACGAGGACCTCGCCGCCTGGGCCGAGCGGATCCACAAGGAACTGGGCGCCCAGGAGTACCACTTCCTGTGCGAGCTCAAGGTCGACGGTCTCGCCGTCAACCTCACCTACGAGCACGGCCGGCTCACCCGCGCGGCGACCCGCGGTGACGGCCGCACCGGGGAGGACATCACGCCCAACGTCCGTACGATCGCCGAGATCCCGGACCGGCTGCACGGCGACACGGTGCCGGACCTGGTCGAGATCCGCGGCGAGGTCTACTTCCCGATGGAGAAGTTCGCCGAGCTCAACGAGCGGCTGGTCGCGGCCGGCGACAAGCCGTTCGCCAACCCGCGCAACGCGGCGGCCGGTTCGCTGCGCCAGAAGGACCCGCGGGTCACCGCCTCCCGCCCGCTGCACATGGTCGTCCACGGCATCGGCGCCCTGGCGGGCTTCGAGGGCATGACCCGGCTCTCCCAGGCCTACGACCTGCTCAAGACCTGGGGCCTGCCCACCTCGCCGCACAACCGGGTGGTCGACGACCTCGACGGCGTACGGGAGTTCATCGCCTACTACGGCGAGAACCGGCACTCCGTGGAGCACGAGATCGACGGGGTCGTCGTCAAGCTCGACGAGATCCGCCTCCAGGGGCGGCTCGGCTCCACGGCGCGGGCGCCGCGCTGGGCGATCGCCTACAAGTACGCGCCGGAAGAGGTCAACACCAAGCTCATCGACATCAAGGTCGGCGTCGGCCGCACCGGCCGGGTCACGCCGTACGCACAGGTCGAGCCGGTCACGGTGGCGGGCAGCGAGGTGGAGTTCGCGACCCTGCACAACCAGGAGGTCGTCAAGGCCAAGGGGGTGCTGATCGGCGACACGGTGGTGCTGCGCAAGGCCGGTGACGTGATCCCGGAGATCCTCGGCCCGGTCGTCGACCTGCGGGACGGCAGCGAGCGGGAGTTCGTGATGCCGGCCGAGTGTCCCGAGTGCGGGACACCGCTGCGGGCCATGAAAGAGGGCGACATCGACCTCCGCTGCCCCAACGCCCGCACCTGCCCCGCCCAGTTGAGAGAGCGCGTTTCCTACCTCGCGGGGCGCGAGTGCCTGGACATCGAGCACTTCGGCGGGGTCGCGGCGGCGGCGCTCACCCGGCCGCTGGAACCCGCCCAACCGCCGCTGGTCGACGAGGGCGACCTGTTCGACCTCACCATCGAGAAGCTGCTGCCCATCAAGGCGTACGTCCTGGACCCGGACAGCGGGCTGCCCAAGCGCGACCCCAAGACGGGCGAGGAGAAGGTCGTCACGGTCTTCGCCAACCAGAAGGGCGAGCCCAAGAAGAACACCCTCGCCCTGCTCCAGAAGATCGAGGAGGCGAAGACCCGCCCACTCGCCCGCTTCCTCAACGGCCTGTCCATCCGGCACGTCGGCCCGGTCGCCGCGCAGGCACTGGCCCGTGAGTTCCGCTCCATCGACCGCATCGAGCAGGCCACCGAGGAGGAGCTGTCGAACATCGACGGCGTCGGCGGCATCATCGCGACGGCGCTCAAGGAGTGGTTCGCCGAGGAGTGGCACCGCGAGATCATCCGAAAGTGGAAGACCGCCGGAGTCCCGCTGGAGGACCAGTCCACCGGCGAGGACCAGGGGCCGCGTCCGCTGGAAGGCCTCACCGTCGTCGTGACCGGAACCCTGGAGCACTTCACCCGGGACGGCGCCAAGGACGCCCTGCAGAGCCGCGGAGCCAAGGTGACCGGTTCGGTATCGAAGAAGACGTCGTTCGTGGTCGTGGGTGACAACCCCGGATCGAAGTACGACAAGGCGATGCAGGTGAAGGTTCCGGTTCTGAACGAGGACGGATTTGTCGTCCTTTTGGAGCAGGGACCGGATGCGGCGGCGGAAGTCGCCCTTCCGACCGGGGAGTAGCGGTTGAAGGCCACCCGTTCGGCGCATACCAGATGCATACGGGTGGCCGGTGCTCAATCGGGCAACCGTCGACGACCGCTGCCCGTGAAAGCCTTCTGCGGCCTACTGTTGAGATATGCGCCTGCCGTGCCCAGCTGCGGTTGGGGCATTCCCGTGCTCCTGCAGGGCACGGACCGCATGGCGTGGGCACCGCCGGCTGTGAGAGGGACGGGAATGGAACCGACCGAGAGCGCCGCCCCGGAAGCGCGGCTGCCGCTGCGCCGCCGGGCGAGCGCGTGGCGGGGGGCTCGGTGGACGGTACGGGGCGACCGGCGCGTCGGCATACCGGGGGCGAGCGTCGCACTGGACGCGCGTGACCCGCTGCCGCTGGCCGCCGTCGAGCCGCCGCCCGACCTGCCCGGCCACGAGCACGAACGGCACCTGTCCTGGCCCCCGCTGCCCGCCGGAGTCGTCGCGGTCGCCGCGTTCGCCCTCGGCGCCGGCTTCTACCGCGCCTTCACCGACAACCACGCCCTGTTCCCGTCCGGCACGGTCGGCTGGTCGCTGGCCGTGCTGACCGGCATCATCGTCGGCCACCTGGTGCTGCTCGGCCGTGCCCGCTGGTGGGGCGGCACCGGCTCCGGCGCCGCCCTCACCCTCGCCGTACTCCTGCTGTACGGCTGGGTGCCCGCCGGCATGGTCAGCCTCACCGTCGTCGTCCTGGTCGGCATAGCCAGGCGCCACCGCTGGCGGCAGGGCGTCCTGCACGGCGCGGTGGACATCCTCGGCATCGGCGCCGGCGCGCTGGTGCTCGGCGTCTTCGGCCGGGTACCGACCGTCGAGTCACCCTGGGACCCCGCAAGTTGGAGCGTCGCCGCCGCCCCCGAGGTCGTCCTCGTCGCGGTGGCCTACCTCGCGGTCACCCGCGCCCTGCTCTGGTACCTGCACGCACCGCGCGGCGGCGGAGTGCCCACCGTCGCCCGCACCGCCCTGATGCGACAGGGCCTGGTCGCCGTCGCACTGCTCGGCATCGCCCCGCTGATCTGCGTGGTCGCCGTCGCCCAGCCGCTGCTGCTCCCGCTGTTCTCCATCCCGCTGGTCGCCCTCGACTCCACCCTGTGGATAGCCCGGGCCCGCGCGGAGGAGCAGCTGCGCGACCCGCTGACCGGACTGCCCAACCGGCAGTGGCTGCTGGAGCGGATCTGGACCGCCCTCGACGACGCCGAACGCATCGGCGCCCGCGCCGCCCTCATGCTGATCGACCTCGACCGGTTCCGTTCGGTCAACGACACGCTCGGTCATCTCGCCGGTGACCGGCTGCTGTTGCAGATAGCCGACCGGCTGCGGGCCGCGCTGCCGCGCGGTGCGGAGGCGGCCCGGCTCGGCGGCGACGAGTTCGCGGTGTTACTGCCGGTCGCCGACTCCACGACGTCCGCGACCCGCGTCGCCCGGGGCCTGGTCACGGCCCTCTCCTCGCCGCTCGACCTCGACGGTCTCACCCTCGTCCTGGAGGCCAGCGCGGGTGTCGCCGTCTTCCCCGACCACGCGCTGGACGCGGAGGGACTGCTGCGCCGGGCGGACGTGGCGATGTACCAGGCGAAGCGGGACCGTACGGGCGTCGAGGTGTACGAGTCCAAGCGGGACTCCAACACCCCGGACCGGCTGGGGCTGCTGGGCGATCTGCGCCGCGCCCTGGACGCGCACGAGGTGCAGTTGCACTACCAGCCGAAGGTGCGCTTCGACGGGCAGGTGGCCGGTCTTGAGGCGCTGGTGCGGTGGGTGCACCCCGAGCGCGGCAAGGTACCGCCGGACGAGTTCATAGCGATCGCCGAGTCGTCCGGCCTGATGCCCCATCTGACGGAGTACGTCCTGGAGACCGCGCTCGCCCAGGTCGCCCGCTGGCGGGCGCAGGGGCTGCGGGTGCCGGTCGCGGTGAACGTCTCGCCGCGCGACGTCCATACCCCGGGCTTCGCGGGCTCGGTGGCGGCGCGGCTGGCCCGGCACGGGGTCCCGGCGGGGGCGCTCCAGCTGGAGATAACCGAGCATGTGCTGCTCGAGGACCCGCAGCGGGCCGCCGACACCCTCGCGGGCCTGACCGGGCACGGCGTGAAGATGTCGCTGGACGACTTCGGCACGGGCTACTCGTCGTTGGTGCATCTGCGGCGGCTGCCGGTGAGCGAGCTGAAGATCGACCGGTCCTTCGTGGCCCGGCTGGCCGTGGACAACGAGGACGCGGAGATCGTGCGCTGCACGGTCGACCTCGCGCATTCGCTGGGGCTGCTGGTCGTCGCGGAGGGCGTGGAGGACGACGAGACGTGGGAGCGGCTGCGGGACCTCGGGTGTGACGCCGTGCAGGGGTGGCTGGTCGCCGCGGCGATGCCGCCGGAGGAGATGACGGCGTGGCTGCGGGCGCGGGGGTCGCGGGGGTGGCAGCGACCGCGGGCCGCGTTGCCGGCCGCCGAGTAAATCTCCGCCCACCCCGCCCGTTCACCCTTCGTGGAGAGGCCGGCGTCTGCCGTGGGGGTCCGGCGTCTGCCGTGGGGGTGCCGGGTAGACGGCGGCCGCGGGCGTGGCCGCTCGCGCCCGCACGGCGGAGCCGCACATCGGACACAGCCCCGCGCCCGTCCGGGGCACTGCCAGCTGCGGGGCGCCGCTCGGTCACCAGGAGCGCCGGCCTTTCCTCGTGTGCGCATTCCGGCAGGCGGCCGCCGCACCAGGGTCCCCACGCCGCGCAGGCCTGTCCAGGACGTCTCCGCGCGGCCGTGACGATCAGTCGCTCCCGTTCTGCCCGCGGGTGCTCCCGGCGCGCCTGAGCCGAGACGGCGGAGATTCCAGCGGCGCTAGCCAAACTGTCGAAGTGCTTCTAGCCTCGCTTCAAGTTCTAGCGGTGCTAGAAATGCAGTCAAGGGGCTGTCATGACCATCGCCGCGTATTGGCGGCGTCGTCGGCGTCGTCCTGCTCGCCTTCGCCGTGCCCCGGCCGAGGCCTGGTTGAGGCCCTCTGTGTCACTCGTGCCGCTGTGCGACCCGCTGACGGTGCTGCGCCACGGCGGGACGAAGGCGGTCGCGTACGGGATCCACTTCGCCACCGCGATCGTTGTGCTGATCAGCACGATGCCGCTGTTCCTCGTGTGAACGACTCGGGGGGACGGCCCGTCCATCAACAGGGGGTTCTGGAATGTCGTTGTTCGTACCGAAGTTCGATGAGTCCGTGATCGTGCGGGAGGCCGACGCCGAGGTGATGGGCGGTGATCCGACCCGGGTCCAGCTGCTCGCCGACAGCAGCGCCACCGGTGGGGCGCTCTCCACCGTGCGCGTCACGCTGGGGGAGGGCGCCGACGGCGCCGTGCCGCATCTGCACCGCAACTCCGCCGAGATGTTCTACCTGCTCGACGGCGCCGCCGAACTGCTCTCCGGTGACGACGTCGTCACCGCCGAGCGCGGCGACCTGGTCGTCGTCCCGCCCGGCAAGCCGCACGCCTTCGCCGCCGTCCCCGGCAGCACCGCGGACATCCTGATCGTCATCACACCGGGCGTGGAGCGCTTCGAGTACTTCCGCCACCTCCAGCGCCTGCGCCTGGGCGAGGTCACCCTGGAGAGCCTTCTGGAGGTGCAGGAGCTGTACGACAACCACTACCTGAAGAGCGTGGCCTGGGAGCAGCGCCACTGAGCCGGTGAGCCGCCGAGGTTTCGGGGCCCGGGGGAAACCGTTTCACGGTCACCGGGCCCCGCCCCATAGGATTGGCTCCAAACCACCCACACTCACCCCAGAGGAACGCTGCATGCCTGGCATCACGCGCGAGGAGGTCGCCCACCTCGCCCGGCTGGCGCGTCTGGAGCTGAAGCCCGAAGAACTCGACCACTTCGCGGGACAGCTCGACGACATCATCGGCGCGGTCGCCCGCGTCAGCGAGGTCGCCGACCAAGACGTACCGCCGACCTCACACCCGCTGCCGCTGACGAACGTCATGCGCGCGGACGAGGTCCGTCCCTCGCTCACCCCCGCGCAGGCGCTCTCCGGCGCCCCGGCCCAGGAGCAGCAGCGTTTCAAGGTGCCGCAGATCCTGGGGGAGGACTAGACAGCCATGACGGCCAATAAGATCGAATACTGCATCAGGCTCACCGCCGCCGAGACCGCCGCGAAGATCGCCACCGGCGAGCTCACGGCCGTCGAGGTCACCGAGGCCCACCTCGCCCGGATCGAGGCCGTCGACGAGAAGGTGCACGCCTTCCTGCACGTCGACCGCGAGGGCGCCCTCGCCCAGGCGCGCGCCGTCGACGAGAAGAAGGCCAGGGGCGAGAAGCTCGGGCCGCTCGCCGGCGTCCCGCTCGCGCTCAAGGACATCTTCACCACCGAGGGCGTTCCGACGACCGTCGGCTCGAAGATCCTCGAAGGCTGGATCCCGCCGTACGACGCCACCCTCACCAAGCGGCTGAAGGCCGCTGACGTGGTCATCCTCGGCAAGACCAACATGGACGAGTTCGCCATGGGGTCCTCCACCGAGAACAGCGCCTACGGGCCGACCGGCAACCCCTGGGACCTCACCAAGATCCCCGGCGGCTCCGGCGGCGGCTCCTCCGCCGCCCTCGCCTCCTTCCAGGCGCCGCTCGCCATCGGCACCGACACCGGCGGCTCCATCCGTCAGCCGGCCTCCGTCACCGGCACCGTCGGTGTGAAGCCGACGTACGGGGCGGTCTCGCGGTACGGCATGGTCGCGTTCTCCAGCTCGCTGGACCAGGGCGGCCCGTGCGCCCGTACGGTCCTGGACGCCGCCCTGCTCCACGAGGTCATCGCCGGGCACGACCCGATGGACTCCACCTCCATCGACGCGCCCGTCCCGCCGGTCGTCGAGGCCGCCCGCAACGGCAGCGTCGAGGGCATGCGCGTCGGCGTCGTCAAGCAGTTCCGCGGCGAGGGCTACCAGCCTGGTGTCATCCAGCGCTTCGACGAGTCCGTCGAGCTGCTGAAGGAGCTGGGCGCCGAGATCGTCGAGCTGGACTGCCCGTCCTTCGACCTGGCGCTCTCCGCCTACTACCTGATCGCGCCCTCCGAGTGCTCCTCCAACCTCGCCCGCTTCGACGGCCTGCGCTACGGCCTGCGGACCGGCGACGACGGCACGCACTCCGCCGAGGAGGTCACCTCCCTCACCCGTGAGGCGGGCTTCGGCCCCGAGGTGAAGCGCCGCATCATGCTCGGCACCTACGCGCTGAGCAGCGGCTACTACGACGCGTACTACGGCTCCGCGCAGAAGGTCCGCACGCTCATCACGCGTGACTTCGAGAAGGCCTTCGAGCAGGTCGACGTGATCGTGTCGCCCACGACCCCGACCACCGCCTTCCCGATCGGCGAGCGCGCCGACGACCCGATGGCGATGTACCTGGCCGACCTGTGCACCATCCCCACCAACCTGGCGGGCAACGCGGCCATGTCGCTGCCCTGCGGTCTCGCCCCGGAGGACAACCTCCCGGTGGGCCTGCAGATCATCGCGCCGGCGCTGAAGGACGACCGCCTTTACAAGGTCGGAGCCGCTGTCGAGGCCGCCTTCGTGGAAAAGTGGGGGCACCCGCTCCTTGAGGAGGCACCGTCGCTGTGAGCAACGCACTGTCCAAGGCCAAGGGCTTCAAGAAGTCGAAGTCCGGTACGTACCTGTCGATGGCCACCACCGTGTTCGGCGCGGTGGGTGTCGCCAAGCAGATCAAGAAGGCCCGCGCCGAGCACGACACGCTGCGGCTGATCGATGCCACCGTGTCCGCCGTCGCGATCGTCACCGGCCTCGCCATCCTCTACCGCGAGCTGAAGCGGCTGGGCGACGACGACGTCCTGCTGGGCTGAGAGGGAAGTTTCACCGTGACCACCACGACCGACCTGGTGTCGTACGAGGACGCGCTGGCGTCGTACGACCCCGTCATGGGCCTTGAGGTCCATGTCGAACTCGGCACCAAGACCAAGATGTTCTGCGGCTGTTCGACCGAGCTGGGCGCCGAGCCCAACTCGCAGACCTGCCCGACCTGCCTCGGCATGCCCGGCGCGCTCCCGGTCGTCAACGCGATCGGCATCGAGTCGGCCATCAAGATCGGTCTCGCGCTCAACTGCGAGATCGCCGAGTGGTGCCGCTTCGCCCGGAAGAACTACTTCTATCCGGACATGCCGAAGAACTTCCAGACCTCCCAGTACGACGAGCCGATCGCCTTCAACGGCTACCTCGACGTGCAGCTGGAGGACGGCGAGACCTTCCGGGTGCAGATCGAGCGCGCCCACATGGAGGAGGACACCGGCAAGTCCACCCACGTGGGCGGTGCGACCGGCCGTATCCACGGTGCCTCGCACTCGCTGCTCGACTACAACCGCGCGGGCATCCCGCTCATCGAGATCGTCACCAAGCCGATCGAGGGCGCCGGCGAGCGTGCTCCCGAGGTCGCGCGGGCGTACGTCCGTGAGCTGCGCGAGGTCATCAAGGCGCTCGGTGTCTCGGAAGCCCGTATGGAGATGGGCCAGATGCGCTGCGACGTGAACCTGTCGCTGCGCCCGAACGGCACCGACAAGTTCGGCACCCGCTCCGAGACGAAGAACGTGAACTCGCTGCGGTCGGTGGAGCGTGCGGCCCGTTTCGAGATCATGCGGCACGCGGCCGTGCTGAGCGGCGGCGGCACGATCGTCCAGGAGACCCGGCACTTCCACGAGGACACCGGCTCCACGACCTCGGGTCGCGTGAAGGAGGAGGCCGAGGACTACCGGTACTTCCCGGAGCCGGACCTGGTCCCGGTCGCCCCGTCCCGCGAGTGGGTCGAGGAGATCCGTGCCGCGCTGCCGGAGATGCCGCTGGCCCGCCGCAACCGGCTGCTCACCGAGTGGGGCATCTCCGCGGTGGAGATGCAGGCGATCATCAACGCCGCCGCGCTGGACCTGATCGTCGCCACCATCGACGCCGGATCCGACGCGGCCTCCGCCCGCAAGTGGTGGATGGGCGAACTGGCGCGCAGCGCCAACGAGTCGGGCAAGGCACTGGACGAGCTGGCGATCACCCCGGAGCAGGTCGCCCGGGTCACCGCGCTGGTCAACGCCGGTGACCTGAACGACAAGCTGGCCCGCCAGGTCATCGAGGGTGTCCTCGCGGGCGAGGGCACCCCGGACGAGGTCGTCGAAAAGCGCGGTCTGAAGGTCGTCTCGGACGACTCGGCGCTCGGTACGGCGGTCGACGAGGCCATCGCCGGCAACCCAGGCATCGCCGACAAGATCCGCGGCGGCAAGGTGGCCGCGGCCGGCGCCCTGGTCGGCGCGGTCATGAAGGCGACCCGCGGCCAGGCCGACGCGGCCCGTGTTAAGGAGCTGATCCTGGAGCGGCTGGGCGTCAGCGAGGGCTGAGCCCACGGACGGCGGTACGGCCCCGGAGGCGATGCCTCCGGGGCCGTACGGCTGGTGCGGTGACCGGCAAGGTTTGCCGGGAAGCTCGCGGCGTCCGGTGCGGTGCGTCGCAAGGCGGAGCATCACCCGCGTACTGGATGTACTCGGGTGCTGCGACCACGCGCCGAGGTGCCGCTCCGGGCGTCGCAAGCCGGTGAACCTTTCCGGTCGCAGCACTAGTAGGGCTTGGTCAGGTCGGCTGGGGCGGTGCGTGTCCTGTCGGCTCGGTGTGGCGTTGGGAGTGTGTGACTCCGGACGAGATTGCTGC
>NZ_JBFBBR010000031.1:0-43943 GCF_040682795.1 Streptomyces sp. NPDC051105 | reverse complement strand
ACAGCCACCGGCCCGTCCGCGCCTTCGACGTCCTGGGCCTGAGCTTCTCCACGGAACTCGGCTACACGAACATGCTCACGGCCCTCGACCTCGCGGGCATCCCCCTGGAGTCGAAGGACCGCGGCCTGGACGACCCGATCGTCCTGGCGGGCGGCCACGCGGCCTTCAACCCGGAACCCATCGCCGACTTCATCGACGCGGCCATCATCGGCGACGGCGAGCAGGCCGTCCTCGACATGACGAAGATCATCCGCGAGTGGAAGGCGGAGGGCCGCCCCGGCGGCCGCGAGGAGGTCCTCTTCCGCCTGGCGAAGACGGGTTCCGTCTACATCCCGGCCTTCTACGACGTGGAGTACCTCGCCGACGGCCGTATCGCCCGCGTGGTCCCCAACAAGTCGGGCGTCCCGTGGCGCGTCTCCAAGCACACGGTCATGGACCTGGACGAATGGCCGTACCCCAAGCAGCCCCTCGTCCCGCTGGCGGAGACGGTCCACGAGCGCATGTCCGTCGAGATCTTCCGCGGCTGCACACGCGGCTGCCGCTTCTGCCAGGCCGGCATGATCACCCGCCCGGTACGCGAGCGCTCCATCACCGGCATCGGCGAGATGGTCGACAAGGGCCTCAAGGCGACCGGCTTCGAGGAGGTCGGCCTCCTCTCCCTCTCCTCCGCGGACCACTCGGAGATCGGCGACATCGCCAAGGGCCTGGCCGACCGCTACACCGAGGACAAGATCGGTCTCTCCCTCCCCTCCACCCGCGTCGACGCCTTCAACGTCGACCTGGCGAACGAGCTGACGCGCAACGGCCGCCGCTCCGGCCTGACCTTCGCCCCCGAGGGCGGCTCGGAACGCATGCGCAAGGTCATCAACAAGATGGTCTCCGAGGAGGACCTGATCCGCACGGTCGCCACCGCCTACGGCAACGGCTGGCGCCAGGTGAAGCTGTACTTCATGTGCGGCCTGCCCACGGAGACCGACGAGGACGTCCTCCAGATCGCCGACATGGCGATGAACGTCATCCAGAAGGGCCGCGAGGTCTCCGGCCAGGGCGACATCCGCTGCACGGTCTCGATCGGCGGCTTCGTCCCGAAGCCCCACACGCCCTTCCAGTGGGCCCCGCAGCTGTCGGCGGAGGAGACGGACGCCCGCCTCGAAAAGCTCCGCGACAAGATCCGCGGCGACAAGAAGTACGGCCGCTCGATCGGCTTCCGCTACCACGACGGCAAGCCCGGCATCGTCGAGGGCCTGCTCTCCCGCGGCGACCGTCGCATCGGCGCCGTGATCCGCGCGGTCTACGAGGACGGCGGCCGCTTCGACGGCTGGCGCGAGCACTTCTCCTACGACCGCTGGATGACCTGCGCCGACAAGACGCTGCCGGCCTACGGCGTGGACGTCGACTGGTACACCACCCGCGAGCGCACCTACGAGGAGGTCCTCCCCTGGGACCACCTCGACTCCGGCCTCGACAAGGACTGGCTCTGGGAGGACTGGCAGGACTCCCTCGACGAAACAGAGGTCGAGGACTGCCGCTGGACCCCTTGCTTCGACTGTGGGGTGTGCCCGGCCATGGACACGACCATCCAGGTGGGGCCGACGGGCAAGAAGCTGCTGCCGCTCACGGTCAAGAACGGCGCGTCGGTACCGGGCGGGCACGCGCACTGAGGTGAGTCAGGCGCTCGACCGGGTGGTGGGGGCCAGGGAGGGCGGGGTGGCCGCTGCGCTCGCCTCTGTCGGCGCCTCGTGTCCCCGCCCGCCCTCAGGCGTCGGCAACCTCCTGCGACGAGTTCAGCCGGAGCCCGGGCCGTAGAGCGCGGCGATGTTCTCGGACGTCGCCCACCGGCTGTAGGTGGGGGACTGCGGCCAGCCCTCGGGCGAGTCCTGCCATTCCTCCTGACGTCCGTACGGCAGGAGGTCGATCAGCGCGAAGCTGTGGCTGAGCTGCTCGGTGCCCCGGCCGGCGGTGTGCCAGGTGCGGTAGACGGTGTCGCCGTCGCGCAGGAACACGTTGACGGCGAATCCTCCGTCGGGCGGTGCGCCGACGTCCGACCCGAACGGACTGTTCGCGGTCGAGTACAACGCCATCCGGTTCCCGACCCGCTCCTTGTAGGCGAGTGCCTCCTTGATCGGGCCCTGGGTGACGATGACGAATCGGGCGTCGTAGTTGTCCAGGAACTCCAGGCGGGTGTACTGCGAGGTGAACCCCGTACAGCCCGGGCACTGCCATTCCTTGCCGGTGAACCACATGTGGTTGTAGACGATCAGCTGCCTCCTGCCCTCGAAGACGTCTGCCAGCCGAACGGGGCCGCCCTCGCCCTCGAGTGTGTAGTCGGGCATCTCGACCATCGGCAGGCGGCGACGCTCGGCGGCGATGGCGTCGAGCTCCCGCGTCGCGGCCTTCTCCCGGGCACGCAATGCCTGGAGCCGGTGTTCCCAGGTCGCGGCGTCGACGACGGGTGGTAGCGCGTGGTCGGTCATGGCGTCCTCACAGATCTCGTGCGCGGTTTTGGCCTGTGTGGAGACAGACTGCGCAGGGCTCGGGAACTCATCGGTCCGGCCTGCGAACGCGGCGGTGGGCGGCTGTCCGGACCAAGCTGCGGTCGCCCCTCCGGGGACCTGGGAGGGCTACCAGTGTCGTCCTCGCCGGGCTGACCGGAGCGGACGCGTTCCCGGGGCCGGTCGGGGCGGTGGCCCGGACGGGCGGCCCGGATGCCGTTCGGCCGGGGGAGTGACAGACTGGGGTTTCTGAGCCGGCGGGCCTGTGACGGAGTGTTACGGAGGGCCAGGGGCGCGGAGGGCTCGGGGGCGGCTGTCGGCTCTTCTCTCCGGTGGCGTGGCCCGGGCAGCGCTCCCGAGCCGTGTCCCGGCAGCGAGCGATCCGGTCGCTGACCAGTTGGGAACCGTCCATGACTGCTGAGACCTCCGAAGCGCGGAAACCCCCGTACGACCCGTACCTCCCGGACGAAACCGCTCTGCTGATCGTCGACCCTTACAACGACTTCCTTTCCGAAGGCGGCAAGTTGTGGCCCCGGGCGAAGGAAGTGGCGGAGGGCGTGGACCTGCTCGACCACATGCGGACCGTGCTCGCCACCGCCCGGGCCCAGGGCTTTCGCGTCTTCGTCGTGCCCCACCACCGGACGACCCCGAGCGACTACGTCACCTGGGACCACCTGTCCCCGACCCAGCGGCGCGTCGTGGCCCAGCAGACCTTCGCCGAGGGCAGCTGGGGGGCCCAGTGGCACCCCGACTTCCAGCCGCGCAAGGACGAGATCGTCGTACGGCAGCACTGGGCGTCCAGCGGGTTCGCCAACACCGACCTCGACTTCCTGCTGAAGCAGCACCACATCCGGAAGATCGTGCTGATCGGGATGCGCGCCAACACCTGTGTGGACACCACCGCGCGCTACGGCCAGGAACTCGGGTATCACGTGACCCTCGTCCGCGATGCCATCGCCTCCTTCAGCTGGGAGGAGATGACCGCGACCCTCGAGCTCAACGCGCCCCTGTACGCCCATGCGGTCCTCACCACCGAGGAGTTCGTCGGGATGGCGGACGGCGGGGCAGGTGCGGGCTCCCCGGAGACCGGAGGCGGCGGTCATGAGCGGTGACGGTGCCGAGCGCGGCGGCCCACGGGGCGAACTGGCCGGTCAGACGGTCGTGGTGGTGGGCGGCAGCGCGGGCATCGGTCTGGAGACCGCGCGGCAGGTGCGGGCGGCCGGCGGCGAGCTGGTGCTCGTGGCGCGCAACGTCGAGCGTCTCCGGCGGGCCGCGGACGAACTGCACCCGCTGAGCACGGCCGTGTTCGACGCCTTCGACACCGAACGGACGGAGCGCTTCCTCGGGGAGCTGCCCGGGCGGGTCGACCATGTGCTGGTCACGGCGGGCAGTCCGTCGTACACGCCGCTCGACGACCTCGACCTGACCGACGCCGGACGGGACTTCGGCGGGCGTCTGGCGATGGTGCTGGCGGTGGCGCGGGCGAGCCGGGGGAAGGTCAGGGCCGGCGGGACGCTGCTGTTCATCGGCGGCACCGGCGGCCGGCGGCCCGCGCCCGGGATGGCGGTGACGGGCGCTCTCACCGCGGCGCTGCCGGCGCTGGTCGCCAACCTGGCGCTGGAGGTCGCGCCGGTCCGGGTCAACCTCATCGCGGCCGGGTTCGTGGACACCCCGCTGTCGGCCTCCCTGCTGGGCGACCAACTCGAGGTGCGGCGCGAGGCGTTGCGGAAGGCGCTGCCCATCGGGCGGGTGGTCGGTCCGGCCGACGTCGCCGCCCTCGCGGTGCACCTCATGATCAACGACGCCCTCACCGGCGCCACCTACGACATCGACGGCGGCCAGCAGCTCCTCGCGCACTGAGCCCCCGCTCGGCCCTGGTCACGGGTTCGGTCGTCGCCGGTGTTCCCTCCGAGACGGGAAGTGCAAGCCATGGACATGAAACTAGAGGTGGTCGTGGTGCCGGTGTCCGACGTGGACCGGGCCAAGGACTTCTACACGGCGCTGGGCTGGCGGCTCGACGCGGACGTCGCCACCGACGAGGAGTTCCGGGTGGTGCAGATGACCCCACCGGGTTCCCCGGCGTCGGTCATCTTCGGCGAGTCGGTCACCGAGCAGACGCCCGGCTCGGCCCGGGGCCTGCACCTGGTCGTCGACGACATCGACACCGCCCACGACGAGCTGGCACGGCACGGCGCCCACCCCAGCGAGGTGTTCCACGACGCCGGCGGTGTCTTCCACCACGCCGACGGCGATGCCCGGGTCCCCGGTCCCGAACCGCGGCACGGCAGCTACGGCTCCTTCCTGTCGTTCAGCGACCCGGACGGCAACGGCTGGCTCCTCCAGGAGGTCACCGAGCGCCTCCCGGGACGGCTGGATCCCGCGGCCACCTCGTTCGCCTCGGCCGACGACCTGGCGGGTGCCCTGCGCCGGGCCGCGGCCGCACACGGCGAGCACGAGGCGCGCACCGGCGTGGCGGACCCTGACTGGCCGGACTGGTACGCGCGGTACATGGTGAGCGAGCGGGCCGGGACGCGACCGCCCGCGTGACCGTGGACGAGCCGTCCGGTCCGGTCCCCTCCCGTCAGCGCAGTGCGGTCGCGGCCGTGGCCGTGCGGACGGCGCGCAGGGCACGGTCGACTGTTTCCTGGTTCTCGCCGACCGGGGCCACGTAGTCGAGGACCCCGCGTGCCGCGTCCTCGCCGAGGGTCCGGGTGATCACCCATGTGGCGAGGTACTGCGAGGCCAGGCAGCCACCGGCCGTGGCGATGTTCCCCTCCGCGTGGAACGGCGTGTCCAGGACGGTGACCCCGGCCGCCTCGACGAAGGGCCGGGTCTTGCGGTCCGTGGAGACGGGCATGGAGTCCAGCAGCCCGAGCCGGGCGAGGACCAGCGCGCCGGAGCACTGCGCGCCGACCAGCTGCCGGGAAGGGTCGAGCCGCAGCCGGAAGATCAGCCCGTCGTCGGCGACCACCTCCCGTGCCTTCACCCCGCTGCCGACCAGGACCACATCGGCGTCGGTCACGAACTCCATCGGGCGCTGCCCGGTCACCTCGACGCCGTTCATCGACGTGACCACCGGCGTCGGTGTCGTGATGAAGGCCTCCAGGCCGTCCTTCCGGCACCGGTTGATCAGCGCGGCGGCGATGAAGCTGTCGAGTTCGTTGAATCCGTCGAAGGTGAGCACGGCTACCTGCATGGCGTCTCCTCGGAGCAAAGAGGGGGTGCGATTTCTCAGGAGGCCGGGACCGGGTCGCGGGCCAATCCGCGGCCAGTGCCGTTCGTGGTCACCCTACCGAGTTCCGCGGCGTCCATGACCTGCTGTGATGTGTCCCACGGGCTCTTGTCGCGGACCGGCTCGCCTGCCTAAATTCGGTCATATGTCCAGTTCTGATGCCTCCCTTCCCGCCGAGCCGGTCGACTTCGCCGTCGATCTCACCGGGCACGAGATGACCCGGCGCGCCCACGTCATGGAGGCGCTCGGCGACGCCTGGGACCCCGTCGAGACGGCGCGGGGCGAGGAGGAGGCGTACGCCATGCTGTACTCCGGGCTCGACGAGGAACAGCAGCGGCTGTACGACTCGCTCGTCGCGGCCGGGGTGCTGCCCCGGCGCTGACTCCCGCCCCCGGGACATGCCCCCCGGGACATGCCCCCGGGACGCCGTGGCGCTACGGCGTCAGCACGATCCGGCCGAACACCTCCCCGGCGGCCATCTTCCGGTGCGCCAGTACGGCCTCGGCCAACGGCAGCGACTCGTGCACCACCGTCTCCAGTTCCCCGCGGCCCGCGGCCGCGAACTGTCCGGTCCTGACCGTGCGCCGGTCGGCCGCGGGCACGGTGTCGGCGCTGAAGGTCGCGAACGACAGGGACCTGCGGAACGCCGCGACCATGCTCATGCCGAAGTCGGCCGGTGGCGGTCCGGCGACCATGCCGACGGCCACCAGACGGCCGTTCGGACGGAGCCTGCCGAAGAACGACGGCAGGTCCGCACCGGCCACGATGTCGATGATCACGTCATAGCCGGCCGGTGAGTCCCCGCCGCCCTCTCCCGAGCGGTCCAGCACATGGGTCGCGCCGAGCCCGCGCAGCCGTTCGCCGCGATCGGCCGACGACGTCGTCACCGCGACCGCCGTGGCACCGCCCCGGGCCGCGAGCTGGACCGCCGCGATCCCGATGCTCCCGGCCCCGCCCCGCACCAGCACCGACTCGCCGGCCCGGAAACGGGCATGGCCGAGCGCGAAGTGGGCCACCACTCCGGAACTCCCGAGGGTCACCGCGTCGGCGGCGGACAGGTCCGCGGGGAGGGCGAGGACCTCCTCGACCGGGGCGACTGCCTGTTCCACGTAGCCGCCGCCGGTGCCCGTGAACGCCCAGACCCGCCGGCCGAGCCACGCCGTGTCGACGCCCTCGCCGACGGCGCTCACCGTTCCCGCCACCTCGCTGCCGGGAACATGGCCCTCGCGGAAGCCGTAGCCCGCGAGCGCACCGCTGCGGATCAGGGTGTCGGCGCCGCCGACCCCGATCGCCTCGGTGTCGATCACCACCTGCCCGCCGGCGGGAACCGGCGCCGGGAGATCGACGACCGCCAGGCCCTCGGGGCCGCCGAACCTCCGGATCGTCACTGCTTTCACGTGGGCCTCCTGCGTACGGGATCGAGCGGGACCCTGGAGGTGTCCGCTGCTCACGGACGCTAAGGGTCGCCCTGGCCCGGCCTGGCTAATGTGAGAGCGGTGACCGACCGTTTGTCTCACTCACCGCGTTCCGACGCCCGGGACCCGCTGCGCTCCGACGCCCGGGAATCGCTGCGTTCCGACGCCCGGGACAACCGCGCACGCGTGCTCGACGCGGCCCGCGCGCTCTTCGCCACCGAGGGGCTGAACGTGCCGATGCGCACGATCGCCCGGCGCGCCGGGGTCGGCCCCGCCACCCTGTACCGCCGGTTCCCGACCAAGCAGACCCTGGTCACCGAGGTCTTCCGGGACCAGGCGCGGGCCTGTCACGCCATCGTCGACGAGGGGCTGGCCGATCCGGATCCGTGGCACGGCTTCCGGCTCGTGATCGAGAAGGTCTGCGAACTGCACGCGCACGACCGCGGGTTCACCGAGGCCTTCAGGTCGGCCTTCCCCGACGCGATGGACTTCGCCGCGGACCGCGCGGCCACCCTGAGGTCGGTCGCGCGGCTGGCCGACCGCGCCAAGGGCACCGGACGGCTGCGCCCCGACTTCGTCCTGGACGACCTGGTCCTCATGCTCATGGCCCAGCGGGGCATCCGCACCGCGTCGCCGGCCGGCCGGGTCACGGCCTCCCGGCGCTTCGCCACGCTGGTGATCCAGGCCTTCCAGGACCCGCCGGCCGCCACGCCCGCACAGCCGGCGACGAAACCGTGACACGACCGCCATGGCAGGCGCACCGGACCGGCCGCACAATCGGGGAGAGCGAAGACCGCTGAGACACGGGGGAGCTGGCGGGCATGGAACTGGAACTGGGCTACGACCTGCTGGGCAGCAGACTCCGCACCATCGGGGACGTCCCGCTCACCTACGGCCGGTGGGGCGGCAGGCCCCACGCGCTCGGACCGCATCCGCTGGAGTACGACATGCTCGGCAGCCGGCTGCGGTGGATCGGCGACATCGAGATCGGGTACGGCCGCCTCGGCAGCGTCCCGAGGACGTTCGGGACCTGGGACGTCGACTGCGCCGCCTGGTCCGGGATCCCGCGCCGCATCGGGCCATACCCGGTGGAACACCCCAGGTTCGGCGGCCGGGCGAGGACGATCGGCCCGCTCGCCCTGTCGTACGACGCCCTGGGCACCCGCCCCCGCCGCATCACCCTGCCCAAGGACCTGCCCACCCTCCCCGACGACCTCCTCCGGGTCCTCTTCCTGGTCCTGCACCTGCAGGCCGAACGCAACAAGAGTTCGTCCGCGGCCTCTTAGACGGGCGAAGGCCCGCCGGACGGATCCGGCGGGCCTTCGAGGTGATGACAGCTCAGACGGCGGCCGCGTACTTCGGGTTGTCGCCGTACTGGTTCTGCTCCGCCTTGCCCTCGGAGGCGAGCCAGACCAGCAGGATGATCCAGCCGACCAGCGGGATGATGCCGACCAGGATCGCCCAGCCCGAACGGCCGGTGTCGTGCAGCCGGCGAACCGAGACGCCCAGGCCGGGCAGGAAGACCGCCAGGCTGTAGATCGCGCCGAGGGCGGCGAACCCGATGACCCGCCCCACGACCGCCAGCACGATGCTGATGATCAGGTTGAACAGGAAGAACATCCAGTATTCCTGCCGGCGCGCACGGCCGCTGAACACCGCGTACTTCTTCAGTACGTCCACGTACCAGTTCATTGCTCGTCCCCCAAGGACCCAAGAAAGGTTCAAGATTTGGCTGGTGTCAGCAAATCAAGCCGTGGTGGCCGGTTCCATCCATATTGGCGTGTGCGGGACAACCGTTACCGTGTCGCCGCCGTTCGGTGATCAAGGGTGGCCGATCGCATCCGCGCGGCACGCGATAGCGTCCCTATGACCATGGACATGCAGAAACAGCCGCAGCCGCAGCCGCAGCCGCAGTCGCAGCCGCAGACGCATTCGCAGGCGCAGCACCCCGAAGGGTGTCTCGTCGTCGCGATCAGGATCCCGGTCCGCGTCTTCGTGTTCCTGGTGGTCCTGCCGATACGGCTGCTCTGGGACGCCCTCGCCGCCGTCGCACGGTTCCTGTGGCGGTACCTCGTCGTCCCCGTCGCGCGATTCCTCTGGCGGTACGTCCTCGCCCCCGCCGGCCGCGCCGTCGCCTGGCTCCTGCACGTCCTCCTCGTCGTCCCGCTGACCTGGCTTTACCGCTACCTGCTCACCCCTCTCGGCCACGCCCTCGCATGGCTCTACGCGCGCGTGCTCACCCCGATCGGCCACGCGGTGCTCTGGGTCCTCACGCCCGTCGCCAAAGCCGTCGCCTGGGTGTTCGAGCAGCTCGCCACCGCCCTGTACTGGATCGCGCGCGTGCTCCTCGTGCTGCCCGTCGTCGCCCTGTGGCGCTGGATCCTCACCCCCGTCGGGCATGTCCTCGGCATCGTCCTCAGGGAGCTCCGGGACGCCCTCGGCCACGCCTGGCGGGCCGCCGGACACGTCGCACGCGCCGTCGGACGGGTTCTCGGGACCCTCTTCCGGTGGATCTTCGTGGAGCCGGTGCGCTGGCTCTACCGAACCGTCCTCACCCCGGTCGGACACGTCGTACGCGACCTCGTGCTGCGCCCTGCCGCCCAGGTCGCACGGGCCGTCGGACGTGCCGTCCGGCAGGCCCGCGCCGACCTGCGCCGCGCCCTGTTCGGCGAGCCGGCCCGGCCGCCGGCCGTGGACCGGCGGGAACCCGTCGGCCGCGACACACGTACTCTTGATGGATAGCAGTACACGGCAGCACGGCCTCCGAGGCACGGCTGCTCTCACCAGGAACACGAAGGACTGACGACACTGGGCAAGCGACAGCCCGAAGGCCCGCCGCCCGCACCGGCGGTGCAGCGCATCCGACTGCGCTACACCAAGCGCGGCCGCCTCCGGTTCACCAGCCACCGAGACTTCCAGCGCGCCTTCGAGCGTGCGCTGCGCCGCGCCGAGGTGCCGATGGCCTACTCGGCGGGTTTCACCCCGCACCCGAAGGTGTCGTACGCCAATGCCGCACCCACCGGCACCGGCAGCGAGGCCGAGTACCTGGAGATCGCGCTCACCGCGGTCCGCGACCCGGAGCGACTGCGCGTGCTCCTCGACGAGTCCCTGCCCACCGGGCTCGACATCGTCGACGCGGTCGAGGCCCGCACGTCCGGACTGGCCGACCGGCTCACTGCCTCCGTGTGGGAGCTGCGACTGGCCGGTCAGGACCCGGAACAGGCCGCACAGGCCGTCGCCGCGTTCAACGCGGCCGACGCCGTCGAGGTCCAGCGCATGACCAAGAACGGCGTACGGACCTTCGACGCCCGCCCCGCGGTCGTACATCTTGAAACGCACAATGAAACGGCTGATAGGCCGAGCGACCAGCCCTGTGCGATACTGCGGCTGGTTGTTCGGCACGTGACGCCTGCCGTACGACCCGACGACGTCCTGTCCGGTCTCCGCGCCGTGGCCGACCTGGCGCCGCCGGTCCCCGCAGCGGTGACCAGGCTGGCGCAGGGGCTGCTCGATGAAGAGACCGGCACGGTGACCGACCCGCTCGCGCCCGACCGCGAGGCAGTACAGGCCCTCTCGAAGGCCGAACCCGCTGCCGCCGCGACAGCGCCGGCGTAAGGAAGGTCCCGCGAAGGACGGACGTCGTACGCGCAGCCCTCGTACTCGGGAGCCACCTGGGTCGGGCAGCGCACCGACCAGAAGACTTTCGCCAGGCCGTCCGCGACAAGGCGTACGGAACCGGCGAGACAGGACACAGAGAGCTCCTGTGCGGCGCCCGCGCCCCACACGGCGGCACCGCGCATCGCGCGAGCCGCGGACGTCACCGGCGGTCGCTCGAAGCGAACGCCGCCGGACCAGGCGCGGCGCCCGGGAGCCTGACGGGAGAACCGCCCGCATGCTCGAACCGACCGAGCCCATCGAGGGCTCCGAACCGAACACCCCGAGCGACACCCTGCCGCCGCGCAGGCGTCGCCGTGCCGCGTCCCGCCCCGCGGGACCGCCTGCCGCGACCGCGGCGGGCGAGGCCGTGGCCGAGATCACCACGCCGGCCATACCGGCCGCCGAGTCGTTCCCCTCCGAGCCCGCAGAGGCTGACGAGGAGACGGCTGCCGACGAGCGGGAAGAGACCCCTGTGGCCTCCGAGGCGGCCGAGACCGCCGAGGAAGCCGCGCCCGTCGCGCGTACCCGCCGCCGGGCCACCCGCCGGGCGTCGGCACCCGCCGGCTCCCCGACCGGAGCCGAGGCCGTCGAGACGGCCGAGACCGTCCTTCCCGCGACCGCCACCGAGCCCGCTGAGGCCACGCCCGCGGCCGAGACCGTCGGGACCGCCGTCCAGAGCGACGAGGAGGCCGCGCCGCGCCGGACGCGCCGGCGTGCCACGCGTCGCGTCTCCGCGCCCACCGAGGCGGCCGAGGCGACCCCGGTGAAGGAAGAGGCCGTCGAGGCCGCTGCGGCCGCCGAGGCTGCTCCGGTCACCGAGGCCGGCGAGGCAGCCGAGGCCGGCGAAGAGACCGTGCCCGCGCCGCGTACCCGCCGCCGGGCGACCCGCCGGGCGTCCGCGCCCACCGGTGCCCCGGCGATCGCCGAGCCCGCAGAGACCACCGCAGCCGTCGAGGCTGTCGACGAGTCCGTATCCGCCGCCGGGACCGCGGAGGCCGTCGAGACCGCCGAGGGCACCCCCGCCCCCGAGGCGGAGCCCGGCGAGCCCGCGCCGCGTACCCGCCGCCGCGCGACCCGCCGGGCCGCCGCGCCCGAGACGGCCGCCGAGGCACCCGCCGCGGCCCAGCCGCAGGCCGTCGAGGCCCCGGCCGTCACCTCCACCACCGAGGCCCCCGCCGTCGAGGAACCGGGGACCGAGTCCCCGCGGCGCCGGCGCCGTGTCGCACGGCAGGCCGCCATCGGGTTCTCCGAGCCCGCCGCCGCGGCCACGACCGCCGGGCCCGCCGCCGCGGCCGCGACCGCCCAGGACGAGTCGCAGCGCCGTCCCGCCCGGCCCGCTGTCGCCGTGTTCCAGGCGCCCGTGTTCACCGAGCCGAAGTTCCAGACCCCGGAGCGGGCCGCCGCCGAAGCGGCCGCCGAGGCCGTCGGCGTGGAGGAGCCCGAGGAGCTCGCCCCGTACCAGCCGGAGCCGGCCCAGCCTGCCGAGCAGACCGAGCAGGCCGAGCAGGCCGAAACCGGTTCGCGCCGCCGTCGCCGGCGCCGGGGCGCCCCCGAGGAGACCCCGGTCGCCCGGCCCGCCGCCGAGGACGAGACCGAGGAGCCGGAGGAGCCGGCCGAGGACGTCGAGGACGCCGCCGACGGTGAGGACGAGGCCGAGGAGGCCGGTTCCCGCCGCCGTCGCCGTCGCGGTGGCCGTCGCCGCCGCCGTGGTGACGCCGGTGACGGCGAGGGCGGCGACGCGGACGGCGACGAGCTGGCCGCCGAGCAGGCCGATGAGGACGCCGCGGACACCGCCGAGCAGGACGAAGAGGACGACGAGGACGCCCACGACGAGGCCGGCGGCTCCTCCTCCAGCAGCCGTCGCCGCCGTCGCCGCCGGCGTCGCGCCGGGGACACCCCCGCCGACAGCGAGCCCGGCGAGAACGACCCGGAGCGCACGGTCGTCAAGGTCCGCGAGCCCCGCAAGCAGTCCGAGCCGTCCGACGAGGTGCAGTCCATCAAGGGCTCGACCCGTCTGGAGGCCAAGAAGCAGCGCCGCCGGGAAGGCCGCGAGCAGGGCCGCCGACGCGTCCCGATCATCACCGAGGCCGAGTTCCTCGCCCGCCGCGAGGCCGTCGAGCGCGTGATGGTGGTACGCCAGTACGGCGACCGCACCCAGATCGGCGTCCTGGAGGACGGCGTGCTCGTCGAGCACTACGTCAACAAGGAGCAGGCCACCTCGTACGTCGGCAACGTCTACCTGGGCAAGGTCCAGAACGTGCTGCCCTCGATGGAGGCCGCCTTCATCGACATCGGCAAGGGCCGCAACGCCGTGCTCTACGCCGGTGAGGTCAACTTCGAGGCGCTCGGCATGGCCAACGGGCCGCGCCGTATCGAGGCCGCCCTCAAGTCCGGCCAGTCCGTGCTCGTCCAGGTGACGAAGGACCCGATCGGCCACAAGGGCGCCCGTCTGACCAGCCAGGTCTCCCTCCCGGGCCGCTACCTCGTGTACGTCCCCGAGGGCTCGATGACCGGCATCAGCCGCAAGCTGCCCGACACCGAGCGGGCCCGGCTGAAGACCATCCTTAAGAAGATCGTCCCCGAGGACGCGGGCGTCATCGTGCGCACCGCCGCCGAGGGCGCGAGCGAGGACGAGCTGCGCCGCGACGTCGAACGGCTCCAGTCGCAGTGGGAGGAGATCCAGAAGAAGTCGAAGAACGGCGGCAGCTCGAACGCACCGACGCTGCTGTACGGCGAGCCGGACATGACCGTCCGGGTCGTCCGCGACATCTTCAACGAGGACTTCTCCAAGGTCGTCGTCAGCGGTGACGAGGCCTGGGAGACCGTCCACGGCTACGTCTCGCACGTCGCCCCCGACCTCGCGGGTCGGCTGTCGAGGTGGACCTCCGAGGTCGACGTCTTCGCCACCTACCGGATCGACGAGCAGCTCGCCAAGGCCCTGGACCGCAAGGTCTGGCTGCCCAGCGGCGGTTCGCTGGTGATCGACCGGACCGAGGCGATGGTCGTCATCGACGTCAACACCGGCAAGTTCACCGGCCAGGGCGGCAACCTGGAGGAGACGGTCACCAGGAACAACCTGGAGGCGGCCGAGGAGATCGTCCGCCAGCTGCGGCTGCGCGACCTCGGCGGCATCATCGTCATCGACTTCATCGACATGGTCCTGGAGTCCAACCGGGACCTGGTGCTGCGCCGCCTGCTCGAATGCCTCGGGCGGGACCGTACGAAGCACCAGGTGGCCGAGGTGACCTCGCTGGGGCTCGTCCAGATGACCCGCAAGCGCGTCGGGCAGGGCCTGCTGGAGTCCTTCTCCGAGACCTGCGTGCACTGCAACGGCCGTGGCGTCATCGTCCACATGGAGCAGCCCAGCTCCGGCGGCGCCGGCGGCGGCAAGCGCAAGAAGCGCGGGCGCGGCGGCGACGGGCACGAGCACGACCACGACGTGCACGAGACGCATGAGACGCATGAGACGCACGAGGTCGCGGCCGACGGGGCCATGGAGCACGCCGAGGCCGTCCACGCGGTCGAGACGGCGGCGGAGGTCGCGGCCGAGGCCGCCACGCCCGTCGCGCTGCCTGCCCCCGACTTCACGCCGGACGAGGAGCTGTACAGCAGCGTCGCCGAGGCGGAGGCCGCGGCCGGCCGCGGCCGTAGCCGCCGCCGGACGGGCCGCCGGGCGTCGGCTCCGGCCGGTGCGCCCAGGGAGCGCGCGGGCCGCAACCGGGGCGCGGAGGCCGAGACGCCGACCGCCCAGGCCGTACCGGCCGCCGTGGAGGCGGAGCGTGAGGTGCTGCCGGAGCCGGCCGCCGAGGCGCATGCCGAGCCGGTCGCCGTGGAGGACCCGGTCGTCCAGGCCCCCGAGGCGCCGGAGGCCCCGGCCGCCGAGGAGGCCGTGTCCAAGGGCCGTACCCGTCGCCGGGCCACCCGGAAGGTGTCGGCGCCCGCCGGTTCTCCGGCAGGCTCCGAGACGGCCGTGGTGACCGTCGTCGCCGAGACCGCCCCGGCGGCCGAAGCGGTGGTGGAGCCGGTGGTGGAGCCGGTGGCCGAACCGGCTGCGGAGCCCGAGGCGGCCGCGCCCGCCGAGAGCGCCGCCCCGGCCCGTCCGCGCCGCCGCGCGGTGCGCAAGGCCACCGCGCCGACCGCGTCGGAGGAGGCGGCCGTCGTGGTCGTACCGTCGACGGAGGCCGCCGAGCAGGCGGAGGCTCCCGCTGGCGGGGCGCCGGTCGCGGCCGAGGCCGCCGAGGAAGGCGTCGAGGGGGGCGTCGAGGAGGCCGCTCCGGCCAAGAAGACGGCCCGTAAGACGGCTGCCAAGAAGACGGCCGCGAAGAAGACGGCCGCCAAGAAGACCGCGGCCAAGAAGACGGTGGCGAAGAAGACGACGGCCAAGAAGGCGGCCAAGACCGCCAAGACGGCCGCCGCCAAGTCGACGGCGAAGAAGACCACCACGGTCACCACCGCCTCCGACGAGGGCTGACGCCCGGGCGCGGGACCGGTCCGAGTGGCCGGTCCCGTAACCCGTGGGGCCTGCCGTGGCCGGTCCCGTAACCCGTGGGGCCTGCCGAGGGTGGCCGGTCCCGTAATCCGTGGGGCCTGCCGAGGGTGGCCGGTCCCGTAATCCGTGGGGCCTGCCGAGGGTGGCCGGTGCCGCACTCCGTGGGGTCTGTTCCGAGTGACCGGCCCCACACTCCCGGGGCCCGGTTTGACCCCCTCGGCCACCGCCCCGTAACCTTGACCGTCGGCGTGTCCATGGATATGAGGACGTGCCACATCCCCGTAAACCTCTTCCTCCGGAGCACACGGTGTTCCGGAGAGGCCGTCCGCGTGCCGGGCGGCTGGACTGCGGGGGTGCCGGTTCCGAGCGAGAGAGTGAGATCCGCGTGTACGCCATCGTGCGCAGCGGTGGTCGCCAGCACAAGGTTGCTGTCGGCGACATCGTTGAGGTTGACAAGATTTCCACTGCCAAGGTTGGCGACACGGTCGAGCTCTCGACCCTGCTCGTTGTCGACGGCGAGGCCGTGACCAGCGACCCGTGGGTGCTGGCCGGAATCAAGGTCCAGGCCGAGGTCGTGGACCACCACAAGGGCCAGAAGATCGACATTCTGCGCTACAAGAACAAGACCGGTTACCGCCGTCGCCAGGGCCACCGCCAGCAGTACACGGCGATCAAGGTCACTGAGATCCCCGCGGCTGCGAAGTAAGGGACTGAGGAGAGATGGCACACAAGAAGGGCGCATCGTCCACCCGTAACGGTCGTGACTCCAACGCTCAGCGCCTCGGCGTGAAGCGCTTCGGCGGTCAGGTCGTCAACGCGGGCGAGATCCTGGTCCGCCAGCGCGGCACCCACTTCCACCCCGGTGCCGGCGTCGGCCGCGGCGGCGACGACACGCTGTTCGCGCTGCAGCCCGGTGCGGTGGAGTTCGGCACCCACCGTGGCCGCAAGGTCGTGAACATCGTTCCGGTCGCCTGAGTCCTGGTCCTCTGACTGGACGGCTCAGACCGAACGTTTCGCGAGGCGGACCTCACTTCCCGATCGGGAAGGCGGGTCCGCCTTTCGCGTGTTGACATAGGTATCACCCCGTAAGTAACTGGAGGCACCCCACCATGACCACCTTCGTGGACCGCGTCGAGCTGCACGTCGCCGCGGGTAACGGAGGCCACGGCTGTGCCTCCGTACACCGGGAGAAGTTCAAGCCGCTCGGCGGCCCCGACGGCGGCAACGGCGGCCGCGGCGGCGACGTCATCCTGACCGTCGACCAGTCCGTGACGACCCTCCTCGACTACCACCACTCCCCGCACCGCAAGGCCACCAACGGCAAGCCCGGTGAGGGCGGCAACCGGGCCGGCAAGGACGGCCAGGACCTCGTCCTGCCGGTGCCCGACGGCACCGTGGTACTGGACGGGGCGGGCAACGTCCTCGCCGACCTCGTCGGCCACGGCACCTCCTACATCGCCGCCCAGGGCGGCCGCGGCGGCCTCGGCAACGCGGCCCTCGCCAGCGCCCGCCGCAAGGCACCCGGCTTCGCCCTGCTCGGCGTGCCCGGCGACCTCCGGGACATCGTCCTGGAGCTGAAGACCGTCGCCGACGTGGCCCTGGTCGGCTACCCCAGCGCCGGCAAGTCCTCGCTGATCTCGGTGCTGTCGGCCGCCAAGCCGAAGATCGCCGACTACCCGTTCACCACCCTCGTCCCCAACCTCGGTGTGGTGACGGCCGGTTCGACCGTCTACACCATCGCCGACGTCCCCGGACTCATCCCCGGCGCCAGCCAGGGCAAGGGCCTCGGCCTGGAGTTCCTGCGGCACGTCGAGCGGTGCAGCGTCCTCGTGCACGTCCTGGACACCGCCACCCTGGAGTCCGACCGCGACCCCGTCTCCGACCTCGACGTCATCGAGGAGGAGCTCAAGCAGTACGGCGGGCTCGACAACCGGCCCCGGATCGTCGTCCTCAACAAGACCGACATCCCCGACGGCAGGGACCTCGCCGAACTGGTCCGCCCCGACCTGGAGGCCCGCGGCTACCGCGTCTTCGAGGTGTCGGCGGTCGCCCACCTCGGCCTGCGTGAGCTGTCGTTCGCGCTCGGCGACCTGATCGCCCAGGCCCGCGCCGCCAAGCCCAAGGAGGAGGCGACCCGGATCGTCATCCGGCCCAAGGCCGTGGACGACGCCGGCTTCACCGTCACCCAGGAGGACGACGGCCTCTTCCGGGTGCGCGGCGAGAAGCCCGAACGCTGGGTCCGGCAGACCGACTTCAACAACGACGAGGCCGTCGGCTACCTCGCCGACCGCCTCAACCGCCTCGGTGTGGAGCAGGAACTGATGAAGGCGGGCGCCCGCAGCGGCGACGGCGTCGCCATCGGCCCCGAGGACAACGCCGTCGTCTTCGACTGGGAGCCGTCCATGATGTCCGGCGCCGAGATGCTCGGCCGCCGCGGCGAGGACCACCGCTTCGAGGAACAGCGCCCCGCCGTGCAGCGCCGCCGCGACCGCGAGGCGGAGCGCGACGAGTCGCTGCGCGAGTACGGCGACTTCGACCCCTTCGAGGAGTGACGGGGGAGGGGGCGAGGGCCCGGATGGCCGGCCCTGGGTGGCTGGGGAAGCTCAGCCCGTCACGGCCGGCCTGAGTACCTCCTCGCACCCTGCCGGAACGTCGTCGGCGTCGTCGACTCGGCGGCGCGCGGCTCGGCGTGGTCCAGGCCCCTGTTCTTCGCCTCGAACATGTCGACCAGCCCCTGTGCCATGCCCCCGCTCATCCCGAAGCCGGTCATGCGCTCCTTGACCGCCGCACCGGTGATCTGCCGGTAGCCGACCTCGGTGCCGAGCGTCTCGGAGACGATCCGGGCCATGCCGTTCGGCGACAGATCCTCGGGACCGAGGCAGGCGACCTCGCCGGACCTCGTCCAGGTGCCGTCGAGCAGCAGGCTGGGCCTGCGCACCTTCCCGATCCCGCTCGACCTGGCACCCCTCGACTTCGGCATGGCCCGGCACCCGCGCAACTCGGCCGCACCGGGCCACCGCCGGTTCCGCGACCGGCAGGCGGCGGGGGTCACGGCTTCGACGTAGGCCGGTTCGCGCCCTGGGCGACGCGGCCGCTGAGCCGCCCTCGGATCCGGGGCCCCCGTGGTCTGTTCCTCTGACGCCGGGATCGCCCGTTGTCTGCCCAGTTGTCATGTGCACGAATGCTCTCGTTCAGCGCACGGACCGTCCGACCGTGGGAGTTTCCGAAGGTCAGACCGTTCAAGAGGCCACCGTGGCAAGGGAGTCCGCGCATGACCGGAGCACCATCGCCCGACCGACGCCGCTTTCTGACCGCCGGTGCCGCCGTCCTCACAGCCGCCGCATCCGCCCAGCTCTGGCTGCCCGCCTCCGCACAGGCGGCCGAAACCCCGCTGCCCGACGGCGTGTTCAGCCTCGGTATCGCCTCCGGCGACCCGCTCCCCGACGGCATCGTGCTCTGGACCCGGCTCGCCCCCGACCCCCTCCACGGCGGCGGCATGCCCGACACCGTCGTCCCCGTCGCCTGGGAGATCGCCGAGGACGAGCGCTTCCGCAAGACCGTCCGCCGGGGCACCGCCCACGCCCGGCCCGAGTACGGGCACAGCGTTCACGTGGATGTACGAGGACTGCGCCACGACCGCTCCTACTGGTACCGCTTCCGCGCCGGCGGCCGGATCTCCCCGACGGGCCGCACCCGCACCGCGCCCCACCCGCACGCCAGGGGCGGCTCCCTGCGCGTGGCCCTGGCCTCCTGCCAGAACTGGCAGCACGGCTACTTCACCCCGTACGCCGACATGCTCGCCCAGGACCCCGACGTCGTCCTCTTCGTCGGCGACTACATCTACGAGTCCACGCCGTCCTCGGCCGGCCCGCGCCGCCACGAGGGGACCGGAGAGCCGTACACCCTGGCGCAGTACCGCAACCGCTACGCCCAGTACCGCAGCGATCCCGACCTCGCCGCGATGCACGCGAACGCGCCCTGGGTGGTCACCTTCGACGACCACGAGGTCGACAACGACTGGGCCGGCCAGGTCCCGCAGGACCCCGACAAGCAGTCCCACGACGCGTTCGCCGCCCGGCTGACCGCCGCCTTCCAGGCCTACTACGAGCACATGCCGGTCCGGGCCACCGCGATCCCCGACGGAACGCACATCCAGATGTACCGCCGCCTGGAATTCGGCCGGCTGGCCCGGCTCAACGTCCTCGACACCCGGCAGTTCCGCAGCGACCAGGTCACCGGCCAGGCGGCCGCCGAGGACCCTTCCCTCACCATGCTCGGTGCCGAGCAGAAGCGGTGGCTCCTCGACGGACTGCACCGCTCACCGGCCCGCTGGAACCTGATCGCCTCGCAGATCATGATGGCCGAGACCGACATCCTGCCCGGCGACGGAAAACTCTGGTACTACGACGCCTGGGACGGCTACCAGGTCGAACGCAACGCCCTGCTGGACGAGTTCGCCTCGATCCGCAATCCCGTCGTACTCAGCGGCGACCGGCACCTCACGATGATCAGCGACCTGAAGAAGGACTTCGCCGACCCGTCCTCCGACGTGGTCGGCGCCGAGTTCGTCGGCACCTCCATCTCCAGCAACGGCGACCAGGACCAGGCCGCCTTCCACGCCCAGTTCGACCCGCTGAAGCCCGACAACCCGCACTGGAAGGTCATCGACGCCCACCGCGGCTACCACCTCTTCGACATCCGCCGCGACGGCATCGACGCGCGCGTGCGGGTCGTCGACACCGTCGTCAAGCCGCAGGCCACGGCGAGCACCTTCGCGACCCTGCGCGTCGAGGCGGACGAACCCGGCGTACAGGTCGTGTGACGAGCGAACCGGGCGCCCGGGAAGCCAAGTCTGTGTAACAGGAGCCTGGGACTCATCTGTGTCCCAGGCTTCTCTCAGGTGAACCTAAGGTAAACGTCTTACCTTCCGTTAACCATGGAGACGGACTGTACGAGAAGCGAAGCCCCGGTGGACAACGCCCCCATAGGCCCTACCAGCCCCACCGGACCCCTTGCCGCCCTGCCCGCCGGCACCCGGCTGCTGCACATCGGCCCGCACAAAACCGGCACCACGGCCATCCAGGGCGCCCTCTTCGCCGCGAAGGACAAGCTGCCCGAGCACGGCGTGGAGTTCCCGGCGACCAGTCGGCACCCCATGGAAGCCGCCCTCGCCGCCTGCGCGCGGCCCGCGATGATCGGCGACGCCGCGCCCACCGAGAAGCACTGGACACGGCTGCTCAAGCAGGTCGAGGCCACCGGATCCCGGACCTCGGTGGTCAGCAGCGAGTTCTTCGCCGACGCCCCGGACGACGAGACCGTCGCCCGCATCGTCGAGCAGCTCGGCGGCGACCGCGTCCACGTCCTCGTCACCCTGCGCCCGATCGCCCGGATCATGCCCTCGCAGTGGCAGCAGTACGTGCAGAACGGGCTGCGCATGGGGTACGAGGAGTGGCTGGAGCACATGCTCCGCAAGGCCCCCTACGAGAAGCCCAACCCCAGCTTCTGGCGCCGGCACCGGCACGACCGGCTCGTCGAACGCTGGATCCGAGCGGTCGGCGCCGACCGGATCACCGTCGTCGTCGTCGACGACCGGGACCGCGACAGCCTGATGCGCACCTTCGAAGCGCTGCTCGGACTGCCCGAAAACCTCCTGCGGCCCGTCCCGGACGCGGCGAACCGCTCCCTCACCCTCGCCGAGACCGAAATGCTGCGAAAGCTCAACGTGGAATTCCGCGGCAATGGACTGCCCGACGAGCTCTATTCCAAGCTCGTCCGCAACGGCGCCGTCATGCATATGAAGAACTCGTGCAGCCCCACCGCCGAGGACGTGAAGATTTCCACCCCCGACTGGGCCGTCGAGGCCGCCGGCCGTATCGGCGCCGAGATGGTGGAACGCATCGGCGCCATGGGCGTCCGCGTCATCGGCGACCCGTCCCTGCTCTCCGCCCTGCCCGAGCAGCGCGGACCGGCCGCCGGACCGGCCGCCGCCGGGGCCCGCATCGCGCCGGAGGTCGCGGCCCAGGCCCTCTACGGCGCGCTCGCCGCGGCGGCCGCGGCACCGGTGCGGCACACCGCCGAGGCGAAGGCCCGCACGGTGCACCAGACGTCGTCGAAGGAACTCGTACGGGTACTGGGGCACCGATGCCTGAAGAGGTTGCGACGGCGCTGAGCGTGGGTGCTGAGCGTGGGTGCTGAGCGTGGGTGCTGAGCAGGGGTGCTGCGTGCGGACGGCTTAGCCGTGCTAAGCCGTCCGTGCAGCACGGCTTAGTTCTGCTGAGCCGTCCGTGCGGACGGCTCAGCACTGCCGAGGCGGTGCCATGTGTCACGCACAGCAACCGGAATGCCCTGTGTAGTTACTCACAGCAAATTCATGGAACTTCCCCGGACGTCCGATCGGCGACACCCATCACCAGCGATGCAAGGTGAATGAAAGGTTGCGGGCACATATGCAGCGGGCGGCACTCACCTTGCACTGCGGTTACCGGAAGTGGGACCATTTCCTGGTTCCCTGATGCCCCAAGGTAGGTCACCTGTGTCCCAGCACATAGCCAAGCCCCGAACCACCGCAGTCATCCTGGCCGGTGGCACCGGCCAGCGGGTGGGTCTGTCGATCCCCAAGCAGCTGCTGAAGATCGCCGGCAAGGCAGTCATCGAGCACACCCTGACCACCTTCGAGAACGCCGACTCGATCGACGACATCATCGTGCTGATGGCGCCGGGCTACGTGGCGGACGTCGAGAAGATCGTCGCCAAGGCCGGATTGACCAAGGTCAAGAAGATCATCGAAGGCGGCAACACGCGGAACGAGACCACCGAGCGCGCCATCGAGGCGCTCGGCGAGGGCCTGGCCGACGGCGAGGACCTCAACGTCCTCTTCCACGACGCCGTACGCCCCCTGCTGTCGCGGCGCGTCATTGACGACTGCGTGACCGCCCTGGAGCGCTACCAGGCCGTCGACGTCGCCATCCCGTCCGCCGACACCATCATCGTCACGCGGACCCACGGCGAGGACGGCGAGTTCATCACCGAGATCCCGGACCGCTCCCGGCTGCGCCGCGGCCAGACCCCGCAGGCGTTCAAGCTGTCCACGATCAAGCGGGCCTACGAAGTCGCCGACGGCGACCCCAACTTCCAGGCCACCGACGACTGCTCCGTCGTCCTCAAGTACCTGCCGGACGTCCCGATCCACGTCGTCGCGGGCGACGAGTACAACATGAAGGTCACCCAGCCCGTCGACGTCTTCATCGCCGACAAGCTCTTCCAGCTCGGCTCCACGGCCGCGCCCGAGCAGAAGGACGAGGACGCCTACCGCGAACTGCTCACCGGCAAGACCGCGGTGATCTTCGGCGGTTCCTACGGCATCGGCAAGGACATCGCCGAACTCGCCGAGTCCTACGGCGCGAACGTCTACGCGCTGGGCCGCTCCACCACCGGCACCCACGTGGAGAACCCGGAGGAGGTCGACGACGCGCTCTCCAAGGCGTACGCCGAGACCGGCCGCATCGACTACGTCGTCAACACCGCGGGCGTGCTGCGCATCGGCAAGCTCGCCGAGACCGACAACGCCACGATCGAGGAAGCGCTGAAGGTCAACTACCTGGCCCCGGTGCAGATCGCCCGCTCCAGCTACAAGTACCTCGCCGAGACCAACGGCCAGCTGCTGCTCTACACCTCCAGCAGCTACACCCGCGGCCGCGCCGAATACAGCCTCTACTCCTCGACCAAGGCCGCCATGGTGAACCTCACCCAGGCCCTGTCCGACGAGTGGGCCGGTGACGGCATCCGCGTCAACTGCGTCAACCCCGAGCGCACCGCCACCCCGATGCGCACCAAGGCGTTCGGCCAGGAACCGGCGGGCTCGCTGCTCTCCTCCGAGGCCGTCGCCCGCACCTCCCTCGACGTGCTGCTGTCCGAACTCACCGGCCATGTCATCGACGTCCGCCAGCAGGACCCGACGGCCTCCGCAGGCCTGGCCACCGGCTTCGAGCAGGCGCTGGCCAGTGTCCTGGACCGACAGGCCGGCGTGGCATAATCGGCCTTCATTAGTCATCTGTAATTCAGGCCTCTGTGGCTGCGCGTTCGCGGAGCAACCACAGAGGCCTGAACCGTAACAATTCCCGATCGACAACCTCCCAGATCGTCCGCAAGGTCAAATTCCGGCCTTTTTGTCAGCAAAAGGTTCTCCGTGATATCCACCGCTATTCGCGTCGCCCGGGTGGGCAGCGCGGCCGAGCTGGCCGCGGCGGCACTCATGATGCTGGGCTTCCCCGTGCTCATGATCGCCGCGCTCGTCCCGAGCGTTTACGCCTTCGCGGCCGCGGCCGCCGTCACGTACCTGGCGGACCACTACCTGCACCGCAAGGGCAGTTACCTCATCAACCGCCTGAGCAAGGTCCGGGCCGGCCTGTCGATCCGCTTCCTGATCCGGCAGCTGCTGCTGATCCTGCTGCTGGCCCGGATGTCCCTGTCGAACGACCTGATCTTCTACGGCGCCATCGCCTGCTTCATCGCCTTCTACGGCCTGCAGGCCCCGCACGGCGCGCTGGTCACCCTGATCCGCAACCGCCGCCGGATGCCGGTCGCCACCCGCAACGTCGACCTGAAGTCCCGCATCCGCATCCCGGACGCCCCGCCGCGCGGCCTGCTCGACCGCTCCGCCGAGAAGATGCTCCATCTCGACCTCGCGGCCGTCGTAGGTCTGCTCGTCTCGGCGATGACCGACAACGCCGTCGCGGGCTTCGTCGGCATCGGGATCACCCTCGCCCTGGGCTGCGGATACGTACTGGTGCTGATGCCGTACGTGCGCGGCCGCAAGACCCCGCCGAACGCGGACACCGTGCTGGCCGCCGTCGACGACTGGCTGGGCCACTACAAGCCCGAGACCGTGCTCTACTTCTCCGGCTCCAAGGACTCCGCCTACCAGGTCAACATGTGGCTGGAGACCATGGAACAGCTGGACTCCCGCCCGCTGGTCCTGCTGCGCGAACGGGTCATCCTGCAAAACCTCGCCCCCACCACCGCCCCCGTCATCTGCGTGCCCGGCGGTGTGCACCTGATGAACCTGGACCTCTCCACGGTCCGTGTCGCCCTCTACGCGGCCAACGTCGGCAAGAACATCCACCTGCTGCGCGTCCCCACCATGAAGCACGTCTTCATCGGCCACGGCGACAGCGACAAGCTGGCCAGCGTCAACCCCTTCAGCAAGGTCTACGACGAGGTGTGGACCGCCGGCCGCGCGGGCCGTGACCGCTACGCCATCGCCGACGTCGGTGTCCGCGACGACGACATCGTCGAGGTCGGCCGCCCGCAGCTGGCCCCCATCCAGACCCGGCCGGACGTCCCCGCCACCGAGGGACGCTGCCCCACCGTCCTCTACGCGCCCACCTGGGAGGGCTGGGACGGCAACCCCGGCAACACCTCCCTCGTGCTCGCCGGCGAGAACATCGTGAAGAAGCTGGTCACGGCCGACCCGCCGGTCCGCGTCCTCTACAAGCCGCACCCCTTCACCGGCACCGTCAGCGCCGAGGCCGGCGCCGCCCACCGGCGCGTCCTCGCCCTCGTCGCGGAAGCCGCCGCCCAGCGGGCCGCCGACCCCCGTTTCACCGCCGACACGGCCGCCCAGACCGCGGCGCGGGCCGAGCTGATCCGTATCGAGACCCGCCTGGCCGAGCTGACCGGCACCGGCGGCGAGAAGCGCGACGAAGCCGAGGCCAGCCGCGACGACGTCGTCGACCTGAAGAAGCACGAGGAGATCGCCCAGCTGCGCGCCGAATGGAACGACGCCCACTGGCGTTCCTTCCCCGACCACGAGCACCGGGTCGTCATCGGCGCCGAACCACGCCTGTACGACTGCTTCAACGTCTCCGACGCGATGGTCTCCGACATCTCCAGCGTCGTCTCCGACTTCATCGCCAGCGGCAAGCCGTACGCCGTCACCGACTCCGCCGAAGTCGGCGTGGAGGAGTTCAAGCGGGCGAACACCGCCGTACGCGCCGCCGTGATCCTCTCCAACAGCGCCAAGGAACTGGACGCCCTGCTGGACGCCGTACGCGATCCCTCGGCCGATCCGCTGGCCGGGGACCGGGACGAGCTCAAGCAGTATCTGCTGGGACCGGACGAGCCGACCTCCATCGAGCAGTTCAACGCCGCCGTCGCCGCGCTCGCCCGCAAGGCCGACATCCGCAACCTGGGCCAGGAGGCCCGCATCGCGGCCGGTGACCCCGAGGCGGCCGAACTCGCCGAGGTGCTGCCCGGAGACCCGCTGAAGGCCGCCGGCGAGGCCGAGGGCACCATCGCCGGCTGACCGCTCGCACCACGACGCCGAGGGGGCGCGGTACCGGGAAACTCCGCCGGGACCGAGCCCCCTCGGCGTGCCCCCGAGCCCGACTTCTTACCTCTGCTTAGCCGTCCACTCCGCTTCTTCTTACCGATGCTTCGCAGTTTTCGGTGAGCAGCTCTTACCGGACGTCCGTACTGTCCGACGTAACCCGCTGTACACCGCACGGCTTGCTACTAGTCACGTGACATGCGCCACTGAAAGTGCACTCCAAGGCAACCGGCTGGGCCGACCGGCCATCTAACACGTTGCGATCGAGGTGACGCAGGGGGAACGCACCATTGACTAGGGGGAAAACGTGACCGTCGTTGCGCAGCCTGATGTGACTGTGATCATCGGGGCGTACGAAGCGATGCCGTATCTCGTCGAATGCCTGGCCTCCGTGGAGCGCCAGACCCTCGACCCGGCACGCATGGAGGTCATCGCCATCGACGACGGGTCTACCGACGGCACGGGGGAGTACCTGGAGGAGTTCGCGGACCGTGCGGCCATGCCGGTCACCGTGATCCGCCAGGAGAACTCGGGCGGCCCCAGCGGCCCCCGCAACGTCGGCCTCGCCAAGGCCGCAGGCCGCTATGTGTTCTTCCTGGACGCCGACGACCGGCTCGGCCCCGAGGCCCTCGCCCGCATGGTCGCCATGGCCGACAAGAACAACACGGACGTCGTCCTCGGCAAGGTCGAGGGGATCAACCGCACGGCGCCGCGGTCCATGTGGGGCCGGACGCTCGACCGCACCGACGTCTTCTCGTCCAACATCAAGTTCACGCTCAGCGCGCAGAAACTGTTCCGCCGCGCACTTCTCGAACAGCACGGCATGCGTTTCGACGAGTCCCTGTGGACCGGCGAGGACGCGCTGTTCACCATGGAGGCCTACCTGCGCGCCGACGGCGTCTCCGTGATCGCCGACTACCCCTGCTACTACCTGGTCGGCCGCGAGGACGGCAAACACGTCACCAAGAGCGGCAGTTACACCCTCCGCTTCGACTCCGCACGCGCCCTGATGAACCTGATCGCCGACATGGTCCCCGCCGGAGCGCGTCGCGACACGCTCATGGTCCGGCCGTTCCTGGTCACCCTGCTCCCGCAGTTCGGTCCCAAGTTCCTCAAGGACAGCGACGAAGTGCGCCGGAAGAAGCTGGAGCTGGCCAGGCCGCTGATGGACGCCCACTGGAATCCGGAGATCGCCCGCCGCCTCAAGGTCCACGAACGACTGCGACTCCACCTGGTCGCCGTACAGCGCCCCGACCTCCTCCTGGACGTCGTCGAGTTCGTACACGCCAAGAAACAGGCCGGGGCCCTCCTGGAGAAGCGCGGCACCCGCGTCTACTTCGCCTATCCGCACTTCCGCTCCAGGACGGCAGGCGTTCCCGACTGGATCTACCTCGCCGAAGCCCGCGAGGCCCGCGCCATCGGGGGCTACCGGGAGGACGCGGCCAACACCTTCCTGCGGCGCGCTCTGCGCAGGCTCCGCAGGTCGCTGCCGGCACGCGAAGTCAAAGCGGCGGCAGCCTGACCGGGCGCCCGGTCAGGCCGCCGGCCTACTGGCCCGTCCCCAGCGCCCGCCGGATCGGCTTGCCCACGGCCCGCCGGGCCCGTCGGTAGACCGAGGGCGGCGGCACGACGACCGCCGCCGCCTTGGCACGGGACCCCGCGCGCGCCAGTTCCTTCCGCAGCTTGACATTGTCCAGCGACAGTTCGTCGATACGGCTGTGCAGCCAGCCGAACCGCGAGCTGAGCGAGGTGAGATCCGCCTCGTTCCAGGGGCGGATGCCCGCCGGGAACGCCAGCGCGCGCATCCGCTCCTCGAAGGCCGCACCGCCGTCGCCGTGCGTGAAGGTGTTCTCCAGACCGTTCCGGTCGAGGAACCCGGTGAACCGCTCGAAGCGCTCCCGGTGGCCGCCGACCAGCCCGCCGAAGTCCGCCTCCGCGTACAGCTTCGCCGGGTCCGCCGAATCGGGATCCTCGGCCGCCTGGTCCAGCAGCAGGTGCGGGATCTCGAAGTAACGGCACAGCTCCAGCGTCCGCGAGTCACCGCACAGCACGGTGGCCGGCGTGCCGGCGAGCAGCGCCGCGATGTTGCCGTGGATGCGCGAACCGAAGGAGAAGTCGAAAGACCGCAGATCGTCGATCCAGGTGACCGGGTCGATGTAGACCCGCACCTTGTCCTCAAGGAACATCGGATGGTCCGGGTGGGTCGGCATCGCGGTCACCGCGGCGTTCGGGTCCGACAGGTCCCGCCAGTGCAACTGCCGCGCGTCACTGAGGTTCTGGCCGACGAACCGCAGATGCGGGTAACGCTCGTGGGTGCGCGTGATGATCCGGTCCAGGCCCTGCGTGCGCACCGCGCTGTGCGAGCCGTTGATCGCGATCCGCGAATCCGGCGTCAACTCCAGCGCCTTCTTGTGCACCGGAAGTTGGTCGCCGTACAGGAACAGCGAAGGACAGCCGATGATCTCGACGTCCTTGAAGCCCATGCTTCTCAGGTACTGCTCGGTGAACTCGCCCCGCACGCCGATCGACGCGCTGCGCTCCAGCACCGCCGCGCAGAACTCCCGCACGGTCGGCTCGATGCGCTTCAGCCGGTCCGGGTTGTAGCCGACTCCGGTCTGCGCACCGACGCCGAGCACGACAACCGGGATTTTCAGCTTCGAGACCAGCCGGGTCATCCGCTTCAACGCGCTCTCGAAGGACGGCCGGAAGGCGTTGGCGAGCGGGATGACGAAGGCGTCGTACTCCTCGTTGATCCGTGCGGCGGCGGCGACGTCGGAGGGCATGCCGTTCGACACGACCTCGGTGCCCGGAGTCTCGAGAATCTTGTGCGCGGCATCGCTGAAGATCAGGTTGCCGGAGTTGGTGGCTATGACGTCCCGGTGCAGGGCCTCCTCGACGCTGACGGCGTCGTAAGGACTCTTGCCCGATCTGAGGAGGATGCGCTTCACGCTGCGAACTTTAGATGACACAAACTTCAAATTAACTTTGCGTTTGCTTCAATTTCTATAAGCAGTCCGTGCAACCTTTTTGCCGTGAGCGGGGCGTGATCGATCGGTTACGCAACGCCCGCGCGTGCTCCCCGTCCGGAGGCTGGACGGCCGCGTCCCCCGCACATCCGCTTCGCGTAGATTGCTGCCACGCGCAAGGAAGTGGGGACAGGACGTGGCAAGCGCAAGGCAGGCCGTGAGCGAGGCCCGCAGGATCGTCGTCAAGGTGGGTTCCTCCTCACTGACCACCGCCTCCGGCGGCCTGGATGCCGACCGGGTCGACGCGCTCGTCGACGTCCTTGCCAAGAGCCGCAGCGGAGGGGAGAAGGAGGTCGTCCTCGTCTCCTCGGGAGCGATCGCCGCCGGACTCGCGCCGCTCGGGCTGCGCCGCCGCCCCAGGGACCTCGCCCGCCAGCAGGCCGCCGCCAGCGTCGGCCAGGGCCTGCTCGTCGCCCGCTACACCGCCTCCTTCGCCCGCTACGGCGTCCGCGTCGGCCAGGTCCTGCTCACCTCCGACGACATGAGCCGTCGCGCCCACCATCGCAACGCCTCCCGCACCCTCGACAAACTCCTCGCGATGGGCGCCCTGCCGGTCGTCAACGAGAACGACACCGTCGCCACCGACGAGATCCGTTTCGGCGACAACGACCGCCTCGCCGCCCTCGTCGCCCACCTCGTCCACGCCGACCTCCTGGTCCTGCTCTCCGATGTCGACGGCGTCTACGACGGCGACCCCGGCAGGCCCGGCACCTCGCGGATAGCGGAGGTGCGGAGCCCGCAGGACCTCGCGGGCGTCGAGATCGGCAGCGCCGGGAAGGCCGGCGTCGGCACCGGCGGCATGGTCACCAAGGTGGAGGCCGCCCGGATCGCCGCCGCCGCGGGCATCCCCGTCGTCCTCACCAGCGCCGTGCGCGCCGCCGAAGCACTCTCCGGCGGCGACACCGGCACCTACTTCCACCCCTCCGGCAAACGGTCCGCAGAACGCCTCCTGTGGCTCCAGCACGCCTCCACCCCGCAGGGCTCGCTCACCCTCGACGACGGCGCCGTCCGCGCGGTCGTACAGGGCCGCAAGTCGTTGCTGCCGGCCGGGATCGCCGCCGTGGAGGGCGAGTTCGCTGCGGGCGACCCGGTCGAACTGCGCGACGCCGAAGGACGCGCGGTCGCCCGCGGGCTCGTCAGCTTCGACGCCAAGGAGATCCCCCAGCTGATCGGGCGCTCGACCAGGGAGCTGGCGCGCGAGCTGGGCCCGGCGTACGAACGCGAGGTCGTACACAGGGACGACCTGGTGATCCTGCACCCGTAAAAACGGGGCGTAACGACGGGCCCCGGTGGGGGACGTTCCGTAAAACCGCCACACGAACCCTGGCGGCCTGCTCAACTTTGTCTCAGGACCACGTTCCGCACGAGCACAGCTTGCACAGCTGAAGGAGGCCGTCGTGAGACGAGTGCGCCCTGGGGCTGCGGCGTCCCGCGGTGCTCTGACGAGCGTCGCGGCCGGGGACACCTACGAGGAGCCGAAGGACCTGCCCCGTCTGTGGCACGTCACCCTCAGCGTCTGCGGTGCCGAGGTCCCCCTGCCGGAACTGCGCCGTGGACTCGAACAACTGGCCCACGATCACCCGTTCCTCCTCACCAGCCGCTACGCCTGCGACCACGCCGAGATCCGCTACTGGGAAGAGGCCCGCGACCTCCACGACGCCGCCGCCGTCGCGCTGCGCCTGTGGGGCGAGCACCGTCAGACCGCCGGCCTGCCGGCCTGGGAGATCGTCGGCCTGGAGGTCATCGACCGCACGACCTACCACCAGCGGATCGCCGAGGGCTACGGTCCGCGACCGGCGACACCGGTCGGTATCCACCCGTTCTAGCCATGACCCCTCTTGCCCCCTTTTGAACCCGTCTCGCGGTATGGGATGACGCCTGGACGGGACGCCGTCGCGCACTACGCTTCCCCCATGACCACGCTCTCGCCGTACGACGCCATGTCCCCGGTCACCCAGGCCGCCTACCGTGCCAAGGCCGCCGCCGCCGACCTCGCGCCGCTGCCGCGTGCCGTGAAGGACGACGCGCTGCTCGCCATCGCGGACGCCCTGGAGGTCCGTACGAGCGAGATCGTCGAGGCCAACGCCAAGGACATCGCCAAGGCCCGCGAGAACGGCACCAGCGAATCCGTCGTCGACCGCCTCACCCTCACTCCGGAGCGGGTCCGCGCCATCGCCTCCGACGTCCGTGACGTCGCGAAGCTGCCCGACCCGGTCGGCGAGGTGGTGCGCGGCTCCACCCTCCCCAACGGCATCGACCTGCGCCAGGTCCGTGTCCCGCTCGGCGTCGTCGGCATCATCTACGAGGCCCGCCCGAACGTCACCGTCGACGCGGCCGCCCTCTGCCTGAAGTCCGGCAACGCGGTCCTGCTGCGCGGTTCCGCCTCCGCCCACGAGTCCAACACCGCCCTGGTCCGCGTCCTGCGCGACGCCGTCGGCGGCGCCGGCCTGCCCGCCGACGCCGTCCAGCTGGTGCCGGGAGAGGGCCGCGAGTCCGTCCACGAGCTGATGCGCGCCCGCGGCCTCGTCGACGTCCTCATCCCGCGCGGCGGCGCCTCCCTCATCCAGACCGTCGTCATGGAGTCCAAGGTCCCCGTCATCGAGACCGGCACCGGAAACTGTCACGTCTACGTCGACGCGCACGCGGACATCGACATGGCGATCGACATCCTGATCAACTCCAAGGCGCAGCGGGTCAGCGTCTGCAACGCCGCCGAGACCCTCCTCGTCCACCAGGACATCGCCCCCGAGTTCCTGCCGCGCGCCCTGGACGCCCTCGCCGAGGCCGGCGTCACCGTCCACGCCGACGAACGCGTGCTGGCCTACGCCAAGGACTCCAAGGCGACCGTCGTCGAGGCCGTCCCGGAGGACTGGGAGACCGAGTACCTGTCGTACGACATCGCCGCCGCCGTCGTCGACTCCCTCGACCGGGCCGTCGAGCACATCCGGCTGTGGACCTCCGGGCACACCGAGGCGATCGTCACCACCTCCCAGCAGGCCGCCCGCCGCTTCACCCAGCTGGTCGACTCCACCACCGTCGCCGTGAACGCCTCCACCCGCTTCACCGACGGCGGCCAGTTCGGCTTCGGCGCCGAGATCGGCATCTCCACCCAGAAACTGCACGCCCGCGGCCCCATGGGCCTGCCGGAGCTGACCAGCACCAAGTACATCGTCACCGGCGACGGCCACATCCGCCGCTGACACCCGTACGGCCCAGCCGCGCACCCGACACGGCGTGCGGGCGCGCGGAAGGGCGTACAGGGGCCCGCGCAGGCGTGAGAGGCGTCTCACAGGGCCTATGAATTTCCATACCGTCTGCCCAAATTGACCCCCCAGGTCTACTCTGGATCCGTGCCGGAGGACGTGGGGGGCACGCCGTTCCCTGACGGCTGGGAGCCCGACGACGACCATGACCGCGGGATGTCGGACGAAGAGTTCGACTCCGTGGTCTTCGACGAGGCCTTTGTGACGGCGGCCGTGATCCACGAGCCGACCGCGGTCGAACGCCTCCTTGCCGCCGCACAGGCCAGAGCCGAGGCCTCCGAAGCCGAAGCCCGCCGCGCCCATGCCAGAGGCGAGCGATACGACGACGGCTACGGCCCCGACGGCCCCGATTTCGGCCACGGCGCGGACCTCGACGACCTGGACGACCCCGACGTACTCGAAGACCGGTACGGCACCGCGGGGACGTACGGCAAGCACGTCCGCTGGCACCGGCCCGTCGCCTGGGTGCTCGCCGTCGTCATGGGCATCGGCATGGTCGCGCTGGCCTTCGCGGCCGTCTACCGCGGCGCCTCCTCGGGCGGCAGCCGCGACCAGGTGCCCAGGCCCTCCTCCACCGGCCTGGAACAGGGCACCGCGGCGGCACCCTCCGCGTCCGCCGAGTACTCCCAGCCCGCCCAGCCGGCGGTCTCCGCGGTCCCGCGGACCCCCTGAGCGGCGATTGCCCGTTCTGGTGAGAACCTGTCAGAAGTTGTCGTGTAGCTGGGCGTTTACCTGAGGCTTCCGAGACCTACTCTGAGAGTATGGGCGGGCCTGTGGACCCACCCGAGGGGACACCCGAGGGCGGCCCCGTGGGTGGAGAGGACGAATACCGATCCGTCGTCTTCGACGAATCGTTCGTTCGCGCTGCCCGCCTCCAGGAATCCTCCGCGCGCGAACGCATGGCCGACCACGCGCCCGCCGTACGCCGCCGCCCGCCCCTGCGCCGGGGCCTCACCCGGCAGGCCCTGATCCTCGTCCTGCTGATCCTCGTCGCCTTCGGCACCGCGATCTACATGGGCGTCCGCCACCCCTACGGCACCCAGGAGGCCCAGCGGCCCGTCGAACCCCTGCGGATGACCGTCGTCCCGCTCGCCCCGCAGGGCAAGGTGCCCGGCGCCGCGGACGCCGAGACCCTGTTCGCGCACAGCCCCGCCGCACAGTACGAGGTCGGCGCCGAGGGGATACCGCTGCCGCCCGCCCGCAGCACCGCGCACTTCTCCGACAGCCAGGTCGTCACCGCCCTGACCACGGCCAAGGACTACATCGTCCGCTCCGCGCTCTACCCCGAGGTCCTCGACAGCAGCGAGGTGCGGCCCGCGCGGGTGCTGCTCGACCCCGGGCAGCTCGACCAGTTCGACCAGAGCCTCGACCACCCCGCGGCGGACGGCCGGCACGCGCCCACCGGATGGCTGGTCCGCTTCGACCCCACCCGCGCCGAGCTCGCCGATCCGAAGATCCGCGTCCAGGGCAGCATGCAGGCCACCGAGACCGACTCGGCCACCCTGGAGGTCACCGCCGACCACACCCTCGTCTACGCGCTGCGCGCCACCGGCGCCCCGGCCGGCTCCCAGGTCTCCCTGTTCACCGTCCGCCGTGAGCTGACCTTCCGCTTCGACCGGGACGACCTGCGCCTGCGCCAGGCCCAGCTGGTCGTCTCCTACGTCCAGGCCGGCCCGCTGTCCTGCGCCGGGGACTCCGCCGACCACCTGCACCCGCTGCTGGCCGGTGAGACGGCCAGGGCGGGCGGCCCGGCCGGCACCGACCCGTACGCCACGGACAGCGCCACCGCCCTGTGCGGCACGCTGGCCGCCGGGGCCGAACCGAAGGTCTGACGGCCCCCCGCTACTCCTCGTCCCGCGGGGGCTCCTCATGCGCGGGACCGTCCTGAGGCGGTGCGTCCTGCGGGGGAGCGTCCTTGGGGGGCGGCGCGCTCGTGAACCCCTCGAAGCCGCGCTTGACCCGGCCGCCCAGGCCGCCGGCCCCGCCCGCTATGTCCGTGACCAGCTTCATCAGCGGGTCCTTGGAGCTCTTCACATCGCTCGCGTAGCTCGCCGCCGACTCCTTGAACGAGTCGCTGACCGACGTGTCCTTGTCCCCGTCCCGCCGCGGATAGTGACCGTCCATGATCCGCTGGTAGTCACGGGACTGGGCCCACTTCTTCAGCTCGGCCGCGCGGACCGTGGTGAAGGGGTGCGAGCGCGGCAGCACGTTGAGGATCTTCAGCACGGAGTCGCGCAGATCGCCCCCGGCCTCGTACTCCTCGGCCTGCTGCAGGAACGCGTCCACGTTCATCTCGTGCAGATGGTTGCCGCCCGCGATCTTCATCAGCCCGCGCATCGAGGCCCGCGGATCCTGCCCCACCAGCAGCCCCGCCCGGTCGGCGGACAGCTCCGACTTGCGGAACCACTCCCGCAGCGCCGTCACGATCGCCATGATCGCGAGATTGCCGAGCGGGATCCAGGCGACGCGCAGCGCCAGGGTCGTCAGGAACAGCAGGATCGTGCGGTACACCGAATGCCCGGACAGCGCGTGCCCCACCTCGTGCCCGACGACCGCACGCATCTCCTCCTCGTCGAGCAGCTCGACGAGCCCGGTGGTGACGACGATGATCGGCTCGTCCAGGCCGATGCACATCGCGTTGGGCTGCGGGTCCTGGTTGACGTACATCGGCGGGACCTTCTCCAGGTCCAGGATGTAACAGGCGTCCCGCAGCATGTCGTTCAGGTGTGCGAACTGCTGGTCCGACACGCGGACCGAGTCGGACAGGAACAGCAGCCTCAGGCTCCGCTCCGGAAGCAGCCCGCTGAGCGCCTTGAAGACCGTGTCGAAGCCGCTCAGCTTGCGCAGCGCCACCAGGGCCGAACGGTCGGCCGGATGCTCGTACGCGCGCGAGGAGATCCCCGGGAACCGCCTGCGCTGCCTGCTCGGCACCCGCTCGTGCCCGTTCTGCTCGTGGCCGTCGTCGGACATGTCATCCCCCATGTGCGTGAGTGAGCCCACCGTGCCCCCGAAGCAGGGCCCAGCCTAGGCGGAGATACCGTGGGCGGGCAGTACAGCCGAAGGAGTGCCTCATGGAGCACCACCCCCGAGCCGCCTGGCTCCCCCAGGCCGCGAGCGCCGCCCACCAACAGGGCTCGGGCGACCTGCTGCGGGTCGTTCTGATCGTCATGTTCCTGGGCTGCGCGCTGACCGCCTGGTTCCTGCTGCGCGGGTACAGACACAAGGACGACTGAACCGCCGGGATCGTTCCCCTCGTGGGGCCGATGGAACCGGCGTGACCGGGGAGCCGGCCCGACGGACCCGAGGAGTCGGCTCAACGGAGGAGTCGGCTCAACGGAGGAGTCGGCTCAACGGAGGAGTCGGCTCAACGGAGGAGTCGGCGTGATCGTCGCCGGGCCGCCCGCATACGATGGGCCGACGTCTTTATCCCGTCCACACGCGATAGGTCCTGCCGCAGATGATGAATCTTCACAGCGCCGCTGCCCAGTTGGTCACCCTCGCCGCCGAGGGCGAGGAGCACGGCGGCAACCACAACAGCCTCAACCCGCTCGTCACCGGTGGCAGCGCGTTCATCATCCTGCTGCTTCTGCTGTGGATCACCACCCGTTTCAACCGCGACCGCTGAGCCGGCGGCCGAGCCCGGCACCCGTCCTCGGGGCGGGGCCCACGGGCCGGGCCGGTAGGGTCTGCACGCATGGGAGAGCAGGACATGCCTACCGGTCCGGCGCATGACGCGGCCGATGCCGCCGAGGACACGGTGACGACCCCGCGGTACACCCCCGCGGGCCCCGCGCACACCGGCAAACGCCGTCTCGGTGTGATGGGCGGGACGTTCGACCCGATCCACCATGGGCACCTCGTGGCGGCCAGCGAGGTCGCCGCCCAGTTCCACCTCGACGAGGTGGTGTTCGTGCCGACCGGGCAGCCGTGGCAGAAGACCCACCGCAACGTCTCACCGGCCGAGGACCGCTATCTGATGACGGTGATCGCGACCGCGGAGAACCCGCAGTTCTCCGTCAGCCGTATCGACATCGACCGCGGCGGCCCCACCTACACCGTCGACACCCTGCGCGACCTGCGCGCCCTCAACCCCGACGCCGACCTCTTCTTCATCACCGGCGCCGACGCCCTCGGCCAGATCCTCACCTGGCGGGACTCCGAGGAACTCTTCTCCCTGGCCCACTTCATCGGCTGCACCCGGCCCGGCCACCAACTGACCGACCGCGGTCTCCCGGAGGGCGGCGTCTCGCTGGTGGAGGTTCCCGCGCTCGCCATCTCCTCCACAGACTGCCGTGCGAGAGTCGCCAAGAGCGACCCCATCTGGTACATGGTGCCGGACGGAGTCGTGCGCTACATCGACAAGCGCGAGCTGTACCGCGGCGAGTGAGCCGAGAGGGGCACCGGTGAACGACCGATACGACGCGGGCTACGGAAGCGACCAGTACGAACTCGTCGGCTACGACGAGTACGGGCAGCCGGTGTACCGCCAGATCCCGGCACAGCAACAGCAGACGTACGACCCGTACGCCGGACAGGGCTACGGCTACGACCCGTACGCCGGAGACGGCCGGCAGGGGCAGGTCCCGCAGCCGTACGACACCGGACGGCAGGGCCCGCCGGCGTACGACACCGGGCAGCAGGCCCCCGTACCCCCCGTTCACGACACCGGGCAGCAGCCGGTCACACCCGCCTACGACCCGTACGGCACCGGCGGCCCGCCCGTCTACGACCCCTACGGGCAGGCCGCCACCAGCGGCCGGCAGCCCCGGGTCGCCGAGCAGACCGCGCACATCCCGCAGCAGGCCGGGCCCGTCGGGGAAACCACCGGTCCCCGGCAGACCCCCGGAGACGAACGGGACTACCACACCGAGCAGTTCGCGTTCGTCGAGGTCCCGGACGGTGACTCCGAGGACGTCATCGACTGGCTGAACTTCACCGAGAACCGCACCGAGCGCCGCGAGGAGGCCAAGCGCCGCGCCCGCGGCCGCATGACCGCCCTGGTCGTCGTCCTCGCCCTGGTCGCCGTCGGCGGCGCCGGCTACCTCTGGTATGCCGGAAAGCTGCCGGGCCTGTCCTCCTCCGGCTCCAAGGGCGGTACGACGACGTCCGCGGCCGCCCAGAAACGCGACGTGGTCGTCGTCCACCTGCACAACACCAGCGGCGGCGGCACCTCGACCGCGCTGCTCGTCGACAACACCACCACCAAGCAGGGCACCACCGTCCTGCTGCCCAACTCGCTCGCCATGACCGACGACGACGGCACCACCACGACCCTCGCCAAGTCCGTCGGCGACGACGGCTCCTCCGGAACCCGCGACCAGCTCGACACCGTCCTCGGCACCAGCATCGAGGGCACCTGGCGCCTGGACACCCCCTACCTGCAGAACCTCGTCGAACTCGTCGGCAACATCGACATCGACACCAACGCCGACGTCCCCGACCCCGACGCCAAGAAGAAGGGCCAGGCGCCCCTGGTCCACAAGGGCAAGGACCAGACCCTCAGCGGCAAGGCCGCCGTCGCCTACGCCACCTACCGCGCCTCCGGCGAGGCCCAGAACGCCCAGCTGGAACGGTTCGGGCAGGTCATGCAGGGCGTGCTGCGCAAGATGTCCTCCGACTCCGCGGCCGCCACGGTCACCGTGCAGACCCTCGCGCAGATCCTCGACCCCTCGCTGACCGACAAGGACCTCGGCACCTTCCTCGCCAAGCTCGCCGACCTCGCGAAGGGCGGCGACTACAAGACGGCCCTGCTGCCCGTGCAGAGCGACGGCACCCTCAGCGCCCAGACCAGCTCCAGCGTGGTCAAGGACATCCTCGGCGGCACCGCCAAGAGCCCCTCCGCGGACTCCGCGGTCCGGGTCTCCGTCCAGAACGCCACCGGAGTCAAGGACAACACCGACAAGGCCCGCGTGGTCCTCGTCAACGGCGGCTACACCTTCCTGGAAGGCGGTACGGCCTCCGGCACCCAGGCCGCCTCCAAGGTGCTGTACTCCGACGCCGCCGACAAGGAGAACGCCACCGAGGTCGCCAAGACCCTCGGCCTGGGCACCGGCGCCGTCGCCAAGGGCACGGTCGGCTCGGGCGCCGACGTCTCGGTCGTCCTCGGCCAGGACTACAAGCCGTCCTCCTCCTGAGCACGTCCCTCGCACCCCACGTGACGCGGTAATCACGTGGGGTGCGCCCGGCGGTCCGTGAGACCCTTGAGGTCAAACGACCGCCGACGGAAAGCCAAGTAGTGACCGCCACCGACCGTTCCCTCGAGCTCATCACCGCCGCCGCCCAGGCGGCCGCCGACAAGCTCGCCCACGACGTCATCGCCTACGACGTCAGCGACGTCCTGTCGATCACGGACGCCTTCCTGCTGGCCTCCGCGCCCAACGACCGCCAGGTCAAGTCGATCGTCGACGAGATCGAGGAGCGCCTCCAGAAGGAACTCGGCGCCAAGCCGGTGCGCCGTGAGGGCGACCGCGACTCCCGCTGGATCCTGCTCGACTACGTCGACATCGTCGTCCACGTCCAGCACAGCGAGGAGCGCGTCTTCTACGCCCTGGAGCGGCTGTGGAAGGACTGCCCCGAGATCGAGCTGCCCACCGATGCCAAGGCCACCCGAGGCAAGGCCGCGGAGCACGCCGAGCTGAAGGCCGCCGAGGACGCCGGCGAGCCGGGCGGGGAGTGGTGATGAGCGCCACGGGCGAGGTCACCGACCGCAGGGGCCGCGGCCGCCGCATCATCCTGTGGCGGCACGGCCAGACCCTCTGGAACGTGGAGCGCCGCTTCCAGGGCTCCACCGACGTCGAGCTCACCGAGACCGGCATCGGCCAGGCCCGCCGCGCCGCCCGCCTGCTCGCCTCCCTGAGCCCCGACGCGATCGTCTCCTCCGACCTGAGGCGGGCATCCGACACGGCCGCCCGGCTCGCCGAGCTCACCGGCCTCGAGGTGATCCGCGACGAGGCGCTGCGTGAGACCTACGCGGGCGTGTGGCAGGGCCTCACCCACGAGGAGATCATCGCCCGCCACGGCGACGAGTACGCCGCCTGGAAGCGCGGTGAACCGGTCCGCCGCGGCGGCGGCGAACTGGAGACCGAGGTCGCCGACCGGGCCGCGCCCGTCGTGCTCCGGCACGCCGAGAAGCTCCCCGAGGACGGGACCCTCGTGGTGGTCAGCCACGGCGGGACCATCCGCACCACCATCGGCCGCCTCCTCGGCCTGGAGTCCCAGCACTGGGAGAGCCTCGGCGGCCTCACCAACTGCTGCTGGTCGGTGCTCGGCGAAGGCGCCCGCGGCTGGCGGCTCCTGGAGCACAACGCGGGCACCCTGCCGGAGCCCGTCCTTGGCGACGACGACTGAGAGCCCTTTTCGGCCGTCGACCGACGGTCCTGCGGCCCCCCGTCCCGCCCCGGGACCCGGATTTCACTTTCCGGCAGGTCGCAGGCTAAAGTTCTTCTTGTTCGCCCCGCCGAGCGGAAAGACGGGAAGAACACGAGGGGCTATAGCTCAGTTGGTAGAGCGCCTGCATGGCATGCAGGAGGTCAGGAGTTCAATTCTCCTTAGCTCCACAGATCGACACTCCACACACTGTCGAGTTGTCAAAGACCGGTGATAAAGTCCCGCCCTCTCTTCAGAGGGCGGGATTTTGTGTGTTCCACTCCCGGATGATCTCGGCAGCCTCGGCGCCGGTCACCGGCCACAGCCGCTGCCTGCGCTCCCGCAGTAACGCGACCTGCTCCCGCGTCCGTTCGTCCTCCGGCGTGTAGACCACGATCCGGGACTCCGGCATCCCGTCGATCGACAGCGACTGAGACGTCATCCGCAGCTCGCCCACCGCCTCATGACGGAACGTCTTCACCCGCGGCCCTGGCTGCGCCACCGCACCGCTCGCCCACAACCGGGCGAAGTACGCACTCGTCGCGGACAACGCCCGTATGAACTCCTCCCAGGCCGGCTCGCCGACATGTCTGCCGTAGCAGGAGCGCAGGGTCGCCACCATCACCGGCAGTTCACGCTCCCGGTGCATCACCGGGCAGGCCTCCTCCGACACCGTGAACAACGTCCACAGAACGTTCGGCACACCGATCCGCACCGTCTCCGGCACCAGGAACAGGTCCCGGTAGGCCGGGTTGGTGGCCAGCACGTCGTACCGCGACGTGTACACCACCGCGGGCAGCGGATCGAGGGCGTCGATAATGCCCTGCACCTCCGCGCCGACCGACCGGGACAGACTCTCCGGCGCCGCCGCGTACGGCACCTCCGCCAGCCGGTACAGGTGCTCCCGCTCCGGCGCGTCCAGCCGCAGCGTCCGCGCCACCGCGTCCAGCACCTGCGGCGACGCGTTGATCGGCCGGCCCTGCTCCAGCCACGTGTACCAGGTCACCCCCACGCCCGAGAGCTGGGCGACCTCCTCCCGGCGCAGCCCCGGAGTACGCCGCCGCAGCCCCGGAGGCATCCCCACGTCGGCCGGTGTCACCCGGGCCCGCCTGCTGCGCAGGAACGCGGCCAGCTCCGGCCTGCGGCGGTGTGCAGTGGTCCTCATCGTCACGTCCCCCGTCGTCACGTCCTCCATCGTGGGCGCCGCACCCGCCCTCTGCCAGGTGCTGCCAGTACCAGCATCGGCGGGCTCTCGGCACCCGTACCGGCCCCTCGCCACGCTCGGACACATGACGACGACATCCCGGACGGGACCCGGTCCCGCACCCGCTCGAACCCCTGCGAAAAGTGAAGCACCCCGCACTGACAACCGGCCCCGGCTGCTTCTCACGGTCGTCCTCGCGGCCCTGTTCATGGCCGTGCTGGACGTCTTCATCGTGAACGTCGCGGCCCCCACCATCGGTTCCGAACTGCATGCCTCCGGCGCCGACCTGCAACTGGTCGTCGCCGGCTACGCCATCACCTACTCCGTGCTGCTGATCACCGGCGCCCGCCTCGGTGACCGGCTCGGCCACGGCCGGGTCCACCTCGCCGGCCTCGCGCTGTTCACCACGGCCTCGCTGGCCTGCGGCCTGGCCCAGGGGGCCACCGAGCTGATCGTGTTCCGGCTGGTGCAGGGCGCCGGTTCGGCGGTGATGATCCCGCAGGTCCTCAGCATCATCCAGCGCACCTTCACCGGCGAGGCCCGCATCCGGGCGCTCGGCGCCTACTCGGCGGTCCTCGCGGTCGGCGCCGCGGCCGGCCAGACCATCGGCGGCGTCCTGGTCAGCGCGGACCTGTTCGGCACCGGCTGGCGGCCGGTGTTCCTCGTCAACGTGCCGGTCGGCGCCGTACTCCTCGTCCTCGGCAGGCGTGTCCTGCCGGCGGGCGCCGGATCCGGACCGGAGCGGGCGCGCGGCCTGGACCTGCCCGGCCTGGTCCTGCTCGGGGCCGCGGTGTCGCTGCTGACGGTTCCGCTGGTGCTCGGCCAGGAGGAGGACTGGCCGCTGTGGTCCTGGCTGTCCCTGACGGCCGCCGTGCTCCTGTTCGCGCTGTTCTGCGGTTACGAGTCCCGGCTTGCCCGGCGCGGCGGCGCCCCGATCGTCGCACCCCGGGTGCTGCGCCACCCCGGCATGGGCCTGGCCGTCTTCCGCATCCTCGCCGTGATGGCCGTCAACGCCGGACTCCTCTTCGCCCTCACCCTGCACGTCCAGGGTGGCCTCGGCTACGGCGCGCTGCGTGCCGGACTCACCTTCGCGCCGACCGCTGTCGTCTTCGGCGCGGTCGCCCTGACCTGGCGCAGGTGGCCCGCCTCCTGGCAGCGGGCGCTGACGCCGGCCGGGTTCGCGCTCACGGCGCTGTCCGTCGCCGGCGTCGGGCTGGCCTTCCACGACGGCGGAGACGGGGGCGCGCAGCTCTACGCGGCGTACGCCGGCGTGGGCGTGGGGCTCGCGCTCGCCTTCAGTCCGACACTCACCGGCGCGCTCGCAACCGTGCGCCCCGAGGACGCGGCGGACGCCAGCGGCCTCCTGGCGACCGTCACCCAGCTCGGCCAGCTCATCGGCGTCGCCGCGTTCGGCACACTGTTCTTGAACCGGCTTGAGTCACTTGGGGCGCCGGGGGCGTATACCTCTGCGGAGGCGCTGTCAGCCTGCGCATGGGCGCTCGCCGCGACGGCGGCCGCGGGTGCCGTGTCCGGACTGGTACTGAGGCGTCGCTGACCGTATTGGTCCGGCCGTGGCAGAATCAAACGGCCGGAAGGGGGCGCGGCCCGACGGGAGGGAGTAGCGATGCCTGCGAGCATCCTTGAGGAGGGCGGCCACCTCCTCGGTGCGGCGTTGATACGGGATACGATCACCCGGCTGCTCTGCCCTTCCTGCGGTTCCGCACACGTGGCCCAAGTACTGGGCGACAACGGCGGGATCTCCTACGTGTGCACGGCCTGCGGCCACAGCTGGAGCTGATCGATGGGTGCACACAGGCGGAAGTGCGACTGGTGCGGAAGCGGCACCCCGATCGTCCGCGACATGGAGCCGATCAACCCCGACTACCAGTACTGGTGCGAGGAATGCGCTCGGGCGCTGATCATAAAAGGCGACCCGATCGAGACCTACCGTGAACTGGAGGGCGAGCCGATCTACGGCCGTCTTCTCGAGGAGCACTGCACGCTCAAGCGGTTCTACTCGTTCGTCACGGCCTGAGCGGCGCCCGGCTTCGGCAACGATGTCCGGGCGAGCGCCAGGAACACCAGGCCGGTGATCGCGTAGAGCGCCGACAACGTCAAGTCGACGGCGTTCTGGTGCAGTTCGGGCCGTCCATGCCGGTGTGGCACCCACCACAGGGCGTACGAGCAGAAGACCAGCAGGGTGCCGGCGGCCGCCACCCGGTGCCCGCGTGCCCACAGCAGCAGCACCACGGGCACGCACCACACCCAGTGGTGCGACCAGGACACCGGGCTGATCAGCAGTGCGGTCACGGCGCACCCGGCCACCGCCCAGCCCCGCCGGCCGCGCAGCTCCGCCGCGACCGCCACGGCGAGCCCCAGGACGGCCGTCAGAGCCGCTGCGGCGGTCCAGAGCGCTCCCGGCTCGGGAGTGTGCAGCAAGCGCGCCAGAACGCCACGCAGAGCCTGATTCGCGGTCTCCTCGGCCCGCCCCACCCGCCCCGTCCGGAACACCATCCCGGTCCAGAACCGCCACGAGTCGTACGGCAGGACGGCCGCCGCCAGCAGGGTCGCCCCCGCGAAGGCGACGGCCGCCCCGCGCGCGTGCCGCAGCCACGGCCCCCCGTCCCGGCCGCCGCGGCGCGCCATCAGGCCCGTGGCGAGCAGGAACACGGCGAACAGGGCGGGCGTCAGCTTGACCGCGGCCGCGATCCCCACGCCCACCCCCGCCCAGCGGCCCGGCCGTTCGGGAGGCCGTGACAGATCCCACAGGACCAGCACGGCCAGCAGCAGATTGACCTGCCCGTAGCGCACGGTCGTCCACACCGGCTCGCACCACACCGCCGCCGCCGCGACCCACAGCACGCCCTCCACGCGCGCGTGCCCGGCGAGCCGCAGCGAAAGCGCCACGAACACCACCAGAAGAACCAGGTTGCCGGCCGTCGCCAGCGTCCGCAGGGTCGGGACGTCCGCCAGCGTCAACGGGGTGAAAAGCAGCGCCGCGAACGGCGGGTAGGTGGACGGCAGATGAGCGGCCGTCGTACGCAGCGCGTAGAGGTCGCCGCCCGCGAGGACGGTCGCCCCCTCCGCGCGGTAGACCATCAGGTCGATCATCGACACGTGCGCGGCCCGCTGAGCCGCCCAGAACGCCGTGAACGACAGGAGGCACGTCCCCAGGGCGGCCGGCACCCGGCGCCGGGTCTCGGAGAACACGATCACGGTCACGAAGTCCGACACTAGCGTCCGTATCCGTACAGAACGGAAACGATTTGGTGGTGGGCCCGGTCGACCGTGTAATGTTGGCGTCGCCGCCAGGGAAACCCGGCGGAGCGAAATACGGGGCTATAGCTCAGTTGGTAGAGCGCCTGCATGGCATGCAGGAGGTCAGGAGTTCAATTCTCCTTAGCTCCACAGAAGTGGAAGGGGGGCCCAACCCGTGGGGGGGGGGGCCGGGGGGGTGTTTGGGACCCGTGGGG
>NZ_JBFBBR010000030.1:0-46593 GCF_040682795.1 Streptomyces sp. NPDC051105 | reverse complement strand
GCGATTGATCCGCAGCAGCGGTTGATGCTGGAGGCGGCGTGGGAGGCGTTCGAGGACGCGGGTATTGACCCGACCTCACTGCGCGGCTCCGACACAGGCGTCTACTGCGGTGTGGGCGCCTCGGATTACGGAGCGGTACCGGCCGGCAGCCTTCCGGAAGTCGAGGGACTGCGGTTGACCGGAGCGACAACGAGTGTTGTGTCGGGTCGGGTTGCTTACAGTCTGGGGCTTGAGGGTCCGGCGGTGTCGGTGGACACCGCGTGCTCGTCGTCGCTGGTGGCCATGCACATGGCATCCCAGGCGCTCCGCTCGGGTGAATGCTCGCTCGCGCTGGTGGGCGGCGTGACGGTGATGGCAGGTCCGTTCCTGTTGATGGAGTTCAGTCGGCAGCGTGGGCTGTCGCCCGACGGGCGTTGCAAGTCGTACGCGGCCGGAGCGGATGGCACGGGTTTCTCGGACGGTCTTGGTCTGGTCGTGCTGGAGCGGTTGTCGGATGCGCGGCGCAACGGTCATCGGATTCTTGGTGTTGTCCGGGGCAGCGCGGTGAATCAGGACGGTGCGAGTAATGGTCTGACGGCGCCGAACGGTCCGTCGCAGGAGCGGGTGATCCGGCAGGCTCTTGCTAATGCTGGGTTGAGCCCTGCCGATGTCGATGCCGTGGAGGGTCACGGCACCGGCACGAAGCTGGGTGACCCGATCGAGGCGCAGGCGCTGCTGGCCACGTACGGGCAGGAGCGGGCTGACAACGATCCGCTGCGGCTCGGGTCCATCAAGTCGAACATCGGTCACACGTCGGCGGCGGCCGGTGTCGCGGGTGTGATCAAGATGGTCATGGCGATGCGGCATGAGAAGTTGCCTGCCACGTTGAACGTGGATGCGCCGTCGCCGCATGTCGATTGGGAGGCCGGTCAGGTCAAGCTGCTTACGGAGGCGGAGGAGTGGCCTGCGGGTGAGCGGCCGCGGCGCGCGGGGGTGTCCTCCTTCGGAGTCAGCGGTACGAACGCCCACCTCATTCTGGAAGAGGCGCCGCAGGATTCTGCGGTGTCGGTCGGGGAAGTGAGTGTGCCGGACCGGCCGGCCGCGGTGCTGCTGTCGGGCAAGGGCGAGGTGGCCTTGCGGGCCCAGGCCGAGCGGCTGCGCGCCCATCTGCTGGCGCATCCGGAGCTTGACGTCCTGGACGCTGGTTTCTCGTCGGTGGTGTCGCGGGCGCAGTTGGAGCAGCGGGCTGCGGTGGTGGCGTCGGACCGGGAGGGGTTGCTGGCGGGGCTTGCGGCTTTGGCCGGCGGTGTACCGGCGGCTGGTGTGTTCGACGGTCGGGTGGGGGCGGGTCGTACGGCGTTCTTGTTCACGGGGCAGGGGGCGCAGCGGGCGCGGATGGGTGTGGAACTCGCCGCTGCTTACCCGCAGTTCGCGCGGGCGTTGGATGAGGTGTGTGCGGAGCTGGACCCGCGGCTGGGCCGTTCGCTTCAGAGTCTGCTGGCTGCTGAGGAGGGCTCTGCGGATGCGGGGTTGCTGGATGCGACGGAGTTCACGCAGGCTGCGTTGTTCGCGGTCGAGGTGGCCCTGTTCCGGCTGGTCGAGTCCCTCGGAGTGCGCCCGGACTATCTGATCGGGCATTCGGTCGGTGAGCTGGTGGCCGCTCACGTGGCGGGGGTGCTGTCGCTGGCGGATGCGTGTGCGCTGGTGGTGGCTCGTGGCCGGTTGATGGGTGCGTTGCCGGCTGGTGGTGGGATGGCGGCGGTGCAGGCGGCGGAGGAGGAGGTGGCTGGGGAGCTGGCCGGGTTCGAGGGCCGGTTGTCGATCGCTGCGGTGAACGGTCCTCGTTCGGTGGTGGTGTCCGGGGACTTGGATGCGCTTGATGAGTGGTTGCCGCGGTGGCAGGGCCGGAAGACGACTCGGTTGCGGGTGAGTCATGCGTTCCATTCGCATCGGATGGAGCCGATGCTGGCCGACTTCCGCAAGGTGGCCGAGACCCTCACGTACCACGTCCCCCGAGTCCCGGTGGTGTCGAATGTGACGGGTGCTCTGGTGTCGGCGGAGCTGGCTGACCCTGGCTATTGGGTGGATCACGTCCGTCAGGCGGTCCGGTTCACCGACGGGGTTCGTACCCTGCAGGGCGAGGGTGTGACCCGGTTCCTGGAGTTGGGTCCGGATGGTGTGCTGACGGCGTTGGCGCGTCAGGCGGTGGATGAGGACACGGAGGCGGTGTTCGCGACCGTGTTGCGGGCGCGTCACCCCGAGGCGGAGACGTTCGCGGCGTTTATTGCGCAGGCGCATCTGGCCGGCGTGCCGGTGGACTGGTCGGCGCTGTATGCCGGTACCGGCGCTCGGCGCGTTTCCCTGCCGACCTACGCCTTCCAGCGCGAGCGCTACTGGCTGACCCCCGGCGCCGGGGCCGGTGACGCGGCCGCCGCCGGACTCGGGCGGCTCGACCACCCACTGCTGGCTGCCGCTGTCCAGGTGGGGGAGCGGGACGAGTGGCTGTTCACCGGACGCATGTCGCAGGACAGTGCGCCCTGGGTGCAGGACCACGTCGTGCTCGGCACGGTGATCGTGCCCGGCACCGCGCTGGTCGAACTGGCCGTGACGGCAGGGCAGCACGCGGGCAGCCCGGTGCTCGAAGAGATCGTCATGGAGGCACCGCTGATCTTTGAAGGCAGTGCGGCGGTGCAGTTGCAGGTCACTGTCGGCGAGCCCGATGAGGATGGCCGCCGTGCGGTCGTGCTCTACTCCCGTGCGGAGCAGCGGGGTGAGGGCGAGCGGCCCGAGGTGGTGTGTCACGCGCGGGGTGTGCTCGTGGCGGAGACGCAGCCGTTGGTGTCGGTGTTGCCGGTCGAGTGGCCGCCGCCGGGTGCCGAGCCGGTTGATGTCGAGGCGTTGTACACGCGTCTGGCGGACGCCGGGTATGACTACGGGCCGGTGTTCCAGGGGCTGCGGGCGGCCTGGCGTGATGGTGAGTACATCTTCGCCGAGGTCGCGCTTCCTGAGGAGCACGCCGAGTCCGCCCGGGGTTTCGGTATCCACCCGGCACTCTTCGACGCCTCGCTCCACGGCGGACTCGAGTGGCTCGACCACGGGGAGGAAGGGTTCTCGGCAGGGCTGCCGTTCTCCTGGTCCGGCATTCGTCTCGGGAACGGTGGCGTCTCCCGCGTACGGGTGCGGATCGGATCGGGGGGTGAATCAGCGCTGCGGATCGACATCGCCGACGAGTACGGCGTGCCGGTTGCGAGCGTGGACGAGTTGGCCTTCCGTCCGGTCGACCAGGCGCAGCTCGCGAGCGTCCAGCGACCGGGGAACAGTTCGCTGTTCACGGTGGACTGGACCACCCTCCCGACACCGCCTGCGGCCTCCGTACGGATCGCGGTGCTGGGTGAGTCGGGGTATGCCGATCTGGATGCGCTGGAGGGGGCGTTGGTCGGTGGTGCGCCGGTGCCGGATCTGGTGCTGGCCGAGGTGGACGGGTCGGCGGGTACTCCGCTGACCGTGGCCACGGGGGTGCTGGGGCTGGTTCAGCGGTGGTTGGCGGGTGAGGTGTTGGCTGATGCGCGGTTGGTGGTGGTGACGAGGAACGCGATCGCGGTGGGTGATGAGGTTCCGGATCTGGCGCTGGCGCCGGTGTGGGGTCTGGTGCGCAGTGCGCAGTCGGAGCATCCGGGCCGGATCACCCTGGTGGACATTGACGATGATGCCGACGGTGACGGTGGTGTGCCGGACTGGGGTGTGCTGGCTGCTCTGGAGGAGCCTCAGCTCGCTGTTCGTCGTGGTGGGTTCCTGGCGCCGAGGCTGGCGCGGGCGTCCTCCGCATCGGTCGAGGCGCCGGTGCTGGATCCCGACGGCACGGTGTTGATCACGGGTGGTACGGGTGGTCTGGGTGCGGTGTTCGCCCGGCATCTGGCCGCACAGCATGGTGTCAGGCGGTTGGTGCTGGTCAGTAGGCGTGGGCCGGAGGCTCCTGGTGCTACCGGACTCGTGCGGGATCTGGCGGAGTTGGGCTGCGAGGCCCAAGCCGTGGCCTGTGACGTGTCCGACCGCGGCGAGCTGGCCGCTCTGATCGGTTCCCTCGCCCATCCGCTGACGGCGGTGATTCATGCGGCCGGTGTCCTGGACGACGGTGTGATCACCTCCCTCACTCCCGCGCAGCTCGAACGCGTCATGCGGCCGAAGGTGGACGCGGCCCTGCACCTGCACGAACTGACCGCGGACATGGAGTTGTCGGCGTTCGTGCTGTTCTCGTCTGTGGCGGCTCTGATCGGCAGTCCTGGTCAGGGCAACTATGCGGCGGCGAATGCCGTGCTTGATGCGCTGGCTGCGCGCCGTCGTGCTGCTGGTCTGCCGGCGACCTCGTTGGCGTGGGGGTTGTGGGCGGATGCGACCGGGATGACCGGGGAACTGGACGAGGCGGAGTTGGCGCGGCTGGAGCGGATGGGGGTCGGTGCGCTGTCGACCGAGCTCGGTCTGGAACTCTTCGACGAGGCCCGGCGGCGCGATGCGGCCCTGGTCGTGCCGGTGCAGTTGGACCTCGTTGCCCTGCGGGCGCAGGCCCGGACGGGCCTGCTGCCGGCACTCCTGCGCGGCCTGGTCCGTGTGCCGGCACGACGTACGGACCGGACGGCCGGTGGTTCGCTCGCGCAGCGGCTGGCCGACGTCCCGCAGGCGGACTGGGAGCGGGTCGCGGTCGATCTCGTGTGCGGTCAGGTGGCGGCCGTACTCGGCCATGCCACACCCGAGGCGATCGAACCCGAACGCGCCTTCAAGGAGCTGGGCTTCGACTCGCTCGCCGCTGTGGACCTGCGGAACCGGCTCACCCAGGCCACCGGCGTGCGGCTCCCGTCCACGCTGGTCTTCGACCACCCGTCGCCCGCCGCCGTCGCACGGTTCCTGCTGGCGGAGGTCGGCGAAGCACCGGCCCGCGCGCGGCACCAGAAGTCCGCGGTGGCCGCACCCGTCGATCCCGTGGCCGGCGGAACGCTCAGTGCGCTGTTGCGCCACGCCCACGACGCGGGTTCGATCGTTGCGGCGGTACCGCTGCTGACCGAGGCGTCCAGGTTCCGGCCGTCCTTCGCGTCGGCCGCTGAACTCGGCGGCAGCGACGGGTACGTCGTACAACTCGCGCAGGGCGGTGAGGGCAGGGGGCTGCCGAAGCTCGTCTGTGTGCCGTCGTTCGTGGTCGGTTCCGGTCCGCACCAGTTCATGCGGTTCGCCGACCACTTCGACGGGGAACGCGACGTATACGTCTGTTCGCTGCCGGGATTCCGTGGCGACGAAGCCGCGCCGGGGTCCTGGAACGCCGCGATCGAGGTCCTCGCGGAGGCGATCCGGCGGGCCGTCGGCGACGATCCGTTCGTCCTGGTCGGGTACTCGATCGGTGGTGTCATCGCGCATTCGCTCGCCGTCCGGTTCGAGAACGAGGGCGTGATACCTGCGGGTGTGGTCATGATCGACACACCCACGCCTGAGGGCGAGGAGGAGACCAACCGGGTCTTCTCCCTGGTGATGACGGAAATCCTTGAGCGCGATCACGAGGCCATCGCCATCGACGACGCCAACTGGCTCGCGATGGGCACCTACATGCGCCTCCTCGCGGAGCGCGACGCAGCCCGGATCACCGCCCGCTCCCTCCTGATCCGCGCGGGCGAACCGCTGGGCCGGCGGAGTGAGAGCGGCGGAGCAGACATGCGCGGCGGAGCAGACGTGCTCGGCGGAGCAGACGTGCTCGGCGGAGCAGACGTGGACGGCGGAGCAGACGTGCGCGGCGGAGTAGACGTGCGCGGCGCAGTGGAGGTAAGCGGTGAAGGACATGCGAGCCGTGAAGGGGGCGCGAGCCGCGAGGGAGATGCCGGAGCGGCCGACGGCTGGCCCGCTTGGGAGGTCGGCGACGACCAAGTGGTGATCGTCGCCGACCATTTCGAGCTGATCGAGTCCGCGGCATCCGCGACCGCGGACGCAACTGAAAGGTGGCTTGAGGCATGAGTTCGACCACGCCCCGTCGAGGTCTGCAGATCGCCGTGGTCCTCACCGGCGTCTTCGTGTCGTCGCTGGATCTGTTCATCGTGAACATCGCGTTCCCGGACCTGGGCCGCTCGTTCCCCTCGGCGACCCTGAGCGATCTGTCGTGGGTGCTCAGCGCGTACGCGATCACCTTCGCGGCTCTGCTCATGCCGGCCGGCCGCTGGGCGGATCGCTCCGGACGCAAGAAGGCGTACCTGAGCGGGCTCGTGGTGTTCACGGTGGCGTCGGCCGCCTGCGCGGCCGCGCCTTCGCTGGGACTGCTGGTCGCCGCGCGGGTTCTGCAGGCGATCGGTGGCGCCATGATGCTGCCGAGTTCGCTCGGTCTGATGCTGCCGCTCTTCCCAATGGAGCGGCGCGGTACGGCGATCGGGCTGTGGTCGGCGATGGGCGGCGCGGCCGCGGCGGCGGGCCCGCCCATCGGCGGGCTGCTCGTGGAGGCCGACTGGCGCTGGGTGTTCCTCGTCAACCTTCCCATCGGCGTCGCCACGGTGTTCCTCGGCTGGTGGACGCTGCGGGAGATCCGGGAGGAGTCGCGTCAGGTCCCCGACGCGCTCGGTGCCCTGGTACTCGCCGGGACCATCGCGGCGGTCGTCGCGGCGATCGTGCAGGGCGAGGACTGGGGGTGGGGCGGGGCCCGGGTCCTGGGCCTGTTCGCCCTGGGCCTGCTCGGTGCCTGGTACAGCCTGCGGCGTGCCTTCCGGCATCCCACTCCCGTCATCGAGCCGGCCATCCTGCGGATGCGGGCCGTGGCCTTCGCCGACCTCGCGACACTGCTGTTCTTCGCCGGGTTCGGAGCGATGATCCTCGCGTCGACGCTGTTCCTGACAGAGGTCTGGCACCATTCGGTGCTGCGGGCCGGCCTGGAGATCACACCCGGTCCGGTGATGGCCGCCGTCTTCGCCGTGCCCGGCGGCCTGCTCACCACCCGGTACGGGGCGCGTGTCGTCGGCCTGGGCGGCAGCGTGCTGTTCGCGGCCGGCGGTGTCTGGTGGGGAGTGGCGACCGGCGGCACCCCGGACTACGTCGCCGACTTCCTCCCGGCGGGCATCATCGCGGGGATCGGCTCCGGTCTGGTGCTGCCGAGTCTGTCCGGGGCGGCCACGCTGCCGCTGCCGCCCGAACGCTTCGCCACCGGCACCGCGATGCTCTCGATGTGCCGTCAGGTCGGGCTAGCGCTGGGTGTCGCCGCCGTCGCGGCCGTGCTCGGTTCCCGGCCGGACGTCTCCGCCTTCCACACCACGTGGCTGTTCATGGCGGCGTGCGGGCTCGCGGGCGGAGCCACGTTGCTGGCGATCGGCGCAGAACGGCGCCCGGTGGCGGCGTACACGCTCGCTGAGGCACGCGAATGAGAGGGCCCAAGAAACGTCCGCGGCCTGAACCGACCATGTGGTGTTCGAGAAAAGGATGACAGAGATGGATGTGTCCAAGTCGAGTTCGGGCCAGGGCGGTCAGCCCGAGGCGGAAGGCTGCCCGGTCGACCACAGCGCGCTCGCCGCGGCCTCCGGGGCTTCCGCTGCCGGCGAGGCTCCCGAGATCTCCGGCGCCGAGCGTCCGGCCGAGTCGGCCGCCCCGCACCAGCGGGCCGCCATGCCGGCCACCGCGCTGCCGGGGCCGCGGATCCCCGCGCCGTTGCAGATCATCAAGTACTGGAAGCGCCCGGCCGATTACGTGGAGCGCTGCCAGGATCAGTACGGCGGCCGGTTCGCGCTGCGTATTCGCGTCCCGCCCAAGCCGCTGTACGTACTCTCGGACCCCGAGGACATCAAGCAGATGTTTCTGGCGCCCGCCGATGTCCTGCACACCGGCACCGGTTCCTCCACCATCGAGAAGTTCACCGGCCAGTCGGGTCTCGCCTGGCTGGACGAGGACGAGCACAAGGTCCGGCGCAAGCTCCTCATGCCGAGCTTTCACGGCAAGGCGCTCCAGCGCGTCGGGACCTCGATCGACGAGATGGCCGTACGCGAGGTGGCACTGTGGCCGCGCGGCCGTGACATGCCGCTGCACCCGCACATCCATCGCTTCACCCTGCATGTGATCCGCGAGGTGATCTTCGGGTCCAAGGTGCCGCGGCAGTGGGACGAGCTGATCGAGGTGCTGATCGGGATGATGCGGTTCAACAACCGCATCGGCTCGGCCATGATGATCCACAAGATGCCGCCCGCGGCGGTCAAGGTGCTCAGGGCCATACGGCCGCTCGGCTTCCACGAGTTCCTCACGCTCCGGGAGCGCGCCGACGCACTGATCGCCGAGGCGGTCGACGAGCGCCGCGCCTCGGGCGATCCCGGTGACGACATGCTCGCGGTGATGCTCGGCATCACCCATGAGGACGGCTCGCCGCTGACCCACCGGGAACTGCGTGACGAGATGATGACCATCTTCCTCGCCGGTACCGAGACGACGGCCGCTGCCATCGCCTGGTCGTTCGAGTTCCTGAGCCGGGAGCCGGAGGCGCTGAAGAAGCTGGTCGCCGAGATCGACGCCGGCGAGAGCGACGAGTACCTGACGGCGACGGTCCACGAGGTGCTGCGGATGAAGCCGTCGATTCCGCAGATCATCCCCCGTACGGTCATGAAGCCGATCGAGATCGGCGGTGTGCGTTTCGAGCCCGGGATGCTTCTGTGGGCGAGCGCGTACCTGATGAACCGCGATCCGTCCCTGTACCCGGAGCCGAAGGCGTTCCGCCCCGAGCGTTTCCTGGGGACCAAGCCCGGTGTCTACACCTGGATCCCGTTCGGAGGCGGGCGGATCCGCTGCCTCGGGGACAAGATCGCCCTTCTGGAGATGAAGGCCGTCCTCCGCGAGGTGCTGTCGCAGTGCGAACTGCACCGCCGGGATCCGCGTCCGGAGGGGACCCGAAGCCGCAGCGTCTCCGCTCTGCCGGAGCGGGGGGCGATGCTGGAACTACGGCCCAGGGTGCGGGAGGCGAGCCTGAGCGCCGGCTGAGTCCGGACAGCGAAAAGGGCCGCGGGGCTGCCTCACCATCCCCGCGGCCCGCTGTCCTTTCACCTCACGTCACGGCCCAGGCTCTCGGCCACGTGCCCGGCCCCTCGACGGGAGCAGCCGGGCCGGACACCGGTCAGGCCGTGATGTTGATCCCGGCTGCCGCGAACTGCGCGATCATCGCCTCACGCAACGCCAGGGTCGCAGTGAACGGGCGGACCATCACCACGAGTTCACTGACCGCGCCGGACTCGTCGACGTGGAAGAAGTTGCTTCCCTCGATCTTCTTGTCGCCGACGTGCGCGTGGAAGAGGAGGGAGTGGTCGACGCCGTCCTCGGAGACGATGTCACGCACGAAGACGACGTCTTCGAGAACCTGCCCCACCGCGCGCAGGATCGGGGCGACGGCTTCACGGCCCTCGAAGGCCTTGAACACGACAGGGCTGCGGAAGACCACGTCGTCGGCGAGCAGCGCCACGGCTGCGTCCATGTCTGTGGTTTCGAGCGCGGCGCGGAACGGATGCACAGTCGGACCTCCTGCTGGACAGCAACGAGTGTGGATGTCGCGCCCACCCGAGTGGACGCGCCTCACGCTATCCCCGCCCCCTGGCCGTCACCCGACAGTCGTCCTAAAGCTGCCAGCAAGTTCCCAGCGGCCACGCACACGTTCAGCGGCCACGCCTCTCGCACAGCACGTTCCGTCCGGCCGCCAGGCTCCCCCCACCGCACACCGTCCGTCTCCGGAAGAAGCCCGGCCCCCTCGGTGAGTACGGGACCAGGAGGTTCTCCGCCCAGGGCGGGGCCCGCCTCGTGACAGCGGCGGCCCCCGCCTCGAACCTTCCGTGAACGGACGGGAACTGACGAGCCGTTCAGCTTCTCGGTCCCCTGGGCGCCGAACATCCCTCGGCCAGCAGTTCGAGCAGCTTCTCGGGAGGGCGCAGGAAGTCGTAGTGCCCACCGGGGAGGATCGTCTGACTGAATCTGCGGGGCTCGGTGTAGGAGGTCCAGCCCCCCATCAGCGCGGGCTCGATCTCCCGGTCGTCCCGCCAGCCGATCGCGTGGATGTCGGAGGGGATGATGACAGGCTGCTCCAGACGGTACTGCTGACTGGCGCCGAGATCGGCCCGCAGGACCCGGAGGTTGATGTCGATCAGGTCGGGCTGCGGAAGACCGCCCATTGCCCGCGTCAGCTGCATCAGCTCCTCGGCCAGCTCGGCATCGGTCATGCTGAGGAACCGTCCGTAGGGACCGTCGTGCGGGGCGACCTGGGAGGAAACGAACAGGATGTCGGGGCAGGGCAGGCCGTTGCGCGCCAGGTGAAGGGCGGTGGCGAAAGCGGGCAGCACGCCGCCGCAGTGACCGAAGAAGCCGAAGGGCCGGTCCAGATGAGGGAGCAGGCGCTCGGCCGCCTGCTCCGCGAAGGCCTCATAGGTGCCGAAATGCGGCTCTCGGATCCGGTTCTCGCGGCCCGGGGGCTGGATCAGGCATATCTCGACATCGCCCATTCGCCGCGGCCACTTGTTGTACATGGAAGCGCCGAGACCTGAGTAGGGGAAGCAGAACAGCCGTGCTGCCGCCCAGTCCTGCGGGTCCCGCAGCAGAAGCCGGCCCGGTTGTCTGGCAGTTCTCATCCTTCACCTCCGGACGGCGGGTACGGGTACGGGCCCGGCCGAGGCAAGGGCCCGGGACAGCGCCGCGGCGGCACCGGGACGCAGCCGCGCGGTCACCGGCACGCTCTTGACGCCGGCCACGAAGTTGGAGGCCAGATGCTCGACCGGGCCTGCCACCTGGAACTCCTCGATCAGTTCGGCGATCTCGGCGAACGCCACCTGCAGCGCGATACGGGCGAGCGGCGCGCCGATGCAGTAGTGGGGGCCGAATCCGAAGCCCACGTGGCGGTTCGGGGTACGGGTGATGTCGAAGCGGAAGGGGTCGGGGAAGACCCGTTCGTCGCGGTTGGCGGAGCCCAGCCATGCCACCACCGCGTCCCCCTCACGCAGGACCGTGCCCGCCACCTCGGTGTCCGCCGTCACATGACGCATGATGTGGTTGGCCGGTGAGGTCCAGCGCAGCCCCTCCTCCACGCAGCTCGCGGTACGCGACGGGTCCTCGGTCAGCCGGCGGTGCTCGGCGGGATGCTCGGCCAGCGCCAGCACGGTGCCTGCCAACGCATGCGGCGTGGTGACGTTGGCGCCGAGCAGAAGGCTGTAGCAGTTGTAGACGATCTCGTCATGATGCAGCCGGCGGTCCCCGGCCTCCATCCGGATCAGGAAGTCCACCAGGTCTTCCTCGGCGTCGGCACCGCCGTGCCGGAGTCTTCGGCGGACCTGTGCGGAGAAGTAGGAGAACAACTCGGCATGGGCGGCGGCCAGTGTGCCGTAGCCGTCGCTTTCACGGTATTCCTCGTCATGAGGGGCGACCGCTGCCGTGCTCAGTCGAGTCAGCTCCGGCCAGTCGGTCTGCGGCAGGCCCATCACTGTGCCGATGAACGCCATCGGGAAGCCCGCCCCCGCCCGGGCCGCGTCCCACGTGCCACCGTCGAGGAGAGGAGCCAGCAGCCGCTGCACGATGAGCCGGATCGCCGGGCTGCGGGAGGCCAGGGAGCGGTGCGACAGCACCTTGGTCATCGGTTCGCGCATCGCGGTGTGGATCGGCGGGTCGCTGGCCACCATCATCATGTCGGCCGCGGGATCCGCACCACCGAGGACGGAGAGCAGCGTTCCGCGCCGCGAGGTGAACCGGTTGTGGTCGCGCAGTACGTCATTCACGTCCTGGTAGCGGGTGACGGACCAGAAAGCGCGGCCGTCCGGCAGGACCTGGCGGTGTACCGGAGCCCGCAGCCGCATGTCAGCCCAGACGGTGTGCGGATCACCGTCGGTGTAGAGCGCGGTGTCGAAGAGGTTCACCCCGCCCAGGTCGGTTTCGTGCCGCTCCGGATCCGGCACCGTGATCCTCATGCCCGCGCCTCGTCTTCTCGTACCGCGGCGGTGATGAACTCCGCCAGCTCGGAAATGGTCGGATGCCGGTAGAAGGTCATCGCCGGGACCCTCACGTCGTACTCGACGCTGATCTCGCTCGTGATTCTGGCCGCCATCAGCGAGTGGCCGCCCAACTCGAAGAAGTCGTCGTCGGCGCCCACTTCGGACAGCTCCATGAGCTCGGCCCACAGTTTGGAGAGCCAGATCTCGACGTCGGTGTCGGGCCGGCGGTAGCTCGTGCTCAGCTCCGGGCGGACGGGCAGGAACACATCGGCAAGAGCAGCCCGGTCCACCTTGCCGTTGGCGTTGAGGGGCAGCGACGCCAGCCGCACAAAAGTCGCGGGGATCATATGGGCCGGGAGCAGCGCCGAGAGGTGGCCGCGCAGTTCGGCTGACAACGACGCCTCGCTGCCGACGTAGAAGGCTGCCAGATGGCGGTCCGTGCCCGGCTCGCCCCGGACGACGACGGCCGCGTCCGTTATCTCCCCGTGGCTGCGGAGCGCTGCCTCCACCTCGGCGGGCTCGATCCGGAACCCGCGGATCTTCACCTGGTCGTCGGCCCTGCCGTGAAAGAGCAGGACGCCGTCGGGTCGGCGGCTCGCCAGATCGCCGGTCCGGTACAGCCGTTCACCCGGTGATCCGAAGGGGTTGGCCACGAATCTCTCGGCTGTCAGGCCCGGTGCGTTCAGGTATCCGTGCGACAGGCCGAGGCCCCCGGCGTACAACTCGCCCACCTCGCCTTCGGGGACCGGAGCCAGGCGCTCGTCCAGGATGTGCACCACGGTGCCGTCGATGGGACGGCCGATGGGCACGGTGCCGCCCCCCACCGGAGATGCGATCGGGTGGCAGGTGGTGAACGTGGTGTTCTCCGTGGGACCGTAGCCGTTCACCAAGGTGGTGTCGGGAAGCTCGCGCAACGCGCGGTCGACATGGCCGGGCGAGAGGGTGTCCCCGCCGGCCAGCAGGTATCTCAAGCCGGTCAGATCGGCGGTTCCGGACTCGACCACCGCGTGGAACAGTCCGGCGGTGAGCCAGAGGAACGTGACGCCCTCCGCACGGACCAGGGCGCTGATTTCCGCCGGCGAGAGGTCGCCGGGCGGAGGTATCACCAGCCGCCCTCCGTTGAGCAACGGTCCCCATATCTCCAGGGTCGAGGCGTCGAAGGCGACCGGGGCGAACTGGAGGAAGACGTCGTCCTGCTGGATCGGCAGGAGACTGTTGCCCAGCACCAGCCGGATCACCGCGCGGTGCGGTACGCACACGCCCTTCGGACGGCCGCTGGAACCGGAGGTGTAGGCGATGTAGGCCGTACTCGATCCGGTGGAGGCCGGAGCCGGAACACGGTCCGGTACACCGTCGTTGTCCGGACCGGACAGCGGTTCGTCGTCCAGGACCAGAGCGGCGGCGGTCTCGCCGACCCGGCCGACGAGACCGCGCTGTGTGATCACGACGGCGGCCCCGGCGTCCCGCACCAGTTCCGACAGGCGCTGCGGCGGCTGCCTCGGGTCCAGCGCCAGGTAGCCGCTGCCGGTCTTCAGTACTGCGAGAAGGGAGGCGATCAACGCCGCGGACCGCTCCAGGCAGATGGCGATGGGTGGGTCACCGCCTCCTCGCAGTGCTCGTAACCGGCGGGCGAGCCGGTCCGACCACGCGTCCAGGGCGGCATAGGTGAGCTGGGCGTCCGGCGCACTGACCGCGATGCGGTCCGGAGTGGCGGCGGCCTGTAGAGCCACGATGCGATCCAAGGTCGTCATACGTGGGGTGATCCCTTTCCGATCGGTCGTTTTCCCGGGTTACCGGGACCTGCTGTCAGGGAGATCCGGGTCGGCGACGCCGTGACGCCCGGCTCGCCGAGGCACCGTGCCGGACCGCGTCGACTCCGGCGCCGGCCCGGTCGTCGGGCCGAGGGCCCACGGGGCTGCCAGGGAGGCACCGGCTCGGCGGGGACGAGTACGTCCAGCGAGAGCGGACGGTTTGCCGACTGGCAAGGGGGAAATGGCGCAGAGATTACTTCTCGACCGGAAGGAGCTGATTCGGGATCTCGGGCGGAATGTGAAGGACGTGTGCGGTGAACGGGACAGTGCGTGATTCCTTCCCGAGTCGCATGGGAGGGGTGTCGAACAACGCCATGAAGGAAATGCCGACGGTTCCTGGCTATGCGGTCACTGCGCACCCTTCGGGGTGGATTGCGAACTCGAGGTGGATCGCAGACCGCGATGAGGTTTGTTTTTGTCAGGTCGACGTGCAGGTCGATGTGCCCGGCGCATGTGCCACTTCCCACAAAGCGGCGACATTAGCGCAACTTTCAACTGGTTGACAAGAGTGCTTTTCGGCCAGCGATCTCTGATTGCCCATCACTCTTGATGCGCCGGACTTGACATCTACGTGCAGTGCGAAATTTACTACCCGGGCTGCTCTCCGGGTATCGCCGAGTGGATGCGTCGCACTGCTTAACAAACACCCTAAAGGGAGCAATTGCGCAATCCTTCGCTGAAAGGTCGTGATGTCCCAATGGCTGGCCCGCACTCGCTGTGACCATCGCCCGCTCCGGTCCCGGGAGTCCAGCGGTCCAACTGTCCGCGTGTCCACGGCCGACGGTTCTCGACCGCATCAGTGGCGATGAAATCCAGTTCCGGCCGGCCGGTGTGTTCCGGTAGACAGGGTCACCGGGAACGACAGCGAAGGGGGAAGCAGTTGCGCACGGATCTGTCCATTTTGCGGGAACGCTCCTTCCTGCTGCTGTTCTCGGCACGCTCCATCTCGCTGCTCGGCAATGCGATAGCCCCGGTCGCCACGGCATTCGCCGTGCTGGGCATGCCCGGCGGCTCGGGCTCGATGCTCGGGCTGGTCCTCGCCGCCCGGCTGATCTCGCAGGTGGTGTTCCTGCTGTTCGGCGGCGTCCTCGCCGACCGGCTGCCGCGCAACCGGGTGATGATCTCGGCGGACCTGGCCGCGGGCCTGTCCCAGGGGGCGGCCGCGTTCCTGGTGCTCACCGGGTCGGCCTCCGCTCTCAGGCTGGCCGTGCTGGCCGTGGTGAGCGGCGGCGCCACCGCGATGTTCACCCCCGCGTCCCGTGCGTTGGCAATCCAGCTGGTGCCCCCGGAGAAGATCCAACCGGCCAACGCGCTGGTGCAGTTGTCGATGAACGCCGGCAGCATCTGCGGCGCCGCAGCCGCGGGTGCGCTCGTCACGGTGTTCGGTCCTGGCTGGGCGCTGGCCGTGGATGCGGCGTCCTTCCTGGTCTCCGCGACGCTGCTATCCGGCATCCGCCTCAGGAGACAGCACGACGAACAGCCGGCTACGGGGAACATGCTGGACCAGCTGAAGGACGGCTGGCGCGAGTTCACCGCACGCCAGTGGGTGTGGGTCATGGTCTGCCAGCTGGCTCTGGCGAACGTGTGTATCGCCGGCGGCTTCTCCGTTCTCGGGCCCATCGTGGCGACGGACCACCTCGGTGGTGCGTCCGCCTGGGCCACCGTACTGACCGCCCAGGCAATCGGATTCGCGGTGGGCAGCCTGATAGCCCTGCACCTGCGGCCGCGGCGGCCGGTCCGGGCCGCCGCCCTGTTCACCCTGGGCTTCGTACCGCCCTTCATCTGCCTGGCCGGCGCCGCACCGGTCCGCGTCATCGCCCCCGCGATGTTCGTCACGGGCATGTGCGTCAGCCTGTACGACGTCACCTTCCAGACCGCTCTGCAAAAGCACATACCGCCGGAGTCGATGTCCCGGGTGATGTCCTACGACTCGTTCGGCTCCTTCGTCTTCATGCCGCTCGGACTGGCCGTCGCCGCGCCGCTCGCGGACCTGGCCGGCATAGGTACGACCCTGGTCGCCGGGGGCTCCGTGATCGCCCTGACATCGCTCTTCCTCCTGACTCTGCCCAGCGTGAAGGGGGTGCGCGACGAGTCGCGGCGGCCGGCTCAGCCACCGTTGCAGCCGGCCGACGGCCCTGGGCCGAGCGCACCCTCCGCCAGAAGACAGCCGCGCCGTCTTTGACATCGATCAGCCGTCTTCATCGCCCCGGGGAGTGAGATCATGCCGGTACGGCCCCTGAAAGACGTGATGGTGAGCCGGGACGGGCGCGGCCCGACGCAGCCGCACCGCATCCCGGGCCGGCAGCCTCTGCCAGCAGACGGCGGGGCCCTGCTGCCGAGACCCGGCCGAGCCTCCGTCCACCCCAGGGCAGACCCTTCTTCTCGCGTTCGATCGACGCCCCGGGGCCGCGGCCGGACCGGCCGGTGACCGAGGCGGAACTGGACCAGACGACCGACCGACTGGCCGATGCCTTCCGGCACGAGTGGAAAGGACGCGGAACGGCGTGAGCGACTCCACCTCTTCCGTCGAGAAGGAATTGCTCGACATCATGAGGACCGAACTCGACGATGAAGACATCGATCTCGACGACGACTTCTACGCCATGGGAGGGGATTCACTGATCGCGCTGCGTGTGGTGGCGCAAGCGGTCGGCAGGGGGATCGACATCCGGCTGCGCGACATCCTCTACTACCCGACGGTCCGTGAACTCGCCGCTTCCCGCACCCGCGCCGCGGATCCGGTCCCGCCCGTCGGGACGGCCGTCGGCACCTCCGCCTTCGGCCTGATCGACGACGTGGATCGCGCTCGGCTGCCGCGCGGTGTCGCGGATGCGCTGCCCGCCTCCGCACTCCAGGTGGGCCTGATCTACATGTCCGAGATAGCCGGAGACACGCGTCTTTACCATGACCTGATCGGCGTCGAGGTCAAGGGCCGTTTCGTCGAGGACCTCTTCCGGACGTCCCTCGCCGCGCTCTGCGCACGGCACCCGGCGCTGCGGACGTCCCTGGATCTGGCCGCGTATGCGGAGCCGATGCAACTGGTGTGGGCCGAAGTCGAACCGCCGCTCAGTGTGGAGCGCGTGGACACCGGCGATGCGGAGGCCGCGGACACCAGGGTGAAGGCGTGGGCGGAAGCGGAGCTGAACAGACCGATCGACTGGAGCGCTGCTCCGGTCTGGCGTTGCCATGTGGTCGTCCTCCCGGATTCCTTCCGCCTGGCGCTGGCCATTCCCCACAGTGTCATCGACGGCTGGAGTTACGCCCGCTTGTTCGTCGATCTGCTCGGCCTCTACGACCGTGCACTGGTCGGCGACGGGGGGACACCGACGTCACCGCCGCCCTGGGGGCATGCCGAATTCGTACGGTTGGAAAGGGAGTCGCTCGGCTCCCCGGAGGCCGCGGCCTTCTGGCGGGCGGAGGCCGACTTCCCCCCGCTGCTGTTCGACACCGCGGAGTTCGACGATGTGCCGCTTCAGGACGGGCGGCACTTCTTTCCCATCGGCCCGGAGACGATGGAGGGCCTTCGGGAGACGGCGAAACGGGCGGAGGTCCCCCTCAAGTGCCTTGTCCTCGGGGCGCAGTTGTGGGCGCTCGGCGAGGCGACCGGCCGCTCACAGGACATCCTGGCCGGAGTCACCGTCAACGGCCGGCCGGAAGTCCCCGACGCCGACCTGCTTGTCGGGCTCTTCCTCAACACACTGCCGATACGACTGCACTCGAGGGACGGCGGCTGGGCCGAACTCGCCCAGCGCGTCTTCGCCGCGGAGAAGCGCATGTTCGCGTACCGGCGCTACCCCTTGGCCGAACTCCAGAGGCAGCTGGGGCGCCGTCCCTTCGACGTCGCGTTCAACTTCACCGAATTCCACACCTATGAGGAGCTCGGCGCGCTGCGTGAGCTGAGCACGGCCGGCTGGTGGTCGTACGACCGCAACAGCTTCCCCGTCAATGTCGAGTTCATGGTGAACCCGCGTCATTCCGGCACCGGCGTCTCGATCTCCTATGACCCGGCCCTGGTCACCGAGGAGTGGGTCACGGGGTTCTCCAGCGTGTACCGTGCCGCGCTGGAGTCTGCGGCCGGGGAGCAGACGTGACCCTGGCCGTCGTGTACGACCGCGGAGCCGCGTCCGCGGGGGACATCGCCGTCGGATTGGCCGATGTCTCGTCCGTCGTGTTCGTACTGCCCCGCTCACGGCACAACGAGCAACTGCACGAGGTGCTGCGGGGGCTGGGCGACGTGGTGGTGCTGAGCGGTGATCACGAGGCCGACGCCGCGGCTGTGCGCGGCACTCGGCCGTCCGGCATCGTGACATTCAGCGAGCCGATGCTCGCCGTCACCGCCGCGCTCGCCGAGACCCTCGGACTGCCGTTCCACAGTCCCCGGACCGCGAAGCTGCTCACCGACAAGCTGGCTCAGCGCGACCAGCTGCGCTCCGCGGGAGTGGACGACGTCAGAAGCCGCTTGGTGCGCTCCGCCGCTGAGTGGCCGGACGCCGTGCGGCATGTCGGCCTGCCCGCCGTGCTGAAACCTCTGCGGGGCGAGGGCAGCCGGGACACCTACTTGATCACCCGGGAGGAAGAGGGTCGCCGGCTGCTTGCCGGACTGGCTTCGGCCGACGGCCCGATGCTGGTCGAAGAGCTGCTGCACGGACAGCCCGCCCCGCCCTTCGGGGACTATGTATCGGTGGAAAGCGCATGCGGACCGGACGGCGTGCGGCATCTCGCCGTCACAGGCAAGTTCCCCCTGGCACAGCCCTTCAGGGAAGTCGGCAAGTTCTGGCCGGCCACTCTCCCCCCGGAAGAGCGGCGCGAGGTTCTGGCACTGGCGACCCGCGCGCTGCACGCACTCGAGGTGACCACCGGGCTTGCGCACACCGAGATCAAGCTCACCCCGGACGGGCCGCGGGTCATCGAAGTGAACGGCAGGCTCGGCGGCCACATCAACGACATGGCGAAGCAGTCCTGCGGAGTCGATCTGGTGAAGCTGGCCGGTCGGCTGGCTCTCGGACAGCCCGCCCCGGTCACCCAGCTCGACCCCGCCGGCGTGCACTTCCAGTACCACACGCTGGCCCCGGTCGAGCCCTGCCGGCTGGTGCGGAGCTTCGGCAGCAAGGAAGTCAGACGAGTCGACGGGATCTCCGGGTACCGCGCCTACACGAAGTCGGGGGAGGAGCTGCCGGGCGGCGTGGGAACACACTTCGTCGATGTTCTGTGGGGATTCTCCGCGACCCACCAGGAGATGCTGGAGGTACTCGGATCGGCATTGCCGAAAATCTCACACGAAGTAATGGCCGGGGATCTTCGATACCGTATTTCGCCCCACCTCTGAGACCGGTCTGACATCTCTTCGAAGGAGGTGGCACGCGTGCGCGCTGACGTCCGGACGTACTGTTCCCTCTGCGGCGTCGGCTGTCCGTCGGTCGTCACGGTCGACGCGGGACGAGTGCTGTCCCTCGAACCCGACCGAGGCCACCCGCTGGGCGGAACGACCTGTTCCAAGGGCCGGGCCGCCCCGGAGATGCACGACCACGCCCATCGGCTGAATCATCCGATGCGACGGACCCGGTCGAAGACCGACCCCGATCCGGGGTGGGAGCCCCTCTCCTGGGACGATGCGCTCGACCTGATCGCCACGGAGCTCAGCCGCATCCGGGAGGAGTCGGGGCCCCAGGCGGTGGCCTTCGGCCGGGGAACTCCGGGCGGCACGGGTCTGCAACCGGCCGAACCGTGGGTGCAACGCTTCGCCAGAGCGTTCGGCTCGCCCAACTACATGACCAACACCCACCTGTGCAACTGGGCTCGGGACGGCGCGTCGCACCAGGTCTTCGGTGAATACCCGCTGCCGCCGCCCGATGTGGACCGCAGCAAGTGCATCCTCCTCTGGGGGGCGAACCCGGCGGCGACCCGTATCAACCTGGCGCGGTCGATCGTCCGCGCGCGTCAGCGTGGGGCACGGATCGTGGTCGTCGATCCGCGGCGGGTCGGCCTCGGGGGGAGGGCGGACGTGCTGCTCCAGGTCCGTCCGGGCACCGACGCGGCGCTGGCGCTGGCCTTCGTCCACCTGCTGATCGAGAACCGCTGGTTCGACGAGGCGTTCACCCGCGACTGGTCCAATGCTCCGTTCCTGGTCAGGGAAGACACCGGCCGACTGCTCCGCAGCGACGAGGTCGTCCAGGGCGCGTTCGCCGACACGCGCGCGGGCGGCGAGACGGGCTACGTCGCCGGGCAGAGCGGACCGGGCCGACTCATCGAGTACGTGCCGGCGCTGGGCTGTTACCGTGGTGCGACCGGCCCACCCGCGCTGCGGGGGAGGACCGTGGTCGAACTCAGGGACGGGCGCCGGGTACGCTGCCGTACCGTCTTCGACCTGCTCGCCGACGAGGCGAGCCGGTGTGCTCCGGAGGAGGCGTCGCGGATCACCGGCGTGCCCGAGGGGCAGATCCATGACGCGCTGCGGATGATGGTGGAGAGCCGACCGGTCTCGCACTACGTGTGGAACGGGATCGCTCAACACACCAATGCGACCCAGTCCGGTCGAGCCATCGAGATCTTCTACGCGCTGCTCGGAGACTGGGACCGTCCCGGCGGCAACGTGGTCCAGCCCGCCTTGACCACGGCCCGTATCGAGGGTGAGGTGCCGCTTCCGCCCGACCGGGAGGCGCTCCGGCTGGGCCTCGACGAACGTCCCCTCGGGCCGCCCGCGATACCCGGTGACATAGCGGCCTACGATCTCTTCACCGCGGTTCTCGAGGCCCGGCCGTACCGGGTGCGTGCGCTCCTGTCGTTCGGCGGCAACACCTTGATCAATTCGGCCGACCCGTTGCGGGGGCGCGAGGCCCTGCGGAATCTGGAGTTCTTCGCCCAGGCCGAGTTGTTCCACACACCGACCAACCATTTCGCAGACGTGATCCTGCCGGTCACGAGCTTCCTCGAGACCGATTCCCTCGTCATCACCAGGGCGGGGCGCGCCGAGCGTCGCCGCCGGGCCGTCGATCCGTTGCACGAACGGCGATCCGACGTCTCGATCGTCTTCGATCTGGCCACGCGTCTCGGTCACGGCGACAGGTTCGCCGGCGGTGACGTGGCGGCCGCCTACGACGAGGTACTGGCACCGGCCGGGCTGACCTGGGAGGGGCTGTCACGGCATCCGGAGGGCCTCTCGGTGTCCGCGGCACAGGTGCGCTACGAGAAGTACGCCGCGAAGGGCCTCCACGGGACGCCGAGTGGCTTCGCCACCGGGTCGGGCAGGGTCGAGCTTTTCGCGGACGGGCTACGCGCCCACGATCGGACACCCCTGCCGGTCCACGAGGAGCCGGCCGAAAGTCCGCTGAGCACCCCGGAGCTGGCTCGGGAGTATCCATTGGTCATGACCAACGCGAAAAGCGCGTGGTACCTCCACGGCCAACATCGTGGGATCGCCGCGCTGCGCCGCCGCGATCCGGACCCGACGGTGCAGATTCATCCGGACACGGCCGCTCGCCATGGCATCGACGACGCGACCTGGGTGTGGATCGAGACCCCTCGGGCACGCGTACGGGCCAAGGCCGAGGTCACCCCTGACATCGTCCCCGGCGTGGTCTGCGCCAACCACGGATGGTGGGAGGGATGCGAGGAGTTGGGCATGCCTCCCCTCGATCCGTTCAGTGAGGAGGGGGCCAACGTCAACCTGCTCATGCACAACGACGTTCGTGACCCCATCAGCGGGAGCGTGCCGAACCGTTCGTCACTGTGCCGCGTACGACCGTTGGGCGATGACGGCTGACCCCCGTCAGCCGAGGGCCGATTCGCCTCGTTTTTTCTTGGTTCCTGCAACTCGTGGCAATCACCGGCACATTGCCGGTCCAAATTCTTCGACGGTTGTTCAGGGGGATGCATGCGGGTAGATTGGTCGACGGCTTGATCCAGAACGAGCAAGTGCGCTGCATGTAGGTTCAACAGCTGGGTCACACGGGGGATCGTTGATAGCCATGTCCACTCCGCCTTGTCCATGTGATTCTTTCCAGAAGCGGCGGATGTTGCGTTACGTCCGTTCTGCGTTGCGGTGTTGTGGTTTCTCTCCATCCCTCGATCACAGAGAACATCGTCGATTTGCTCGGCGGCACAGTGGTGCGCTCGCACGACCGCGGCGTATCCCTCCGCAGAGCGGACACGGCGGCAGGCCGACAGGAATCGAGGTCGAGTAATGGCGTATATCCCTGCCCGTCCTGATGTCTACCCGTGGACCGGACGAACGCTTCTGGATGTCTTCGCCGAGGCCGTTCACGAGGATCCGCAGCGAATTGCCGTGGAATCCGGCGGCACCCGTATGACGCTGGGAGAAGTCGACCGCCGTAGCGCCGTGATCGCCGCCGAACTCGCCGCGGCCGGGATCGGAAACGGCGACGCGGTCGCCGTCATCGTGAACCGCAGCGTGCACCTGCCGGCCGCGCTGCTCGGAGTACTGCGCAGCGGTGCCGCCTTCGTGCCGATCGACCCCGACTACCCGGCCCAGCGCCGCGCCTACATGCGGCAGGACGCGCGCACACGGGCGACGTTGACCCTGGAACGGCTGCGCGGCGAGGTGGACGACACTCGCCCCGTCGTCCTCGTGGACGCACTGAGCACGGACGTTCCGGAGGTGAGCCTGCCCCCGGTCCACGCGACCGACCTCGCCTACATCATGTACACGTCCGGTTCCACCGGGCGCCCCAAGGGCGTGGAGATCGACCACCAGTCGTTAATCAAGGCCCTCTTGGCGACGGCCGCGGTGCTGGAGCTGAAGAGCGACGAGGTCTGGCTGTCGGTGACCTCCCCGTCCTTCGACATCAGCCTGGTGGAACTCTTCCTTCCGCTGCTGACCCAGGGACGGCTCGTCATCGCGGACAACGACCAGGTCGTGGCCGGTGACGCGCTGCACGCCCTGCTGATCGAGAGCCGCGGGACGATCATGCAAGCCACTCCGCTGACCTGGCGGATGCTGCTGGAGGCCGGCTGGAGCGGGCCGCTGCGCCTCGCGGCGTGCGCCGGCGAGGTCATGCACCCGGACCTCGCACAAGCCCTGACCGGGCGTTGCGACGAGGTCTGGAACCTCTACGGACCGACCGAGACCACCATCTACGCGACCGCCCACCGAATCGGTCCGGCGGACACCGGGAACGTTCCGGTGGGCCGTCCACTGCCCGACACCGACGTGCGCATTCTCGACGAGGACCTCGCCGACGTACCGCAGGGCGCGGAGGGAGAGCTCTGGATCGGCGGCACCGGGGTGGGTGTCGGCTATCGCGGCCAGGACGAGCTGACCGCGAAGTGTTTCCGTACCCTGCCGGGTGCCCCGCCCGCGGAGCGGTTCTACCGGACCGGCGACCTGGGGCGCCGACGCGAGGACGGGACGATCGAGCTCCTCGGCAGGGCGGACGGCCAGGTCAAGATCAGAGGGTTTCGGGTCGAACCCGGCGAAATCGAGAACCAGCTCCTGGACCACGAAGGCGTGGAGAGCGCGGTGGTGGTGGCACGCACCGCCCCCGGGGGATCCGGCGTCCAGCTGGCAGCCTATTTCCGGCCTGCCGGAGACGGCCGGGTCAGCACCGCGGAGCTGCTCGACTTCCTGGGCGATCGGCTTCCGAAGTACATGGTGCCGACCACCGTCGTCCAGGTCGGCGAATGGCCGCGTACCGCCAGCAACAAGATCGACCGCAATCGGTTGCCGGACCCCGGCGCCGCCACGGGCCGGACCCGGTCCGGTTCCGCTCCGCGGACGTCGACCGAGCGTGCTCTGGCCCGCCTGTGGGAAGAGGTGCTCGACCACCGGCCGGTCTCCCGTGAGGACGACTTCTTCGCCCTGGGCGGGCATTCGCTCCTCTCGATGCGGCTGATCGCTCGCATCCGTCAGGAGATGGGCATGGCCGCGACGGTACGAGATCTCGTCAAGGCTCCCGTCCTGACCGACCTTGCCGAGCGCGTCGACCGGACACCCCCGGTAGCGCGTCCCGCAACACCACCGACCGGCACGCCGAGGTCGTTCCTGCCGGTCTCACCGGAACAGCGCCTCCGCCTGGCCAAGGAGCGGTGGCGGCTGGAGCGCGGCCTCGGCCCCGGAACGCACAACGTCCGCATCGGGTCCACGGTCGAAGGGCACTTGCACCTGGACAAGTTGGAGCAGGCCCTGACCGATGTGGTGAACCGCCACGAGGCTCTGCGGGCACGGTTCCTCCAGGGCGGATCAGGAGGCGTCGCGGGCCAGGAGATCGCCCCTGTCCACCCGGTGCGCATCCGCAGGGAAACCGTGCCTGCGGGGCAGGGCGTGCCTCTCCCGGCCGTCAAGAAGGTGGCCAACGAACCCTTCGACCTCGGCTCGGGTCTGTTGCTGAGGGCGGCGCACTGGGCCTGCGACGACGGGACGGGTGTGCTGTTGCTGGTGTGCGACCACTCCGTCTTCGACGGGGTCTCCGCGGCCGTGCTCATCGGCGACCTGCGGCGTGCCTACGCCGCGCGGCTCGCGGGCATGGAGCCGCCGTGGGAAGGCCCGGACCCGGCCTACCGGACCTTCCTCCTGGAAGAGGCGGCGTGGCTGGAGTCACCGGAAGCCGACGAGATCCTGGCGACATGGCGCGGGAGACTCGCCGGCGACGCGCCGTACTGCCTGCTCGAGGGTCTGTCCCGGCCTGCGGAGAGAGCCGCGCACGAGCCCCTGGCGGGGGCGCGGACCCTGGATCTGCCCCGCACCGTCACCGACCCGCTGACGGCCACGGCCGGCGAACACGGCGCGTCCCTCGCCCACGCCATGCTGGCCCTGGTCGCCGTGGCCCTCTCCGGAATGACGGGTCAGGACCGCGTCGGGGCGATCGTCCCCATGGCGAACCGTGAAACCGCCGGCTCGGACCGGCTCGTCGCCTACGCCGCGCACGGTCTGCCCGTGCTTCAGGACGTGGCTCTCGAAAAGCCCTTCACGCACCAGATAGAGGAGGCCGCGGGGCGCACGATGGAGGTCCTGGCCGGCCAGCGGATGGCGCTGGCGGAGATCGTGCGCAGACTGGACCCCGACGCCTTCGGCATGCCGTCCGCACAGCCCTACGTGATGTTCAACTACATCGCGGCGGACCTGCTGGAAGCCTCGATGGCGCCCGTACTCGACGGGGTGCGGGTGACACCCCTGGCCGTGGGAGCGGTCGAGCCGGCGGCTCCTCTCGTCGTCATGCTCGAGGAGAGCCCGGAGCGCCTCATCGTGAGTATCGTCCACGACCGGAGGTTCATCGAGGACGCGGACGCCGAACGCGTGGCCGCTCTCCTCGCCGGACTGGCCCAAACGGCGGCGGTCACGCCCGAGGCGACCGTCGCTGAACTCCTCGCCGCTCAGGACGTCGATACGTGACCGCCGCGGAAGTCTCGAGCGCGGACCGGCCGACGCACATCCTCCCCCGCGGACCGGGAGTCGTCTGGTTCGCTGCCGCAGGTTTTGTCAACGCGTTCGGCACCGGATTCTTCTACCCGTTCACCTTCCTGTTCTTCGTGAAGATGTCGGGTGTCTCGCTGAGCACGGTGGGCGTGGTGCTCACGATCGCCGCGCTCGCCGTCCTGCCGGGTCTGCCCGTCGGCGGCCGGCTCATAGACCGGTTCGGGCCGCGGCAGGTACTCGTCGTGGCGGCTCTGCTACGAGCCTGCTGTTTCGTGGGTTTCGTGTCGACGCGTGGCATGGTGCCGCTGCTCCTGTTCAACATCGCCTTCGCCCTCGGCAACCGCGTTGAACAGGCGGCGGTTCCGTCGCTCGCGGTGGGCCTGGCCGGTGAAGGACAAAGTGCCCGGTGGCTCGCCCTGTCCCGGGTGGTCTTCAACGCCGGTATCGGCTCGGGTGCCATGATCGCGGGGTTGCTCGTCGTGGACTCGCGGTCGGGGTTCACCGTGCTCGGCGTGGTCAACGCGGTGAGTTTCGCGCTGACCGCCCTGCTCTACCTCCAGCTGTCCGCCGGGAAATCCCCGACGAGAACCGAGGACACGGCGGACAGCGCCGTGCGCAGCCGCGCCTGGCGCGACACTCTCTTCCTGCGCGTGTCGGGCGCCAATGCCGTCCTGTGGACCTCGACTCTGATCGTGGAGACCGCGCTGCCGGTCTTCGTCGTTCAGGAACTGGGTCTGGCCACATGGACGGTGGGCGCGCTGTTCGTCGTCAACACCAGCCTGCTCACGCTGCTGCAGTTGCCGGTGGGCCGCTTCCTCGAACGGTTCCGACCCGGCCCGGTCCTGGCGGTCGGAGGGTGCAGCTTCGCCGTGCTGTACGTGACGGTGGCGGTGCTGGGATCTGTCCCCCATACCGCCAGAACAGGGGCCTTGCTGGGCGCTATGGCCGTGTACACGCTGGGAGAGATGGCCGTCTCGCAGGCGGGACTGGTGATGGTGACGAGTGTTCCTCCCAAGCGTGAGCTGGGCAGCTACCTGGCCTTCAACCAGCTGTTCGTCGGTGTGGGCGCCGCGCTCGCACCGACACTCGCGGCGAGTCTGCTCGACAGCCGGTCGGGCGTGCTCTGGTGGACTCTCACCGCGATGAGCGTCCTGGCTGCGCTGCTCATTCTGCGCCTGCCGCGAGATGCCGCCCCGGAGCCGGGAGACGGCCCTGCGGACAGGCGCCGAGGATGAAACCCGAGTACCACCGGACGAATTAGGTTCGATGCGGATCGAGTGTCTCTCGGACAGGTCCGCGGGTTCCTTCTCCTACCGCCGGCCCAGGAAACACACGCCATTGTGTTCCGCAGCACCAGGAATGAGGGATTGTCCCATGCCAGGCAAGCCACGATTCATGCACTTCTTCCTCGTCATCGGCAACGTCGGACAGCATCATGGGGCGTGGCGCGAACCGGGCAGCGGCATCGAACTCGCCGACTCGATCGACTTCCATGCCGAGGTGGCGCAGCGTGCCGAGGCCGCCAAGCTCGATGCCGTCTTCATCGCCGACCACCTCGCGATGCTGGGCCGGGAGGCGCACGCGCCGGCGCAGCACCTGGAGCCGGTCACCCTGCTGTCGGCCCTGAGCACGCAGACCCGATCGATCGGCCTGGTGGGTTCGGCCAGCACGACGTTCAACGAACCCTTCAACGTGGCCCGCCAGTTCGCCTCGCTCGACCACCTCAGCAAGGGCCGGGCCGGTTGGAACATCGTGACTTCGGCTTTCGGCGAGGAGAACTTCGGTTCCGATGACCTGCCCCCGCACGCCTCGCGTTACGAACGCGCGGGAGAATTCGTGGAGGTGACCAAGGCGCTGTGGCGCAGCTGGGACGCCGACGCCTTGGCGCTGGACCGGGCGTCCGGGGCGTACGCCAGGCCGGAGAAGGTCCATCCGATCAACTTCATGGGCAAACACCTGACGGTCTCCGGGCCGCTGAACATGCCCCGGCCGCCGCAGGTGCACCCGGTGCTGGTGCAGGCCGGCACGTCCGCCGACGGCATGGCCTTCGCCTCCAGGCATGCCGAGGTGGTCTTCTCGGCGCACCAGGGACTCGCGGCGGCGAAGCGCTACTACGACGAGATCAAGGACGGTGCGAAGCGGGTGGGCCGTGACCCGGACTCCGTCAAGGTCCTGTTCGGCCTGAGTCCGATACTCGGCGACACCCAGAAGGACGCCGAGGAGCGGCAGCGCGTCCTGGCGGGGCTTCTCAACGGCGACTACGTGAGGCAACTGGTGGGCTTCCAGCTCGGCGGAGTCGACCTGACCCAGTACGACCTCGACGAGAAGATACCGCTGGACGCCTTGCCGGACCCGACGACCATCAACCGCAGACAGGGCCGCTTCGATCTTTACCGACAGCTCATCGAAGAGGGCGAAACCCTGCGGCGCCTGACCGAGATCGAAGCCACGGCGGCGGGACTCCAGGTGGCCGTCGGCGATGTGGAGCGCATAGCCGACGAGATGATCACTTACTTCGAGGCCGGCGCGGCCGACGGCTTCATCCTCATTCCGCCCTCTCAGCGGGTGGACGGACGGCGCCTGCTCAGTCAGGTCATTCCGCTGCTGCAGGAGCGTGGGTATGCCCGCCCGACCTACCAGGGCACCACCCTGCGCGAGCATCTCGGCCTCGCCCGGCCCTGAACGTCATGTGTGTTCCGGCCGCGGCCTGTCGGCTGAGGCCTGCCGGGCGGGAGCTGCTCGCCGGTCCGTCGGGGCGACCGCCCTCGGACCGGCGCGGGGCCGTGGTGGTGCGGTCCGGTCCGCGGCTGTTCCCGCGGACCGGTCGTCTCATTTGGGGGCCGGCGCGAACGTAATCATTTCGACTTCCTCCAGTGTCACCATTCCTCCTTCAAGGAGCTCTGACAATTGAGGAAGAAATGTGCGGACTTGCTCCTCCGTGTCGACGATGATCACCAGAAGTGGTAATGAGTCCGACATGGAGAGCAGTCGAAAGGTGTGCACGATGCCGTCCGCGCCGTAGCCTTCTACGCCCCGTATCACGGTGGCCCTGGACATTCCGGCGTCTCGAGCCCTCCGTACGATCTCGTGAAACAGGGGCTTGTGGTTCCACGTGGAGTCATCGTGGGTGAAGATCGTCAGCTTGAGTCCACGGCTGGCTGACATGGCGCGTCTCTCTTCTAAGCTGTGACGGTCAACGATCCAGTTCGGCAGGGCAGAACAGGGCATTCAGTGAGTTCACGATCTCCGTCAAGCTATCAGCGGTCTGTGATCACCGCAATGCCCTGCGGCGGCCCCATGTCACGTACGAAGTCGGGCAGTTGAGATCTCGGCAGTGGGAAACCTGTGCCTCCGGTTACTCGAACCGAAGCCCGTCTCCTTGATCCTGCGCTCCTCGATGCGACATGTGACGCAGTCGATGTTTGGCCGATGAAAACCTATACGGGCGGTGATGGCGAGGTCATGAACGGGACTTGTGTCCACCCGATTGCGAAAAATGGATAGCCCCCGGACGTAAATCGGATTGAGGTGAGTTGATCTGCCGGGATAGTGTTCTTGTCAACGGGGAGTACTCATCATGCCCCGGTGTCTCTGACCGAGGAGGTAGCGATGGCCGCGAATACGCCTGCGACCGGTGCTCGTGCGCTAGACCAGGATTCGTTCGACGGACACCTCAGGAAATTCTCCGAGAATGCCCCCATCCTCGAGTATTCGCAGCAATTCCGTCGGGAAGGGTACGTCAAGCTTCCCGGTCTGGTGCCGACGGATTTGTTCGCCGAGGTCACCGACGAAGTCAACGACCTGCTGGCCCAGCACGCTCGACGCATCGACATCGAGCTCAAGGAGACCGGTAACTCGCCACGCAAGATGCGCACGGTCAGCGCAGCCGACATCGTCCGCGACTCCGGGCTCATTCCCGCGATCTACGACTCCGCGAGCATCCGTGAGGTGCTGGGCCAGATCGCCCAGGCGGACGTGCTGCCCTGCCCCTGGGACGGCGAGAAGTACGTCATCATCCGTCAGGATCAGCCCGGCGACACGCATGGGTGGCACTGGGGCGACTTCAGCTACACGCTGATCTGGATCATCGAGGCGCCCGGTCCCGAGGTGGGCGGCATGCTGCAGTGCGTGCCCCACACCAACTGGGACAAGCAGAACCCGCGGGTGCACGAGTATCTCCAGAAGCACCCCATCCGCACCTACGCGAACGCGACCGGCGACCTGTACTTCCTGCGTTCGGACACCACGCTCCACCGGACGATCCCGCTCAGCAAGCCGGCCACCCGGATCATTCTCAACACCTGCTGGGCAAGCGCCGCCGATGTCGCCCGCCCGGCGACACACGAAACCATGGATGCGATGTTCTCCTCCTGACCGACGCATGAAGGGGGAATTTTCATGAGCACCACACCTGAATTGCACAGCGACATCGACCTGAGGGAACTGGTCATTTCGCTGCTGGCCGGGGACGAGGACGTGGCCACGGTCAACGCCCGGGCAACCGACATGGTCTACCGGTCGGAAGTCCGCACCGCCGCCGAGGAATTGGCACACGTCGCTTTCGTGCGCGGCGATCGTGCGGCGCTGCACACCGCGCACTGGGTGCTGAGCGACATCTACGAATGGTGTTTCAGCCTGCCCTCCATCGATCAGGTCGACTCGCTGGTGAGTGAGATCCTGGACGATATCCGGACAGTTCTGGAGAACGCCATGCTGGCGGATCTCCGAGGGAAGCTGGACGACGGCGGACTGGATTCTGCGCCCCAGGATCCGGAATCCTTCCTGCCCTGGTACCGGAACTTCATCAGCAGCCACAGGGCGAGCAATCACCCGTTCTATCGAGACTTCCTGGAAAACCGGGCCTCAGTTGAGGACATCCGGTTCTACTTGGCCCAGGAAACGTCGCTCGATCCACGCTTCGACGACATCTTGTCGCTCCTGACCGTGGGTACCGACGGCTCGGAGAAGATGGAGCTCGTCACCAATCTCTGGGACGAACTCGGCAACGGCAGCCCGGACGAGGTGCACACCGCGGTGTTTGCGAAAACTCTTGCGGACGCCGGTGTTTCGAAGAGTTTCGTCGACACCAACATCATGTTGGAGTCGCTCATCTGCGGAAACGTCTCAGCAGCCCTCGCGCTGTCCAGGCGGCACTGCTACAAGGCATTCGGATACTTCGGTGTCACCGAGTATCTGACGCCCCGTCGATTCCGTTCCTACATCGTGGGCTGCAAACGGATGGGGCTGCCGAAATCGTCCTACGTCTACCACGACCAGCACATCCAGATCGACGCCCGCCACGGGCCGGCCTGGTTCAAGAACATTCTGCTCCCGGTGATTTCCCGCGAGCCGCGATGCGCCTCCGACATCGCACTGGGAACCGTCATGCGGCTGGAGACCTCCGCCTGGTACCTCGATGCGCTGCAGGCGAAGCTAGAGCCGGCCGGATGAGCCTGCCGAGGCGACGGGATCTGTGTCCATGCGGTTAGCCATCATCGGCGGCGGCGCGTCCGCGGTCACACTGGTGGACGCCCTCGCGCGGAGCGCGCCCAAGGAGAAGGTCAGGGTCAGCATCTTCGAACCCCGGGCAGTGCTCGGCCCGGGGCGGCCCTACCAGGAGGACGCGGACAGCGCCCTGATCAACAGACCAGCCGATGCGATGTCCATCCGGCACGCTGATCCGCTGGATTTCCGGAACTGGCTGAGGGAGGTGGCCGGTAGCGGCGAATTTCCGTCGGTCGACCCGGAAGCACGGTTCCAGCCGAGATGGCTGTTCGGTGTCTACCTGCGTCGGCGGCTCGCCTCGGCCGCGGCCCGACTGGCCGCCGGCGGAGGGACGGTGGACGTCTGTGCCGCCGCCGTCGAGGACGTGATCCCCGTCGACGGCCAACTGCTCACCCTGACGTCGACAGGTGTGACACAACCACACGACCATGTCGTGATGTGTCTGGGCACGCCCAGGCCGGCCGACATCTACGGGCTGTCCGGACGGCCCGGCTTCGTCGCCGATCCCTATCCGTTGACCGAACCGCTGCCCACCGGAGAGCCGGTGACCGTGCTGGGCAGCAATCTGTCCGCGGTGGACATCGCGGTCGCGCTCCTGCGCCGCGGGCACACCGCCCCGATCCGACTGATGTCCCGCAACGGGCTGCTGCCCAGCGTGCGCTGCCGGCCGGTCGCCATCGACCCGGTGGAGGCCGACCGGCTGGCCGAGGCGGTCCGGCACACGCCCCCGGCGGCGCTCTGGACGACCGTCCGCAGGCTGCTGCGCAGCAGCCTGGCCGCGCACGGGGCATCGCCCGACGAAATCGCTCTGGACCTGGCGGTGGGTGAGTCGGCCGCCGGGCGGGTCGCCCGCCAACTCGGGCGGACGGATGCCGCGGACTGCTGGCGGGCGGTGTTGCTGCCCCTGCTGGATCCCGTCGGTGAACTGCTCTGGCAGCGGCTCCCGTTGCACACGCGAGAGTCGTTCCTGCGTCGGCACAACACGCGGATCGCCACCGTGCTCAATCCGATGCCGCCGGCGACGGCGGCCCTGCTGCTGGAAGCACTGCGCAACGGCTCGCTGGAAGTCCACTCGGGGGTCACCGCGGTCACCGCCCGGCCGGGCGGCGGTTTCACGGTGACTGCCGCCGGGCAGGAACACCGCGCCGGTGTGCTGCTGAACGCCGCGCGAGCCACGCCTTACGACCCTGAAGAGTCGGCTGGATGGCTGCTCGGCCGGCTGGCCGAACGCGGATTGGCCCGCCCGCATCCGTGCGGTGGTGTGTACGTCGACTTCACCACCAACCAGGTCCTTGGGCGGGCCTCCGGCCTGTACGCCCTCGGACATCTGGCCTCGGGCGACATCTACTACGCCAATGCGGGCTCACTTCTGGGCATCAGCGCCAGGGCCGAACGCATCGTGGCCCGGATCCAGCGCGGTTCGACACCCGGCACCTCCCCATTGGCCACGTCTTCAACACTGACGATCGGGGGTCGGCTCGATGGCTGAGTACTGGTACACCATGCGCGACGAGATATTCGCCGACGGACTGCGCGGCCGGCTGCCCAGACTTCCGGCAGATCCCGCGGAACTGGAGCAGTTGGCAAGGCAGCACCTGCCCGTAGGCCTGTGGTCGTTCGTGGCGAACGGCGCGGGCGGGGGTCGCACTCTGGCGGCCAACAGGGCCGCCTTCGACAAGTGGGAACTCGTGCCGCGCATGCTGCACACGGACGAGCCACTGTCGCTGCGCACCGAACTGCTGGGCACCAGGATGAGCGCACCGGTGCTGCTGGCTCCGATCGGCCTGGCCGGTCTGGCCCACCCCGATGGCGAGGCCGCCGCCGCCCGGGTCGTCCGCGAACTCGGACTGGCCATGGCCCTGTCGAACTCCTCCTCGCTGTCCCTGGAGGAGGTCGCGGATGCCGCACCCGGAGCGGGGCTGTGGTTCCAGTTGCATCCCCCGAAGGACGACGAACTGGGCGCGTCGATCGTCCGGCGGGCGGAGAAGGCCGGGTACCAGGGCATCGTGGTCACCGTCGACTCCTGGACCCGAGGCTGGCGGCCCGCCGACCTCGACCATGGGTACGACCCGTTCCTGCGCGGCCAGGGAATGGGCACGTTCCTGGCCGATCCGGTGTTCAGGAGGTCGCTGCCCACGGACGTGCCGGTCGGCAGTGAGCCCTGGCTCGCGGCCGCCGCGGCCCGATGGCGCGAGGTGTTCGGCCACTCCAGCCTGTCCTACGAGTACTTCGACAGGCTGCGCGAGGCGACCGACCTGCCGATCCTGATCAAGGGCGTGCTGCATCCGGACGATGCGGAACAGGCCGTCGCACACGGTGTGTCGGGTGTCGTGGTGTCCAACCACGGCGGCCGTCAACTGGACCGGTCGATGGCCGCTCTCGACGCGCTGCCGGCTGTCGCCCGGCAGGTGGCCGGCCGGGTTCCCGTGCTGTTCGACTCCGGAGTGCGCAGCGGTGCGGACGCCGCCGTCGCGCTGGGCCTCGGTGCGGACGCCGTGCTGTTGGGACGGCCATGGCTGTACGGGCTGGCCATCGACGGTGCCGAGGGGGTGCGCCACGTACTGCGCTGTGTGTTGGCCGAGCTGGAACTGACCATGCTCATGTCCGGCGCCGCAACAGTCGCCGATCTGCGGCGCATGGTCTCACCGGTCCGCGGACGAGCGGACGAGCGCTGAGCAGGACCATCGATCAACCATACGGGTGAAAGGGAGAACACATGCGATCCCAGAGCAAGGTGCTCGTCATCGGTGGCGGACCGTCCGGGTCCACCGCCGCGACGTTCCTGGCACGCAACGGTGTCGATGTGACACTGCTGGAACGGGACACCTTTCCGCGCTACCACGTAGGGGAGTCGCTGTCCCTGTCGGTCGTGCGCATGATGGACCTGCTCGGAGTCTCCGAGAAGCTCGACAAGTTCGGCTTCCGGCACAAGGACGGCTCCTACTACGAATGGGGCAAGGAGAAGTGGGACTTGCCCTTCACCGATGTGCCCGGCGGCAAGCACAGTTGGCAGGTCACCAGGGCCGACTTCGACAAGATCCTGCTTGACCACGCCCGGGAAGCGGGGGTGGAGGCGTTCGAGGGCCACCGGATCCGCGACATCAAGTTCTCCGGGGACCGGGCGGTGGCAGCGCGCTGGCAGAACGCCGAAGGACGCGAGGGCGATATCGAGTTCGACTACGTCGTCGACGCCTCCGGCCGTGCCGGCCTGCTCGCCAAGCGCCACTTCGACATGCGGCGGATGCACGACGTGTTCCGCAACATCGGCGTCTGGACGTACTGGAAGGACGCCAAGGACATTCCCGAGGGCCCGGACGGCGCGGTCACGGTGTGCAGCATTCCGGAGGGCTGGATCTGGGTGATCCCGCTGCACAACGGGATCACGAGCATCGGCCTGGTCACCGACAAGAAGCGGTTCAGCGAGCAGTGCCATTCCCCGTCCGACGTGCAGGCCCTGTACGACCGGGCCGTGAACGTGCATCCGCTGGTCAAGCGGACCATCGCCGACGCGGAGCAGGTCTCGAAGATCCGCACCGAGACCGACTACTCCTATGTGGCGGACCGGTTCAGCGGCCCGGGCTACCTGATCTCCGGCGACGCCGCCTGCTTCCTCGACCCGCTGCTCTCCACCGGCGTGCACCTGGCCACCTTCAGCGGCATGCTGGCGGCTGCCTCGGTGACCTCGATGGTGGACGGCACGGTGGCTGAGGAACGGGCGCTGAACTTCTACGACGTGGCCTACCGGTACTCCTACGAACGGCTGCTGGTGCTGGTCTCGGTGTTCTACGACAGCTACCGCGGCAAGGACGACTACTTCTACCGCGGCCAGGCGATGACCCGCTCGGAGCAGCAGCGGCTGCACATCCACGAGGCGTTCCTCAGCATCATCGCCGGCGTCGAGGACCTGGCCGACGCGACGACGGTCGACGCCTACCAGGTCATCGAGAAGAGCCTGCACAGCGGGGACCCCGGGGCGATCCCGCCCACTCGGATCCACAGCCAGTCGCGGGAATGGACCATCGTGCCCAACTCCCCGGCGAACGCCATCGAGGGGGTGTACCTGGAGATGGAGCCGGGCGTGCGGCTGCGTGACACACGGCATTGACGGACCGGAGACGACCAGGAGACAAGGGAGAAGGCAGTGGCCAACATTGACCGTATCGCCGCGAAACTCATGGAATCAGCCGGTGACGATTCCTATCCGGTGACCCGGCGCACCGTGCCGATCCGGTACCGGGAGCGCGTTCGCTATGACCGCGAGGCGGCGCACGCCATTCTGGACGAGGGTCTGGTGGCGCACATCGCGTTCAGCCGGGAGGACTATCCGGTGGTGCTCCCCGCGGCGTACGCCCGGCGCGGCGAGACGTTGTACTTCCACGGCTCGCGGGCGGGACGATTCGCTCAGCTCGGGGCGGAGAACGCACCGGTGTGTGTGACCGTCACCCTGCTCGACGGCCTGGTCTTCGCCCGGGCCTGGCTGATCCACTCGTTCGCCTATCGGAGCGTGATGGCACACGGCCGACTGCGCCTGATCACCGATGACGAGGAGCGGATGCAGGCGCTGGCGACCATCTTGGAGCACATGGCCACCGGCCGCAGCTCGGATGCCAGGCCGCCGACGCGGCAGGAGTTCGCCAGCGTGGCCGTGGTCGCGCTGGACCTCGAGGAGGTGTCCACCAAGGTACGCCGGGAAGAGCAGAGCAAGTACGAACCCGCCGACCTCCAGGGCGGGTGCTGGGCCGGATTCGTGCCGCTGCGTCAGGTCGCGCTGGATCCGCGGTCCGCGCCGGACCTGCCGGAGGACGTGGAGGTGCCGGCCATCGTGGAGAAGTACAGCGGGCCCTTCCCGGTGCCGGAGGAAGCCATGGCCGCTGTTCCCAGCCCGCCGACCAAGCCGGGCGCGTAGCGGAGGGGGCTGCTGCCCGGTCCCCGATGGGGCCCCGGGCAGCAGCCCCGATCGCAGACACCGATCAGCCGCACACGGCCCTCCCGGGCCACACCGAGACTTCACGGAGCACCTGCCATGGCCGACTTGATCGCAGCCCTGCACCAATCCGCCTCCGACACCAGGCTCATCGTCTACGACCGGGACGGCAACAAGCTGACCGCGCAGCGCGTGGAGCTCACACCGTCCGCTTCCGGAGACGGCACACTCGAATACGACCCCTTGGAGATCTGGCGGCACGCTCAGGCCGCCGTCGGCGCGGCCCTGTCCGAACTGGGCCGTCCGGCTTCCGACCTGGCGGCCGTCGGTATCGCGGCCCAGCGTGAGACGACGGTGGTGTGGAACAGGCACACCGGACAGCCCTACGCCCCGGCCATCGCCGGTCCCGACCTGCGATCCGCGGGGCAGATGGCCGACTTGGCGCGCGACGGCCAGACCGAAATGATCCACAAGAAGACGGGACTGGTGCCCGACGCCTTGTTCTCGGCCGGCAAACTGAGCTGGCTGCTGCGGAACGTCGACGGCCTGCGCGCCGACGCGGAGCGCGGCGACGCCCTGTTCGGCACCATGGATTCCTGGTTGGTGTGGAACCTCACCGGGCGGCACGTCACCGACGTCACCAGCGCCAGCCGCACCATGCTGCTGAACCTGGACAGCGAGGACTGGGACGACGAACTGCTGGCCCTGTTCGGCGTACCGCGAGCGATGCTGCCCGAGGTGGCGCCGTCGTCCACCGCGGACCGCTTCGGGAGCACGGCGGCATCCGGGCCGTTCGGCACGGAACTGCCTGTGTCGGGGGTGCTCGGGGAACACCAGGCGGCCCTCTTCGGCCAGCACTGCTTCCTCCCGGGCCAGGCCCGCTACAGCTTCGAGGGCAGCAGTGCGCTGCTGGTCAACACCGGCACCACTCGGGCGGATGCCGATTCCCGGCTGCTGGGCACCATCGCCTACCGGCTGGCCGACGAACCCGCGGTGTACGCGCTCGAGGGGTTCGTCCCCTACACAGGTGCCACGGTGCAGTGGCTGGTGGACGGACTCGGCATCATTCGGGGCGTCGGGGAGATCGAGGCCATGTCCCGGCGGGCCGACGATCCGGAAGGACTGTACTTCGTACCCGCGTTCACGGGACTGGGGCTGCCGCGCTCCGATCGCAGCGCCCGTGGGGCCATCCTCGGCATGGACACCCATCACAACCAGAACCACGTGGCCCGAGCGGCCCTCCAGGCCCTCGCCTACCAGCTTCGCGACCTGACCGAGACCATGCGGGAAGAGACGGGGTACGCCCCCACTCAAATCCGAGTCGACGGCAACGGCGCTTGGTTTGATATGTGCATGCAAATTCATGCGGACATCCTCGGCGTCCAGCTCCGTCGCCCGTCGGACGTCGCGGACACCGCGGCCTTCGGCGCGGCCAACGCCGCCGGCCTGGGCGTCGGCCTCTGGGCGGACCTTACCGAGGTCGTCGGCACCCGCCAGGAGAGCCACCGCTGGTCCGCGCAGTGGATGCCCGAGGACCGGCAGCGCGGTTACGCCGGCTGGCGGGCGGCCGTCGAGCACACCGTGGGCTGGGTCGACAAGGCCGGCTTGCCGCAGGGCGACTGGCTGGCCACGGTGACCGCGGCCGAATGGCGTGCGGACGGCTCACGGTGATGGCCGCTGTCGGTCAGACCGGTCTGCTGACCGCGGCCGCTCCTGTGGCTCCCCTGGGCGGCCACCCGCTGGTGATGCTGCTCACCCAGCTCAGCCTGCTGATCGTGTGCGCCTACCTCCTGGGGCGGCTGGCCAATCGGGTGGGCCTGCCGGCGGTGGTCGGCGAGCTCAGTGTCGGTGTGCTGCTCGGGCCGAGTGTGTTCGGAAACCTCGCCCCGGGGGCGAGTGATTGGCTGTTCCCGCGCGATGCGGGGCAGTTCCACCTGCTGGACAGCATCGCCCAACTCGGCGTGCTGCTTCTGGTCGGGGTGACGGGAATCAGCCTGGACTTCAGCCTGGTACGCCGCCGCGGCGGGACCGTCCTGTGGACCAGCCTGCTGGGCCTGACCATTCCGTTCGGCCTGGGGGTCGGGGTGGCCATGACGCTGCTGCCGGGGACCCTGCGCCCTGGAAACACGCAGCCTCTGGTGTTCGCGCTGTTTCTCGGGGTGGCGCTGTGTGTCAGCGCGATCCCGGTCATCGCCAAGACCCTTCTGGACATGGGGCTGATCCACCGTAACGTCGGTCAGATCATCCTGGCCGCCGGGACCATGGACGACGTCGTCGGCTGGCTGTTGCTCTCCGTGGTGTCCGCCATGGCGGTCGACGGCCTGCACACGGGAACCGTGGTCGAGCCGATCCTGCACCTGATCGGGCTCCTCCTGGTGCTGATCCTGCTGGGCCGGCCCCTGGTCCGCGCGGCGATGCGCTGGGCGCAGCGCTCCGAATCCTCCGCGGCGGTGGTGGTCACGGCGGTCGCGGTCATCCTGATGTGCGCGACCGGCACCGCGGCGCTGGGCCTGGAACCGGTCTTCGGCGCGCTTCTCGGCGGCATCCTCATCAGCACCAGCAGCACTGTCAGCCTCAGTTCGCTCGCACCGCTGAACAACGGGCTCTCCGCCGTTCTCGCGCCGGTGTTCTTCGCCACCGCGGGGCTGCGGATGGACATGCGCGCGCTGGTGCACCCGACGGTACTGGCCGGCGCCCTGCTCATCCTGGGGGTCGCGATTCTCGGCAAATTCACCGGCGCGGTGCTCGGTGGGCTGACCGGGGGCCTCAATCGGTGGGAGGTCCTGGCGCTCGGCGCCGGCATGAACGCGCGCGGGGTCGTGCAACTCGTGGTGGCTTCGGTCGGTCTTCGGCTGGGTGTACTGAATACCGAGTCCTACACCATCATCGTGCTCACCGCCGTAATTACTTCGGTGATGGCGCCGCCCTTGCTGAGAATTGCGACGCGGCACCTGGAGGTCACAGTCGACGAAGAATCGCGGCGTCGGATGATGGAGCCTCTCCTGGATTGAGGACCTACGCGCCGGACGTGCGTATCGCTCGATACCGCCGTACTGTTTCCGAGGGATTCTCGTGGTACTTCTTCCGATATTCCTGAGCGAATCGACCCAAGTGACTGAAACCCCACCGGGCCGCTACTTCGCTCACCGTTTTGTTCGCGGCGTCCGGTGCGGTCAATTCGGCTCGGACCCGTTTCAGCCGGACCTGGCGGAGATATCCGTACGGCGGCAGGCCGAAACGGCGGTGGAACCCCTTTTCCAGCGTGCGCACACTGACCCCGGCGGCCTGCGCGAGGTCGGCCACCGTGTGACCGGCCTCCGGATATTCGTTGATCAACCGCACCGCCGTCTCGATCGGCTCGACCGGCTGGGCCGGCGGGTCGTGGACCAACGCCGGGCTGTGCGTGTTCGGCTGGGTAACCAGCAGGCCCGTCATCAGGGCCCGTTCCAGCTCGGTGGCGACCAGCGGATGGAACAACTCCTGACCCATGCTGTCGGTTGCGTTGGCGCGTTCGACCAGGAACATCAGCGACTCGTACCAACTCAGTGCGCCACCGGCGTCGAACCGCATGAGCGGCTCGAAGGCCGGCGACTCGGCCGAGGAGCAGTTCAGCAGGCTCTGCACGTGCGCGGTCAGCACCGCCTGGTTCATGTGGACGATCAGCTGCTGGCAGTCCGCCGAACACCGGGCGCTGACCGGGTCGCCCGGTCCGAGCACCGCGCCCATGCCGGGCACGAGGCGCATCCGCTGCGCGCCGCGCAGCCAGATGCTCCCGGTCAGCGGCACCAGTACCAGATAGCCGGACCGCGCCCCGGCCAGTTCGAACTGTGCCGTGGCGTTGAGGGACAGATAGCTCAGCCGCAAAGAACCCAACTGGCAGCTGTGAAAACGGATCTTGGGGTGCGTCGTTGCCGCCACCGACAATTCGTGCCGACCGAGGAGCGGAGTGAGCCATTCTCGGCTGGCGGCGACATCATCGGTGTGTAGGACAGCATGTTTAGTCAACAGTGGTGCTGCAGACATCTGATCTCCCTCGCGCCAGGTCATGGCGAATCGAAGTGGAGTAGTTGCTGTTAGTGGGGGGTGAGGTTCGGAAGAAACACGACATCACAATTCGATAATAATGACTGACGTGAGGCTGAAGTGCAATGATCAGTCAGGACGCCTTTTCGGCCATAGTCGAAAACGGACGAAAACCTGCCAGCGGGGGTTCGCCGGTCAATGGACCGGTGGTGCCGGGCCCCGTGTTCTGGGCCGAGTGGACGGGCGAACGGAGAACGAAAGGGGGAATCCCTGCTTCCGGAAGTCCTGTTCCCGATCCTCCACGTGGCCGGGAAGTGCTGTGGATGCGCTTGCTGCGGTCACGTGTCACCCTCCGGATCCCGCCATACCGCTGTCGGCCACCAGCACGAACCGACGAGTCTCGATCCGTCGCGCCCCGCCAACCGCTCCTGAACCGTCAAGAGAGAAAGGCCCCACGATGATCCTCAGGTCATGGGGTGCGCGAGCACCCATCGGCAACACGGCCACCTTCCTCGACACCTTCAGCGAGACCATTCGGCCGCACATGGAAGGGTTCGGCGGCTATCGCGGCTGCTACGTGCTGTGCCGGGAGGAGGGCGACCAGGTCCACATCCAGGTGCTCAGCCTGTGGAATTCGCTCGAGTCGATCAGAGAGTTCGCGGGCACCGACGCGCTGACAGCGGTGGTGTCGCCGGCGGTCGAGGGCCTGATGACCGACTACGACACCGAGGTCAGGCACGACACCGTGGTGGTCGACACCGCGAGCGGCCACCACGCGATCCCGGCCACGCCGAACCAGGGCAGCGGATCATGACTCTTCAGTCACCCGACCTGATGCACCTGTTCGTCGCGGTGACGGTTCTGCTGGTCGTCGCTCACACCGTCGGCCATCTCTTCCTGGTTCTCCGCCAGCCGCCGGTCATCGGCGAGATACTCGGGGGCCTGCTGCTCGGCCCGACCGTCCTCGGTGTGTTCGCGCCCGATGCGCACAAGTGGCTGTTTCCCTCCTCGGGCCCGGTGGCCGCGGGTCTCGGCGTGCTGTACGAGGCCGGGCTGCTCCTGCTGCTGTTCCTGTCCGGCCGTGAGATGGTCGAACACCGCGGCGACGGCCGGGGGAAGTCCACCGCCTCGATGGCGCTGATCGGTGTCGTCGTGCCGTTCGCGGTCGGGATGTTCGCCACCCGTTTCGTCGACGTGACCGAACTGTCCGGACCGCAGGGCACGCGGACGAGCGTGGGGCTGGTCTTCGGCATCGGAGTGGCCGTCACGAGCATCCCGGTGATCTCCCGGATCATGCTCGACCTCGACATCCTGCGGACCGCCTTCGCCCGAACGGTGCTCTCCATCGCCGTGTTCGAAGACGTGGTGCTCTACGTCATGCTGGCCGTGGTGCTCGGCCTGGCGCAGGCGAAATCCGGTAGCTCCTACGGCCTCTGGTCGTTGTTCCACAACAACGGAGCGGTACCCAGCACGATCTACTACGTGGTGGCCAGTCTGGTCTTCTTCGCGGTGTTCCTGCCGTTCGGCCGGCCGCTCTTCCGCCTGCTGTCCATCGGCCCGGGAAGCTTCATAGAAAAGCGCAGTCCCACCGCGTTCCGGCTGGTGTTCATGCTGCTGATGGCGCTGACCTGCGTCGGCCTCGGGATCAACCCGGTGTTCGGGGCGCTGCTGTCCGGAGCGGTGGCCGCCCGCGCGGACATGCGGGTGACCAACCCGGAGCGGCAGGCATCGACGGCCGGCGCGTGGGAGGCGCTGAAGAAGTTCTCACTCGCCTTCTTCGTTCCGCTCTACTTCGCCAACGTCGGTGTCCAACTCGACCTGGCGCACCACTTCTCGGCGCTCTTCTTCTTCGCCTTCCTGATCATGGCCTGCCTGGTGAAGCTGGGCAGTATCTGGGTGGCGGCCAGACTGGCCGGGGAGGACAACAGGGCCGCCGTCCACTTCGCGGTCGCTCTGAACGCGCGCGGCGGTCCGGGCATCGTGCTGGCGACGGTGACGCTGGGGGCCGGAGTGATCAACGAGGACTTCTACACAGTGCTGGCCATGCTGTCGATCGTCACCTCGCAGATCGCCGGTGTGTGGTTGTACGTCTACCGCAGAGAAGTGGCGGACATGGCCCGGCAGGCCCCGGCTGAGCCCGTGCTGGCGGCATCGAGTGGTGTGGCCCCATCGACGAAGCAGGTGTGAGCACCATGACGGACTTCATCGGAGCCTTCGACCAGAACACCACCGGTACCCGGTTCACCGTCGTCGACGCGGAGGGCGTCGAGGTGGCCGGCAGCGTGCGGGAGCATGCCCAGCTGCGGCCCGCGGACAACTGGGTGGAGCACGACGCGGAGGAGATCTGGGCCCACGCCCAGGGCGTCATGGCCGACGCGCTCGGCGAAGCCGAGCTGACGGCCGCGGATCTGGCGGCCATCGGCATCACCAACCAGATCGAGACCACCGTGGTCTGGGACCAGCGCACCGGCGAGCCCTACCACCACGCCATTGTCTGGCAGGACACCCGTACGGACCGGCTGGCCGCCGCACTGGCCGCGGACGGCCGGGCCGAGACGATCCACCGCAAGGCCGGCCTGGTGAGCAATGCGCACTTCTCCGCGACGAAGATCCAGTGGCTGCTGGAGCACGTGGACGGGTTGCGCGCGGCGGCCGAGCGCGGCGATGCCCTCTTCGGGGGCATGGACACCTGGCTGATCTGGCGGCTGACCGGCGGGGTCGCGGGTGGCCGGCACGTGACCGACGTGACGAATGCCAGCCGCACGATGCTGATGAACCTGACCACGCTGGACTGGGACGACGAACTGCTGGACTTCTTCGGCGTGCCCCGTGCCATGCTGCCCGAGATCCACTCGTCGATCAGCCCCGACGGCTTCGGCACCACCGGACAGGACGGTCCACCGATCACCGGCGTCCTCGGGGGGCCGCAGGCCGCCATGTTCGGCAACGGCTGCTCGACCACCGGTACGGCATGGTGCAACTACGCCCACCGCAACCTGGTCATGCTCAACATCGGCGGCGAACCGGTGCGGTCCGGGCGCGGCCTCCACACGACGGTCGCCTATCAGCTGCCCGGCAGGCCCGCCGTGTACGCGCTGGAGGGGAACATCCCGCACACCGGCGGTACGGCACGCTGGGTGGTGGAGGATCTCGGCTCGCTGCCCAGCCCGGCGGCGTTCGAGGCCGCGGCCGCCTCGGTCTCCGAGACCGACGGCCTGTACTTCGTACCCGCGTTCACCGGCCTCGGGGCACCGGACCCGAGGCCGGACGCCCGTGGCGCGCTCATCGGCCTGGCCCCCGGGCACGGCAGGGGCCACCTCGCCAGGGCCACCCTGGAATCGATCGGGTATCGGATGCACGAGGTGCTCGCCGCCATGACCGAGGACTCTGCGGTGGTACCCGTCGGGCTGACGGTCGACGGGCCGGCCGCCGCCTCGGACGTCTGCCTGGCGATCCAGGCCGACGTGACCGGGGTGCCGGTGCGCAGAGCCGCCATCGCCGAGCCGCCCACGCGCGGCGCGGCGTACGCGGCCGGGCTCGGCGTCGGGTACTGGAAGAGCACCGATGAACTTCCGGTGGACCGGTCGGCCGAAGATCGTTGGGAGCCACGCTGGGAGGCCGGGCGGCGGCGGGCCGAGCTGGCGGGCTGGCGCCGGGCGGTGGACCGCAGCGGCCCACTGGTCACGGCGGAGGCAGCAGCACGTCCGTGACACGCGGTGCCCGTGCCGGGTGGCACGGGCACCGAGCGGTACGCGTGGTCCGTCAGCCGAGGGCGTCGAGCGCGGCGAGGATGTCCGCGGGTTCGGCGCGCACGGTGAAGTCCGTGTCGACGAAGGCCCATCGGACGACGCCGGACCGGTCGACGACATAGGTGGCGGGTATCGGCAGGACGTGCGGGTGACCGCCGTTGACCCGTTCCAGTTCAAGCCCCGACCGGGCGTAGTGGGCTGCCAGCTCGTCGGATACCCGGAAGGCGACACCATAGCGCTGCGCCGTGGCCGAGCCGACGTCGCTCAGCACGTCGAAGGCCAGTTCCTGCTTCTCGCTCAGGGACAGCGACTCGTCGGGTATCTGCGGGGACACCGCGACCAGCTGGGCGCCCCGTGCCGTGATGTCCCCGTGGTGCCGCTGGAGGGAACGGAGCGTCATGTTGCAGTACGGGCACCAGGCGCCCCGGTAGAAGGTGAGCACCACCGGGCCCTGGGAGAGCAGCGCTTCCAGCGCGACGGTCCGGCCCGTGGCCGACGGCAGGCTGAAGTGCGGTGCCCGCGCGCCGACGGCCAGCGCGCGCTTCGCCTGATGGGACTCGGCGAGTTCCCGGGCCGCCCGCGCCTTGAGGGCCCACGCCTCGGCCGGGTCCTGGCGCTGCTGGACTTCGCGGAACGCGCGCAACTCGTCGTTGAGGCTCATCGTGCCCTGACTCTCCTTGACTTGACAGCGGGGGAGACCGGCAGGCGGACCACGGTCACGGCAGTCGTGCACCGCGCCTTCCAACGTAGCGTGTCCCCCGCGGCCGCGCGGTGGACTTCTGCCCGGTCAGGAATCCGGCACATGGACGACGCACTCGTGGGGGAGGAGTACCACGGTTGTTCCAGCCCGGAGCGGGAGTCCCGGTGGCGGGCCGTCCCCCTTCGTGGGTGCGGCGCGTATCGGGAGTAATTGATAGCCTGTCACTTCCGCATGCACGAGGAGGTGATTGCCGGATGGTACGGCGTATGGGCTGTCGCCACTCCTCCTGGCCCGCCGCTCCCGCTCACTGAGCGGGGCTCGGCGAAATCCGGTACCCGGCGCAGGGGCCGGGCCCTGGGATCTGGCGATGCGACGGATGAACCCGTGTTCGCCTCCTTGGTCCGACACCTCGTCGCCTCCGCACCGGTACCCCATCGGCCTCGCGTTCCGCCTTGGAGATGAGCCGTTGTCGATCGGCCATGACAATGTGAACAACCCAGTGGATCCGACGGCCGAGAAGCCGCGGGTCCTTTGCATGCACCGAAGCGAAACCCTCCCCATCAGCAGCGCCGAAGGAGAATCACGTATGGGCGTTCTGGAGTCGGTCCGCGGGCCGCAAGACCTGAAGAAGCTCGACACCGGTGAGCTGGACACACTGGCCGCGGAAATTCGCGAGTTCCTCATCAACGCCGTTTCCCGCACGGGAGGGCACCTGGGGCCGAATCTGGGTGTGGTGGAGCTGACCATCGCGCTGCACCGGGTCTTCGACTCCCCCAAGGACAGTATCGTCTTCGACGTCGGCCACCAGGCCTATGTCCACAAACTGCTGACCGGCCGCCAGGACTTCTCCAAGCTGCGCAAGGAAGGCGGCCTCTCGGGATACCCGAGCCGCGCCGAGTCACCGCATGACATCGTGGAGAACCAGCATGCCTCCGCGGCGCTCAGCTGGGCCGACGGCATCGCGAAGGCCAATCGGCTGATGGGCCGGCATGACCGCTCGGCGGTTGCGGTGGTGGGCGACGGGGCGCTGACCGGGGGCATGACGTGGGAGGCGCTGAACAACATCGCCGCGGACAAGACCCTCCCGCTGGTCATCGTGGTCAACGACAACGGTCATTCGTACAATCCCACCATCGGTGGGCTGGCCACGCATCTGGCGGCCCTGCGCACGACGGACGGTTACGAGCAGTTCCTGGAACGCACCAAGAGCGTGCTCGCGAGTACGCCGTTCGTCGGCCGTTCGGTCTACGACGCGCTGCACGGGGCGAAGAAGGGTCTGAAGGACTTCATCGCGCCGCAGGGCATGTTCGAGGACCTGGGTCTGAAGTACGTGGGGCCGATCGACGGTCATGACGTGGCGGCCGTCGAGAACGCGCTGCGCCGGGCCCGGGGCTTCGGCGGCCCGGTGATCGTCCACTGCATCACCGAAAAGGGCCGGGGCTACAGCTACGCCGAGGAGTCCGACGAGCGTTTCCATCAGGTGAAGGTGATCGACCCCGACACGGGGAAGCCCGTCTCCGTGTCGGGCAAGGACTGGACCACCGTCTTCGGAGAGGAGATGGTGCGGCTCGGCGGCGAGCGCGATGACATCGTGGCGATCACGGCGGCGATGCAGCGCTCCACGGGCCTCGCGCCGTTCGCCGAGCGGTTCCCCGACCGGTTCTTCGACGTCGGTATCGCCGAACAGCACGCGGCGGCGTCCGCGGCCGGGCTGGCCACGGCCGGGCTGCATCCGGTGGTCGCGGTGTACGCGACCTTCATGAACCGGTGCTTCGACCAGCTGTTGATGGATGTGGCCCTGCACCGGTGCGCGGTGACCTTCATGCTGGACCGTGCGGGTATCACCGGCGATGACGGCGCCTCCCACAACGGCATGTGGGACATGGCGGTCCTCCAGGTGGTACCGGGGCTGCGGATCGCCGCGCCGCGCGACGCCGAGCAGCTGCGGGCGCAGATGCGCGAGGCCGTCGAGGTGACGGACGGTCCCACGGTCGTGCGCTACTCCAAGGGCACCGTCGGTCCCGAGGTGGCCGCTGTCGGCACGGTCGGGGGCATGGACGTGCTCAGGGGTTCCGCGGAGGCCGGCGCCGATGTGCTCGTCGTCTCCGTCGGGGCGCTCGCTCACATGTGCCTTGATATCGCCGACCGGCTGGCCGAGCAGGGCATCACCGCCACCGTGCTGGACCCGCGGTGGATCAAACCGGTCGACGAGGCGCTCCCCGCCGTCGCCGCCCGGCACCGGCTCGTGGTGACCGTCGAGGACGGGGTCCGCGCCGGCGGCGTCGGTGCCGCCATCGCGCAGTCGCTGCGGGACGCGGAGGTGGAGGTCCCGGTCCGCGACTTCGGTGTCCCCGTCGAGTTCCTCGACCACGCCGAGCGCAGCCGGGTACTCGCCCGTGTGGGTCTGACGGCGACGGACATCGCGCGCCGGGTCTCGGGCGTCTTCGCCGGTCTGGGGCGGGACGAGATGGTGTTCCCGGGCTGAGCCGGGACGCCCACACGCCTCGCGTCGGCCTGCGGACCCGCCGCGGGGCCCCAGGCCGCGGTTAGTTTTATAACCCGGGGGACGGCAACAGCCCCGGG
>NZ_JBFBBR010000029.1:0-52665 GCF_040682795.1 Streptomyces sp. NPDC051105 | reverse complement strand
CCGTCCTGGTTGACCGCGGATCCTCTGATCACCGCTGACACCCGGTGACCGAGCCGGCGTGCGTCCGAGAGCCGTTCCAGCACGAGCACCCCCGCGCCCTCCGCCCAGCCGGTTCCGTCGGCGTCGTCGGAGAAGGACCTGCACCGGCCGTCGGCGGACAGTCCCCGCTGCCGTGAGAACTCGACGAATGTCGAGGGGGTCGACATGACGGTCACACCGCCCGCCAGGGCCATCGCGCACTCGCCGCGGCGCAGTGCCGCCACCGCCAGGTGCATCGCGACCAGCGACGAGGAACACGCCGTGTCCACCGACACGGCAGCGCCCTCCAGCCCCAGCACATACGCCACCCGCCCCGACAACACACTGCTCGTCGTACCGGTGAGGCCGTAGCCCTCGGTGCCGCTGTCGGCGGCGAGCAGGGAGGGACCGTATCCCTGCACGCCTCCTCCGATGAAGACGCTGGTGTCGCTGCCGCGCAGGGTGTGCGGATCGATGCCCGCCCGCTCCAGCGCCTCCCACGACGTCTCCAGCACCAGTCGCTGCTGCGGATCCATCGCCAGCGCCTCACGCGGCGAGATCCCGAAGAACCCCGCATCGAAATCCGCGGCCTCGTAGAGGAAACCCCCACGACGCGTGTACGACTTCCCCGACGCCTCCGGATCCGGGTCGTACAGATCCTCCACGTCCCAGCCCCGGTCCTGCGGGAACTCACCCGAGGCATCCACACCCCGCTCCACCAGGGACCACAGGCCCTCGGGCGAGTCCACCCCGCCCGGGAACCGGCATCCCGCACCCACAATGGCAATCGGCTCGTGAGCGGCTGCCACCAGCTCGTCGCGTTCCCGGGACAGTTCTTCGTTGTCCTTCAGGGCCGTCCGGAGTGCCTTCACCAGTTCGCTGTTCGAGATGGTGTTGCCGGTCATGTCAGACTCCACTGTTCATTGAGCGCAGGTGCTGGTACGGGGTGGCGGTCCGGATATCAGGGACCTCAAGCGGCCTCGGACTCCGCGAGAGCGGGGAAATACCCAGTGCGCACGAAGAAGTCCATGTAGGTCCGCAGGAGTTCGGGCGTGAGCGGTGGGCATACGATCCCGCTGCCCTCCAGGGCGTTCACGGTGTCGCTGGTGTCGATACGGGGGTAGATGTCCCGCCAGCCGTCGCCCGACTGCGCGTATTCGTAGTTGTCCAGAAGCGGGGCGATGGCGTTCCCCTCGTCCGACCTCACCGTTTCGATCCAGTCCGCCAGGGCGACGGGCGCCACGGCGTACCCGTAGGACCGCACCACTTCGACGAGGTCTTCGAAGGAGACGCTGTCGTCGTTGTAGTACTGGAAGACGGGCACGGCTCCGTCGGCCTTGCGCGACACCTCGACGATGGCGGCGCCGACGTAGTCCACCGGCATCATGTGGAAGGACACCGGCAGTTCCTTCGGCGCGGCCGCCGCCTGAACGATCCCCTTGACGCTGAGCCAGACGAAGTCCTGTGTCTGGCAGGCCCCGTTCTCCTGGTCGCCTGCGATCAGGTCGACCCGGTGGACCGTGACGGGCAGGCCGCGCTCCCGTGCCAGCCCCACCAGGCCTTCCGCCACCCATTTGCTCTGCCGGTAGCCGTTGGACAGCTGCTCCGCGGGGCCGGTGACGCCGATCGGCTTCAGCGGCGTGCCGTCGGCGTTCGCCGACAGGAAGACACCGGTGGTGGAGACATAGTGGAGCGGTACGGTGCGAGAGGCGGCGGCCAGGCGCAGCAGTTCCTCGGTACCGGAGACGTTGGTGGCCTTGAGCGAAGCGTACGACCGCACCCAGTTGACCTCCGCCCCGGCGTGATAGACGACGTCCACCAGGCGTGCCAGTTCGTCGAAGCGCGAGCTGTCCAGTCCTAGCCGGGGCTGGGCGAGGTCGGCCTGGACCACGACGATCCGGTCGTGGTCGAGCCGGTCCGCCACGCCGTACCAGTCGAGGTTCTGCATCAGACGCTCGCGTGCGTGGTCCGGGTTGTCGCCACGGACCAGGCAGTGGACCGTGGCTGTGGTCTTCTCCAGCAGTTCACGCAGCAGGAACGCGCCGAGGAAGCCGGTCGCACCGGTGAGCAGCACGTGTGCGGGATCGGGTGCGCACCGTACGCACTCGTCGGCAGGACGGATGTCGTCGGCGAGCCGGACCTCCGCCGGGAAGTCGATCTGCACGGTGGTCCGGGTCAGGAGGTAGTCGGTGAGGCGGGCAGGGGTGGGGTGATCGAAGACCAGAGACGCCGGCAGAGCGCCGGTGACCGCCGAAGCCAGCCGGTTCCGGAGGGTGACCGACATCAGGGAGTCGAAGCCCAGTTCGGCGAACGCCTGGTGCTCGCCGATGTCGTCACCCGATTCCCGTCCCACCGTGGCAGCGATTTCCTCGCGCACCCATCCGAGCACGAAGTCCCGGCGCTCCGCCTCGGGCAGCGTCTCAAGGTGCCGCTCGAGCGAGTCCACCGCGCCGGAACCAGTGCGCACGGAGGGTCGCCAGGGCTTGCGGACCAGCCCGCGGAGCAGCGGCATCGCGGGACCGCGTCCAGCACGCAGCACGGGAAGATCCACGGGGGTGGCGATCACCGTGGGTGTGCGCAGAGCCAGGGCTGCGTCGAGCATCCTCAGCCCCTCGGTGGCCTCGATGGCGGGGAATCCGCTGTCGGCGATGCGTTGCAGATCCTGCGCGTCCAGGTGGCCCAGCATGCCGCTCGCCTGTGCCCACAGCCCCCAGGCCACGGACGTCGCCGGCAGGCCGCAGGCGCCGCGGAATTCGGCGAGGGCGTCCAGGAAGACGTTGGCGGCGGCGTAGTTGGCCTGGCCGGGGCTGCCGAGGACTCCGGCGATGGACGAGAACAGCACGAAGGCCGACAGGTCCACGTCGCGGGTGAGTTCGTGCAGGTGCCAGGCGGCCTCCGCCTTGGGCCGCAGTACGCGTGCCAGGTGTTCGGCGCCGAGGGCGGAGATGACACCGTCCTGGACCGCGCCCGCGGTGTGGAACACGGCGGTCAGCGGACGTTCGGCCGGGATCCGTGCCAGCGCCGCCGCCACCTCCTCCCGGTCCGCGACATCGCAGCCGAGAACGGTGACGTCGTGCGCGCCGAGCCGGAGCAGCTCCGCACGCAGTTCGTCGGCTCCCGCTGCCGTGGGGCCGCTCCTGCTCAGCAGCAGCAGGTGACGGACTTGGTACGCGCTGACGAGATGCCTGGCGACCAACGCGCCCAGGGAGCCGGTGCCGCCGGTGATCAGGACGGTGCCCTCAGCCATGGACGGCCGTGCGGTACCGGGGAGTGCCGGCCGCTGCTCGGCGCTGGATCGGGGCGGCGACGCCCGCACCATGCGTGGCACGTACGCGTGTCCGTCCCGGACTGCCAGCTGGGGCTCGTCCGACAGGGCAGCGGCGGTGAGTGCGGCGGTGGCGTCGGCGGTGGGTTCCACGTCGACCAGGACGATGCGGCCTGGGTTCTCCTCCTGGGCGGACCGGACCAGTCCCCACACCGGCGCCAGCCCGACATCGGGTGTGGCGCCGTCCACGGAGACCGCGCCTCGGCTGAGGATGACCAGCTTGGCATCGGCCAGTCGGTCGTCGGCGAGCCACTGCTGCAGGACGTCGAGCACGTGCGCGGTGACGGCACCCGCCGTGGCGGCGGGGTCCGCGAGGCTGTCGGGCGCGGCCTCCAGGAGAACCGCGTCGACCTCCGTCCCCGCGGCCACATCGCTCACCGTGGGGAAGCGCGGCGCTCCCGGGAGCGTGGTAGCCGCTTCCTGTCCCAGAGTCCCCCACCGCAGCTCGGTGCTCTCCTCGGCCCACGCGAGCGGCGTCCAGCGGATGTGGAACAGGCTGTCGTGGGTGCGTGTCCGGGCGTGCCGCACCCGTTCGGCGGGGTCGCTCGGGAGCACGAGGGAGCGCACGCTCAGCACCGGCTTCCCGGTCTCGTCGGCGAGCCGGAGGGAGAGGTCGCCACCCGCCGCCCGAGCCACGCGAGCCCGCAGCGCGGGTGCGCCGGACGCGTGCAGACGCACACCGTGCCACTCGGACCCGGTCACGGTGCCGCCGCCGTCGATGCGGGCGGCCGCGTCCAGCAGAGCGGGGTGGATGCCGTAGAGCGCCGCATCCGAGCGGGCGTCCTCGGGCAGTTCGAGCGACGCGTACGTCTCGTCATCGCGCCGGCCCGCCCAGGCGGTACCGGGTATCTCGACGTGGACCACGTCCGGCGGCGGCCAGGCGGCCAGGGTGAACGGCCGCTCGCCGCTCATCGCGGTGAGGTCACCGAAGGCATGTCTCGTCCACTGTCCTTCGCTGCCGTGCGGTCGGGAGTGGATGCCGAGCGTCCGCCGGCCGGCCTCGTCCGGCTCCGAGACCAGGACCTGGAGGTCGAGGGCGCCTTCGGCGGGCAGGGTGACGGGGACGTCGACGACCAACCGCTCCAGCACCGTGCAGCCCACCTCGTCACCGGCCCGGACGCCCATCTCCACCAGGGCCGCATCGGGAACGACCGGCACGCCGTCGGACATGTGACCGGCGAGCCAGGGGTGCGAGCGGACGGAGATCCTGCCGCTGAACACGACGCTGTCGGAACCCGCGAGGGACACCGCGGCGCCCAGGAGCGGGTGCTCGGTGGTCTGGAGTCCCAGGGAGCCGAGGTCGGTGGTGTGGCGGTGGTGGTCGAGCCAGAAGCGCCGGGGCTGGAAGGCGTACGTCGGCAGGTCGACTCGCGCGGCTCCGGTGGACTCGTAGAAGAGCCGCCAGTCGATGGCCAGGCCCTGGGTGTGCAGCGTGGCGAGCGCTGTGGTGAGCGCCGTCAGGTCGGGGACCTTGCGGCGCAGCAGCGAAAGCGCGCCCGGTTCCTCGATGACCGGGGTGAGGACGGCGTCGAGGCCGACTTCGACAAAGGTCGTCGTCCCGGTTTCCCGCAGTGTGTCGACGGCCTGATGGAAGCGGACGGTTTCGCGCAGGTTGCGGACCCAGTACTCCGGTGTGGCGACGACCGAGCCGTCGGCCTGTCGTCCGGTGACGGTCGAGACGAAGCCCAGGACGGGGTCGTGGTAGGTGACCGTCTCGGCGACCCTCCGGAACTCCTCCAGCATTCCGTCGATCTTCGGCGAGTGACCCGCGTGCGTCGTGGTGAGGCGCTTCGCCTTACGGCCGCGTGCGGTGAAGGTGTCGGCGATGTCGAGCACGGTTCGCTCGTCCCCCGAGACGACCACGGAGTTGCCGGAGTTGACCGCGGCCACGCTGGCCAGGGACTCGTGGCCGCGTAGCAGGGGGCGGACCTCGGCCTCGTTCGCCTCGACGGCGATCATGGCGCCGTCGGTGGGGAGTTCGCCCATCAGCCTGCCGCGTGCCGCGACGAGTACGACGGCGTCCGCGAGTTCCAGCACTCCGGCGGCATGAGCAGCGGAGAGTTCACCGAGCGAATGACCGGTGACGGCGTCCGGCCTGACTCCGAGGTGCTGGAGAAGCCGGTGCAGCGCCGTCTGCAGGGCGAACATGGCCGGCTGCCCGTAGCGTGCCTGGTGAAGCAGTTCGCCGTCACCTTCGAGGACGACCTCCAGCAGCGGGCGGTCGAGATACGGTTCGAAAGCGGCGCAGACGGTCTCGAACGTCGTACGGAACTCGGGGAAGCGCTCGCACAGTTCGCGGCCCATGCCCACGTACTGCGCGCCCTGGCCGCTGAAGACGAACGCGGTGACGGGCCTGGCGTCCACGATGCCCTGCGGGCCCCGCGGCGTCCCGTCCGCCAGTGCGCGAAGGCCCTTCAGCAGGGTTTCCCGGTCCTCCGCGACGACGGCCGCACGGTGCTTGAGCACCGCCCTGGTAGTCGCCAGGGAGAAGGCCACGTCCAGGACGTCGGCGTCCGGATCGGCTTCCAGGTGCGTGTGCAGGCGCCGGGCCTGCTCGCGCAGGGCTTCCGCCCCGGCTGCCGACAGCAGCGCCGGGACCGCCCCCGGATTGCGGACCCGGTCTTCGGGGCGGTCCTCCGCCGCCGGACGGTCCACCGGCGGAGCCTGCTCGAGGATGACGTGGGCATTGGTGCCGCTGACACCGAAGCCGGAGATCGCGGCCCGCCGGGGAGCGCCCGTCCGCGGCCACGGCCGGGACTCCTGGAGGAGCCGGACATCTCCGCTCTCCCAGTTCACCAACGGCGTCGGCGTCGCACTGTGCAGACTCTTCGCCAGTACACCCCGACGCAGTGCCTCGACCGTCTTGATGACTCCGGCGACACCGGCGGCCGCCATGGCGTGGCCGATGTTCGACTTCACCGATCCCAGCCACAGCGGCTCGCCGGACGCCCGGTGGCGTCCGTACACCGCGAGAAGCGCCTGCGCTTCGATCGGGTCGCCCAGTTTGGTTCCCGTCCCGTGTGCCTCGACGGCGTCGACGTCGGAGGGGGACAGCTGTGCGTCCTCGAGGGCCTGGCGGATGACCTTCTGCTGGGCCGGACCGCTCGGCGCGGTCAGGCCGTTGGAGGCGCCGTCCTGGTTGACGGCCGAGCCTCGTACGATCGCCAGGACCTCGTGCCCGCTGCGTCGCGCGTCGGAGAGCCTCTCCAGCACGACCACGCCGGCGCCCTCGCCCCAGCCGAGTCCGTCCGCCTCGGCGGCGAAAGGCTTGCACCGGCCATCCCTCGCCAGACCGCGCTGGCGGGAGAAGTCGACCTGGCCGATCATGGTGCCGGCCACTGTGGCACCACCGGCCAGGGCGAGCGTGCATTCACCGCGACGCAGGGCGTTGGCGGCCAGATGCAGAGCCACGAGCGACGACGAGCAGGCGGTGTCGACGGTGATGGCGGGGCCCTGAAGGCCGAGGGTGTAGGCGATGCGGCCGGAGGCCGCGGCCCCGAGGGCGCCCGTCATCAGGTAGCCCTCGAACTCCTCGGGCCAGCCGTCCACAGCGATGTAGCTCTGACCCGCCACACCGACGAAGACTCCGGTACGTCCGTCCTTCAGTGATGCCGGGTCGATGCCAGCCCGCTCCAACGCCTCCCAGCCGACCTCCAGCAGGAGGCGTTGCTGCGGATCCATCGCGGTGGCTTCGCGGTCGGATATCCCGAAGAACTCGGCGTCGAACTTCGTAGCCCCTTCGAGGAATCCTCCCTCGCGTACGTAGGTCTTGCCCACGCTGTCCGGGTCGTCGTCGAAACGGCCGTCCAGATCCCAGCCTCGGTCGGTGGGCGCGGCCCCGATGGCGTCCCGCCCTTCGGCGACCAACCGCCAGAGATCCTCGGGGCCGCGGACATCACCCGGCAGTCGGCACGCCATCCCGACGATGGCCACGGGCTCGTCCTTTGCCTCCTCCAGTTCCTTGACCCTTTGCCGGGTCTTCTGAAGGTCGGCTGTCACCCACTTCAAGTAGTCGACGAGCTCTTCCTGTGTGGCCATACAGTGGGACTCCTCCCTGCGAGGCTCAGCACGCGGCCGGCTGGTGACTGCTCGCGCGCGCCGGAGCCTGGATTCGCTCCGAACGTATCCCAGCACCAGTAACTTGCTGCGCACCGTGCCGGATTACTGTCCGGTGAGTTTCCGATGGGTCCCATATGGCTGCCCGTCACGGCAACGGCAGTAATCTGCTGCACCGGCTTACCGGATGGCGATCGAGTGCCAGGCGCCGTCGCTCCGGACCCATCAGCGTCCCAATTCCCGAAAGGGCGTCATGACGACCACCCCCGTTGAACTCGCCGAGCCGTTCCTGCGCAATGTACTCGGCACTTTCGGAATTGACGTCAGGTACTCCCGCGCCAAGGGAAACACGCTTTTCCGTAGCACCGAGGACGGTGCGGAAGTACCAGTTCTGGACATGGTGGGCGGATACGGCTCACTCATTTTCGGGCATCATCACCCGGACATCACGGCCGCTGCCAAGGCACATCTGGAGTCGGAGACCCCGATCCTGGCACAGTTCTCCCAACACCCCGCGGCCAGCGCCGTGGCGACCAAGCTGAACGAGATCGCACAGCGCGAGCTGGAGCCGGACCAGACCTATTCGTGCACGTTCGCCAACAGCGGCGCCGAAGCGATCGAGGTCGCGGCCAAGCACGCCGAGCTGGACCGCGTCCTGCGTCTGCGTGACCTCATGACGGAACTGGAGCACAGCACGCAGGCCGCGGTCGCCGCCCACGCGGCGGGTGCCGCGATCGCCGACGACGAGAGCCTGGACGCCCTGCTCGAGCGGGTGACCGCGGTCAACGCACAGGCGGTGTCCCGGCAGCCACTGTTTCTCGCCCTGCAGGGCGGCTTCCACGGCAAGCTCATGGGCAGCGTCCAGCTCACCCACAACCCTGATTTCCGCACCCCGTTCCAGAATCTGTCGGCCCAGTGCCGATTCGTTCCGATCGGCGACGAGGCAGCGCTGCGGGCCGTCGTGGAGGCGGAACGAACGGTCCTGCTGGAGCCGGTCGTCCGCGACGGGATCGTATCCGTCCGGGAGCGTGAATTCCCCACGTTCACCGCCTTCCTCGTCGAACCGATTCAAGGAGAGGGTGGTGTGCGCATCCTGACGCGGGAGTTCGCGCGCGTCATCCAGGATGTGTGTGCCGAGCTCAAGTGCTCCCTCATCGTGGACGAAATCCAAACGGGTGTGGGGCGCACCGGCACGTTCTTCGCCAGTGCTCACATAGATCTGCACGGCGACTTCTACGCACTCGCGAAGAGCCTCAGCGGTGGCATCACGAAAACGGCCGTCGTGCTGGTACGTGAATCCCGGTACCGCCCGCAGTTCGAGCTGGTGCACAGCTCGACCTTCGCCAAAGACAGTCTCTCCTCGGCCGTCGCACTGCGGGTGCTGGAGATGCTCGAAGCGGACGACGGCCTGGCCTACCGGCTGGCGTCGGAGCGCGGCGAGCGGCTGCTGAGCGCACTGCGCCGGGTGCAGTCGGAGTTCCCGGACGTCCTCAAGGAGGCGCGCGGCACAGGGCTGTTCACCGGGCTGGAGTTCGCCGAGCAGTCGACGGCGGCTTCCCCCGTCATCCGCGACCGTTTCCTCGCGGGTACCTTCGGTTACGCCCTGTCCGGCTACCTTCTGCACCAGCACGGTATCCGTGCGCTGCCGACCGCCAGCGCCACCAGCACGCTTCGTTTCCAGCCGTCCGTGTACGTGACCGATGACGAGATCGACCGCCTGGAAACGGCGCTACGGAGCCTGGCGCGGATCATTCGTGCGCAGGATGCCGTGCATCTTGTGCAGTTCCTCACGGGGACCCCCGCGGCTGTCGCCGATGACGAGGTCAGGGACTTCGGCGTGCCGATCACGCCGTCCAGTGAGGTGGACCGGTCCGACACGGTGGCCTATGTCAGCCACCTCGCCGATGCCGCGGCACTGCGTGGGATCGATCCGTCGCTCGCCGTCCTGGACGACGAGGCGCTGGCGGGTCTCGTCACGCGCTGGGCTCCGGTCCCCGCCATGGCGCCGCTCGCTCCCGTCGCCTGCACCTCCCCGGAGGGGAACGAGGTGCATGTCGTGCTCTATCCGCTGCTGCTGTCCGGGGAGACGCTGCGGGGCATGGCCGCGGCAGGCGCCCTCGGCGCTCTCCAGGAACACCTGCGGACCGTCCTCACCGCGGGTCACCGACGCGTGGTCGTGGATCCGGTGCTCGCCGAGCTGCTGAGCGAGGACCTGGCCGGAGCCGGTGAGGCGGATGGTTTGGGATGGCTGCATCACATCGCCTACCTGGACCGGCAGTTCGTCTGGCCTCGCAAGAGCTGACGGCTTCCTTCGAAGCCCCTCAGCGGCACTCGTCGCAGCACCTGCGAACCCTCCCCGCCCCTCCCCCAGTGTGCGCATCGCCGGAGGCAACACCGTGACCACTCAGGCCATTCTCGACGCGATCCAGTCGCCGGACTCGACGCCGGCCGACTTCGCCGCCCTGCCCCTCCCGGAGTCGTACCGCGCGATCACCGTGCACAAGGACGAGACGGAGATGTTCGCGGGTCTGGAGACCCGCGACAAGGACCCGCGCAAGTCCACCCACCTCGACGAGGTGGCCCTGCCCGAGCTGGGCCCGGGCGAGGCCCTGGTCGCCGTCATGGCATCGAGCGTCAACTACAACTCGGTCTGGACCTCGATCTTCGAGCCGCTGCCGACCTTCGGGTTCCTGGAGCGCTACGGCCGGCTCACCGACCTCACCAAGCGGCACGACCTGCCGTACCACATCATCGGCTCCGACCTCGCGGGCGTGGTCCTGCGCACCGGCCCCGGCGTCAACGCCTGGAAGCCCGGTGACGAGGTCGTCGCGCACTGCCTGTCCGTGGAGCTGGAGTCGTCCGACGGCCACAACGACACCATGCTCGACCCCGAGCAGCGGATCTGGGGCTTCGAGACCAACTTCGGCGGGCTCGCCGAGATCGCGCTGGTCAAGTCCAACCAGCTGATGCCGAAGCCGAACCACCTCAGCTGGGAGGAGGCCGCCGCCCCGGGCCTGGTCAACTCCACCGCCTACCGGCAGCTGGTCTCCCGCAACGGCGCCGGCATGAAGCAGGGCGACAACGTGCTCATCTGGGGCGCGAGCGGCGGACTCGGCTCCTACGCCACCCAGTTCGCACTGGCCGGCGGCGCCAACCCGATCTGTGTCGTGTCCTCCCCGCAGAAGGCGGAGATCTGCCGGTCCATGGGCGCCGAGGCGATCATCGACCGCAACGCCGAGGACTACAAGTTCTGGAAGAACGAGCACGAGCAGGACCCGAAGGAGTGGAAGCGCTTCGGCAAGCGCATCCGCGAACTCACCGGCGGCGAGGACGTCGACATCGTCTTCGAGCACCCGGGCCGCGAGACCTTCGGCGCCTCGGTCTACGTCACCCGCAAGGGCGGCACCATCGTCACCTGCGCCTCCACCTCGGGCTACAACCACGAGTACGACAACCGCTACCTGTGGATGTCGCTGAAGCGGATCATCGGCTCGCACTTCGCCAACTACCGCGAGGCCTGGGAGGCCAACCGGCTGATCGCGAAGGGCAAGATCCACCCCACCCTGTCGAAGGTCTACTCCCTGGAAGAGACCGGCCAGGCCGCCTACGACGTGCACCGCAACCTCCACCAGGGCAAGGTCGGCGTCCTGTGCCTGGCCCCCGAGGAAGGCCTGGGCGTGCGCGACGAGGAGATGCGCGCCAAGCACCTCGACGCCATCAACCGCTTCCGGACCGACTGAGGATCAGGCCGGCTGCTCCTGAGCCGGTCCGGAGAAAGCCCGGTGCCACGCGGAGAGTTTCCCGACCACCTCGTCCGTGGCGGTGTTCATCGCGCCGAACAGGATCCACCGTGCCGGACGCAGGCGAAGCCGCGCCGCGGGGCACCGGGCGGCACCGGACACAGACCCGGGTCCACTGGGGCACAGGGCCGAACGCCCGCCGGATCCGCGGCACACCGGCCGGCGTGAGCCTGTTGTCGCCCACCCCGCGGAGACCGCGATCCACCGGCCCCGCCACGGCCGGGCCGCCACTCGAAACGGAATACGCAGGAGGCCACAAGACAACTCAAGACCCGCTCATCAGCCGGTGACCGGCAGCCTCCACAAGGGCATCTCGTGCGGAATGGAGCGATGGAATTGCAGGGGAGCGCCCACCGCTCGCCGCCAGGGCGTCAGCAACAGGGCCATGCGCACAAAGCCTCGACGTAGACACGGACTGGTCCGCAGAGCGGGAGGCAGCGTGTCGAGGAAAAGGTGCACGCGTTGCTTCAGCTCGGTGTCCACGGAAGACAGGATGATGCCCCACAGATCGTCGAGAGCGGCATCGGACAGCGGATCGAGATGGATCGTGGACGCCCGGCGCCTGCCGCCTCCCCAGGTGGGCCGTCGCCGCAGCAGCTCCGGTCGGGCGATTGCTATCAGCAAGAGCGGCTTGGCCGTCGCGGTCTCAGCCAGCATCTCGACGAAGTCGAGGACCTCGTCGCTGGCCTGCTCGAGGTTGTCCATGGCGACGATCAGGGGTCGGTCGTCCGCGATGCTCTCCAGCAGCGTCTGCCAGGCGGCCAGGGTGTCCGCAACCGGGTCCGCGCTCCCAGGGCCGCCCGGAAGCAGACGCGTCAGATGCCCGACCATGTCGGCGGTATTGCCGTCCGCCACGGTCCGTGAAACGGCTTCCCTCAGTCTCGACAAGCTGGTCTCCCACGTCTCCCCCGGCTGGAACCCACCCAGAAAGGAGGCGAGTACCCCTGAGGGGACGGCCAGCGGATCGGACGGCTCCGACGCCGAGTGGAGCCCACCCATCAAGAACGTCACATCGGTCCGCTCGCGCCGAAGGCGTTCTTCGAACGCCATGACCAACTGGGTCTTTCCCACGCCGGGTTCTCCGACCACGGTGACGAGGTGGGCCCGGGAACGCTTCCTGACGTGTCCCGCCAGCGTCCACAGCAGGTCGAGTTCGGTCTCGCGTTCAAGGACCACAAAGCTGTCCCCGGCGCTGCCCTTCAGGAGACGCCAGGCAGACGACTCATGACCGGCCACGGCGGAGAAGGAGGCCGCCGTCCCGGCGCCCAGGCGGGTGGTCCGGCACACATAGGTCTCGTAGACCGGTACGGTTGCCAGCAACTCCGTGCATCGGGCGACGAGTTCGCGGTACCGGCTCGCGGTTTCGCCGGCCGCTTGGGGCCGGTTGTCCTCCCCGGTCAGCACGCACACGGAGATCGGCGGACCACCCGGTCCCGCGTCGAACTCGGTGGCCCCGAGGGTGCGCAGGCCCAAAGCGGCGAGGACGGCGCGCTGGGCGCAGTCGTCGGCGCCGGCCTCTGTGGTGAAACGGGCGAGGATGAGCCCGGGCGATTCCGCCTCGACCAGGACACCGCCGAAACGGAGGACTTCGGTCCGCACCCGGTCCAGCAGATACCGCTGATCCGCCGCCTCCTGCTCGGCTGTGCACAGCGTCTGCCGATGCCAGCGCACGGCGAGCAGGCTGGTCGAGGTCGCTGGCGAGACCGGATCCCGCTCCAAAGGTGCGCCCGGCCCTTCCGGATGGTGAGACGGCGTCACGGGCATGTCGCCCGTCGACGCGAGCCCCAGTCTCTGGCCGTCCATCAGCGAGGCATCGTGGGTGAGGATCGCCTGCTGAAGCTCCTGCAGATCCCGGCCGGGCTCCAAGCCGAACTCCTCGGTCAGGGTGGTCCTGACCCGCCCGTAGAACTCCAGAGCGTCCACCTGGCGCCCGCTTCGGTAGAGAGCGAGCATCAGCTGTCTGCAGGCACGCTCCCGTAAATTGTCGCCGTTGGCCACCTCCTCGAGCTGACTGAGAATCTGCTGATGCCGGCCACAGGCGATCTCCGCTTCGAAAAAGTCCTCGAAGGTGTCCAGGCGGGAGTTCGCGATGATGTCCATCTCAGGCCAGACGATTCCGGCCTCGGCCAGGTCCGCGAGTACCGGGCCCCGCCACAGAGCGAGTGCCTCGCCCAGCAGCGAGGAGGCGTCCTCCGGCTTGCCGGCAGCCAGCTGACGGCGGCCTTCGTCCGCGAGGCGCTGGAACATGCGCAGGTCCAGCAGATCCTCGTCCAGGGAGAGCGTGTAACCGGGTGCCTGAGTGAGAAGGGCACCCTCGCCCGGGATCGCCGCGCCATGGGAGCTGAGAGCACTCCGCAGATGCGACACGGCGTTCTGCAGTATCTTGCGCGCCGACAGGGGCGGCTCATTCCCGGCCCAGATAACACTCAATAACTGCGTGGTCGACACCACGCGATTGGGGTTCAGGAGCAGATAACCGAGCAGGGCTCGCGGCTTGATGCCGCCCAGCGCCATGGTTCCCGCATCTAATTTCACTTCCAAGGGACCGAGCACACCAAATTTCATCGTCACCTCGAGTACGTCAACTCTATTCGTTTTCAGATACCGTTGCGCATCGCCAGGAACCTGACTCGACCGAGCGTAGAAAATAACGAGCAACCGGGATGAATGCCATCACGCTCAAAGGGGCGGGGTAAATGACACCGGAAACTCGTGCGCCGGCCGCACGGCCGCACATCAACGGTCGAATCCAAAGGACGGATACCGGGCTTCACCGCCAAGGGGAGCCCTCAGGCATCCGGAACCAGCAGCAGCTGAGGAAAGCGTGGGAGACCGCCACCGGTCACATAGACCGAAACGAATGAATCAGGAGCGAGTTCTGCCCGTGGAAATGACTCTTCGACCACCGGACAGAGCAGCCCGCCTACAGGGCGACAGCCTCCCGGCTACGCCGGTTTCCGCGTCGTCCGCTGCTCTTTCTGTGGCGCATTCCATTCCGTGAACCCCCGTAGCACACTCAAGCTCTGAACGGTGCTGTGCTCAACTCGCCCGCGTCGGCCACAATAACTGGAACGCCACCGGGGCCAGAGGCGGCTGAGGCATTCTCAGCGGCGACAGCCGATGCTTGATGATCAAGACCGTAAAAACCTTCCACGAGACTAGATCGCCACTTCACGCACCGTCAACCCAAAACTACGGCAGGGCCCGGCAGATTGCCTGGCCGGGCGCGGTCAGGTTTCGGGCACACCATGCAACCCGCGCACACAAGGCAGAGTCAGACAACCCGCGTACGGGGCGGCATTCTGGCCACATAGGAAGTTTCCGGCCGAGCTCGCATCGGTTAGAAGCTCTTGGAAATGGCCGACCGATGCCGAGCATGGCATGAGTGTCAGTGCTGGATAAAATTCGCAGCCTCCAGCGGTGAAGCGAGCACGTCGACAGCCGCCCGCTGTCCAGGTGCCGAACGCCATACGACGGGTGGGGAACGGAGCCCGCCGGAATCGCCTTGGTGTCGCTGCCGATCCGCCGGAACGTTTCCGCCGCGACCACCCGGCCGACCGCACCGAGCCCGGACCCGAACATGCTCCGTGCGAAGCCGCACCTCCGCGTGGCTCCGTCCCTGCGCACCGCCACGGTGTCCTCCCGGCTGCCCCGCACGGACGCCCCACCGATGACGGGGGCGGCTCTCCCGGTGGCCGTCCGGCCGTCCGAAAAGGCACCGTTCGGTGCTCCAAGGTATGTCTGTTGTGGCGATCTTTCGGGCACAATGACGGCGCGCGCCGAGCGTGCCGGTGATGGGGCTCACCGCAACCGCGGCAAACGCCGCTGACGGTCCCTGGTCCAAGGACATGACCAGGAGGAGCCATGCCCCACGCCCGCCGCCCGCCGCCCCCGCCGCGGGGGCCGCGCCGGATGCCCGCTCTCCCCGCGGATGGCCACCGCCTCCGTGCCGCCGGAGCCCGCACCGGGTGCGCTCGGCGGCCGACCGGACCCACGCCGCCGCCGACGGCTCTGGGGAGAGAGGCGGCACAGGGACCCGGCCGTTCCCCGGTCCGGCGCTCCGGCGCCGTGCGGACGGCGGAGCCGCGGCACAAGTTCCGACGAACCTCACCCCGAGCCGCAGGACGACGCGGCCCATGCCACCAGGAGGTCGCAGTGGAATTCGACGTCATCGTGGAGATCCCCCAGGGCTCCCGCAACAAGTACGAGATGGACCACGAGTTGCACCGCATCCGGCTGGACCGGCTGCTGTTCACCTCCACCCAGTACCCGGCCGACTACGGCTACATCGATGGCACCCTGGGCCGTGACGGTGACCCGCTCGACGCGCTCGTGCTCGTCGGGGAGCCGACGTTCCCCGGCTGCACCATCGAATGCCGTGCCGTCGGCATGTTCGTGATGAAGGACGAGCGCGGCCCGGACGAGAAGGTGCTGTGCGTGCCCGCGCACGACCCGCGCTACGCCGAGGTACGGGACATCCACGACGTCGCCGAGTTCGACCGGCTGGAGATCACCCACTTCTTCGAGGTCTACAAGGATCTGGAACCCGGCAAGTCCGTCGAGGGCTCGCACTGGGAAGGCCGCGAGCAGGCGTACGCCGAGATCGAAGCGTCCTGTGAACGGGCCCGTGCCCAGGCGGCGGCCGGTCCGCATGAATGACGCCGGGCACGTGCACGGATGAGGGCCGGAGCCGCGCCGGGACGACGGTCAAGGCGCGGCGGCGGTGCGTGACGGCAGCCCGGGCGATGAACGAAAGGTGCGGCGTCCCGTTCCGTCCAGGCCGCCGCACCACCGCCGACACGCCGATCACGCACCTGCAAGGAGGGCATCCCGCCGGCGGAGAGCGCGCCGTCGAGCGCACGAGAGCCGGTCGGTGGCGCGCCCACGGTCACGGACGGAGGACGAGGTCCTCCGGAAGCTCACCCCCTGACCGTCTCCAATGGTTCGAGCGCCTGGGCTCCGGTCTCCGGTGCAAGGCAGGCGGCTGTCACGGTCACCATGGACAGTGCCACGAAGTAGGCGACTATCAGCCATGGTCTGCCTGAACCGGCCATCAGCAGGAACACCCCGACAAGGGGCAGGATCCCACCGCCGAGCACGGCACCGATCTGGTAGCTCATACCCACACCGCTGCCTCGAACCGCGGTGGGGAACAGTTCGCTGAGCCAGGCCGGCTGAGGCGCTGACATGGCGTCATGGAAGAGGTTGAGCCCGCACACCACCCCCAGCCCGATCAGCACCGGCGACCGTGTGTCGACGAGGAGGAAGAAAGGCGCCATGTACAGCGCACTGCCGATGGCACCGAACAGATACCAGCGGCGCCGTCCGGACCGGTCCGACATCATGCCCCAGAAGGGTGCGCTGAGGAGGCTCAGCGCCGAGCTGACCGCCACCGAGGCCGCCCCGACCGAGGAGGTCTTTCCCAGCACCACTCCGATGTAGTACACGGAGAACACGGTGTAGAAGTACGACGCCGTGGTCTGCGAGATCCGCAGGCCGACGCCGAGCGCGAGTCGTCTCTTGTGGTGGCGCAGGAGGTCGACGAAGACGTTGGACCTCGCCCTGTTCCCGTGCTGGGTGCGCTCGAAGACCTCCGGTTCCGGAACCGTCACCCGGATGACCAGCCCGACGAGGATGAGCACGGGGCTGATCAGGAAGGGGATGCGCCAACCGCCGGCCAGGATCTCGGAAGAACTCGCGAAGCGCTGGAGCAGGAAGAACGCCGTTGAGGCGAACAGCAACCCGAGCCCTGCCCCCGAGGTTGCCAGGCTGCCCCATCTGCCGCGTCGGCGGGCACCCGAGTGCTCGACCATGAACACTGCGGCACCGCCCTGTTCGGCTCCGGCCGCCACGCCCTGGATCAGACGCAGGATCACCAGCGCGGTCGGTGCCGCCGCACCCACCTGCCGGTAGGTCGGCAGCGCACCGACGAGCGTGGTGACCACGCCCATGGTGACCAGTGACAGGACGAGCACGCGGCGACGGCCGTGCCGGTCGGCGATCTGGCCGGCGAGCACGGCACCGAGTGGACGGGCCACGAAACCGACCGCGTAGGTCCCGAAGGCGGCGAGCTGACCGGTGGTCGGATCGAGGGTCGCGAAAAAGATCTTGTTGAAGACCAGCGCGGTGGCTAGGCCGTACAGATAGAAGTCGTACCACTCGAAGACCGCCCCCACCATGCTGGCGACGGCCGCACGCCGTGCGTGCGGACGGTCGGCCGAAGTGGCCGGCATCTCCGCCGTCTTGGTCCCCCGTGCGTGTCCTTCGTCCGGCCTCATGCCGCTGGCTTCCGCGCGATGACCACACTCCGGTCGCTGATGGTGTCCTTGTGCCGGACGTCGACGAACCCGCTGTCGGTGAGCATCGGCTCCAGCTCCGACACCGACCAGCACTTGCCGTGCGTGCCGTGCATCATCATCACCGAGTACTCGGCCACCGGCAGCGGACCTGTCTTGTCCGCGTTGATGTGCGCATCGTGGTCGACGATCCAGCCGCCAGGCTCCAACGCCGCGTACGACGCGTCGAGCAGATCGCGCACCTGGGCCTCGGACCAGTCGTGCAGAACGTGCGAGTAGATGTGCAGATCGAATCCGCCGGGCAGCGGGCCGTTGAACATGTCGCCGGTGATGACGTTCACGCGATCGGCATAGCCCCGTCGCACCAGCAGCTCCCTGCCCAGCTCGTCCACCGGTGAGCGCTCCAGAACGGAGGCCCGTACTTCGGGCCTGCGATCGACCAGGGCGCACGAGTACACGCCCGAGTCACCGCCGATGTCCAACGACCGGCGGATGTCCGGGAGTTCGTCCAGGGCGGCGGCGAACTCCGCCCCGAGGAACAGGCCGCGGGAGTCCATGGACGCGACGACGTGGCGCGCCCACCCGGGATCGATCAGCCGGTCCGACCAGTCCCGGCTGTCCTCGGTAGCGCTGGACCACGACGACGTCTTCCCGCTGCGCAGGGCGGTCATCATCTCGGCGCAGCCGGGACGCTCGCTGAGCGAACCGAAATACGCCCGCATGTCCCACGACGAGTCGGCGACCAGGTGTTCGGCGGCCAGTGGGCTGAGCCGCAGCGTTTCGTTCGGAGCGCGCTCCAGAAGTCCGAGAGCGACGAGGTAGGTGATCAGTACATCGAGTGCACGCGAGTCGAGCCGAAGTTCCTTCTCGATGTCCGCGGCGCGCACCTCTGCTCTTCTCCCGATCCAGGTGAAGAGGTCGAGTTCCACGATCGCCACAATGAGCAGATCTGCGGCGTAAACGCCTTCTCGCAGGCGGTAGAGCGAAACCGGATCGGTTAACGGTCGTGCGCGATTTCCTGTGCTGTCGGGGTTCACCTTTTCACCCAGTTCCTGACTTGAGCGGCGTCAAAAGTGCTGGAAGGTTCCGAAGACCGCCAGAAGCGTATCCAGACTGATCCTTCCCGAGCAAGAACGCATCAGCTTGTGCAACTACTCGAAGGACCACGGTCTTTCCACCATCAAGGGTGAGGACCGCGGCGTTCGGCGACATCCGAAGGAAGCGACGTCAATCGCAAGGACGTCAGCCGCCCCCTCTCCTGCGGGCGTGTCATCGACGTCTCCCGCGGCGCGCACGATAAGGTCGCCGGTGCTCCGGTGACAGTCGCGGACACTCTTCAGGACATCCGCGGACGGGTCCGAACGACACCGACACATACCGCGTCATGTCGCCAGCGGCCCTGTCGGATTTCTCGGTCGCCAGGGTGACACGGACCTTCGACGACGCATTGCGGTGATCTCGCTGAAAGTACGTCGCGTCGCGGTGACCGGTACCGCGCAGACCGATTCGGCATACTCCTGGCTGGGCCTCGCAACCGTGCTGACCGGTGCGTTCATCGCCATGATGGACACGTTCATCGTCAACGTGGCCGCACCGAGCATTCAGGCGGATCTGCGGGCGAACACCGCGGACACCGAGTTCGTGATCGCCGGCTACACGCTGACCTACGCGGTCGGCCTGATCACCGGTGGACGGCTGGGGGACGTCTACGGCCGACGGCGGATGTTCACCCTGGGACTGGCCGGGTTCACCGCGGCATCGCTGATGTGCGGCCTGGCCGGCAGCCCCGGAGAACTCATCGTCGCCCGGCTGTCGCAGGGCGCTGCCGCCGCCATACTGTCTCCGCAGGTACTGGCGATCATCCGGACCTCCTTCACGGACCCGCAGCAACGCGCCCGCGCTTTCGGGCTCATGGGCGCGGTGCAGGCGCTGGCGAGTGTGTTCGGGCAGATCCTGGGCGGCGCCGTGACACAGGCCGACCTGCTGGGGCTGGGCTGGCGCCCGGTGTTCCTGATCAACGTGCCGATCGGCATCGCCGCGCTGCTGCTCACACGGCGCACGGTAGCCGAATCCCGGTCCCCGGCCGCCGGCCCTGTCCACTGGGGCGGCACCCTGTTCGGCGTGGTGACACTGAGCCTGTTGCTCCTTCCTCTGATCGAAGGACAGCAACTCGGCTGGCCCGGGTGGCTCGTGGGAATGCTGCTCGTCGCAGTGGCGGCGCTGACCGTGTTCGTCATCACCCAGCTCCGCCGGGCCAAAGGCGGCGCCGCGACCCCGCCGAACGCCGAGCTGCTGGCCAGCCGGTCGTTCGTCGGCGGCGCCACTGTGGTGCTGCTGTTCTCCGCCACCATGCCGCCGCTGTATCTCGGCTACACGATCCTGCTCCAGGACAGCTATGGCCGCTCTCCCCTGCAGGCCGGGCTTGCCTTCGCTCCGCTCGCGACGGCGGTCGCGATCAGCTCGTTCATCGCAGGCCGCTTCCTCCGTCGGGTCGGAGCACGCACGGTGCTGGCCGCGGGAGCGGTGCTGCACGGTGTCGGCGGCGGTGTCGCGCTCTGGATCTGTCTCGCCAGGCCCGCCGGCCTGCCCGAAAGCCTGCTGCCCTCCATGGTGGTCATCGGCATCGCCGAGGGGCTCTTCGTGGCTCCGAGCCTGAATGCCGTACTCGACGGCGTGGGCGTAGAGCACGCCGGAGGCGCCGCGGGGATTCTGACCTCGATGCAGCGGCTCGGCAACGTCCTGGGCACGGCGGTGCTGATGCTGCCGTTCCTGGCGGCCTTCGATCAAGCGCGGGCCGCCGGCACCGCGCCCACCGAGGCATACTCCCGGGCGTTCGCCGCGCTCTGCGGGACCGTCGCACTTGTGTCGCTGCTCATCGCGGCGCTGCTGCCCTTCGTGTCCCCCGGGAGAGCAACTGCGCGGCAACCCCGGTCCTCGCCCGCGCGTCGCTGACCGGGACCCGCCCCCGGAGGACCGGGGGGCGCCGTCCGGCGCCACCCGGACACGGGCGTGCTGCGGGTACCGGCCGCATGTCGGCGCGGTCGAGCCGGACGTGCCGTTCGCGGTCCGGGGGTGCTTTCCGTCGGTCGTCCCACTCCGGCACGGGCGCGGCTCAGCTCACGGTCTGAGGCAGGCGACCGCTGCCGGACAGCGCGAGTTCCAGGCGCTCGTCGAGGTGGCGGGCGGACGAGTTCACCCGCCACAGCGCCCCGCGTGCGATGGCACGCCGCATGGACGTCGAACGGGCACTGGGAACGACGACGTTGTGAAACCAGCCGGCCGCGTGCTTCGAGTCGACGGTGATGTGCAGCCGGTGGTAGACGATCCCGACCTCGGGCAGGCCCAGCCGCTCCCAGGCCTGCACGACGTTGCGGAACCGGTCGGGGGCCAGCCATTCGGCCATGCCGAGGAAACCGACGGCCTCGGGGTAGAGCCGGCGGTAACGGCACAGCAGTACCGCGAGGTTGCCCGAGTGCAGGTCGGCGGTGGTCATCGCCGCCTCGAGATCCTCGGCGCGGACGTCGAACACCTCATAGATCTTGTTGAAGAGGTGGGTGTGCACGGCCGAGGGGTCGCCGTTGCCCATCTCGTCCCAGTAGTTGTTCGCGATCTCCATCTTGCTGGCGCCCACGGTGCCGACCTGCATCATCGCGAGCAAGTCGTCGAACCGGCCGTCGATGAGCGATTCCTGGATCACATAGGTGCGCAGATCTTCACGCGTGGCCTCCCGGTTGATGAACTCCGTGTAGTACGGATGTTTGTAGGCCTGATGCCCACGGACCAGAGTCTTGAGCCAGGACAAAAACAGCTTGGGGTCTTCCGGGGCCTCGTCAAGGATGCCGGGCGCCAGATGGGCGTCCTCCGCCTCCATGGTGGCCGTCTCCAGCAGGCGGGTGACCTCGTGCAGCAGTAAAGAGCCCTCGGCGGTGGGGTGGTCCGCTATGTGCATCACCGTCTGGTAGATACGCGACAACAGCAACTGCTGCGCGTAGCGGGCCCGGTCGGCCACGGGACCGGGCCCGTCGGCCGCGGCCGTGTTGAGCGCGGTGATCGCGGCGACGATGCGCTCACGCTCGCCCGCGAAGGAACGGTCGACCTCATCGGCGGGAACCGCCAGCCAGGACGAGACCTCGTCCACGACTGCCATGGGTTCGGTCGGTATCGTCTGGTCCGCGGCAGGACTGTGTTTGGTGGGCACTGCATCTCCAAGTCTCTGGTAAAGCGGGGCGGTTTCGCGTTGTACCGGGTCCGGGCGGGAACCCTCCTCCGACGGGGCTCCGGGCTGTGTGGACTTCCGTACGGCCGTGGACAGCACCGGAGTCGCATTTCCCCGGTTCGCGGTCATGTCGGACAGGCGCGCGTTCCGAATTCCGGTTCGGGATGCGGGCCTCGGGCGAGAACATCGACGGACGGGTCAGAGCGCGGATCTGCGCGGCAGTTGCTCACCTCGTGGGTGTGGCCTGCGAGGGATCGACTGGTTTCGCCGTACTGAGCGACCTGTTCACCGGCAACGTCTGGCACCGCCTGCTCACACATAAGCAAGTACCCGAATGGCCACTCCTTTTGGAGTAAACCACAAGGAGCAGGCCCTCGCGCAATGATCTCGGGCGAGGGCCTGTCCGGCATCGGCGGTGCGCCATCACCTTGTAACCGGTCTGACCTGGTGCGGCCGCCGGAGATTGAGACGCCGACCACAACTGCTTCCCGTATCCGTATCTCAGGTGCTCGTGTCAGGACATTCATGGGAACCTCATACGCGGGAATGATCCTCAGATCCTTTCTTGGAGGAGCCAAACATGCTGCACACCGACATCCGGGACGAACTACGGGCCAACGGCTACGCGTTAGAGCCGGCCAGCCAATTCCCCATCGATCCCGAATTGCGGCCACGAGTGAAGCAACTGGCGCACGAGTGGGAACACCTGGAGGTCGACCGATACCTGAAGGACGGCTCCCGTTTCCGCGAGCGGGCCTACGACCGCTTCTTTTTCCTGCCGCGCACCGGAGAGGTCCGGCTGCGCCCGCACCGGCCGTACTTCCAGTCCGAGAACGCCAACGACTACGCCGGCGGCATCCAGCGTGACGTGGCTCCGCTGAGCCGCTCCACCCTGGACAACCCGCTGCTGACCCGCCTGCTCCGCACGAACTTCGCCCGGTTCCCGGTGGAGGACGGCCGGCTCGACGACCCGTGGGACGTCCAGTGCCACCAGTTCCGGATCATCAGCACGCCCGACGAGATCGGCCGGCCGACGCCGGAGGGACCGCACCGCGACGAGGTCGACTACGGCGCGATCCACCTGATGGGACGGCTCAACGCCACAGGCGGTGAGTCCCAGGTCTACAGCCAGGACAAAGCCCTCCTCACCGAGTTCTGTCTGACGGAGCAGATGGACACCATGTACTGGGCGGACCAGCAGGTCCTGCACGCGGTCCGGCCGATCAGGCCGCAGGACACCGGACGGCCCGCGGTGCGCGACGTGCTCATCATGGGCTACAAGCACAGTGCCGGCCTGCAACGGTTCGAATCGGTCTGAGGCCGACGATCGGCTCGCGGCGGATCAGGCCGCAACCCGTGGTCCGCCGCGTTCCAGCGGTGCCCGCCGGCCGGCCAGGGCGCGCAGACCGGCCGCGTCCGCCGCGAGCAACGCCGCGGCGAGAACCCAGAAGATCCGGTGGCCCGCCAAGGATCCGTCGAGCAGGAATCCGGACAAGAGGCTGGCCAGCGTACCGCCGATGGACCAGGCCGTGGTCATGTATCCCAGGTACAGCCCTGTGGACCCGATGGGGGCCAGTTGCACGGCAATGACCTCGGACGCGGCGATGAGGGCGAGTTCGCCCAGGGTCACCACCAGCATGGAGGCGTACAGCGGCCATCTGCCCATGGGCAGGCAGAGCAGGCTGCCCACCGTCATCATCGCCGCTCCGGCGGCGAGGAGGCCTGCGCGTTCGTGGAGGGCGAGCCCGTCGGCTCGCCGCCCCGCCCAGTGGCCCAGCGTGACGACGACCAGCGCGCTGAGCGAGCTGATGAGGCCCACGTCGAAGTAGCCGAGCCCCCTCGCCTCCGCCTCCAGTGGCAGCGCCGACACCAGGAGCGAGATACCGAACCACATGGGTATGGTCAGCGAGCAGTAGACCAGGAACAACGGGTTGCGCAGGGGACGGAAGGCGTCGCGCCACACGGACACCGCGCCGGCGGGCCCGCGCAGTGCCCGGCCGTCGAGTCTTCGGTAGCGCACCACGGCCGCGGTCGTGCTGCCGGCGTAGATGACCGCTGAGATCACCAGGATCAGGCGGGGGAATCCAGATTCGGCCAACAGGGCCCCCATCAGCGGGCCGAGCAGCGCCCCCACGCTGGTGGCGACGTAGAACCCCGCGAAGGAGACAGCGCTGCTGTCGTCCTCGGAGGCCTGGGCGAGTATCACCTTGCCGGCGGAGTTGTAGGCCGCCCCGCCCAGGCCGTCGACGACCATCGCCGCCCACCACACCGGGAACGTGAGAGACGAGCCGAGCAGCAGATATCCGACGGCTTCGGCGGCCAGGCCCACCACCAGGACGCGCTCGGCACCCCACCGGTCGCATGCCATCCCCGTCGGCACCGCGACGCTGCGCCGGAACAACGTATGGGTGGCGATGAGAACGCCCACCTCTGTGCTGGTCATGGCACCCGCGCGGAGCGCCACCAGGCCCAGCAGCGGGATCGTGAGGTAATAGCCGAGGCTCGTGGCCACGCGCGTGGCGGCGATGAAGGCCTTCGGAGACCGCTCCCCCTGGCGCGGTGGCTGTGCCGCGTACACCTTGTGCGCGGTCATTCGGTTTCGATGTGGAGAGCGTCGGCAAGCTCGGCCTGCTTTCGCTGGACGCCTTCGCGGTCGTCCGCGGTGAAGAGCACCTGCGCGTGTGCCCCGGTGACGTGCGGAGGCACATCCACCCAGTCCCCCGGCGCGACGAAGATCTCGACCTCGCGGACCTGGGGGTCGCTCCGCACCCGGTCGACGCCCCGCACCTCGGTGACGCGGCCCGGTCTCCGCGCGAAGGCGAGATGGACTCCCATGGTGGCGCGCGGCTCACGCGGCCGCAGATCCGGTACGCGCCCACAGGCGACGTCGAGCGCGGCATCGACCAGGTCCACTCCTGTACTCAGCGCGACGGACCGGTAGATGGCTCCGCCGCCCAGCCGGGCCGCGGTCTCCAGAATCCTTGGTCGTCCGTGGTCGACCCGGAACTCCGAATGCGTGACTCCGGCCTCGACACCCAGTGCCTCGTGCGCGACGGCCGTCAGCCGCTCCACCTCGGCCAGCACCGCGTCGGGCAGGGTCGTCGGCGTCGTGCAGAACACCTCGGCGAAGTGTGGTCCGTCCATCGGCAGTGGCCTGTCGTGCACTGCCACCACCTGGGTCCGGCCGCCGACGACCACCGACTCCACACTGATCTCGGTCCCCGGCACGAACCCCTCGAGCAGCAGACCCCCTTCGTGTTCCTCGAACGCCGCCCGGTGCAGGACGTCCTGACCGAACCCGTCCCATGCCCCGGTCCGCATAGGCTCGAAGCTCCGGCCCAGCTCGGCAGGGTCATCGACACGCCATACGTACTTGCTGCCGCCTCCGAACACCGGCTTCAGTACGAGCGGGTACCCGATCCGATCCGCGACGGCGAGGGCCTCGTCGACGGTGCGGGCCAACCCGAACTCGGGCTGCGGAATCGCGTGCGCGGCGAAGGCGGTCCGCATCGAGTACTTGTCCCGGGCCAGATGTGCTGTGCGTTCGCTGATGAACCGCACCCCCAACTCCGCCGCCACCATCGCCGCCGCCGACACGCTGAACTCGGTGAACGCCGTCACTCCCCGAATCGGCTCGGTCTCGCCGGCGACCAGATCCCTGACGGCCCGCAGTGTCTCCTCGGCGTTCGTGGTGTCGGTGGTGATCACTCGGTCTGCGTATTCTCCCTCCCAGGTCGGTTTGTGCATCAGGAGGAGCAGACGCTCGCCATGTGCCTTCGCGTAGCTCTGCATGCGCGCAAGATGCGGACGGCGGCTGGCACTCGCGGTGTGCACGATCAGAATGCTCAACGGATTCCTTCTCCTTGTTCGAGTGGATCTCTACGCGCAGCGGGGGCGGTGATTCACGGCGGCCGACCGCGCCGGCCCACCGGAATGACCGTCTCCCTCACTCGGACAGCCGACTCTGGACGGCTTTCAGTCGGCCGAACGCCAGCATTCCGGGCTCGCCGCCCTCATAGCCGTAGCCGCTGATTCCGCGGCCGCCCAGCGGCGCGTCCGGGGCGGCGCCGGAGGCGAGGTTCACCGATACGCTGCCGGCGTTCAGCGCACGACTGAGCCGGTCCGCATGGTTCGGGTCGCCGAAGACGTAGGCGGACAGCGCGTAGTCGCAGTCGTTGGCCAGGGCGATGGCCTCGTGGTCACCGTCGTAGGGGATGACCGGGGCCACCGGGCCAAAGGGTTCTTCCCGCAGGACACGGGAGCGGGTGTGAAGCTCCGTCAGAACAGTCGCCGGGTAGTAGAAGCCAGGAGTCTGCGGCACCCGGCCACCGAGCCGAAGCCGTGCCCCGCGGTCGGTGGCGTCGGTCACCAGCGCATGCACCTCCGCCTGCCGACGGGGGTTGTTGAGCGGCCCCATGGTCCCCGGGCGGCCCGCGCCGTCCCGTTCGTAGTCGCACAGCGGCGCCTGCTCCATGAACCGCTCCACGAAGGCGTCGTGTATGGCGCGGTCCACGATGAAGCGGCTGGGTGCCCCACAACTCTGCCCCGCCGAACCGAACTTGGCAGCCGCCAGGGCGGACGCGGCGAGGTCCAGGTCGGCGTCCGCGGTGACGATCGCCGGTGCGTGGCCGCCCAGTTCGAGGACGCACGGGGTCAGGGTGCCTGCCGCGGCCGCGGCGACCAGCCGACCGACCCGGGTGGAGCCGGTGAAGGAGACCACACCGAACTCCGGTCTCCGCACCAGGGCCTGCGCCCCGTCGGGGCCGGTGTGCACCATCTGGAGGACCCCCTCTGGCAGTCCCGCCCGGGAGGCCGCCGTACGGAAGGCGTCGGTCACCGACGGTGTCTCGTCGGCCGCCTTGACGACGACAGGGCAGCCCATGGCCAGAGCCGGGCCCAGCTTCCGGGCGAGCACCACCGCGGGAAAGTTCCAGGGCACGATGGCCAGCACCGGACCGGCCGGCTCCACGCGCACTTCGCGTACCGTTCCGGCCCGTTCGGGCAGGGCGGCTGGGACGGTGAGCCGTGCGGCCTCACCGGCACTCCAGCGCAGGGTGTCCACCGCCCGGATCAGCTCGGCCGCCGCCTCCGCCTCGCTCTTGCCCTGCTCGCGGCTGAACGCCGCCGCGACCGCAGGCAGCCGTTCCTCCAGCAGGTCAGCCATCCGGAGGATCAGCCGGCACCGTTCACCCACGGCGGTGTCCGCCCACGCACCGGCTGCTTCCAGAGCGGCGGCGGCCACAGCAGGGGTCTGGTCCGGCGCCAGCCAGGGGACGGCGCCCAGCGGCTCCCCGGTGCGTGGATCGACGACTTCCCCCGTCATGATCACTGTCTCCTCAGATCGCGGGACGGTAGAAGTACGTAACGCGGTGTTTGATCTTTCCCTCCGTCACGGCATAGGCGTCGGCGAACGCCTCGTCCAGGGGACGGCCGCTCCGGTCCATCCCCGTGAACCGCCCCCAACAGGCCGCGGTCCCGAGGTCGCTGACGACGTGCTCGACGTCGTGTCGGCCCTGGTCGACGACGCGCTCGTACCGGTAGAAGTGCTGGATCGCCGCAAGACCCACCAGGGGCTCGTAGCCGGGCCGCTCGTACACGCCGTCCTCGGCGAAGACTCGGGACAGCTGGTCCCAACGGCGGTTGTCGATGACGTCGAACAGCTCGTTGATCAACTGTTCCGCCGTGCGTTGCGCTGCTGCTGAAATCATGTCGGGGCTCCTTCTGCAGGTCAGGTCCAGGAGACGACGGTCGAGTCATCGGTGAACCCGAGGATTCCGGCGAGTGTGGTGCGGCGCAGGTCCGGATCGGTGTTGGGCTCGACGGCGTGCACATGGGCTCCGTTGAAGACGTACACATCACCGGGGTTGACGTCGATCCACGTCAGCTCCGTCCCGGCGAGGGACTCCAGAGGGTAGGGAGAGCCGGTGTAGTGCAGCCCCAGACGGCGCTTGCTCAGCTCGTCCGGCTGAATGTTCCAGTACGCCAGGCGCCCGCCGTCACCGTTCTCCAGGCAGATGTTGAGCGCCGCGACGTGGCGCCCGGCAACCTTCTGGATCTCGAAATCCGCCTGCTGGGGCTCGGTGCACTGCGCCAGATCCTCGTGCGGCGCCAGGGCGTACTCCCCTTGCCCGTGCCAGGAGCGAAGCAACCCTCGGCAAGCCTGGCGATCACCGTGCCGGGCCCGCCGTACCTCGATGCCCTGCGGCGCCAGGACCTCGGCGAGGCCTCCGTAGAAGACAGCCGTCGGATCGCCGGGGACATCGAGCACCTCGTCGAGGGCCGGGGCGATCTGCTCGGATTCCTCCAGGTATGTTTCGGTGGTCTTGTGATAGTGGTAAGTGCCCAGGTAGTATCCGGGAGCCTCGGTCCCGCGCTTTTTTCGGTGCGTGCTAGCCCAGAAGCGGCGGGCCAGTTCCTTGCGCGTCTCCGGATCGACCATGCCGCGGAACATCACTCCCGCGACCTTTCCGAGCAGCACGTCCACCACGGCTTCAGGTCGGTATGTGTCGTACTCCCGGAACGTGAAGTACTCGGCCGAGCCACTCCACCCGGTGAGCGGAACGGCCACGGCACCGGACTCGGTAACGGTCATCTCACGGCTCCATGAGGGATCGGATCAGGAAGGTGTCCTTCTGCGGGTGACGGGAGGGGGCGGATACCGGCAGGGCGGCATCACGCACACGCACCGGATCGCGGCGAGCGCCGTGTCGAACGGTGCGGTGGCCGCCACGCCGAGGGACGAACGCCGGGCTGTCGACAGGACACCGAGGAACGCTCCGGGACCTCCGTCGGGCAGCTCATGCGTCCGCGTCGCGCGAGGCGGGGGCAGGTGCCATCACTCCACCTCGATCCCGATCTGCCCGATCGCGGCATCCGCCCTGCGGAGAGCTTCGCCGCCGTTCTGCCCGCACACCACGATGCTGCCGAGCAGATCAACGTTGTTCTCCGGGACCCGCACACGGTCGCCGGGGGCCACGTGCAGGTCCACCTCGACGACACCCGGGATACGTGCGAGCAGGTCGAGGCCGTGCACCGCGCGCACCGTGCCGTCGCGGGGTGCGGAGAGAAACCGCGACACCGCGGAGCCGAGCGGGCGCAGCGTGAGGTCCGGTTCCTGTCCGGAGTGCATCCGCACCTGCTCGCGCTGGAGGTGGAACCCGGTGCTCTCGCGTATGAGCCGGGTGATCTGCCCCCCGGGCATACGGGCGTTGATCTCGATGAGCTTGGGACCGGAATCCGTCATCCTGACCTCGACATGGGCACAGCCGAAGTCGTGTCCGACGGCGTCGAGCGCGGCGAACGCCGTCCCGACGAGATCCTTCTGGACGGTCTGCGGAAGGAGCGAGGGAAAGACGTCTCCGGTCTCGACGAAGTGCGGATGGGCACCGAGCCCCTTGTCGGTCACCCCGATCAGGGTGCGTTCACCGCGGAAGGTGAAGGACTCGACGCTGACTTCGTACCCGATGAGGTACTCCTCCACGAGCGCCCCGGGCAGGCGCCGCCCGCCGAAGAAGTCCGTGGGGACCGACGCGATCACGTGGTACTGCGCGATCACGTCCTGCACCGTACGGCACAGTCTGACGTCCAGACTCCCGGCGTCGGTCATCGGCTTGACCACACACGGCAACCCGACGCGCTCGGCGGCGGCGACCGCCTCCTCCTCCGAGCGGACCCAGGCCCACAGAGGGACGGGCACACCCGCCTTCTCGGCCGACTCTCTGGTCTTCAGCTTGTTGCGGCACATGTGGGCCGCGGCGGGGTCGAGCCCGGGCAGCCCCAGTGTGCGCGCGGTCTCGGCCACGACCGGAACGTAGTGGTCGATGGTCGTGTAGATCCCGCACAGATCGCTGCGCTCGTAGGCCCGGTCGAGAGCCGCGACCACCGAGGCGCTGTCGTGCGGGTCCGCCTCGATCACGCTGTCGACGCATGCCTCGAACGCCTCGCGCGCTGGGGGGTCGGGCGCGTAGCGGGACATGTCCCGGGTCACGAACGCGATGTGCAGTCCTTGAGCACGTGCCGCGTCCAGGGGAGTGCGCCCGAGTGCCCCCAAGAAGGTTTCGATGACTGCGAAGACGCGTCGATTGCCCTTGTTCGGCACACCGGACCTTTCGTGGTGGATGGTCAAGGTCACGCACCTTCACAGGCGCAGTTGGTAGCAGAACTGGTCAGTGGCTACGCAGCCGCGTGAGCGTTTGGTGTCCTCACTGCCGTGTCCGTAGCAGATGGTGGTGACACCCGCCGCGGCGGCCTCCTCCAGCAGTCGGTAATAGAGGATCTCGAAGTACAGCGGAAGCCCGCTGCGCCGCTGGTAGTCGTAGTCGAAGCCGCTCTGCCGCGCATACCAGTAATGGTTGTGACGCAGAATCAGGCCGAACCCGCGGATCGCCCCGTCGGCTCGGGCGACGATCGCGAAGGCGTCGTCTCCGAACCGGTCCCGGACCTGGACGAGTGTGGGCAGCGACTGGTCGGCACGCCACGCGATGCCGTACTTGCGCATCAGCTCCGCCTCGAGTTCGGCGAAGCGGGGCAGGTCGGCGCCGTCCAGGGACTCCACGGAGAGCCGGCAACCCGCGTCGTACAGTTTTCGCCGCTCGGCCTTGATGGACACACGCCGTTTGCTCGGCAGCGCGGCGAGGTAGCCCGGGAAACCGTCCGGCGGCACGTGCAGGGAGCTGTATCGCCCGGACACGTAGCTCCGGTACCCGCACCGGGTCAGAACGCTCCTCAGCTCGTGATCCGTCTCGTCCACGTAGAGGAAGGCGATACTCACCGCGCCGACCCCCCGTGCGAGGCTCTGTGCGGCGGTGACGAGTGTCTCGAGGTCGTCGGCCGATGCCTCCCGCCCGTACAGCACACGGGTGTTGCCGAGGTGACGGCCACCCGCCAGCAGCGTGGGCATCAGGGCCGAGGTGGTCTCCCCCGGGAGATCGGCGAGAATTTCCTTCGCACCGGGCAATCCGGCCTCGGCACTCTTCTCCAGTACGTAGTCGGGGCGGCCTAGCGACCAGGGAGCCGACGCATCGGCCAGCGCGGTGGCGAGTCCCGCGACCATTTTCCCCGCGCGCTCGATCCACAGGTAGGCCATGGGAACACCCGCGGTGTCCTCCACCACGTCCAGCCATCGAGTGGTGAGGAAGAGGTCGGAAGAGCGGGTCAGCGCGTCCCACTCGTCTCGGGGAAGAGCTCTGGCCTGCCGAACGGCACGGACACCTTCGGGGAGGCGTACCGTGCTCATGTCCACGGCCATACGTCCACTGATAAATCAGCCAGAACAGACATATTCATCGACGCATACCCCCGTATCGCCTGACAATTCAACAGCCCAGCTCACACTAGGTATTTATTGATCGCGCTTTATCAACTTGCGAGCGAATCTACACCACATGAGTCAGTCCTGAAACAGGTATTGCGAACCGCAGGGTCTCCTCCCGTCAGTTCCACCGAAGGCGGGCACACCCCATCCAGGGGGAGCATCTCGGGCGCCCCCGCAGGGGAAGGAAGCGCTCCCGGAGCAGGTGACCGGTGCCCGCCGCCGGAGAGCCGGAGGGCTCGCCCGTGCCTCCTGCTCCGTCCGTCATACGGCGGGGCGGATGAGGCCAGTGCAGCGCTTGGCGTGAAATCGACCGTGCGACGGCTTCCCTCTCTGGCATGCTCATGATTTGGACTATGCCGCCTACTGATTCGCGTTGCAGGTGCTCAACCGGTTGACACACCACACGGGGGAAAGTGAATGGGTCATTCCGCGCGCCCACGGGACGACACCACGCAGGACAAGGAGAAGAAGGAGGGACGAAGCCGGTTCACCGGCATGGGTCCCTTCATGCTCGTCTGGAGCGGGCAGGCGGTTTCCCTCGTCGGCAACTCGGTCCTCCGGTTCACCTTCGTCTTCGAGACCTGGTCGGCCACCGGGCGGGCCACCGCCCTGACCACCCTCTCACTGTGCGCACTGCTCCCCCAGGTGCTGTTCAGCCCGCTTGCCGGAGCCCTGGTCGACCGCATCGACCGACGCACGGCACTGCAACTCGCCGACGCCGGCGGGCTGTCGGTCGTGGCACTGCTGAGCGTGCTGTATTTCAGCGGCGGGCTGCACACGTGGGAGGTGTACGCGGCCGTCACACTGCTCGGCTCCGCCGCCGCCTTCCAGTTTCCCGCGCTGGGGGCCGCCGTGCCCTTGCTGGTGCAAAAAGACCAGCTCCAGCGCGCCAACGGACTGCTGGCGAGCGCCAAGAGCACGGCGGAGGTGGGTGGGCCCGCGCTGGGCGGTCTGCTGGTGGCCTTCTCCGGGATGGGTTTCATCCTCGCCGCCGACCTGCTGAGCTTCGCGGTGGCGCTGACCACCGTCCGGATCGCCCCCATGCACGGGGATACCAGCGGTCGGGGAAAGGCCCACGGGCCGCGCAAACGGCTCCTCGCCGAGGCCGTGGAAGGGACCCGGTTCCTCTTCCGGATCCCGAGCCTGCGCGATGTGATACTGACGTTCTGCCTGGTCAATCTGGTCATGGTCTTCGGCTTCGCCGCCGTGCAGCCCATGGTGCTGGCCCGCTCCGGCGGTGAAACCTCCGCACTGGCCAGCGTGAACACCGCGATCGGCGTCGGCGGAATCACCGGCGGCCTGCTGATGGCGGCCTGGAGTGGGCCGAGGAAGCGGGCGCGGGGCATGCTGCTCGGCATCATCGGCATGTGCCTGTCCGCCCAGGTGGCGATGGCTCTCGCGGGCGGCGTGGTCGGCTGGTGCGCGGCGATCCTCGTCGGTGCGGCGCTGATGCCGATGGTCAACGCCGTGATGCAGGCCCTCGTGCAGACCAAGGTGCCCCAGGAGTGGCACGGGCGGGTCTTCGGCGCCGTGATGTTCCTGTCGCAGATCTCCGTCCCACTGGCGACCGCGGTCTCCGGGCCGCTCGCCGACCATGTCTTCGAGCCACAGGCCGCCGCGGGGACCGGGATCTTCGTGGTGCTGGGGCCACTGGTGGGCGACGGCGCGGGCAGCGGCATGGCGGCCATGCTGCTCATCGCCGGCCTGTCCGGGATCACCGTCGCGACGCTGGGCATGTCCCGGAGCACGGTGCGGGAGATCGACACGCTGCTTCCCGACATCGACAGGGAAGCCGGTACGGACAATACGCACGCCCGGGCCGGCGAAAGCCGGACCGACGACCGGAGCGACACCGGTGCCGGAGGAGACGCGGCGTCCGCGGACTCCGGGCCGCCCCGGGACCCGGGCGGTATCGACGCCTCCGCCAGACCCGACGACCCCCAAAGCCCCGAGTACCCCCAAAACCCCGAGAACCCCGAGAACCCCGAGAACAGAGAACTCGTGGAGGGCTGACGATGACCACCAATCCGTTCGACGACGAGAACGGCACCTACCTCGTACTCACCAACGCCGAAGGCCAGTTCTCGCTCTGGCCCGACGGGATCAGCGTGCCGGACGGGTGGAACGTGGCGCTGACCGCCAGCAGCCGCGCCGACTGCCTCGCCTTCGTCGAGGACCGTTGGACGGACATACGTCCCGCCCACGCGGCCGGCGATGCCTGAGAAGGGCGCATCGCGGGCCTCGCGCTGTGTGCATGAGCTGGTCGCGGAACAAGCTCGGCGCACGCCGGCGGCCGCCGCACTGGCGTACGGGGACGAGCTGCTGAGCTATGGCGAACTCGATGCCCTGGCCGATCGGTTGGCCGGTCTGCTGCGGCGGCACGGAGTGGGGTCCGGAGCCCTGGTGGGCGTGTATCTGGAGCGGTCGACCGAACTGGTGGTGGCGCTGCTCGGGACGCTCAAGGCCGGCGCCGGGTATGTCGTGCTCGACCCCGGCTTTCCACCGGAACGGCTGCGGGCGATGGCGGCCGACGCGGGCGTCGCCGCGATCGTGTCCCGGCGCGGCACGGCGGCCGAGGAACTGGGCTCGGGCGCGCCGTCGGTGGCGATGGAGGACGCGAGAACGGTTCCCCCCATGGAGCACGGCGCCGTGACGGTACGGCCGGGGGACCCGGCCTGCGTGATGTTCACGTCCGGCTCTACCGGTCGCCCGAAGGGCATCGTCGCCTCCCACTCCGCGATCACCGGGACACTGACCGGGCAGAGCTTCGCCTCGTTCGGGCCCGGGACGGCGTGGTTGCAGTGCTCCCCGGTGTCCTGGGACGCGTTCGCGATGGAACTGTGGGGACCGCTGCTGAGCGGCGGCCTGTGCGTGCTCCACCCGGGCCGGCGCCCCGACCCGTTGGTGATCTCCCGACTCGTTGTCAGCCACGCCATCACTTCCCTGTACATGTCCGCCTCGCTCTTCCACGTGATGATCGACGAGTTCCCGCAGGCCTTCGACGGCGTCCCCGAACTGATCGTCGGCGGCGAGCCGTTGTCGCCCGCGCACGCGGCACGAGCCCTGGAGCGCCACCCCGCGCTGCGGCTGAGCAACGGCTACGGCCCGGTCGAGGGCATGGTCTTCCTGACGGTCCATCCGGTCACCGAGTCGGAGGTGCGGGACGGCCGGCCGGTGCCGATCGGGCGCCCGCTGGCCGGCAAGCGGCTCCGCGTGCTGGACGAGCGGTTACGGCCCGTCGCAGACGGCTGTACGGGTGAGCTGTACGCCGCCGGGGCGGGCATCGCCCTCGGCTACTGCGGCCGGCCGGGGCTGACCGCCGAGCGGTTCGTGGCGGACCCGTACGGTCCCGCGGGTGCGCGGATGTACCGCACCGGCGATCTGGTGCGGCGCCGGTCGGACGGAGTGCTGGAGTATCTGGGCCGTGCCGACGACCAGGTGAAGATCCGGGGTTTCCGGGTGGAGCCCGGCGAGGTGGAAACAGTCCTGGCCCGCCATCCGGCCGTCCTGCGGGCCGCCGTGGTGGCCGGCACCGACGCCGCCGGTGACAGGCGGCTCATCGCCTATGTCGTGCCGCGCGAAGGACGTCGGCGGGAGCTGTCGGGGCGCGAGTTGCGCGAGTACGCCGAGCGGGTGCTCGCCGACTACCTGGTGCCGGCGGCCTTCGTCCTGCTGGACGCACTGCCCCTGACCCCCAACGGAAAGCTGGACCGCGCCGCCCTGCCCGATCCCGGCCCGGTCACCGGCTCGCTCGCCGCGCAGGAGACACGGGGCCCGTCGGGGCCGACGGAGAAGGCACTGTGCGGGCTGTTCTCCGAGGTGCTGGGAACGGCGTCGGTCGGCCCGCACGACGACTTCTTCGAACTCGGCGGCAACTCGCTGATGGTGGCGCGGCTGCTGGGCCGGATCCAGCAGACGCTGGGCGCCGAGCTCGGCGTTCGGACGCTCTTCGAATACCGGACACCGGCGGAGCTGGTGCCGCACCTGGAGAAGGTCGAGTGGGCGCACCCGGACGGCCCGGACGGCATCACCCCGGCTCCCCGGGGCGGGGACACGCTGCCCCTTTCCTACGCCCAGCGCCGCCTGTGGTTCCTGGACCGTGTCGACGCGGGCACCGCCTACACCCTGCCGGTGCTGGTGCGGCTGCGCGGCGAGATCGACGCCGAGGCCCTTCGAGACGCCCTCGCAGACGTGACCGCCCGGCAGACCGCGCTGCGCACCGTCTTCGAGGACCGGGACGGTGAACCGGAACAGCGGGTGCTGGAGGGCGCCGCGGCCCTGCCGAGGCTGCGGCACCTGACAGTCGGCTCCGCCGAGTTGACGCGCGCCGTCACCGAGGCGGCCCGGCACCGGTTCGACCTCGCGCATGAACTCCCGCTGCACGCCGTGCTGTTCAGCGTCGTGGACCGTCCCGGTGAACACGCTCTCCTGCTCGTGCTGCATCACATCGCAGCCGACGGCTGGTCATTGCCCCCGCTCTTTCGGGACCTGTCGCGTGCCTACGCCGCCCGGAACTCCGGTGCCTGTCCGGACTTGGGGCCACTGCCTGTCCCGTACGCCGACTTCGCCCGCCGCCAGCGGGAATGGCTCGGCTCGGCGGACCGGCCCGGTTCTCCGTTCGCCACGCAACTGGCTTTCTGGCGGGACACCTTGGCCGGTCTGCCGCCAGGCGGCCCCTTGCTGCCGCGCCGCCCGGAGCGCCCGGCGGTACCGGGGCGGTCCACCGCCACCGTCGTCCGGCGACTGGACGCGGACACGCACGCACGGATCGTCGAGACGGCACGCGCACAGGGCGCGACGCTGTTCATGGCGCTGCACGCCGCGCTCGCCGCCGCGTTGGTTCGGGCGGGGGCGGGTGAGGACCTCGCGGTCGGCTCGCCGATCGCCGGTCGCGGTCGTGACGGCATGGTCGACGACGTTGTCGGGTTCTTCGTCAACATGCTCGTGCTGCGCATCGACGCCGCCGGCGATCCCACTCTGCGGCAGCTGCTCGCGCGCACACGGGAGCAGGCGCTGAGCGCGTTCGCCTGCCAGGACGTGCCGTTCGAGGAGGTCGTGGACGCGCTCAATCCCGTACGGCGGTCGGGGCGGCAGCCGTTCACCGAGGTGGTGCTGGCGTTGCAGAACAACGCCCGCGCCGAGGTGGACCTGCCCGGCGCCGAGGCCGGGGTGGAGCCGCTGCGCACCGGCGCGGCGCGGTTCGAGCTCCTGGTCGACGTCACCGACGATCACGGCCCGTCGGGCGCGCCGGACGGCATGACGCTGGTCTTCGAGTACCGCACGTCGTGTCTGGAGGAAGAGTTCGTCCAGTGGCTGGCGGAAACGGTCGTCGAGGTGCTGCGGATCGCGACCGTCGAGCCGGACGTACCGCTGACCCGGCTCCGGCTGCCGGAACCCGCCCGGCGGGCCGATCCGGCCCGGGACGCGATCCTCGCACCCGCCCACACCACTGACGCCCCGGCGGACTCCGCCCTCCACCGGGAGATCACCGCGGTCTGGTCCGATGTGCTCGGTGTCGACCGCGTCGGACCGCACGACGACTTCTTCGAACTCGGCGGGAACTCTCTGCGCGCGGTACGGGTCGCGGCCCGGCTCACCGGCTCGGGACGCCCGGTGACGGCTGCTCAGCTCTTCGACTCTCCCACCGTCGCCGCGCTGGTCACCGAGCTGGAGCGGGTGCGCACGCCGGCCGAGGCGTCCGCGGAGTCGGCGCCCATCCCACGCCGGCGGCGCATCCCCCGGCAGCCCGACCGCGACAGCCGGACCGCCTCCGGTCAGGAGGAGGTGCCATGGACCTGAGCGTGATGTTCTTCGGCGCCGATCCCCCCGCCGACGCCCCGACCGCCGGTGCGCCCCGTCGCGGCGAGGCCTACGACGACATTCTCGCCGTCGCCCGTGCCGCGGACAGGCTCGGGTTCCACGCGATCTGGACTCCTGAGCGCCACTTCCAGCAGGTGGGTCAGGTCTTCCCCAGCCCGCCGGTGCTCAGCGCGGCACTCGCCGTGGCCACCCGGCGCATCGGTATCCGCGCGGGCAGTGTCATTCTGCCGCTGCATCATCCGCTGCGGGTGGTGGAGGACTGGGCTGTCGTCGACAACCTCTCCCAGGGTCGGATCGGCCTGTCCGCGGCCACGGGCTGGCACTCCGCCGACTTCGTGCTGGCACCCGAGAGGTACGCGGATCGCCGCGAGCTGACCGTGCAGGGCATTCCCCTGCTGCGCCGTCTGTGGGCGGGCGAGGCGGTCGACTTCCCCGACGGCACCGGCGCCCCGGTCGGCGTGGTGCCGCAGCCGAGACCGGTGCAGGAGACCCTCCCCCTGTGGCTCACCACCTCCGGCAACCCCGAGACGTGGGAGGCCGCCGGACGCCTGCGTACGGCGGTGCTCGGGGCGACCGTCGGGCAGAGCCGGGAGGAGCTCGCCGAGAAGATCGCCCGCTACCGCGCCGCCTGCGCCGCCGCCCCCGACCAGCGCGGCACCGACGCCCACGGGCGGGTGACGCTGATGGCGCACACCTTCGTCGGCGCGGACGACGCGGAGGCGCGGCGTGTGACCGCCGCACCGCTGAAGCGGTACCTGCGCTCGTACGTACGGCAGACCGCGGCCAACCGTGCGGCGGACCGGGCCACCGCCGAACTCACCGCCGAACAAACGGCGGCGCTGGCGGAGTTCGCGTTCCACCGCTATCTGACCTGGGGCTGCCTGCTCGGCTCCGCCGAGACCTGCCGGAAGACGCTCGCCGATCTGCGCGAGCTCGGCTGCGACGAGGTCGCCTGTTTCGTGGACTTCGGCCTCGGCCGCGACGAAGTGCTGGCCGGGCTGCACCGGCTGGCCGAACTCCAGGAGGAAGTGGCATGACGGGGGTGAGGGAGTCGGCCGGCGGTACTTCGTCGGCCGACCGGTTCAGCGCGCTCAGCGGTGAGCAGCGCGTCCGGCTCGTGCGACGGCTCGTGGATTCCGGGCAGGTGGGGCTGATCCCGGCAGTCGTACCACCGCGCGACGGGAACGGCCCGGTGCGGCTGAGCCCGGCACAGCAGGACCTCTGGGTGTACGAGTCGCTCTATCCGGGCACGCCCGCGCTCAATCTCTGCTGCGCCTACCACTTCGACGATCCGGTCGCCCCGGATCGGCTGGAGGCGGCGCTGACCCTGGTGCGCGCCCACCACGACGTGCTGCGGGCCCGTATCGGCGGTGAGCCGGACGCGCTCGACGTCACCTTCCCGGCCGAGGACCGCTTCAGGCTGGAGCGGGAGGATCTGCGCGGCACCGGCACCACCATCGCCGAGGCCTTCGAGACGTTCCGGCGCCGTCCCTTCGATCTGGCGGGCGGCGCGCTGATGCGCGCCCGGTTAGTCACGGTGGACGACCGGCGGAGCACGCTGATGCTGAGCCTGCACCACATCATCGCCGACTGGTGGTCCTTCGACGTGCTCCAGGCCGAGTTCGCCGAGGCCCATGGCGCGCTGTGCTCCGGTACCGAACCGGCGCTGACGCGGCCGCCGATCCAGTACGCCGACTTCGCGTCCTGGCAGGGGGAGCTGGAGGAGGCGGGTGTTTTCGAGGCACGGCTGGACTTCTGGCGCCGCTACCTCGCCGAGCCGCCGGCACCGCTCACCGTGCCGGGTGGCGGGAACGGTGCGCCCGACGACGACGGCGTCGCGCAGATCCCCTTCAAGATCGACGCGCCCACCGCCCGGGCGGTCCGTACGCTGGCCCGGGAGCGCGGTGCCTCCGTCTACGTCGTGCTGATGGCCGCCTTCGCGATCCTGGCGCACCGGCTGACCGGCGCCGATGACATGGTGCTGGGCACCCCGTCCGCCAACCGGGCCGCGAAAGGTCTGGAGCGGGTCATCGGGTATGTCATGAACGCCATCCCGACCCGTTGGCGGGTAGGGACGGACGACTCCTTCGCCGATGTCCTGGCCCGTTTCGTGACGGACTTCCCCCAGCTCATGGCCAACGCCGACGTGCCCGTGGGCCGCATCGTCTCTGCGGTCGCGCCCGACCGCAGGGCCGGCCGCTCACCGCTGTTCCAGTGGGTCTTCATGCACCTCACCCAGCAGCGCAGTGTGGCCATGCTGCGGGACTTCAGCGAGCCCGAGCGCATCCACACCGGTGGTGAGCACGACTTGGTGGGCATCGTGCGGGACGCCGACGACGGCACGATGGACGGCAGTTTCGAGATCCGTACGGCCCTCTTCGACGCCGCCACCGTGCGCTCCTGGGCGGATGCCTACCTGGAACTGCTGCGCTGCTTCGCCGCCGACCCGACCGTGCCGCACGCCGAGGTCGGTCTGGTGCCCGAGGCCGGCCGCCGGCCGCTCGTGGAGCCGGCCTCCGGCGGCACCGCCCCCGACCCGCTGGCCCTGCCCGACCTGGTGGCCCGGCAGGCGGCCCGGACACCCGACGCCCCGGCGCTGGAGGCCGAGGGCCTGCGGCTGACGTATGCCGAACTGACGGACCGGGTGGACCGGCTGGCCGCCCGTCTCATCCGGCACGGCGCCGGTCCCGGCCGGATCGTGGCCCTCGCGCTGGGCCGCACGGCCGCGATGACACCGGCGCTGCTCGCGGTCCAGCGCACCGGCGCCGCCTACCTCCCCATCGACCCCGGCCATCCCGCGGAGCGCATCCGGCTGGCCCTGGCGGACGCGTCGCCCGTGCTGCTGGTCGTCGGCGAGGGCGGGGCACTGCCGAGGACGGACGTCCCCACCCTGGCACCGGACGAGCAGTTCTACGACGAACAGCCGTTGTGTGCCGAGGAGTTGGATCCGGCCGCAGCCGCCTACGTGATCCACACCTCCGGCACCACCGGCAGACCGAAGGGCGTAGTGGTGCCGCACACCGGCCTCACGGCCCTCGCCCACGCTCTCGTGGGCACCCTGGCCCTGGAGCCCGGCACCAGGGTGCTGCACCTGGGCTCGCCCGCGTTCGACATCTCCGTGTTCGAGATGTGTATGGCCTTCGGCTCCGGCGGCACCCTGGTCGTACCGCCGCCGGGCGCGCTCGCCGGGCAGGAACTCGCCGACGTGCTCACCGGACGGCGGATCGGCGCCGCAATCCTGCCACCCTCCTTGCTGGCGACGGTCCCCGCCGGGGAGTACCCCGACCTGCGTTCGCTCGTCGTGGGTGCGGAGGTGTGCACGCCGGACATGGTGTCTCGCTGGGCCGTCGGCGATCGCCGGTTCCACAATGCCTACGGGCCCACCGAGGCCACGGTCGCCGCCACCGTCTCCGGCCCGCTGACCGGTGACGGCACGAGCCCGCCCATTGGCTTCCCGATCCCGGGTACGTACGCCTACGTCCTCGACGAGCGGCTGCGGCCGCTGCCGCCCGGGGTGCGCGGCGAGCTCTATCTGGCGGGGCGGGGGCTGTCGTACGGCTATCTGGGACAGCCCAGGCAGACCGCCGAGCGGTTCGTGGCGAACCCCCACGGGGCGCCCGGCGACCGGATGTATCGCACCGGCGATCTGGCCCGGTGGCGCGGCGACGGGCAGCTGGAGTACCTCGGCCGGTCCGACGACCAGGTGAAGATCCGTGGTCAGCGGATCGAGCCGGGCGAGGTCGCGGCCGTCCTGCGCGGGCACCCCTCGGTGGCACAGGCCGTGGTCGTCGTCCGGGAGGACCGGCCGGGCAGGCCGCGGCTCATCGCGTACGTCGTCGGCGGCGGGACCGACCCGGTGCCGGAGGATCTGCTCGGGTACGCGGCCGGGCGGCTGCCCGTGGCCATGGTGCCGTCCGACGTCGTGGTGCTCGACGAGCTGCCGCTGGCACCGAACGGCAAGCTGGACCGGAGCGCGCTGCCCGTGCCCGGAACCCGGCCGCGGGTCACCGGACGGGCTCCGCAGGGCACCCGGGAGGTGACCCTGAGTGCCCTGTTCGAGCAGGTGCTGGGCGTCGAACGAATCGGCGCCGACGATGACTTCTTCCGGCTCGGCGGCGACAGCATCATGGCGATCCAGCTCGCCGGGCGGGCGTCGCGGGCGGGACTGGCGATCACCCCTCGTGACGTCTTCGTCGCCCGTTCACCCGCCGCGCTCGCCCTGGCGGCGCGGGACGTCGACGCGGTGGGCGCCGACGAGGACTCCGTCACCGGGCGCTTTCCGCTGACGCCCGTGATGCGCTGGTGGCGTGACCAGGCCGGGGAGGCGGCCGCGTTCACCCAGTCGATGGTCTTTCCGGTGCCCCGTGGCGCCGGCCAGGAGCGCGTCGGCGCCGCGGTACGCGAGCTGGTGGAGCGGCACGGGGCCTTGCGGATGCGTCTGACGCAGGGCGAACTGGAGGTACCGGAGGCGGTGCCCGCTGTGACCGTGGGGCGGGTCGAGGCGCCCGCGGGTGCGGATCTGCGGGCGATGGCCGAGGAGCTGGCGGCTTCGCTGCGCCTGGACCCAGAGAAGGGCGAGATGCTGCGGGCCACCTGGCTCGATCCCGCTGTTCCAGGGCGTCCGGGGCTGCTGGTGCTCACCGTGCACCATCTGGCCGTCGACGGGGTGTCCTGGCGGCTGCTGGGCCCCGAACTCGCCGCCCTGCTGGCCGGTGGGCGGCTCCCGGACCGTCCGGGTACCGCCTTCGCCCACTGGGCTCGTGCGCTGGCGCGGGAGGCGGTGCGGCCGCAGCTGGCCGACGTGGAAACCGGCTGGTGGGAGCGGATGCTGAACGGGCCGGACGCCCGGATCGCGCAAGGCCGGGGGGTCGGGTCGCGCCGTGCCGTACTCACCGTCGAGCTGACGCCCGAGCTCAGCGCGGCGGCCCTGACCGAGGTGACCGAGGCCTTCCACTGCGGCCCGGACGCGGTCCTGCTGACAGGCTTGGCCGCAGCCGCGATGCGGCAGCGAGGCCACGGCACCGGACTCCTGGTCCATCTGGAGGGACACGGCCGGGAGACGCTGTCCACACCCGTCGACGTCTCCCGTACGGTCGGCTGGTTCACCACGCAGTACCCGGTCCGGCTGGACGCGGGCGACGCGCTCGGCCCGCGCTTCTGGCAGTCCACGGAGAACGCGGCAGGCGAGGCGCTCAAACAGGTCAAGGAGCAGCTGCGGGCGGTCCCGTCGGCCGGCCTCGGCTGGGGGCTGCTGCGGCACCTCAACCCGGACACGGCTCCGAAGCTGGCCGCGCTCCCCGTCCCGGACCTGCGTTTCAACTATCTGGGCAGGCTCTCCGGGGGCGACACGGCCGACGGCGAACTGCTCGGCATGACCGCCGAGGCGCTGCCGCTCGGCCACGCGGTGGAAGTGGACGCGCTGGTCCGCGAGGACGGCGACGGACGGCTGTGTCTGAGCGCCGACTTCTCCTACGCACGTGACGTGCTCGGCGAGGACGAGGTGCGGCGACTGGCGCGGCTGTGGTGCGAGGCGATCGAGGTGCTGGCCGGGCATGCCCGACGGGACGGCACCAGCACGCACACCGGCTCCGACTTCCCGCTGGTGAACCTGACGTCGGACCAGCTCGCCATGCTGGAGGAGGACCTCGCATCCGGTCTGGCGGACCCGGCGGACAAGAGTCCGGAGGGCGACCACTGATGGGCGGCCGCATCGCCGACCTGCTGCCGCTCTCCCCTGCTCAGGAGGGCCTGCTCTTCCACGCCCTGCGCGAGCCCGGGCGCCCCGATCCGTACCTGGTGCAGGCCAGGTTCCGCATCGCCCCGGGCGTCCCGGCGGAGAGCGTACGGTGCGGGGTGGCCGCGCTGCTGGAGCGGTATCCGAATCTGCGCGCCTGTTTCCGGTACGAGAACCTGGACGAGACCGTGCAGGTGATTCCGCGGGTGGCGACGGTGCCGTGGACCGAGAGGGACCTGACCGGGCGCGCGCCGGACGAGGTCGAGGCCGAGCTGACGCGGCTGACGGCCGAGGACCGGGCACGCCGGTTCGACCTGTCCCGTCCTCCGTTGGTACGCGGCTTGCTGGTGCGCCACGACGCCGGCGCCGACCTGCTGCTGACGCTGCATCACATTCTGCTGGACGGCTGGTCCTTGCCGATTCTGGCGCGCGATCTGGAGGAGCTGGTCCGGGGCGGGTCGGAACTGTCGCCCCCGGTCCCCTTCAAGCAGTACCTGGTCTGGCTGAACGCGCAGGAGCAGGCGGCCGGACAGGCCGCGTGGTGCGACTCCCTGAGCGGACTCGACCGGCCCGCGCTGCTGGATCCGGACGGGCCGGACGGGCCGGACGACCGGTCCGACGCGGACACCGTGGATGTCGAGCTGACGTCCGAGCTGACGCAGGCGGTCAGTCGGCGCGCCGCCGCGGCCGGGGTCACCGTCAACACCGTGGCGCAGACCGCCTGGGCCCTGGTCCTGGCCCGGCTGACCGGTGCGCAGGACCTGGTCTTCGGTGCGGTGGTGTCCGGCAGACCGCATGATCTGCCCGGCGTCGAGCGGATGGTCGGGCTGTTCATCAACACCCTCCCGGTGCGGATCCGGCTGCGCTCCGGGGAGGGCGTCGACGAGCTGCTGGCCCGGGTCCAGGACGAGCGGCTGCGCCTCACGCCGTACCACCATGTGCGGCTGTCCGAGATCCAGCGGGCCACCGGGAAGAACGAACTCTTCGACACGGTCCTGGCGTTCGAGAACTTCCCGCGTGCCCGGGAAGACGGACGCACTCCGGCCGTCGAGCTGGTCGAGACCTGGGACGCGACCCACTATCCGGTGGCGATCGCCGTGGTCGCCGGAGAGCGGATGCTGCTGCGGGTGAGCTGTCGCCGGGGCATCTCCGGGGCGGCGCTCGGGGCCCGTATGGTGCGCGCCTTCGAGGCCCTGGCCGCCGCGGACGGTACACCGGCCGAGCGGCTCGACGTCCTTCCGGAGCGGGAACGGCTCCAGCTCTCCCGGCTGGCGGAGGGGCCGGTGCGCCCGCTGTCCGGCTCGCTGAGCGTTCCCGGCCGCTTCGCGGAGCAGGTGGCCCGTACCCCCGACGCGCCGGCCGTCGAAGCGGACGGCGCGTCGCTGACGTACAGCAATCTCGACGCGGCGTCCGGCAGGCTGGCGGCGCGGCTACGGGAGGCAGGAGTGCGGCCCGGCGACACCGTGGCGCTGCCGTTGGACCGTTCCGTGTCCATGGTCGTGGCCCAGTTGGCGGTGCTGAGGGCGGGGGCGTGCTGTCTGCCACTGGACCCGCGGGCTCCGGCGGCGCGGCTGGCGGCGCTGACGGACCGTTCGGACGTGCGTGTGGCGATCGCCGGGCCGGACGTGGAACTCCCGGATCCGGTCCTGGTGCTGGCCCCCCGCGCGTCGGGGGACGTGCCCGTGCCGATCACCGCCACACCCCCCGAGTCCGCCGCCTACGTGATGTACACCTCCGGTTCGACGGGCGAGCCCAAGGGCATCATCACCCCCCACCGGGCCATCGCCGAACTCACCGCGGACTCCCGCTTCGGCCCCGCGCATCGACGCGTCCTGCTGCACAGCCCGCACACCTTCGACGCCGCCCTCTACGAGACCTGGGTGCCGCTGCTGAACGGCGGCACCGTGGTGATCGCCCCGCCGGGGCCCGTCACCCCCGACCTCCTCAAGAGGCTGCTGCCCGAGGCGGGGATCACCGCCCTGTGGCTCACCGCCGAGCTGCTGCGCACCGTCGCGGAGCTGGCACCCGACGTGCTCGGCACCCTGCGCGAGGTGTGGGCGGGCGGCGACATCCTCGCGCCGGACGCGGTGCGCCGGGTGCGCGAGCACTGCCCCGGGACGCTGGTCGTCAACGGCTACGGGCCCACCGAGACGACGGTGTTCGCGACGGCCCAGTCCGTGGCCGGAGCTGTCGGCTCGTCCGTGCCCGTCGGACGGCCGCTGGACAACACCCGCGCCCAGGTCCTCGACCGTCTGCTGCGCCCGGTGCCCGCCGGGACGGTGGGCGAGTTGTACGTCGCCGGCACTGGTCTCGCCCACGGCTACCTCGGCCGTCCCGGTCTGACCGCCGAGCGGTTCGTCGCCGATCCGTACGGCCCGCCGGGCAGCCGGATGTACCGCACCGGCGACCTGGTGCGCTGGACGGCCGACGGTGTGCTGGAGTTCGCCGGACGTGCGGACGACCAGCTGAAGGTGCGCGGCTTCCGGATCGAGCCCGCGGAGGTGGAAGCAGCGCTGAGCGCCTGTCCCGGCGTGGTGCGCGCGGTGGTCGGCCCGGCTCCCGACCCTGCCGGAGGCCGGCGGCTGGTCGCCCACCTGGTCCTGGAGGACGGCACCACACCGGACACCGTGCGGGCACATGCGGCCCGGATCCTGCCCGCGCATCTGCTGCCCTCCCTCTGGTCCCGCATCGACGCCGTCCCCCTCACCGCGCACGGCAAGGTGGACCGGTCGGCCCTGCCGGTCCCCTCGGCGATCACCGCGCCCTCCCGCGGGCCCCGCACCGAACTGGAGCGCGAGCTGTGCCGTCTCTTCAGCGACGTGCTGGATCTCCCCGCCCATCCGGAGACCGAGTTCTTCGCCTCGGGTGGCCACTCCCTGCTCGCCCTGCGCCTGGCCTCCCGTATCAAGGCCGCGCTGGGCGTCCGGGTGCCCATCCCCCGTCTGTTCGAGGCATCGACGCCCGCCGCACTGGCCGCCTGGCTGGAAGGTCCCGGGCCCGGTGCCGTGGACGACAGCCTCGCGCCGCTCCTCACCCTGCGTGCGGGCGGCGCGGCGGCCCGTACCCCCCTGTTCTGCGTGCACCCGGGATCCGGCGTCGGCTGGTGGTACCGCGGAATCGTCCCGCACCTGCGTCCGGACCGCCCGGTGTACGTCCTGCAGACCCCGGCCCTGAGTACGGGCGTCGCCCAACTGGCCGACAGCATCGACGAGTTGTCGAAGCAGTATCTGGCGCGGATTCGCGCCGCTCAACCGCATGGCCCCTACCTGCTGATCGGCTGGTCCTTCGGTGGACCGCTCTGCTACGAGATCGCGGTGGCGCTGCGCCGTGCCGGCGAGGACGTCGCGCTGCTCGGCGTGGTAGACACCCTGCCCAAACCGGCCGAGGTGGCCCGGATCCCGCTGGATCCGGCGCTCGTGGAGGCGAAGGCGCTGAGCATGCTGCTGCGCATCACCGCCCCGGGCGTTCCGGTGCCGGCCACCCGAGCGGAGGCGTTCGCGCTGGCCAGGCACGACGAGAGCCTGATCGCCGGGTTCGACGACGCACGGACGCACGCCCTGGTGGACACCATGGCCCACCACATCCGTCTGCACCGCGCATGGAGCCCTCCACCGTACGACGGATGCGTGACGCTCTTCTCCGCGACCGAGGATCCCGAGGGCGTCACGACGGCGGAGAAGACCGCGGGCTGGCTGCGCGGCGCCGCCGACGTCGACGCCCACGAGCTGCCTGGCACGCACTACGACGTCTTCAAACCGGCCCAGGCGGCACGGATCGCGGCGGTCGTCGAGGCAGCGGCGCGGAACGCGACCCACCACGCGACACAGAACCGGACGTACGGGGAGTGAACCAGTTGGTTACAGGGACTGACACCGCGGTCGGGACCGGCTCGGGAGACGGAGAGCACGGGGAGGAGTACGAATTCCCGGCCTCCGAAGCACAGACCCGTCTGCTGGTCCTGAACCTGATGCACCCGGGCACCGCCCAGTACAACGTGCCCGCCGCCTACACCGTGAACGGCCCGCTCGACGTGGCCGCTTTCGGCCGCGCGCTGGACGGGCTGGTGGCGCGGCACGAGTCGCTGCGCACGGTCGTACGGACCGCCCCGGACGGTACGGCCGTGCAGATCGTGGCGGCGACGGGGCGCGCCGCGCTGCGCGTCGAGCGGGCCGTACCGGCGCCGGAGGTACTGGCGCGCGTGCACGCCGAAGCGGCGCACCCCTTCGAGCCGACGACCGGCCCGCTGCTTCGCTGCACGGTGTACGACGTGGACGACGGCAGCCACCGCATCCTCCTGGTCGCCCATCATCTGGTCTGCGACGGCTGGTCGCTGGGGGTGCTGCTGCGCGAGCTGTCGACCCTGTACGAGAACGAGACGACGGGCACGCGCCACGTTCTGCCCGAACCCCCGCTCCAGTACCCCGACTTCGCCGTCTGGCAACGGGAGCGGCAGGCGGCCGGCGGCTACGACCGCTCGGTCGCTTACTGGACCGAACGTCTGCACGACGCCCCCAGGACGGTTCCGCTGCCCCTGGATCGACCGCGCGGTGCCGTCCGTTCGGCGGCGGGCGGCGTCGAACGGTTCACGCTGACGGCCCAAGTCCGCGAACGGATCGCGGCCACGGCCCGGTCGCGCGGCGGCACGCCGTTCATGGCGGTGTTCGCCGCGTACGCCGCCTTCGTGGGCCGCCTGTCGGATGCGAAGGACCTGGTGATCGGTTTCCCCGTCTCAGGCCGGGACCGCCCGGAACTCCAGGACATGGTCGGCATGCTGACCAACACCCTGGCGCTGCGCGTCGACCTGTCCGGCGACCCGTCGTACCACGATCTGATCGACCGGCTGCACGCCGCCCTGGTGGAGTCCCAGCCCTACCAGGACGCCCCGTTCGAGGCGGTGGTGAACGCGGTGGCACCCACCCGCGAGATCAGTTACGACCCGGTCGTGCAGGTGGTGCTCGGTTACGACGACGACACCGAGCTGGCGCTGCGGCTGTCCGGCGCCGAGGTCGAGCGGCTCCCCCTGGTCCTGAACACCGCGAAGTTCGACTTCCACCTCCAGGTGGAGCGGTGGGGCGAGGAGCTGGCCGCGTACCTCATCCATCGCCGTGAGCTGTTCGAGGCCGCGACGGCACGGCGGTGGGTGCGGTGCTTCGAGACCCTGCTGGAGGGGCTGCTGGACCGGCCGGACGCGCCGCTGTCGGCCATCCCCATGGTCCCGGCGGACGAGCGCGAGCGGCTGCTGAGGCTGGGCGACCGTACGGACGAGGCGGTGCCGGCTTACCGGGCGGTCCCCGATCTGGTGGCGGACCGAGCCGCCGCGCAGCCGGACGCCACGGCGCTGGTCTGTGGGGACCTGCGGCTGACGTACCGTGAACTGCTGGCGCGCGCCGACGGCCTGGCGGCACTGCTGCAGGCCCGGGGTGTCCGCCGTGGGGATCGGATCGGCCTGCTCCTGCCCCGTGGGGCGGAGATGGGCGTCGCCGCCCTCGCGGTCCTGCGCGCGGGCGGCGCCTACGTCCCGCTGGATCCGGCCAATCCGCCGGCCCGCCTCGCCCACATGGTCACGAACTCGGGCACGTCCCTGCTGCTGACGGCCGGGGAGACGGCGGGGCGGGCGGCTGGTCTGAACGTCCCCGCGCTGGTGGTGGACGAGGGGACCGTGCCCTACGGAGCGGCTCCGGACCCGGTGGTCTGCGGGCCCGACGACCTCGCGTACGTGCTGTACACCTCCGGTTCCACGGGAGTCCCCAAGGGCGTGGCCGTCGAGCACCGCGCTCTGCTCAACCTCGCGGTGAACGTGCGCCCGGTGTTCCCGGTGACCGCCGAGGACCGGGTTCTGCAGTTCGTGTCGTTCGGCTTCGACGTGGCCGTCTCCGACCTGTTCTTCTCCTGGGTCGCGGGCGCGGAGCTGCACATCGCGCGGGAGGACGAACGGCTCGGCGAGGCGCTGCAGGCGCGCCTGCGGGACTCCCGGATCACGTACGTCTTCCTGCCCCCGTCGGCCGCGATGACCCTGCCGCGCGCTCCGGGCGCCCTGCCCGAGCTGCGCACCCTCGCGGTCGGCGGCGAAGCCTGCCCCGCGGAACTGGTCGAACGGCTCGGCGAGGAGGGCCGCCGGATCGTCAACGGGTACGGGCCCAGCGAGGCCACGGTCTACTCCACCACCGCCGTCCTGCGTCCCGGCGAGCCGGTGGTGATCGGTGCGGCGGTGCCGGGCACTCGCACCTACGTGCTGGACAACCGGCTGCGCCCGGTCCCGGTCGGGGTGACCGGTGAGCTGTACGTCGCCGGCGCCTCCCTGGCCCGCGGCTACGTCGGCCGGCCCGGCATGACCGCCGAGCGCTTCGTCGCCGACCCCTATGGCCCGCCCGGCAGCCGTATGTACCGCACCGGCGACCTGTGCCGCGTCGACGCGCACGACGTGCTGCACTACCTGGGCCGCATCGACTCCCAGGTGAAGTTGCGCGGCTTCCGTCTCGAACTGGGCGAGATCGAGGCTCTGCTGGCCGGCCACCCCGACGTGGCGGTTGCCGCGGCGGCGGTGCGCGGGACCGGGACGCGGCAGCGGCTGGTGGCGTACCTGGTCGCCACCTCGGACGTCTCGGACGAGGCGCTGCGGGCTCATCTGGCGGAGCGGCTGCCGGGTTACGCGGTTCCGGAGGTCTTCGTGCGCCTGCCCGAGCTGCCGGTGAACCCCTCCGGCAAGATCGACCGGGCCCGGCTCCCCGAACCGCCGGCGTCACGGCCCCGGCTGCGCGAGTCGTACGCTGCCCCGCGCACCGAGACCGAGCACCGGGTGGCCGAGATCTGGCAGCGGGTACTGACCCTCGACCGCGTCGGCGTCGAGGACAACTTCTTCGATCTGGGCGGCAACTCGGTTCGGCTGCTGGCCGTGCTGACGGCGCTGCGGGAGCGGCGTCCGGAGTACCGGGACCTGACCCTGATCGACCTGTTCCGCCATCCGACGGTCGCCACCGTGGCGGCCCATCTAGACAGTTCGGCCGAGGACACCGCTCCCCAGGGGGAGGCGGCCCGGCGAGGAGACGACCGCCGTCTGCGCCTGGCTGCGCTGCGGCAGCCGCGTTCCGGGAAGGGCATGACACGATGACGACCGAAGAGGTACCCCTGCATCATCCGGAGTCGGCGGTGGCCGTCGTGGGCATGAGCGGCCGCTTTCCCGGCGCTCCGGACCTGGATGCCTACTGGACCAATCTGCGCGACGGCGTCTGTTCGATCTCCACCCTCACCGAGAGCGAACTGCTGGCCGACGGAGCGGACGCGGCGGAGCTGGGCAACCCCGCGTACGTCCCCGCCCAGGGACATCTCGCCGACGCGGACCGCTTCGAGGCGGACCTCTTCGGCTTCAGCCGCACCGAGGCCGCCGCGCTGGATCCCCAGCACCGGCTGCTGCTGGAGACCGCCTGGTCCGCCCTGGAGGACGCCGGGTACGCCCCGCCGAGCGTCCCGCACCGCACCGGCGTGTACGTCGGGGGCAGTCCGACCGAGCACGCGCTGGCGGCCGGCACGGACCCGGAGCTGGCGGCCACCATCGGCGCCCTGCAGGTACGCATCCTCACGGACCGCGAGTTCCTGGCACCCTGGATCTCCTATCGGCTGGGCCTGGACGGGCCGAGCATGGCGGTGCAGACCGCCTGCTCGACGTCGCTGACGACGGTCCACCTGGCCGTACAGGCACTGCTGCTCGGTGAGTGCGACGCGGCGCTCGCGGGCGGTGTGGCCATCGGCAGCGTGCGCAGACAGGGCTATGTCCACTACCAGGGCGGGATCTTCTCTGCCGACGGCCGCTGCCGCCCCTTCGACGAGCAGGCGGCCGGCACGGTGCCGGGAAGCGGCGTGGGCGTGCTGGTCCTGCGCCGTCTGTCGGACGCGCTGGCCGACGGGGACCCGGTGCGCGCGGTGATCCGCGGCACGGCGGTCACCAACGACGGTTCCGGCAAGGTCGGTTTCACCGCGCCGGGTGTGGATCAGCAGATCGCCGCCGTCAGTGAGGCCTGGGCGGCCGCGGGGCTGGATCCGTCGACGGCGCAGTACCTGGAGGCGCACGGCACGGGGACGGCGCTGGGCGACCGGATCGAGCTGGAGGTCGCCGCCAGGGCCTTCGCCGGGGCCCCGGACATCGGCATCGGCTCGGTGAAGTCGAACATCGGGCACACGGACACGGCGGCCGGGGCTGCGGCGCTGATCAAGACGATCCTGATGCTGGAGCATGCGACGCTCGCGCCGACGGTCAACGTGACGAGCCCGGTCGCCGGCCTCCGCGCAGGAGCCTCACCGCTGCGCCTGGTGACGGAGACGGAGGATTGGCCGAACAGGGCGGGTCTGCCCCGGCTGGCGGGCGTGACGTCGGTGGGAATCGGCGGCACGAATGTCCACGTGGTGCTGCAGGAGGCGCCCGAGCGGCGGGCGAGGACAGCGGCGGCGGGCCCGACGGTCCTGCCGCTTTCGGCGCGTACCGAAGGCCAACTCATCCTACTGGCCGAGCGGTTGGCGACACGGCTGGCGGCCGCCGACGCCCCGTCACTCGCCGATGTCTCCCACACCCTGCGCACGGGCCGGGTCGCGCTGCCCGTCCGCGCCTATGTCGTGGCCGCCGATGTGCGCGAGGCGGCCGGCAAGCTCACGGCGCTCGCCGCGGGCCGCCCGGACCCCACGATCGACGTGCTCGGCGAGGCGTGGCTGAGGGGCGAGGAGGTGAGCTGGCCGGCCTTCGGCGACGGTGTCCGCAGGGTGTCGCTGCCGACGTACCCGTTCGCGGGCGAGAGTTTCGGCGCGCTGACACCGAGGAGGACCGCGACGCGGGAGCAGGCGGCACCCGAGCCGGCGCCCACGACCGAGGACGGGCTTGCGGCCACCGTGTCCGCGCTGGTGATCGAGGCCCTGGATCTCACCAGCGTTGCCGATCTGGCACAGACCTACTTCGAGGCCGGCGGCGACTCGCTCACGGCGGTCCACCTGGCCGGACGGCTGCGCGACGAGCTGGGCATCGACGTGCCGATCCAGCTGTTTCTGGAGCCGATCACGCTGCGGGACATGGCCGCCCGCGTCTGCGAGATGAAACGGCACGGCGAAGGCGACGGGCTGCTGGACGACCTGCTCTCCGAGTTCGAGGCGGAAGTGTGAACAGGCGGCAGAGCGAGGGTCGTTGGCTGCGCGGGGTAAGCGAACCCGCCGCGAGGATCCGCCTGGTGTGCTTTCCGCACGCCGGCGGTGCGGCGAGTTCCTACCAGGACTGGGCCGCGCTGACACCACCGGGGACAGAGGTGGTGGCGGTCCAGTACCCCGGCCGTCAGGACCGGTTCGCCGACCCGTTCGCGACCACGATGGCGGAGCTGGCCGACGCGATCACGGCCGTACTGCTACGGGAGCTGGCCGACCGGCCGTTGGCACTGTTCGGCCACAGCATGGGCTCGGCGGTGGCCTACGAGGTGGCCCGCCGCCTGGAGGACCACCCCGACGTCCCCCTCACCCGCCTGTTCGTGTCGGGCCGGGGCCGGCCTCGCGGCCCGCACGAGGAGGCTCCGCCTCAGCCGGACGGGACCGACGCCGCGATCCTGGACTACCTCCGCCTCCTCGACCCCGAGGGCGCCGCCGTCTACGACATCCCTGAACTGCTGCCGATCGTGATGCCCGCACTGCGCGCGGACTTCGGTCTCCTGAGGGCGTACCGCCCGGCTCACCTGCACCGTCTCGGCATTCCCATCACGGCGTGCGGAGGCGATCGCGATCCCGTGTGTCCGGTCGAGGACCTCTCGTCGTGGGCGGCGGCGACCACCGCGGGCGCGGACGTCCGGGTCTTCGAGGGAAACCACTTCTACCTCAATCCCGAGAAGACGGAACTGCTGGCGCACATCACCTCGCGACTCGCCCAGGACCTCCGCGAGCCCCTGCACGACCGCGGCCTTCCGAGTGGCCTGCCGTAGAGCGGCCCGAGACGCCCTCTTCGCCGCGTGGAGTCGCGCCCGGCGCCCGGCGCCCGGACACACCCTTCTTCAGCGCCGTACCCGTCGGAAAGCTCGACCGGACCACCGGACCGAGCCAGGTGGTGGGTCCCTTGAGCAGCGAACGC
>NZ_JBFBBR010000028.1:0-53555 GCF_040682795.1 Streptomyces sp. NPDC051105 | reverse complement strand
ACGCCAACTTGGCCCGGACCCGGCTCACTTCGTGTGCGTCCACACATCCAACATGCTCGTGATCAGCACCGATAGGAAGACCTAACGGAGTCCTATTAGGCCTGGATGCGGCCCCTCGCCGGTGTGACCGCCGCCGCCACGGCCGCGGCCAGCGGGCCGGTCTCCTCGGGGGTCAAGGTCGAGACCGTGATCCGGATGCCGGCCGGGGAGGCGAGGCGGTACCGCGCCCCCGGGGACACCGCCCACCCCTCGTGCAGCAGACGGGACACCGCGCCCGTCTCGTCCGGGACCGGGACCCAGACGTTCATGCCGCTGCGGCCGTGCGCCTCGATGCCGTGGTCCGCGAGCGCGTCGATCAGCAGCTCACGGCGGGCCCGGTAGGCCGCCGCCACCTGCGGGCCGTGCACCGCCCCGCCCGTCCGCATCCGGACCACCGTGCGCTGGAGCAGGCGGCTCACCCAGCCCGGCCCCAGCCGCTGCCGGCCCCGCACCCGGTCGACCGTGACCTCGTCGCCGGTCATGACGGCCAGCCGCAGGTCCGGGCCGTAGGCCTTGGCGACCGAGCGGACGAAGGCCCAGTGCCGGGTGGTGCCCACCAGCGGGTGCAGGGGCAGGTCGACGATGCCGTGACCGTGGTCGTCCTCGATCAGCACGGTGTGCGGGTGGTCGCGCAGCACGGCACGCAGCGCACGCGCGCGTGCGGCGCTCACCGCGGCGCCGGTGGGGTTGTGCGCCCGGGCGGTGACGATCAGGGCGCGCGCCCCGGACTCCAGCGCCCGGCGCAGGCCGTCGGCGCGCGGTCCGTCGTCGTCGACGGCCACCGGGACGGCGCGCAGCCCCACTGCCGGGACGAGATCGAGCGTGCGGCCCCATCCGGGGTCCTCGACGGCGACCGCGTCGCCCGGCTTGAGGTGTGTCAGCAGGACCCGCTCGACGGCGTCGAGGGAGCCGGAGGTGACGGTGAACGGCCCGTCGGGCACGCCGTCGGCGGTGAGTTCGGCGCGCGAGATCCGCTCCAGCTCCGGCTCGACGGGGTCGGCGCCGTAGAGGACCGGGGCGCGCTCGCCCTCGTCGGCCGCCAGGGACGTCAGGGCCGGGGCGAGGGCGGGGAGCAGCGCCGGGTCGGGGTTGCCGGAGGCCAGGTCGCGCACGCCGGCCGGGACGTCCAGCTGGATCTGGTCCCGTCCGGTAGTGGCCGGCTTGGACCGGATACGGCTGCCCCGCCGGCCGGCGGTCTCGATGACCCCGCGCTCGCGCAGGGTGCGGTAGGCGGCCGCGACCGTATTGGGATTCACCCCGAGCTGGCCCGCCAACTCCCGCATGGGCGGCAGCAGTTGTCCCGGTTCCAGCTCTCCCGTACCCACCGCGCGCTCGACGCTGGCCGCAATCTCAGCTGCACCCCGGCCTTCGATCCGATATTCTCCTAGCACAAAGCAGATTATGCACTAGTGCAATGGAGATACGCAATGGAGACCGCCGAGCCCGCCGTGCAGGGGACCGTACCGACGCAGCCCGCCGCCTACACCCCGTCCGACCGCACCGTCCCGACGCGCTCCGCGCAGCGGGCGTCGTACGACAAGGACGTGGTGCACTCGATCCTCGACGAGGGGTATGTCTGCCATCTCGGCTTCGTGCGCGACGGCGCGCCGGTGGTGCTGCCGACCCTGTTCGCCCGGGTCGGCGAGGTGCTGTACGTGCACGGCTCGACGGGCTCGCGCCCGCTGCGGATGACCGGCCAGGCCAACCCCGGGCTCCCGGTGTGCGTGACGGTCACCCATGTCGACAGCCTGGTGCTGGCCCGCTCCGCCTTCCACCACTCGATCAACTACCGCTCGGTCGTGGTGCACGGCGTCGCCCACCAGGTCACCGACCCCGAGGAGAAGCGTCTCGCGCTGGACGCCCTGGTCGACCACGTGGTGCCGGGCCGCTCCGCCGACTCCCGCCCGGCCGACCGGAAGGAACTGGCCGCGACGGCGGTGATCCGCCTGGACCTGGACGAGGTCTCGGCCAAGACCCGCACGGGCGGCGCCAACGACGAGCCCGAGGACCTGGACCTGCCGTACTGGGCGGGCGTGGTGCCGCTGCGCAAGGGGTACGGCACTCCGATCGCCAACGGCGACCTGGCGGCGGACATACCGGTTCCGCCGTACCTGAAGGGCGTCTGATCCCAGTTCCGGCAAGGGGAACGCGCCCCGTCAGGGGCGCGGGGCCGTATCGAGGTGCGATGGCCACCGCGTGGGCGCGACGAGCCACCGATGACCCGCGCCCGCCGACGCACCGGTCACCCCGCCGACTTCGAGGCGACCCGCCCCTCCACCACGCTCAGATCCACCACCGACTCCTTCGCCGGCGTCGAGGACTGCGCGATGAACGCGCCCAGCAGCACGACGGCCCCGCCCAGTACCTGCGGCGCCGCCAGCCGCTCCCCCAGCAGCACCCAGGCCAGCACGGTCGCCACGACCGCCTCGAGACAGGCCACCACCCCCGCGACCTGCGGAGACAGTCGCCGTACCGACAGCACACCGGTGACGTAGGCGACGACCGTCGCGACCAGCACGATCCACCCCAGCAGGGCGAACGCCGGCACCGTCGACCCGTTCATCGGCGCGGAGCCGGCCAGCACCGACCAGTCCATCGTCCACGGCCGCGCCACGAGCGTCAGCACACCGGCCCCCACCAGCAGCCCGTACGCGATGACCCCCAGGGGATCGACGCCGTCTCCGCCACCGTGATCGGCGAGCACGAAGTACCCCACCTGACAGCACGCCGCCGCCAGTGCCAGCAACAGCCCCAGCGCGTCGAAGCTCAGCCCCGTCCACACCTCCACGACGCACGCGAGACCGCCGGCCGCGAGCGCGACTCCGAGCGCGGCGGCACGGGTGACCGGCCGGCGCTGCACGAAGCGGACCCAGCCGAGCACCAGCGCGGGGGCGAGGTACTCCACGAGCAGCGCCACTCCCACGGGTATGCGGGAGATCGCGGCGAAGTAGCAGGCCTGGACACCGGCGACGGCGAGCAGGCCGAACCCGGCGAGCAGCGCGGGCCGGCGGCGCGGCAGGTCACGGTGGCGGACGGCGAGCGGCAGCATCACCAGGGCGGCGCCCGCCACCCGCAGCCACACCACGTGCAGCGGGTCGAGGCCGGCCTCGATCAGCGGCTTGGCCGCGACGCCGGAGCCGCCGAAGGCGAGCGCCGATCCGAGGGCGAGGGGGAGCCCGAGGCCCCTGCCAGGGTTGCTGTCAGTGATACGCACCGGCACATGATGGCAGGGGACGACATGAGCGTCACCCCGGTTGACCCCTGTCTCAACGGCTGGACGTGCGACTCTCCGCCTCGGCGTCCCGCACTCCGCTGTCCCCGTCGACCCGCACGGCCAGGGCACGGGCGGCCACTCCGGCCCGCTCCAGCACCTCCACGGCCCGGGACTCCGGGTCCACGACGAGTCCCGCCAGCAGATCGGTGCCGTCGGCCCGGCCGGCGGTGCGGCGCCGGGCGCGGTTGCGGGCGTACTCCAGGGCGGCCGCGGCCACCGGCGACCAGGCCCCGTCCTCCTTCGCCCCGGCCTGCGGAACGGCCGGCAGCGCGCCGGAGTCCTCGATGCCGCTCTGCCAGCGCAGGCCGTAGCCGATGCTGCGCTGCACGAGGTAGGCGAGCAGCCTGGCGAGTTGCGGGGCGTCGCCGATGACGGCGCGGACCTCGGGGTCGTACTCGATCAGCGAGTGCAGCAGATGGGCGGTGTCGACCTGCCGGTCCCCGTCCCGCACCGCCCGGCGGCGGGCACCGGCGACCACCGCCGCCAGCTCGGCACCGAGCCCGGCATCGTCGTCCGCGTGGATGCCGCCCTGGTCCTGGACGGGCTGGCGGGGAATACGGGGTTGCACATCCCCTACCTCATCAACCGCAAGCGCTTGAGTCATCGCCGAGGGGAAGCATCTTCGCGTCCCACGCAGAGTGGATGGCGACGGCCGGAATCTCCTCCTTACGGATGAGATCAGGCCGATTCCCCCGCAAGGGCGCGCGCCGTCATGCCGCGCGCCCCGTGCGCAACCGCCGCGCACCGGTCGTACGTCTCTCGTCGTTATGGAGAGCGGGTGCGGTTGCTGGCTGGTCGCGCTGCCTGCGGTCGACGGCAGGCAGTACGTGTACCGGGTGTACGCGCCGGAGGACGCGCTGCTCGCGGACCTGTTCTGGGACGCGTGGCACTGCCACGACGAAAGCGCGTTCCCGCGGGCCTGGGACCTGTTCGACGCGGCGGAGATACGGCGGGTGGGCTGAGGCTCCGGGCGACCGGGGATCCGCACATTTCCTGACGGTTCATCAGTATTGAATGTTGGAGGCCCTGCGGCTACGTTCCGCGACACCGTAGCCCGATACGAAGGGGTGGTCGCATGGCCGAAGTCAGCGCGGAGTCACGCATCCAGGCACCGGCCGAGAAGGTGTGGGCACAGCTCACCGACTGGCCGGCGTACGGGCAGTGGAACGCGACCCACACCAGTTTCCCCAAGGGCGGCCCGCAGGACCTGGCGGTGGGCGGGACCTTCCAGGAGAACATGAAGCTGATGGGCTTCCCGGCGGAGGTCGAGTGGACCATCGAGGAGCTGGAGCCGGCGCGGGTGCTGGCGATCCGCGGCAAGGGCCCGATGGCGGTGACCGTCGCGACGCGCTACACGCTGACCCCCGACGGGGACGCGACCGGGGTGCGGATCGACGGCGAGTTCACGGGCGCGGCCGTGTCACTGATGGCGGGCAAGCTCAAGGACTCGGCGACGGCCGCCCTGAACGAGTCGCTGCGCAAGCTGGCCGGGCTGGTGGCCTGAGCCCCGCCCCGGGCAGCCGGAAGGGCGCCCCGCGGATCACTTCCACGGGGCGCCCTGTTCGCCGTGCCCACGAGGGTCAGTCCTCGTCGGCGAGGATGAGGTACAGCTTCTTGCGGGTCTCGTTGATGACGGCCAGCGCCTTCTCGCGCTGTTCCTTGCTGCCGGTCTTCCAGACCTGCCCGAAGGCCTCCATCAGACCGAAACCGGCCTGCCGGATCTCACCGAGGGCCTCGAAGTCGACCCCGCGGGAAGCCTCTTCCCAGGGGGCGTCCGGCCCCTCGTCGGCGGCCGTACGGCCACTGTCGGTGAGGGAGAACAGTTTCTTGCCGCCCTCGCTCTCGCTGGCGATCAGGCCCTCGTCCTCCAGCAGCTGGAGGGTGGGGTAGACCGAGCCGGGGCTGGGCTTCCACGCACCGCCGCTGCGCTCGGCGATCTCCTGGATCATCTCGTAGCCGTGCATCGGGCGGTCCTTCAGCAGGGCCAGGATCGAGGCCCGGACGTCACCGCGCCGCGCCCTTCCCCTGGGACCTCCACGCCCTCGCGGCCCCCAGTGCCCCGGTCCGAAACCGGGTCCGCCGGGACCGAAGCCGGGGCCGCCCGGCCCGAAGGGCCCGAACGCCGCCCGGCGCCCCTGTCGCTGTCCGTGTCCACGCTCGTGTCCGTGGGAACGCATCACCATCACTCCATTCCATCGTTGATCTGTCGCGTATCGTTCGCGATGGGTCAACGATATATCGAGATCGCTCGGATGACAACCCCGTTCGACAATCCGTCAAACCACGAACCTGTGCATGACGTTGCATGATCATGCGTTGTGATGCATACTCTTCCTATGTCCAAGGTCCTCACCTCCCTTCCCGCCGGCGAGCGCGTCGGCATCGCCTTCTCCGGCGGGCTCGACACCTCGGTCGCGGTCGCGTGGATGCGCGACAAGGGCGCCGTCCCGTGCACGTACACCGCCGACATCGGCCAGTACGACGAGCCCGACATCGCCTCGGTACCCGGCCGCGCACACACCTACGGTGCCGAGATCGCGCGCCTGGTCGACTGCCGGGCCGCGCTGGTCGAGGAGGGCCTGGCCGCGCTGACCTGCGGCGCGTTCCACATCCGCTCGGGCGGGCGGGCGTACTTCAACACCACTCCCCTGGGCCGTGCCGTCACCGGCACGCTGCTGGTGCGGGCCATGCTGGAGGACGACGTCCAGATCTGGGGCGACGGCTCGACCTTCAAGGGCAACGACATCGAGCGGTTCTACCGGTACGGCCTGCTCGCCAACCCGCACCTGCGGATCTACAAGCCCTGGCTGGACGCGGACTTCGTGACCGAACTCGGCGGCCGCAAGGAGATGTCCGAGTGGCTGCTCGCGCACGGGCTGCCGTATCGGGACAGCACCGAGAAGGCGTACTCCACCGACGCCAACATCTGGGGCGCCACGCACGAGGCGAAGACCCTGGAGCACCTGGACAACGGCATCGAGACCGTCGACCCGATCATGGGCGTGCGGTTCTGGGACCCCGAGGTCGAGATCCTGCCCGAAGACGTGACGATCGGCTTCGACCAGGGCCGTCCCGTGACGATCAACGGCAAGGAGTTCGGGACCGCCGTCGAGCTGGTCATGGAGGCCAACGCGATCGGCGGCCGGCACGGGCTCGGCATGTCCGACCAGATCGAGAACCGGATCATCGAGGCGAAGAGCCGCGGGATCTACGAGGCGCCGGGCATGGCGCTGCTGCACGCTGCGTACGAGCGGCTGGTCAACGCGATCCACAACGAGGACACGGTCGCCCAGTACCACAACGAGGGCCGGCGGCTGGGCCGGCTGATGTACGAGGGCCGGTGGCTGGACCCGCAGGCGCTGATGATCCGCGAGTCGCTCCAGCGGTGGGTCGGCGCGGCCGTCACCGGTGAGGTGACGCTGCGGCTGCGGCGCGGCGAGGACTACTCGATCCTCGACACGACGGGTCCGGCGTTCAGCTACCACCCCGACAAGCTGTCGATGGAGCGGACCGAGGACGCGGCGTTCGGTCCGGTGGACCGGATCGGCCAGCTGACCATGCGCAACCTCGACATCGCCGACTCCCGCGCGAAGCTGGAGCAGTACGCGGGCCTCGGCCTGATCGGCTCCGCCAACCCGGCGATCGGTGCGGCGCAGGCCGCGGCGACGGGCCTGATCGGCACCATGCCGGAGGGCGGCGCCGAGGCGATCGCGTCCCGCGGGGAGGCTGCGCCGGACGCCGACGAGTTGCTGGACCGGGCGGCGATGGAGCTGGGCACGGACTGAGCGTTCCGCTCAGGGGGGCCGACTCGTCACGGGTCGGCCCCTTTTCCCGTTGGGGGGGGCGACAGCGGGCACGGGCGCCGTGGAAGCCGAGGGTCGGCTGGCCGGTGCGGCGCCGTTGCACGGCTTCGCGCAGTTCCCCGCGCCCCTAAAGGCCGCGCCGCCGTGGCCCGCGACACACAACCGGTGCGGCACCGCCGTGGTTGCTCGCGCAGTTCCCCGCGCCCCTAAAGGCCGCGCCGCCGTGGCTCGCGACACACAACCGGTGCGGCACCGCCGTGGTTGCTCGCGCAGTTCCCCGCGCCCCCAAGGGGCCGCGCCGCCGTGGCTGGCGACACACAACCGGTGCGGCACCGCCGTGGTTGCTCGCGCAGTTCCCCGCGCCCCCAAGGGGCCGCGCCGCCGTGGCCCGCGACGCACCGCGTCTCTTGCGGGGTGTCCGTGGTCGTCGGCGGTGTCAGGGCCAGTGGAGGGAAATCGGTCCAGCGGGGGCGGATTGGCCTTGGGCGGTCGGTTCGTGGAAGGCCTAGCGTCTGGGCCATGCGGATTCGAATCGTTGATGCCTTCGCCGAGCGGGCCTTCGCCGGGAACCCGGCCGGGGTCGTGCTGCTGGACGGCTTTCCCGATGACGGGTGGATGCAGAACGTCGCCATGGAGGTGAACCACGCCGAGACCGCGTTCGCGCACCCCCTGCCCGAGGGCGCGGACGCCGACTGGGCGCTGCGGTGGTTCACCCCGGTCACGGAGGTCGCGATGTGCGGGCACGCCACGCTCGCCACCGCCCATGTGATCGGTACGACGGGCGCGCAGTCGGGGCCCGTGCGGTTCGCCACCCGCAGCGGAGTGCTGATCGCTACGCCCGGCGCGGACGGAGCGATCACCCTGGACTTCCCCACCGCCCCGCTGACCCGCGTCGACACCCCCGCCGGTGTCGCCGACGCGCTCGGCGCCGAACCCGTCGCCGTCTTCGACACCGGGCCGAACGTAGGCGACCTGCTGGTCGAACTCGCCGACGAGAAGACCGTGCTCGGCCTCTCCCCCGACCTCAGGGCCCTCGGCGCCCACTCCGCACGCGGGATCATCGCCACCGCCCGCGCCGCGGACCCCGCCCAGGGCTACGACTACGTCTCCCGCTGCTTCTTCCCGAACGTCGGCATCGACGAGGACCCGGTGACCGGCAGTGCACACACCGCCCTCGCGCCGCACTGGACCGCCCGGCTCGGCAGGCCCGATCTGACCGGGCTCCAGGCCTCCCGTCGTACCGGCTTCGTCCGAACCTCGCTGCGCGACGACCGCACCCTGCTCACCGGACGGGCCGTCACCGTGATCGACGGGGAACTGCTCACGCCGTAGGCAGCCAGCCCACCTTGCCCGCCAGCACCGCGTAGCCGACGAACGCGCCGATGTCGAGCAGGGAGTGCGCCACCACCAGGGGACCGACCCGGCCCCACCGCCGGTACAGGTAGACGAAGACCACACCCATCACCATGTTGCCGACGAAGCCGCCGATCCCCTGGTAGAGGTGGTACGAGCCGCGGAGTACGGAGCTGGCGACCAGCGCCGTGCCGGCGGTCCAGCCCAACTGGTCGAGGCGGCGCAGCAGATAGCCGACGACGATGACCTCCTCGAGGATCGCGTTCTGCATCGCGGAGAGGATCAGCACGGGGTACTTCCACCACACGTCCGGCAGCGCCTCGGGCACCACCGTGAGGTTGAAGCCGAGGCCGCGTGCGGCCAGGTAGAAGGCGATTCCGGTGCTGCCGATCACCGCCGCGATCCCCGCTCCGCGCCCGAGGTCGGGCCAGGGGCGGGTACGGTCGAAGCCGAGCGTGCGCAGGCTCGCGCCCTCGCGCAGGAGGAGATGGGCGACCAGGAGAACGGGGACGAGCGCGCTGGCGATGCCGAACAACTGCCAGGCGAGATCCAGCCATGGGCGGCCTGGCGCGGCGGACGCGTTGAGGGTCGCCGCCTGGTCCTTGAGCCCGCCCGGTTTGGTGACCGATCCGACGAAGCTGATCAGGGCGGACACTCCACTCGCACCGAGCGAAAGCCCCAGCACGAGCAGCGTCTCGTCTCTGAGCATGCGCCGCGAGGGCCGCTCCAGTGGGTATGAATCGGCCACCTGCCCAGCCTCCACCTGCACTCCTGACTCCAGTTGGGCACTCCCGCCCCATGCCCATCTTCACCCCGCCACTGTCTCGAAAGCAGTCACGAGGGAAGACCGTGCGCGCCGGGCTGTCGGGTGGGACAGGGAGAGCACACCACTGTCATGGGACGTCACAGCTTGCCCGATCAACATCAGGCGATCGCGGCCGACCCCCGCCCCCCGGCCCGCCGCCGCACGATCGCCCTGGTGACGTACCTGGTCCTGGTCGTCGCCGATGGCTCCGCGGCCGCCGTGCAGACGGGTCTGATCTCCCTCGACGCGCACACAGCTTCGACGCGCACAGCGCTGCCGACCGGGCTGTGCACACCGGGAAACCCGGAACGGCCGGTCCCGCTGAACGTCATCGCCCCGGGCCCGGGCGCCTCGACGGAGGAGGCCGTCCGGTCGACAGCCGAGGCGGCGGGTGGCTCACCACCAGGTCGACGACCCGTCCCAGATCGGCGCACGGCAACACCCCTCGGCGCCTCTCCTCACCCCGCGCCCCTCACCCCATCAGCACCGGTTCCAATAACCCCACAGGCCACGTATGCACCGGCTCCCCCGAATTCATCAGCTCCGCGTAACGCCGCGTCATCGCGGCCAGCGCCTCGTCCCTGGGCAGCCCCCGCTCCACCGCCCGGTGGAACGTCGCCGCCTGCCAGGACGCCCCGTTCACCCGTCGTCGGCACCGTTCCTCGATCACGCCCAGGTAGAAGTCCCGGTCGGCGGCCTCCACCCCCCACGCGTCCAGTCCCGCCGCCGCCAGCGGCAGCAGCTCGTCGCGGACCAGGGTGACCGCGTCCACCTCGGTCGTACCGCCGCCGTACCGGCCCCTCCTCGGCCACACCAGCCGCGCGTCGATGCCATGCCGGCACGCCGCGTCGAAGTTCGCCTCGGCCGCGGCGAACGGCAGCCGCGTCCACACCGGTCGTGACTCCTCCGCGAGTGCGCGGACGAGGCCGTAGTAGAACGCCGCGTTGGCGATCACGTCGGTGATGGTCGGGCCGGCCGGCAGGACACGGTTCTCGACGCGCAGGTGCGGGACACCGTCGGCGACGCCGTACACCGGCCGGTTCCAGCGGTACACCGTCCCGTTGTGCAGGACGAGTTCCGCGAGCTTCGGCACCCCGCCCGCGTCCAGCACGGCCAGCGGGTCCTCCTCGTCGCAGATCGGCAGCAGCGGCGGGAAGTAGCGCAGGTTCTCGTCGAAGAGTTCGTAGGCGGAGCTGATCCAGCGCTCGCCGAACCAGATGCGCGGCCGTACGCCCTGGGCCTGGAGCTCCGGCGGCCGGGTGTCCGTGGCCTGGAGGAACAGCGGGGGCCGGGACTCCCGCCACAGTTCGCGGCCGAAGAGGAAGGGGGAGTTCGCGCCCACGGCGATCTGCGCGGCGCAGGCCGCCTGCGCCGCGTTCCACACGTCGGCGAAGCGGGCCGGGGTGACCTGGAGGTGCAGTTGCACGGAGGTGCAGGCGGCCTCCGGGACGATCGACTTCGACGTGCACCTGAGGTGCTCGACGCCCTCGATGTCGAGCACGAAGTCCTCACCCCGGGCGGCCACGATCTGGTCGTTGAGCAGGGTGTACCGGTCGACCTCGGAGAGGTTCGCGGAGACCAGGTCGTCCCGCTCCAGCGTGGGCAGAATGCCGATCATCACGATCCCGGCGTCCACCTCGCCCGCCTTGCGGTCGGCGTACGCCAGGGACGTCCGGAGTTCCTCGTCGAGCTGGTCGAATACCCGGCCGCCCAGCCGGTGTGGAGCTATGTTCACTTCCAGATTGAACATGGCGAGTTCTGTTTGGAAATCTCGGCTCGCGATACGTTCGAGGACCTGTCCGTTCAGCATTCTCGGCATGCCGTCCGCACCGGCGAGATTCAATTCGATCTCGACGCCCATGAGGTTCTTGGGGCGGTCGAACCGCTTCTCCACCAGCAGTCGCTCCAGCCCCGACAGACAGTCGCGGAGCTTTTCACGGTAGCGCTGGCGATCGGACAGGTCGAACCGGCCCGCCACGACCTTCTCCCCCATCGAAGCGTCCCTCCTCGAATGGGCGGACCGGGGTTCCGGCCGCCGGTGGTCCCGGGTCCAGGTGGGATGATGCCCACCGGAAGCGATCGATAACGTCGCGCGCGGCACTGGTAGCCGCTAGTCTGTTGGAATGTGTCCTGCGGCACATTCACGGGGCATGGGGCATCATGCAACTTCGGGTTCCCCGATGTCCTCGTGAAAAACGCCGACGACATTCGGCCGACCGCGAGAACCCCGTATTCCGAGGTCAGCACGGGCGCGGCGGGCCGGAAATCGGGAGGATTCCGCACGTATCAACGGCCGAATTGCGCCTTGTTCACTTCTGTGAAACGACCCGGTGAAACACCGTCTGAACAGGCGTCGTATAAACTCCGCGAACAAGGCAGAAGGCTGGCGCCCACGGTCTGGTTCCTGCCCTCTGAATGACGTGCGGCCGACAACGCCCGCACCTCTCTTCACCGAGCCGGGCCCCCGCCTCTCTGACCCCCCTGTGAGCTGACAGCGCCGTCCGCCCCTGCCCTCGCGCCGCCGCGCCTGTCGAATGAGAGGCGACCCACCATGCCGCTGCAATTCCCTCCTGCGCCCGCGCCCGCCCTGCGTTCCGTCCTCACCGCCCTCGGTTCCCCCACCGCGGTCAGCGAGGCCCGTACCCCCTCCCTGCGCACCGCCCAGGGACCCGCGACCCCCGAACTCCCCCTGCCCGTGCACGTCCTGGACCGGATCGCCCCGGAGGGCGTGTCCGCCACCCGGCTGGCCGGCTGGCGCTTCCTGATCCGCTGCGGCGACCGCGCGGTGGCCGCGGCCGAGACGATGCTCACCCCGGACGGCTGGGCCTTCTCACACTTCTTCGAGGGGCCCTACATCTCCTCCACGGAGCGGGCCCTGCACCAGGCCGAGGCCTTGCAGCAGACGTACCAGCCACGTCTGTTGTCCCTGCCCGGCCTCTACATGCTCACCCTGTGGCTGCACGGCGACCGCACCGCGGACGGCGCCGAGGGCCACCCGGCCGCCAACGACCTGCTCGTCCCGCTCGCCCCGGCCCCGCCCGGCATCGCGGCCCACCGGCCACACCCCGTGGCCGAGCTGCTCCCCGTGCTGACCCACCGGGTCACCCCGGCACCCCTGCTCATCACACCCGCCTGAGACCGTCACCCGTCGTACCCCGTCACCCTTGAACGAGTGACGGGGTACGTTCGTATTTCCACAAGTCAATACCTGGGACACCGGGAGACGCTCGTACGAGCAATTGACTGCTCCTAAGAGCCCGATAACCCTTCTCCGGCGACCTGACTAGCTCCATCCGGCCACGCGAAACCATCCGAATTGGCAGCCCGGTCGAGATGAACCGTCCGCGCGAGTGACGCGTCTCCAACCTGTGAGAAGCGGTGCGGCCAAATCCCTGCGGAACACCGCCCGGAGGGCAACACTGGTTTCCGACCGACTCGACACCACGGGGGACCGAGATGACCACCACAGAGCGAGAGACCCCACTCATGTGCCAGCACCAGCCACCGTGCCCGACAGCAGAATCCGCCGACCGGGAGTCCGCCCGCCTGACGGCGCACCACCCGGAGCAGGGATGGAGCCTGCTGTGCAACGGCGTCCTGCTCTTCGAGGACACCGGTGAGCTTCTGCCCGACGGCCAGATCATCGCGCCGCACCGCCCGCTCGGTGCCGGCCGCGTGGTGACCGCCGCCTGACAGAACACCGCACCACCCCCGGGCGGCCCCGCCGCTCCGCCCGGTGACCAGCAGGGGCCGGACGCACACACCTGGTGCGCACCGGCCCCGACGTGCGTCCAGGGGTGACTACCCCCTGTAGCCGAGCGCTTGGCGCAGTGCGAAGTAGGCCGGTTTGGGAGCGAGTTGCTCGTCCCAGGGCAGGGCCGCGCCCTCGCCCGGGAAGAACGCCGGGATCCACGAGTACTTGTCCGTGTAGTCCCAGATCGTCACGCCCACGCACCGCCGTACCGCGAGGCACGCCTTGGTCAGATCCGCGTACCAGGTCGCCTGCTCGGCCAGTTTCCCGTCGGTGGCGGGCAGTTGCATCCGGACGTCCACCTCGGTGAGCGCGGTGTCCAGGCCCAGCCGGGAGAAGCGGCGGAGGTTCTCCTCCAGGGTGGCCGGATAGCCGTACTGGAGGGCGAGGTGGGCCTGGAAGCCGATGCCGTTCAGCGGCACGTGCTCCGCCTTCAGCTCCTGGGCGAGCGCGTAGTAGGCGTCGCTCTTCGGGCCGGTGGCCTCGATGTTGTAGTCGTTGAGGTAGAGCCTGGCGTGCGGGTCGGCCTGGTGGGCCCAGCGCAGCGCGTCGGCGATGTAACCGGGGCCGAGCGTCTTGTACCAGAGGGTCTCGCGGTAGCTGCCGTCCTCGTTGAAGGCCTCGTTGACGACGTCCCAGGAGTAGACCTTGCCCCGGTAGTGCCGCACCTCGGTCTGGATGTGCTTCTTCAGCACCGCCCGCAGTTCGGTGGCCGTCCACGCGCGGGAGGTGAGCCAGTCGGGCAGCTGGCTGTGCCAGACCAGGGTGTGGGCGCGGACCCGCTGGTGGTTCCTGCGGGCCGAGTCGACGATCTGGTCGCCGTTCGTCCAGTCGAAGACGCCCTGTTGCGGCTCGGTGGCGTACCACTTCATGCCGTTGCCGGGTGTGATCATGTCGAACTCGCTGCCGAGCAGCTTGGTGTAGGCGGTGTCGGTGAGTTCGGGGTTGTCGGTGGCGCTGCCGAAGTAGCGGCCGTGGCGCTGGGCCAGTTCGGCGAGGGTGACCGGCCGGCCGTGGGCCTGGGCGGCGGGGCCGGTGGCCACCCCCGCCGCCACGAGCACGGCCGCGAGGGCACCGGCGAGTCTGAGACGGGTGCGGGACATCGTGCGACTCCGATCAGTAGGGAGTGCGGATTCAGCCCTTGGTGGCGCCGGCGGTGAGGCCGCCGACGAGCTGGCGCTCGGCGACCGAGTAGAAGGCCAGGGCCGGGACCATGGCGAGGACCAGATAGGCGAAGACCCGGGCGGTGTCCGCGGAGTACTGGCCCTGGAACTGCTGCACGCCGATCGGGATGGTCCACCACGTGGAGTCCGTGAAGACCAGCAGCGGCAGAAGGAAGTTGTTCCAGCTGGTGACCACCGCGAGCACGGAGACCGTGCCGAGGGCGGGCCGGGCCATGGGCAGCAGGATCCGCCAGAAGAAGGCGAAGGGGCCGCAGCCGTCCAGGGTGGCCGCCTCCTCCAGCTCGCCGGGGATCTCCCGGAAGAAGCCGCGCAGGATGATGATGGTCATCGGCAGTCCGAACGCGGCCTGCGGGAGGATCACGCCCAGCGGGTTGTCCAGCAGGTTCATCGAGCGCAGCAGCAGGAACAGCGGCAGCGCCGCCACCGCGAACGGGAACATCAGCCCCATCGTGAACACCGTGAACAGCACCTCACGGCCCCGGAAGGCGAACCGCGCGAAGGAGAAGGCCGCGAGCGCCGACACCGCGACCACCAGCACGGTCGTGCCCACCGCGATCAGCGTGCTGTTGCCGACCAGCCGCCAGAACGCGCCGGAGCCGAGGATGTCGGTGTAGTTGGAGACGATCCAGGAGCCGGGCAGCCCGACCGGGTTGCGGGACAGCTCGTCGGTCGACTTGAACCCGGACAGCACGGCGTACAGCAGGGGTACGACCATCATCGCGCCGACCACGACGAGGACCAGGTGCAGGGGCAGGTTCCGTCCGGTCGTCCTACGGCCGCTCATGCGCCGTCTCCCCTCATGTTCGTGGTGGCGCCCGCCAGGTCGCGGCGGAGCACGAACCGCTGGTAGGCGAGGGCGAAGACGAGGCTGATGGCGAACATGACCACGCTGATCGCGCTGGCGTAGCCGACCTGGTAGCGCTTGAAGCCGTACTGGAACATGGTCACGGCCATGGTCTCGGAGTGGTGGTCGGGGCCGCCCGCGGTGATCACCCAGACCAGGTCGAAGAGCTGGATGGAGCCGATGACCGACAGGAAGACGCTGATGCGCAGGGTCGGGGCGAGCAGCGGCAGGGTGACATGACGGAAGCGCTGCCAGGGGTTCGCGCCGTCGACGGTCGCCGCCTCGGTCAACTCGGCCGGGATGGACTGGAGTCCGGCCAGGTAAAGCATCATGTGGAAGCCGAAGTACTTCCAGGTCATGACCAGGAAGAGGGTGGCCATCACGGTGGAGGGGTCGGAGAACCACTCCCCGCCGAGGCCGTCGAGCCCGACGGCGCCCAGCACATGGTCGGCGAGCCCCTGGTCGGGCGCGAAGATCATGCCGAACAGCACACCGGTGATCGCCTCGGACAGCACGTAGGGCGCGAAGAACAGCATCCGGTAGACGGCCCGGCCCCGGATCCGCTGGTTGAGCAGGACCGCCATGGCCAGCGCGAACGGCAGTTGCAGCGCCAGCGAGAGCAGCACCAGGAGCAGACAGCGCCACAGGTCGCCCAGGAAGACGTCGTCCTGGAAGAGCCGGGTGAAGTTGTCGGTGCCGGTGTAGTCGGACGGCATGCCGAAGCCGCCCCAGCGGAAGAACGAGGCGTAGATCGCGAACAGGATCGGCAGCAGGACGAGCACGCCGAACAGGACCAGGGCGGGCAGTTGGAAGCCCATCGCGGTGAGCCAGTGCAGCAGCCGGCGCCGGGAGCGGGTCCGGCCGGAGGGCGGGGGCGGCTGGGGCGGGGCGTCCGGTCCGGACCGCTTGTCGGACAGGTAGGTCGAGGTCATCGGCCGGCCTACTGCTCTTCCTTCGCGGTCTTGGTGATCGCCTGGGTGACGTCCTCGGGCGACTTGGATCCGGCGATCAGACCGGCGACGCTGTCGTTGACCTGCTGGCCGACGGCGGGCGCGTAGGCCTGGTCGAGGTAGAGCTGGAAGCCGGTGGCGGCCTTCAACTGGGCCTGTACGAGCTTCAGGTTGGCGTCGGTCAGCGCGCTCTCGGCGGCGGGCACGACGGGCAGTACGCCGGTCTTCTTCACCAGCTCCGCGTCCGTGGTCTCGGAGGCAAAGAACTTCAGGAAGTCGACGGCCGCCTGCGGGGCGTCGACGCGCAGCGCGTGTCCGCCGCCGCCTCCGAACACCTCGGTGATGGTGCCCTTTCCGCCGTCGACGGCCGGGAACGGGAAGAAGCCCAGGTTCGCCCCGACGCCCTTGCCGGAGTCGGCCTCGACGACCGGGGCCCACTGGCCCATCAGCTCCATGGCGGCCTTGCCGTTGCCGACGGTGGCGGCCTGCCCGGTCGGGCTGGAGTAGGCGGCGCCCAGGAAGCCCTTCTGGAACGGCTCCAGGGCGACCAGGTCCTTCAGATGCTGTCCGGCCTGGACGAACCCGTCGCCGGTGAAGTCCTTGTCGTCGTCGGCCTTCTTGAGGGCGTCGATCCCGGCGGTGCGCATCGCCAGGTACGCCCAGTAGTACATGCCGGTCCAGCTCTCCTTGCCGGCCAGCGCGAGCGGGGTGACACCGGCGGCCTTCAGCTTCTTCACGGCGTCGAGGAAGGCGCTCCAGGTGGTGGGGGGTGTACTGACCCCGGCCTTCTTGAAGAGCGCCTTGTTGTACCAGAAGCCGATCATGCCTATGTCGAAGGGGATGCCGTACGTCTTGCCGTCCAGGAGGTACGGCTCCTTGGCGACCGGGAGCAGCCCCTCGGCCCAGGACTTGGTGGGGTCGGTGAGGTCCTTGACGAGCCCGGCGTCGACCTGCTGCTGGAGGACTCCGCCGCCCCAGGTGTGGAAGATGTCGGGGAGCTTCCCGGAGGCGGTCAGCGCGGTCATCTTCGACTTGTAGGCGTCGTTCTCCAACTGCACGATCTTTACCTTGACCTTGGGGTTCTGCGCCTCGAACTTCTTGGCGAGAGCGGCCCACACGCCCTTCGTCGGGCTGGTCGTGGAGATGTTCCACCACTCGATGGTGGTGTTTCCCCCCGACGAGCCTCCGTCCGAGTCTCCGCCGCAGCCGCTGAGGGCGGTCATGCCCAGTCCGGCGGCCGCGGTGGCCGCCAGAAAACCGCGACGGGACAGTGCCGGGTCGCCCATGATGCGCTCCTTGGGGTACGGGACGACCGACGCCGTCCTGGTTCGGTGGTGCTCTCGGGTCGCCGTTTTCGAAACATTCGGTGTTTTCACCGAACGTTCCGAACGGCGACTCTAGAAAGGCGCATCAGGAGCGTCAAGGTGTCGCGCATCAGCTCATGGGCACGTATGCGAACCAGTCGAAGGCGGCCCGGCCCTCGGTGACGTACATGCCGATGACCCGGCCGGTGAACCCGCCCGCCACCTGCGTGGAGAGATACCGCCCGTCGAGTTCGGCCAGCCGAACGACCCCGTCGGACGTTTCGACCGAGAGGGCCACGGCATCGGGCCCTCCGCGACCGGCCCCGGTCGTGTGGGTCTCGACGACCAGGGTCACCGGCCCTGCTGGCACGGGGTGTTCGGAAATCGTCTGCCGCAGCGGCCCGATCCGGGCGACCGCGCGCACCGCTCCCCCGCTCACCTCCAGGTCGTAGTGGTGGGCCTCGTCGATACGGACCGACAGACCCGCGCGTGCCGTGCCGGGGTCGAGCAGCGCGGCGGCGCGGCAGTCCGGGTGCTGCTGGCGGCGGCCGACGAAGGTGTGCCCGGCCCGGTCGAGGCTGTCCCCGGTGGCCGTGAGCGTCAGCCACCCGGGCCGTTGGGCCAGCGACCAGCAGCCGTCCGGCCGGCTGCGCGGGGAGATCCAGTGCGGTGCGAGGCCGGTGCCCGTGAAGTCGTCCCGCACGGGCGGCCGTTCGACCGGATGCCAGACCGCCGGGGCCTGCTCCCGCTCCCGCACCCGCCCCATGCGCGGCCAGCCGTCCGCCCACTCCACCGGCGCCAGGAACGTCTCGCGGCCGAGGACGTGGAACTCCGGGAACCAGCCGCGCGGGCGGGTGCCCAGCAGCACCGCCCACCAACTGCCGTCGGCGGCCTGGACCAGGTCGGCGTGGCCGGTGCACTGGACCGGCTCCCCGGTGCCCCGGTGGGAGACCAGCGGATTGGCCGGCGCGGTCTCCCAGGGCCCGCGCGGTGAGCGGGCGCGGGCCACGGACACCCCGTGCCCGAGTGCGGTGCCGCCCTCGGCCACCAGCAGGTACCACCACTCCCCGACCCGGTACAGGTGCGGCGCCTCGGGGTCGCGCAGCCCGGTCCCGGACCACATCGGCAGCGGCCCCTCCAGTACCTTCCCGGTCCGGGTGTCGATCCGGGCCACCGCCACCCCCGCCACGGCACACCAGCAGTCGCCGTTCTCGTCCCAGGCGAGGTCGGGGTCGATGCCGGGGACGTCGATCCACACCGGGTCGGACCAGGGTCCCTCGGGACGCTCGGCGGTGACCAGCAGGTTGCCGCCCGCACTGACATTGGTGGTGACGACGTGGAAGAGCCCGTCGTGGTACCGGATCGTCGGGGCGTACACACCGCCCGACGCCGGCGTGTCGTCCGGCAGCGTCAACTGGGTCGGCCGGTCCAGCACGTTGCCGAGCTGCCGCCAGTGCACGAGGTCCCGGCTGTGGAAGAGCGGGACACCGGGGAAGTACTCGAAGCTGGAACACACCAGGTAGTAGTCCTCCCCCACCCGGCACACGCTCGGGTCGGGGTGGAATCCGGGGATGACCGGGTTGTCGTACGTCCGCATGCGGGTGCCCTCCCAGGCGTCGCCGAAAGTTTCGGCGAGCTCGGCGAACATTACGAGGCGCACTGTAAGGGGCTGTCCGAGGCCCGACAAGGCGGTGTGCCAGAGCTTCAGGCGGTACGGGAGCAGGCAGACCACAGCGACTCCAGGTGTGGTCTGTTGACCGTGGAGACGACGTCGATCCCGGCGGCCAGCAGTTCCTCGACGTCCTGCCAGCGCTCGGCGTTGCGGGAGCCGGGGAGTACCGGGGCGCCGCGGTTGGTGACCAGGATCTCCAGCAGATGCCACTCGGTGGGGGTGAGCCGTACGTCCTGGCCGGCCCGTACGGCCTTCTTGGCGAGCAGGTCGATGGTGAAGTCGGGCGTCTCCACCAGGGTGGTCTCGGGGGCGAGCGGGACCTCCTCGGTACGGCGGACGGCCGCCCGCAGCCGGGCGAGCAGTTCGTCCATGCTGAACGGCTTGGTGATGTAGTCGTCGGCGCCCGCGTCCAGCGCGGCGACCTTCTCGTCGGAGGCCTGTCGCGCCGACAGCACCAGGATCGGTACACGGGTCCAGCCGCGCAGCGCCTTGATGACGTCGACACCGTCCATGTCGGGCAGTCCGAGGTCGAGCATCACCACGTCCGGCTGACGCGCGGCCGCCAGCCGGAGGGCCGTGGCGCCGTCGGGCGCCGCGTCCACTCCGTACTGGCGTGCCTGCATGTTGATCACGAGTGCCCGTACGAGCTGTGGGTCGTCTTCCACGACCAGCACTCGGGTCATCGGCTCTCTCAACTGCCCTTGGTCAGGTCCTTCAGCGCGATGTTGAGTTCGAGGACGTTCACCCGGGGCTCACCGATGAAGCCGAGGGTGCGGCCGTCGGTGTGGTCCTTGACCAGCTTCTCCACCTGGTCGACGGAGAGGTGGTTCTTCGCCGCGACCCGGTGGACCTGGAGCTCGGCGTAGGCCGGGGAGATGTCCGGGTCCAGGCCGGAGCCCGAGGAGGTGACGGCGTCGGCCGGCACCTGGGCGGGCGTGACCGAGTAGCCGGGCACCGAGTTGTCCTTGACGACCGCGGCCTTGGCGTCCTTCACCTGCTGGATCAGGACCTTGTTGTCGGCGGCGAGGTTGGTCGCACCCGAAAGGAGCAGCTTGTACTGGGTGTTGACGCTGTTGCTGCCGAGCCCGTTGGCCGGGCGGCCCTGGAACCACTGCAGGGCCGCATCCGGGGTCTCCTGACCCTTCTTCAGCGGCAGGTTGTACGACTGCCCGATCAGGGACGAGCCGACGACCTTGCCGTCCGCCTTGACCTCGGAGCCGTTCGCCTTGTCGCTGAACGCGGCCTGGGCGATGCCGGTGACGACCAGGGGGTAGATCACGCCCGTCACCAGGGTCAGCACGAGGAGGGCGCGCAGGCCCGCCCAGAGCAACCGGGCTGTGTTGCTTACGGAGTTGTTCATGGCCTTCAGCACGCTTTCAAGAAATTACAGCCCGGGGATGAGGGAGATGAGCAGGTCGATGATCTTGATGCCGATGAAGGGCGCGATCAGGCCGCCGAGGCCGTAGATCCCGAGGTTGCGGCGGAGCATCTTGTCGGCGCTGACCGGCTTGTACTGGACGCCTCGCAGCGAGAGCGGCACCAGCGCGATGATGATCAGCGCGTTGAAGATGACCGCGGACAGGATCGCGGAGCTGGGCGAGGACAGGTGCATGATGTTGAGCTTGTCCAGGCCCGGGTAGACCACGGCGAACATGGCCGGGATGATCGCGAAGTACTTCGCGACGTCGTTGGCGATGGAGAACGTGGTCAGCGCACCGCGGGTGATCAGCAACTGCTTGCCGATCTCGACGATCTCGATGAGCTTGGTCGGGTTGGAGTCGAGGTCGACCATGTTGCCGGCCTCCTTCGCGGCCGACGTACCCGTGTTCATCGCCACGCCGACGTCCGCCTGCGCGAGCGCCGGGGCGTCGTTGGTGCCGTCACCGGTCATCGCGACCAGCTTGCCGCCCGCCTGCTCCCGCTTGATGAGGGCCATCTTGTCCTCGGGGGTGGCCTCGGCGAGGAAGTCGTCCACGCCCGCCTCGTCGGCGATCGCCTTGGCGGTCAGCGGGTTGTCACCCGTGATCATGACGGTCTTGATGCCCATGCGGCGCAGTTCCTCGAACCGCTCGCGCATGCCGTCCTTGACGACGTCCTTGAGGTGGATGACGCCCAGGATCCGGGCGCCCTCGGCGTCCTCGACCGCGACCAGGAGCGGCGTGCCACCGGCCTCGGAGATGCGGCCTGCGAGGGTGTCGGCGCCCTCGGCGACGGTGCCGCCCTGCTCGCGGACCCAGGCCATGACCGAACCGGCCGCACCCTTGCGGATCTTCCTGCCGTCGACGTCCACACCCGACATGCGGGTCTGGGCGGTGAAGGCGATCCACTCGGCGTGCGCCAGCTCGCCCTGGTGCCGCTCGCGCAGCCCGTACTTCTCCTTCGCCAGGACGACGATGGAGCGGCCCTCGGGGGTCTCGTCGGCCAGCGACGACAGCTGGGCGGCGTCGGCGACCTCGGGCTCGGTGGCCCCGCGCACCGGCAGGAACTCGGAGGCCTGGCGGTTGCCGAGGGTGATGGTGCCGGTCTTGTCCAGCAGCAGCGTGGAGACGTCACCGGCGGCCTCGACGGCGCGGCCCGACATGGCGAGCACGTTGCGCTGCACCAGGCGGTCCATGCCGGCGATGCCGATCGCGGAGAGCAGCGCGCCGATGGTGGTCGGGATGAGACAGACGAGGAGGGCGACCAGCACGACCATCGTCAGGTGGGTGCCCGCGTAGTCCGCGAAGGGCGGGAGGGTGGCGACGGCCAGCAGGAAGACGATCGTCAGCGAGGCGAGCAGGATGTTCAGCGCGATCTCGTTCGGCGTCTTCTGCCGGGCGGCGCCCTCGACCAGGGCGATCATCCGGTCGATGAAGGTCTCGCCCGGCTTCGTCGTGATCTTGATGACGATCCGGTCGGACAGCACCTTGGTACCGCCCGTGACCGCGGACCGGTCACCGCCGGACTCACGGATGACCGGAGCCGACTCACCGGTGATCGCCGACTCGTCGACCGACGCGACACCCTCGATGACGTCACCGTCACCGGGGATGATGTCGCCGGCCTCGCAGACCACCAGGTCACCGATCTTCAGCTCGGTGCCGGGCACCTGCTCCTCGGTGTCACCGACCAGTCGCCGGGCGACGGTGTCGGTCTTGGCCTTGCGCAGGGTGTCCGCCTGGGCCTTGCCACGGCCCTCGGCGACCGCCTCCGCGAGGTTGGCGAAGATCACGGTCAGCCACAGCCAGGCGCTGATGGTCCAGCCGAACCAGTCACCCGGGTCCTTGAAGGAGAAGACCGTGGTCAGGATCGAGCCGACCCACACCACGAACATCACGGGCGACTTGATCATGACCCGCGGGTCCAGCTTGCGGCAGGCCTCGGGGAGGGACCTGATCAGCTGCTTGGGGTGGAACAGGCCCGCGCCGACGCGGCCTTCGGCGGGCTTGTGCCCCGTCGGCGCGTCCTGGTGGGGCGCAAGGGTGGGTGTGGACATGGTGTCCTCGTGGGCTTCCGTTCGGGTTTTCACGACGCCAGCCCCTCGGCCAGCGGGCCCAGCGCCAGGGCCGGGAAGTAGGTCAGACCGGTGATGATCAGGATCGCGCCGACGAGCAGGCCGGTGAAGAGCGGCTTCTCGGTGCGCAGAGTGCCGGCCGTGGCCGGGACGGGCCGCTGCTCGGCGAGCGAGCCGGCCAGCGCCAGCACGAACACCATGGGCAGGAAGCGGCCGAACAGCATCGCGAGTCCGGTCATGGTGTTGTACCAGTCGGTGTTCGCGTTCAGGCCGGCGAAGGCCGAGCCGTTGTTGTTGGCCGCCGAGGTGAAGGCGTACAGCACCTCTGAGAAGCCGTGCGCTCCTGGGTTGAGCATGGAGTGCGGCGGGGTCGGCAGGGCCATGGAGATCGCGGCGAACACGAGCGCCAGCGCCGGGGTGATCAGGATGTAGATCGCCGACAGCTTGATCTCGCGGGCGCCGATCTTCTTGCCCAGGTACTCGGGCGTGCGGCCCACCATCAGACCGGCGATGAACACCGCGATGATCGCCATGATCAGGATGCCGTAGAGGCCGGAGCCGGTACCACCGGGGGCGATCTCGCCCAGCATCATGCTGAGCAGGGTGATACCGCCGCCCAGGCCGGTGAACGAGGAGTGGAAGGAGTCCACCGCGCCGGTCGAGGTCAGGGTGGTCGACACCGCGAAGATCGACGAGCCGCCGACCCCGAAGCGGACCTCCTTGCCCTCGTACGCGCCGCCCGCGATCTGGAGCGCGGGGCCGTGGTGGGCGAACTCGGTCCACATCATCAGGGCCACGAAGCCCAGCCAGATGGTGAACATCGTCGCGAGGATCGCGTAACCCTGCTTCACCGAGCCGACCATGACACCGAAGGTGCGGGTCAGCGCGAACGGGATCAGCAGGAGCAGGAAGATCTCGAAAAAGTTGGTGAAGGGCGTCGGGTTCTCGAAGGGATGGGCGGAGTTGGCGTTGAAGTAGCCACCGCCGTTGGTGCCCAGCTCCTTGATGGCCTCCTGGGAGGCGACCGCGCCGCCGTTCCACTGCTGCGAGCCGCCCATGCTGTGCCCATTGAAAAACTGGCCGACCTCGTGGATGCCGGAGAAGTTCTGGATGGCACCGCAGGCGACCAGGATGATCGCGGCGAGCACGGAGAACGGCACGAGGATGCGGATGACACCGCGCACCAGGTCGGACCAGAAGTTGCCGATCTCACCGGTGCGCATGGGGGTCCCCCCGCTCGAGCGAAGCCGAGAGTGGGGGAGCGCGAACCCGCGCACCAGCGCCACGGCGACGGCGATGCCGACGGCCGCGGAGACGAAGTTCTGCACGGCCAGACCGGCGGTCTGCACGACGTGGCCCATGGTCTGCTCGCCGTAGTACGACTGCCAGTTCGTGTTGGTCACGAAGGAGACGGCCGTGTTGAACGACTGCGCAGGGTTGACCGAGGAGAAGCCGAGCGAGCCGGGCAGGATGCCCTGGAGCCGCTGCAGCAGGTAGAGGAAGAGGACGCCGACCAGGGAGAAGGCGAGGACCCCGCGCAGATAGGCGGGCCAGCGCATCTCGGTGTCGGGGTTGGCGCCGATGCCCTTGTAGATCCACTTCTCGACGCGCCAGTGCTTGTCGGAGGAGTAGACCTTGGCCATGTAGTTGCCGAAGGGGACGTAGCAGAGCGCCAGCGCGCCTATGAGCGCGGCGAGCTGGAGCACGGCGGCGGTTACGGGACCCATGGGTGTCTCAGAACCTCTCCGGGAAGATCAGGGCGAGGACGAGATAGCCCAGCAGGGCGACGGCCACGACGAGGCCGACGATGTTCTCGGCGGTCACAGCTTGGTCACCCCCTTGGCGATGAGGGCCACCAGCGCGAAACCCGCGAGCACGGTGACGACGAAGGCCAGATCGGCCATCGTGAACTCCTGGATGAGGTTCGGAAAGGACTCTGACGGTTAGAGGAAAGCGTCTTTCTGGCCGGATCCAGCCGCCGTTGACGGGTCCCTTACGGCGGTGTTCGCGCCTTTGACGGGACTCTTACGCGGCCTCGACCAACCCGCGACCGGCAGCCGCCGTTCAGCCTCAGAAACCCCCTGAACAGGGGGAACGCGAGCCTCAGACGCCGCCGAGACCAGGGCCAGGGCGAGCACCCCGTGCCGGTGCACCTGCCGGTCGGCCTTGAGCGCGAAGACATGCGGCAGGTAGTTGTCCCGGGCGAGCAGCTTGAGCAGCACCGGAAGCCCGCCGAACGAACGTGTTGGCGGACAGGGCGAGCAGGATCATCGTGGCGAACTGGATGACGTAGAAGCCCCAGTTGTGCCGAGCGAGGCGTCGGCGAGCTGCGCGAGGACGGTCACGCCCGCGACCGGCTGGAGGTGGAAGCGGGAGATCAGCACCGACAGCCCGGTCAGCATCACGCCGAGCACGGCCCCGAGGGCGATCTCCGCGTGCTGGGCCCGCCTGACGCGCGGCGCCCGGAAGGAGGGCACGGCGTTGTCGATGGCCTCGACACCGGTGAGCGCGGCACAACCGGAGGCGAAGGCTTTCAGCAGGAGCAGGGCGGCGACGCCGGAGGCGTTGTCGGCGAGTACCGAGGCATGTCCGGCGGCGGTGGCGGTGCTGGCCGGTGCGGACCGGAAGAGCCCCACGACGATCAGCACGAAGACGGACCCCACGAACACCACGGTCGGCACGATGAACGCCTTGGCCGACTCCACGATGCCCCGCAGGTTCACACCGGTGATCAACACCAGCACGGCCAGACACAGCCACAGCCGGTCGGCGTACAGCGCCGGGAAGGCGGACGTGAGCGCGGCGACACCGGCCGTGACCGCGACGGCGACGTTGAGGACGTAATCGAGCACCAGGGATGCGGCGGCGCACCGAGATGCGTCCGGGCCACCGCGTACGACCCTCCTCCGTCCGGGAAGGCGGCGATGACCTGCCGGTACGAGGCGACGAGCACCGCCCGCAGGGCGGCGATGGCGAGGGTGACCGGCAGCGTGAAGCCGAGCCCGTGCGCACCGGCGGCGGCCAGCACCAGCACGATGGCCTCCGGCCCGTACGCCACCCACGCCATGGCGTCCAGCGACAGCGAGGCGAGGCCGGTGACGGCGGTGAGCCGGTGCCGCTCGCCGGTATCGGGCGGCTCCTCACCGGCGGGCACGGCGCCCGGTTCGGCGGTCAGAACGGACATGCGAGGGTGCTCCTTAACGAACGGGATATGCCTTCGCGCGCGGTGGTACCGCGCGCGATGCGACCAGGTTCTGTCCCGTTTCAGCCAGGACCGGCAATTCCTTGCGCGTTCTTCGCGCGGGAGGGTTCGACTTTGATGTCTTCTTGACAGGCGTGACTGCGGCGCGCCCGTGGGGCGCGCGGCTGTATCGATGTGCGGCCACCGCCGCGTGGGCGCGGCCAGTCCCCACCGGGCCGCACGGACCCACGACCGTCAGAGTCCCATCAAAGACATGCCGCACCTGCTGACGCCGTGCCCCACCGCTCCCTACCTTCACCCCATGCAGCACGGCGAAGAAGCCCGCCCCGCCGAGGACCACCGCTGGTCCAAGGACGTCTACGCGTCTGCCCGTTGCGCAGGCGTCCTCCTCGCCCTGCTCCTCCTGATCGACTGGGGGGCAGGGACGGTCTCCTGGTGGCGCGGCACTCTCTGGACCACCGTCGCCCTGCTCCTCTTCGCCGCCCTGAGCCCCGCCAGGGTCCGCGCCGGCGACGGCTGGCTCACCTCCCGCCGGCTGCTGCGCACCCGCAGGGTCCGCACGGACCTCCTGGTCTCCGTCCGCTGCCTCGACGGCATCTCTCCCCGGCTGCTGCTGCGGGACTCGTCCGGCGACCGGCTGCGCATCGACCCACAGGTCCTGATCGACAACCCGGGCCTGTGGCGTTACGTCGACGAGGGCGCCCGCAGGTCGGCCGCGGCCGGCACCCTGCTGTGCGGCGCGACCGCGCTGAGCCGCCTCGCCGAACGCGTCGAACACGAGAACGCCCTGGGTGTCTTCAAGGCCTCGGGGCTCGAATAACCCCGGTCAGCCCCCGCGCACCGGCCCCGCCTGTCCAGCGCGGCCCCCGGTCCGGTCGGCCGGCGTCACCGCGACCAGCCGCGCCTGCAACGGAGGCACCGGCCCGGATCCCGGGGTGAGCATGAACCGGCCGAGGCAGTGCCCGTTGCCGTACGCGCGCAGCTCGATCTCCCCCTCCGGCCAGCCGCCGCGGTCCACGTCCCAGGCCCGGAGTCCGACGGTGATCCCGCCGTCCTTGCCCAGCCGGGACGGTCGGCCCAGCAGGGTGCCGTACTCGAAGCGGCACCCGGACAGACCGAGCAGGCCGGTCAGTTCGCCGCGCACGTGGTCCACGACGGTGTCGGTCCGGGACCGGCTGTGGTGGTCATGAGGCACCTCCTACGCGCTGCGGTGTCAGGGAAGGTTGAGCCCGATCGGCCAGGGGCAGCGAGACGACCATGGTCAGGCCGCCGCCCGGGGTTTCCTCGGGGGTCAGGGTGCCGTCCATCGCCTCGGTCAGCCCGCGGGCGAGGGCGAGGCCGAGACCGAGGCCGGTGGTGTTGTCGGTGTCGCCGAGCCGCTGGAAGGGCTCGAAGAGGCGGTCGCGGCCGTTGGCAGGCAGACCGGGGCCCCGGTCGATGATCCGGAGTTCGGCGCGCCCGGCCAGCGCGCTCGCCGTCACCAGCACCCGTTTGCCGGGCGGGCTGTAGCGGGCCGCGTTGCCGACCAGGTTGGCGATCACGCGCTCCAGCAGGGGCGGGTCGGCCAGCAGCGGTGGCATGTTCTCCGGCTCGCCGTGCACGTCGACCGTCGGCGTGTCCGCCAGGGCCGCCGGGAGCACCTCCTCCAGGGCGGTGGCCCGGAGGTTGAGGGTGAGGACGCCGGCCTCCAGGCGGCTGAGGTCGAGGAGGTTGTCGATGAGCCGGCTCAGCCGGGCCATGGACTCCTCGGCGGTGGCGAGGAGTTCGTCCCGGTCCTCCGGGGAGAACTCCACCTCACGGCTGCGCAGCGAGGTGACCGCCGCCCAGCCGGCCGCGAGCGGGGTGCGCAGGTCGTGGCCGACGGCCCGCAGCAACGCGGTGCGCATGCGGTCGGCGGCGCGTACCGGTTCGACCTCGGCCGCGGCCTGCGCCAGCCGGGCCCTCTCCACGGCCGAGCCGACGTGCGCGGCGAAGGCGCCGAGCACCCGCCGCTCGGACGCGGAGGGGGTACGACCGCGCAGGACCAGGTAGTTGCCGGGGCCGGCCGGCACGGTGGTGACGTCGGCACCGTCGGGCGGCTCGTCGACGAGCACGGCGGAATCCATGCCGAAGGTCTCGCGGGTGCGTTCCAGCAGGGCCGGGATGGTCTGGCCGCCGCGCACGATGCTCCCGGCCAGCGACGACATGGTCTCGGCCTCCGCGGCGGCCCGGGCCGCGCGCCGGGACAGCCGCAGCGAGCGGTCGACGACCCCTGCGACGGTGGCGGCCACGACCGCGAACACCCCCAGCGCCAGCAGGGCGTTGGGATCGTCGAGGGTGAACTGGCCGATGGGCGGTATGAACCAGTAGTTGAGCAGCAGGGACGCGGTGACGGAGGCGATCACGGCGGAGGTGACCCCGCCTATGCAGGCCACGCCGACCACCGCGAGCAGGAAGAGCAGGGCCTCACTGGTCAGGTTGACGGTGCCGCGGACCTGGGCGAGGGCGACGGTCAGGAGCACCGGGAGCACCAGCCCTGCCACCGGTCCCGCGATCAGGCGGCGGGGGGAGAGGGTGCGGCGGCGGGAGGGCAGCAGAGTGCCGCGGCCCGCGCGCTCATGGGTGACGCGGTGCACGTCGATGTCGCCGGAGAGGGCGGTGACGGTCTCGCCCGTCCCCGGTCCGGTGAGGAAGCGTTCGAGGCGGCCCCGGCGGCTGGTGCCGAGGACGAGCTGGGTGGCGTTCTCGGCGCGGGCGAACTCGACCAGGGCCGTGGCCACGTCGTCGCCCACCACCGAGTGGTAACTGCCGCCGAGGTCCTCGACCAGCCGGCGCTGCCGGGCCAGCGACGCATGGGAGACACCGGCGGCCAGTCCGCCGCTGCGGGCCACGTGCACGGCGAGCAGATCGCCGCCCGCCGACCGGTCGGCGATGCGGGCGGCCCGTCGTACCAGCGTGTCGCCCTCCGGACCGCCGGTCAGCGCGACCACGACCCGCTCCCGGGTCTCCCACACCCCGCCGATGGCGTGCTCGGCGCGGTACGACTGGAGCGCCTCGTCGACCCGGTCGGCGACCCAGAGGAGGGCCAGCTGGCGCAGGGCGGTGAGGTTACCGGGGCGGAAGTAGTTGGCGAGGGCCGCGTCGACCTTCTCGGGGGCGTAGATGTTGCCGTGCGCCATGCGACGGCGCAGGCCCTCCGGCGGGATGTCCACGAGCTCGATCTGCTCGGCCCGCCGGACGACCTCGTCGGGCACCGTCTCGTGCTGCGGCGCCCCGGTGATCTTCTCGACGACGTCCTTGAGGGATTCCAGATGCTGGATGTTGACGGCGGTGATCACGTCGATGCCGGCGGCGAGCAGGTCCTCGACGTCCTGCCAGCGTTTGGGGTGCCGGCCGCCGCCCGGGATGTTGGTGTGGGCGAACTCGTCGACGATCGCCACCTTCGGGCTGCGCGCCAGCACGGCCGCGACGTCCATCTCCTCGAACTCGCCGCCCCGGTAGTCGCAGCGCAGGCGTGCCACCACCTCCAGGCCGTCGATCATGGCCGCGGTCCGGGGGCGCCCGTGGAACTCCACGAACCCCACGGCCACGTCCGCGCCCCGGGACGCGCGGCGCTGAGCCTCGTCGAGCATGCGGTAGGTCTTGCCGACCCCTGGGGCGGCACCGAGGTAGACCTTGAGTCGTCCACGCGGTACGTCGTTCATCACCTCAAAGACAAGCGCGCCGGACGGCCCGGGGAGCGGCGTCTTGACGCGTCTCTGGCGCCGCTGACGAGGACGTTGACACTGTCTTGACGGCCATGGGCCGGATAGGGTGAAGGCGGTGTGCCGGGAAGTCTGGTCGGCGGGGAGCCACCGTGGCTCCTGTACAGCCCCAGGGGGACGGCATGCGCAGTGTGGGTACGGTTCTTTCACTCGTGGTACTGGCCACGGTGGTGGCGACCTTCGCCCGCCGGTGGCGGATACCCGCCCCCTCCCTCCTGGTGGTCGCGGGCCTTGCCGTGGCCCTGCTGCCGGGCACCCCGACGATCCAGATCAGCCCGGACGTCATCGGCCTGGTCGTCCTGCCGCCGCTGCTCTACGCCAGCGCGGAGGAATTGTCCTGGCGGGAGCTGCGCGCCGTCTGGAAGCCGGTCGGGGTGCTCGCGGTGGGCCTGGTGCTGGCCTCCGCCGCGGCCGTCGGCATGGTCGCCTCCATGGTCACCCCGCTGTCCTGGCAGATGGCGCTGGTCCTCGGCGCGATCCTGGCCAGCACCGACCCGGTCGCGGTGACGGCGCTCGGCCGCCGGCTCGCGCTGCCGCCGAAGGTGCAGATGCTGGTCCAGGCGGAGAGCCTCTTCAACGACGCGACCTCCCTGGTGCTCTACCGGGTCGCGGTGAGCGTCGCGGTGGCGTCGGCGGCGGCGAACTGGGGGGCGGCGGGCGGCGAGTTCCTGGTGCTGGCGGGCGGCGGCACCCTGATCGGCGCGGTCCTGGCCGGTGTCGTCGTACTGATCCGGCGGCGCACCGAGGACCCGGTCCTGGAGACGGTGATCTCCCTGGTCACCCCCTACGCGGCCTACGTCCTCGCGGAGGCGGCCCACACCTCCGGGGTGACCTCGGTCGTGGTGGCGGGGGTGGTCCTGGGCGGCCGAGGCGACCGGCTCACCAACGCCCGCATCAGGCTCCAGCTGCACGCCGTCTACGGCACGGTGGTCTTCCTGCTGGAGAGCGTGGTGTTCAGCCTGATAGGGCTGGCCCTGCCCGCCCAGGTACGGGCCCTGTCCGACGGCGACCGGGCGTGGCCGCTGTACGCGCTGGCGGTGGCCGGCACGCTGATCGCGGTACGGCTGCTGTGGCTGGCGCCGCTGTCGGCGGTGGTGCAGCGCAAGGGCGGCATCCAGCGGCCGAACTGGCGGGTGCCGGTGGTGCTGACCTGGGCCGGCACCCGGGGCGTGGTGCCGCTGGCGGCGGCGCTGTCCATCCCGGTGGTGGCGAAGGACGGCTCGCCCCTCACCGAGCGCCCCCTGGTCCTGGTCCTGACCACCTCGGTCGTCGTGGTCACCCTCGTCGTGCAGGGCTTCTCCCTTGCCTCCGTCGTGCGCCGCTCCGGCATAGCCCTGGAGCCCGACCACACCGAGCGCGAGGAGGCCGCCGCCCGCTGCCGGCTGGCCGACGCGGGCATCCGGCGTCTGGACGAGCTGTCCGAGCTGGAGGCCGTGCCCGAGGTGGTCCTCGACCGGCTCCGGCGCGGTCTCCACGCCCGCCTCGACGACGCGCGGGACCGCCTCGCCGAGAGCACGGCCGAGTCCGCCGACCTGGTCTACCGGCAGCTGCGCCGTGACCTGATAGCGGTCGAGTCGGCGGAGCTGCGGCGGCTGTACGACGAGCACGCGATCAGTGACACCACCCGAAGGCGACTCCAGCGGTCCCTGGATCTGGAGGAGGCCCGGCTGACGGACGCGTGACGTCCCGTCACCGGAACTCCGCCAGCCTGGGCCGCAGCCCCAGTCCGGTCAGTCCCACGGCCAGCATCAGCAGGGCGCAGGCCCAGGGCAGCCGGCCGGTCAGCTCGGCGCGGCCCGCCGCCACGGACGAGGTGAAGTGGGCGCGGTTGAGGTCGGTCACCTGGTCCAGCGCCGTCATCCACGCGCCGAAGTGCGCGTTGCTGCTGTACGGGCTCGGCGGGCTGGTGCTGCCGTTCGCGGGCATCAAGCTGATCGACCTTGTGATCTCGGCGGTGCCCGGCCTCGGCTGAGCCTCGCCCGTTCGGCCGAACGGTCCGTCAAAGGCCCGTATGCGCACGTCAGAGGCGTGTCAGAGAAAGGCACTTCGGCTTGTCCGGGGTCCCCGGAACCGCTTCCATGAAACCTGTGAACAGCGCCTGGCTCCTCTTCGACCGGCCGCCGAGTACCGCTCGGCCGTCGCGTCGGCCGTCGCGCTGCCCGGAAGCCCTCGCGTCCCGCTGACGCGGCTTCCGTGCCCCACGGGGCGCCGGCCCTCGCCCTCTCGCCAAGGGACCTGACCTGGTCCGGCACCCCCTCTTTCTTTCCTTACACCCTGCACGCCCGCCGCCGCCCCCGCCGGGGACGGTGCCGCGTGCCCGCACCCCCGGATGGAACCAGCACGGTCCGGCGACCCAACAGGCTCGCCGACCTGCTGGTCGGCCGCACCGCTTGAACGCCCCATCGCTGGAACGGAGTTGACAGGCATGTCCAAGCGAACCCGCAAGAAGAAGGCCCGCCGCAAGAAGAAGGCCAACCACGGCTCGAAGGCCGGTCAGCGCCAGCGCCGCTGCCGGTACGGCCGGGGACAGGGAAAAGCCCCTGTCCCCGGTCTCCGTGCATCAGGCCCCTCCCCCGCTCCAACGGGATAACGCTCGGTGTCCGGCCCCCCGCACCCACCCGTCGTCCCCCGTACAGCCGAACGCCTTGCTCTGGCCTACAGGCCCCCTCTTCTTGCTGCCGCACCACCCCCTGCCTGGCGATTCTTAACGCAAGCTTGACGCCCAGCACCCGCTGATCCGTGGGCCCACGCGTCACTCTCTGCATACGCTGGTGCCGCCGTCCGCGTGATGGCCGGAATCGAACTGCCCCGTACTCAGCGCGCCGGACACCAGGAGCCCGACCGATGGCCACGACCGAACACCCCCCTCCCAGTCGCCTGCGCGCCTGGATGCTGGAGGGGCTGTCCGACATGGGCAAGAGCGGCGGCCACACCGGGCCCCACGCGCAGCCGGAGCCCGCGCACAAGGGCCAGCGCTGGTGGCGGGTGATGTGCCTGACGGGTGTGGACTACTTCTCGACCCTCGGCTACCAGCCCGGCATCGCGGCCCTCGCGGCCGGACTGCTGTCGCCGATCGCGACCATCGTGCTGGTCATCGTCACCCTGGCCGGCGCCCTGCCGGTCTACCGGCGCGTCGCCGCGGAGAGCCCGCACGGCGAGGGCTCCATCGCCATGCTGGAGAGGCTGCTCTCCTTCTGGCAGGGCAAGCTCTTCGTGCTCACCCTGCTGGGCTTCGCCGCCACGGACTTCCTCATCACCATCACCCTGTCGGCCGCCGACGCCTCCACCCACCTGGTCGAGAACCCGCATCTGACGGACTTCCTCCAGGGCAAGCAGATGATCATCACGCTGATCATGGTGGCGCTGCTGGGCGCGGTCTTCCTCAAGGGTTTCCTGGAGGCCATCGGCGTCGCGGTCGCCCTCGTCGGCATCTACCTCGCGCTGAACGTCGTCGTGGTGATCGTCGGCGTCTACCACGTCATCACCGCCGAGCACGTCATCACCGACTGGACCAGCGCCCTCACCACGGAACACGGCAACGTCTTCGTCATGATCGGCGTGGCCCTGATCGTCTTCCCCAAGCTGGCGCTGGGCCTGTCCGGCTTCGAGACCGGCGTCGCGGTCATGCCGCACGTCCAGGGCGACCCGGGCGACACCGAGGAGCGGCCCACCGGCCGGATCCGGGACACCAGGAAGCTGCTCACCACGGCCGCACTGATCATGAGCTGCTTCCTGATCGCGACCAGCTTCATCACCACGCTGCTGATCCCGGAGCAGGAGTTCAAGTCCGGCGGCGACGCCAACGGCCGCGCACTCGCCTATCTGGCACACGAGTACCTCGGCAACGCCTTCGGCACGGTGTACGACGTCTCGACCATCTGCATCCTGTGGTTCGCCGGCGCCTCCGCGATGGCCGGCCTGCTCAACCTGATGCCGCGCTACCTGCCCCGCTACGGCATGGCCCCGCACTGGGCCCGCGCGGTGCGCCCGATGGTCATCGTCTTCACCCTCATCGCCTTCCTGGTCACCTGGATCTTCGACGCCGACGTCGACGCGCAGGGGGGCGCCTACGCCACCGGTGTGCTGGTGCTGATCAGCTCCGCCGCCGTCGCGGTGACCATCGCCGCCCACAAGGCCGGGCAGCGCAAGTGGACGATCGGGTTCGGGGTCATCTCGGCGGTGTTCCTCTACACGACCGTCGTGAACGTCATCGAGCGGCCCGACGGTGTGAAGATCGGTGCCTGCTTCATCGTCGGCATCATCCTCGTATCGCTGCTCTCCCGCCTCGCCCGCGCCTTCGAACTGCGCGTGACGAGCGTGAGCCTCGACCCGATGGCGGAGCGGTTCATCCGGGACATGGCGAGCCGCCGGATGCGGTTCATCGCCAATGAGCCGGACCGGCGCGACAAGGCCGAGTACCGCGACAAGATCGAGCAGATCCGGGCCGACAACGACATGCCCGAGCAGGAGGACTTCGTCTTCGTGGAGGTCACGGTCACCGACCCCTCCGAGTTCGAGGCGGGCCTGACCGTGCGCGGCGAGGTGCTGCACAACCGCTACCGCGTCCTGACCCTGGAGTCGGCCTCCATCCCCAACGCGCTGGCCGCGCTGTTGCTGCACGTCCGCGACGACACCGGCTGCATCCCGCACATCTACTTCGAGTGGACCGAGGGCAACCCGTTCGCCAACTTCCTGCGCTTCTTCCTCTTCGGCCAGGGCGAGGTCGCCCCGGTCACCCGGGAGGTACTGCGTGAGGCGGAGCCGGACCGCTCCCGACGGCCACGCGTCCACACGGGCTGACCGCCCACCGGAAACGACCCGGTCGTAAGAATCCCGTCAATTACCGCTCGGTCCGCATAAGAACCCCGTCAGCAGCCGTCCCCGAGCCGCCACCGGCCCCTAGCGTCTGCCTCATGGAGGACAGAGGACGCAGGGGCCGGGCAGCCGACGACCGCACCTGGCGCGGCAGTGCACGGCTGGCCGTCGGCTGTGCCCTCGGCTTCGGCGGCCTGACGCTCGCGGTGGACTGGAACGCCGGCACCCTCACCCCGGTCCGCGTCCTGCTCTGGGTCACCCTGTCGGCCGCCATCCTCGTCATGCTGCTGCCGGCCCGGGTCACGGCGGGCCCCGGCTGGCTGGCCGTTCGCGGGCCCCTGCGCCGGCGTACCGTCCGTACCGACTCCCTCGTCTACGTCGGCCGGAACGGTGACGTCTGCGCCCATCTGGTGCTCCGTGACACCGCCGGCAACCGGCTGGAACTCGACCCGAACGTCCTGCACGCGAATCCGCTGCTCTGGCACGAACTGGACACCGGCGTCCGTCGCTCCGTTGCCCACGGCACCCTGCGCCGGGGCGCCGAGGTACTCGCACAGCTCGGCCACGAGATCGACGACACCAACGCGCTCGCGGTCCTCAGGGCATCGGGCCTGACCTGACCGCCACCGGCGCTGCCGCGCCGTTCACCCCGGCAGGGGGCGCAGCCTGCCGCTCCAGCGCCCGTCGTCGACGGTGCCGGCGTCGCGCAACGTGAGGGTCTCCGGGTCCACCCCCATGCGGGTCAGCAGTTCGGAAGGTGACACGTTCCGCACGACAGTCAGTGTGCAGAGGGGAATGTACCGGTAGCGGAGCTTGTCCAGGCTCCGGCTCGCCCCTGTGGTCGTCATACGCCGGATGCTGCCACCCGCGACTGACATACCTCCAGGCCGAAGTTCCTCGGCAGGTCGACTTCGGCGGATGTCTGGTCCGCCGGCCCCGCCGACCGGCCCTATCGTGACCCCATGCAGTCCTACACGATCGGCCAGGCGGCACGGCTGCTCGGCGTCAGCCCGGACACCGCCCGCCGCTGGGCCGACGCGGGCCGGGTGACCACCCATCGCGACGAGGGCGGTCGGCGGCTCATCGACGGCAAGGACCTCGCCGCCTTCTCCGTCGAACTGGCCAGGGCCGGCACCGTCGAGGAGGACGCCTCCTACACCTCGGTCCGCAACGCCTTCCCCGGTATCGTCACCGCGATCAAGCTCGGTGACGTCGCCGCCCAGGTCGAGATCCAGGCCGGCCCGCACCGCCTGGTCTCCCTGCTGACCCGCGAGGCCGTCGAGGAACTGGGCCTGGAGGTGGGCATGGAGGCCACCGCCCGGGTGAAGTCGACGAACGTGCACATCGACCGCGCCTGACCCCGTCACCGGCGACCGCCTCCGAGAGCCTCACCGGCGCACCCGGGCAGACGCCGTTCCCGGCGCGCCCCCGGTCGACCCCCGTACCGGCTCCCCCCGGCCGACCCCCGTACCGGCCCCCCGCCGCCACCGTCACCGGCACATCAGCGCCGCCCACAGGTCCAGCCGGTCGCTCAGCCGGGACAGGTCGCGCCCGGTGAAGTGCGGGGTAGTGGCCAGGTGGAGGGCGGGGTGGCACAGGCGCTCGGCGCCACGCTCTTCGAGAACGTACGGCTGGACGCGCGTGGCGCGGCCGAGACGGCGGCCTTCCGCCGCTACCGGCTCCCGCAGTACGCGGACATCCCGCGTACCGAGGTGCACTTCATGAGACCGCCGACGCCGTCGGCCCGCTGGGCACCGAGTCGATGAGCCAGAGCCCGTTCCACCGATCGCCCGGCGCTGGCCAACGCAGTGCGGGACGCGACCTGTGTGCGGTTCACGGAGTTGCCGCTGACGCGTGACCGGGTGTGCGGGCGCTGGAGGCCAGCCAGCGTACGCCCCCGTCCACCCAGGTCGGACACGGTGAGCCGGGCCGGCCGTGCCAGGTTCCCGGTGAGGTCGAGTTCGGCGAGCGTCATGTGCGGTCCCCTCCCGGATGACGGTACCCGCGACGCACCTCCGTACAAACGCACATGCCAGGTTCGATCCATAAGCGTGCAGCTCATGCGATGCGACAGGAGACTTCCGCCTGGCAAGTGCGGCAGTATCATCACCTGGCGGCCGATATCCAGGTCGCGACAGGGCGCGACAGCTTTTTCATCTGGTTTCAGAGGAGTTCACTCGTGATGACCCGTTCCGCGCGCCGGACCCGGCGGACGCTCCAGGTGGCCGGTGCCTCGGTCGCGGCCCTGCTGGCCCTGAGCGCCTGCTCCTCCTCGGACGACGACTCCTCGACGACGAAGTCGGACACCTCGTCGTCGGCGTCGCCCAAGCTGTCGGGCTCGATCACCGTGTTCGCGGCGGCCTCCCTCAAGGAGAGCTTCACGACCCTGAAGGCGGACTTCGAGAAGGCCCACCCGGGGACGAAGGTCAACTTCAGCTTCGGCGGCAGTGACACCCTCGCCGCGCAGATCACCAGCGGGGCCCCCGCCGACGTCTTCGCCGCCGCCAGCCCCAAGACGATGGCGATCGTGACGGACAAGAAGGACACCGCCACCACGCCGGCCACCTTCGTCCGCAACCAACTGGAGATCGCCACCCTGCCGGGCAACCCCGACAAGGTCGCCTCGCTGAAGGACCTGACCAAGTCCTCGCTGAAGGTGGTCCTCTGCGACAAGACGGTGCCGTGCGGCGCCGCCGCGCAGAAGGCCCTGGACGCCAGCAAGCTCAAACTGACCCCGGTCTCCTATGAGGAGGACGTGAAATCCGCCCTCAACAAGGTGGTGCTCAAGGAGGCCGACGCCGCGGTCGTCTACAAGACCGATGTGAAGGCCGCGGGTGACAAGGTGGAGGGCGTGGAGTTCCCCGAGTCCGCCGACGCCGTCAACGACTACCCGATCGCCCTGCTGAAGAACGCCCCGAACCCGACGCTGGCCAAGGCGTTCATCGCCCTGGTGCAGTCCACCGAGGGCCGGCAGGTCCTGAACCAGGCCGGATTCCTCAAGCCGTGACGAAGATCGACGAGCCGGACGCCGGGACCGTCGCCGTCACGGGCGGCCCACGGCGCCGGCGCGTCCGGTCGACCGTGCCGCTACCGCTCCTCCTCCCCGGAGCGGTAGCCCTGGTCTTCCTCCTCCTGCCTCTGATCGCCCTGCTCCTGCGCGCCCCCTGGGGCAGCCTCCCGTCGCTGCTGACCAGCACGGAGGTGTGGCAGGCCCTCCAGCTCTCGCTGCTCAGCGCGACCGCGGCGACGGCCGTGAGCCTGGTGCTCGGCGTCCCGCTGGCGTGGCTGCTGGCCCGCACACAGTTCCCCGGCCGAGGCCTGGTACGAGCGCTGGTGACGCTCCCCCTGGTGCTCCCCCCGGTGGTCGGCGGTGTGGCCCTGCTCCTCGCCCTGGGCCGCAACGGGGTCGTCGGGCAGTGGCTGGACTCCTGGTTCGGGATCACGCTCCCGTTCACGACGACCGCCGTGGTGATCGCCGAGTCCTTCGTGGCCATGCCCTTCCTGGTGATCAGCGTCGAGGGCACGCTGCGCGCCGCCGACCCGCGCTACGAGGAGGCGGCGACGACCCTGGGCGCGTCCCGCTTCACGGCGTTCCGCAGGGTCACGCTCCCCCTCATCGCCCCGGGCATCGCGGCCGGCTCGGTCCTGGCCTGGGCCCGCGCGCTCGGCGAGTTCGGCGCGACGATCACGTTCGCCGGCAACTTCCCGGGCCGCACCCAGACCATGCCGCTCGCGGTCTACCTGGCCCTCCAGAACGACCCCGACGCGGCGATCGCCCTCAGCCTGGTACTGCTGACGGTGTCGATCGCGGTACTGGCGGCCCTCCGCGACCGCTGGATGACGGCCTCATGACCCACCACGATCCCGCGCCTCGATCCCACACATCACCCGCGGCCGCCGACGGCGCACAGCCCCCGCAGGGGCCGCCCGCACCTGACACTGATGCCCGCACGGGTGGTGCGGGTGGGAAAAGCAACCCGGCCGGAGGCCGGGCGGCCCCCACGCACCCGCACCCGCACCCGCACCCGCACCGCACGGACGGCCTCGACGCCCACCTCGTCGTCACCCGACCCGCCTTCCACCTCGACATCACCCTCACCGCCGCTCCCGGCGAGGTCGTCGCCCTCCTCGGCCCCAACGGCGCCGGCAAGACCACCGCCCTCCGGGCCCTGGCCGGCCTCACCCCCCTCACCGCCGGCCATCTCCGCCTGGACGGCACGGAGTTGGACCGCACGCCCCCCGAATCCCGCCCGGTGGGCGTCGTCTTCCAGGACTACCTCCTCTTCCCCCACCTCACGGCCCTCGACAACGTCGCCTTCGGCCCCCGCTGCCACGGCGCGACGAAGACCGAGGCCCGCGCGCAGGCGGCCGCCTGGCTGGACCGCATGGGCCTCACGGAGCAGACCGGCGCCAAACCCCGCCGCCTCTCCGGCGGCCAGGCCCAGCGCGTCGCACTGGCCCGCGCCCTGGCCACCCACCCCCGCCTGCTGCTTTTGGACGAGCCCCTCGCCGCCCTCGACGCCCGCACCCGCCTGGACGTACGTTCCCAACTCCGCCGCCATCTGGCCGAGTTCGAGGCCGTCGCCGTACTGGTCACCCACGACCCGCTGGACGCCATGGTGCTGGCCGACCGTCTGATCGTCATCGAGCAGGGCCGGATCGTCCAGCAGGGCACCCCCGCCGACATCGCCCGCCACCCGCGCACCGACTACATCGCCCACCTGGTCGGCCTGAACCTCTACCGCGGCCGGGCCGCGGCCGAGGGCCACCTGGTCAGGCTGGACACCGGCCCCGCCATCGCCACCACGGAGAACCTCGCCGGCGACGTGTTCGTCGCCTTCCCGCCGAGCGCCGTGACCCTCTTCCGGGACCGCCCCACCGGCACCAGCGCCCGCAACCTGTGGCGCTGCGAGGTCGCCGGCCTGGAGATCCACGGCGACCGGATCCGCGCCGACCTGACCGGAGAACTCCCCCTCGCCGCCGACCTCACCACGGTCGCCGCCGCCGAACTGGACCTGCACCCGGGCACCCCGGTCTGGGCGACGGTGAAGGCGACGGGGACCCACGCGTACCCGGCGTAAAGCCACACACCAGGGACCACACGCGAGGCCACACGCGAGAGACCCCGCCGAAGCGGGGCCTCTGCTGTCCTAGCCGTACCGCGGATCAGTCCTCGTACACGTCCAGCGGCGGGCACGAGCACACCAGGTTCCGGTCTCCGAAGGCCTGGTCGATCCGGCGCACCGGCGGCCAGTACTTGTCGGCGGCGGACACCCCGGCCGGGAAGACGGCCTCCGCACGCGAGTACGCGTGCTCCCACTCCCCGCCGAGCGTGGCGGCCGTGTGCGGCGCGCCCCGCAGCGGGTTGTCCTCGGCGGGCCACTCCCCCGCCCCGACCTTGTCGATCTCCGCCCGAATGGCGATCATCGCCTCGCAGAACCGGTCCAGCTCACCGAGGTCCTCGGACTCGGTCGGCTCGATCATCAGCGTGCCGGCCACCGGGAAGGACATCGTCGGCGCGTGGAACCCGTAGTCGATGAGCCGCTTGGCGACGTCGTCGACGCTCACTCCGGTCGCCTTGGTCAGCGGCCGCAGATCGATGATGCACTCGTGCGCGACCAGCCCGCCGGGGCCCGTGTAGAGCACGGGGTAGTGCGGCTCCAGCCGCTTGGCGATGTAGTTGGCGCTGAGCACGGCCACCTGCGTGGCGCGCTTCAGCCCCTCGCCGCCCATCAGCCGGACGTACGCCCACGAGATCGGCAGGATCCCGGCGGAGCCCCACGGCGCGGCCGAGATCGGCCCGACTCCGGTCGCCGGCCCGGCGGCCGGCTGGAGCGGATGGTTGGGCAGGTACGGCGCCAGGTGGGCCCGTACGGCCACCGGACCGACACCCGGACCGCCGCCGCCGTGCGGGATGCAGAAGGTCTTGTGCAGGTTCAGGTGCGAGACGTCGCCGCCGAAGTGCCCGGGCTTGGCGACCCCGACCAGGGCGTTGAGGTTGGCCCCGTCGACGTACACCTGGCCGCCGGCCTCGTGCACCTGACCGCAGATCTCCGCGACGTGCTCCTCGAACACGCCGTGCGTGGACGGGTAGGTGATCATCAGCACGGCGAGCTGGTCGCGATGCTGCTCGATCTTCGCCCGCAGGTCCTCGACGTCGACCTCGCCGTCCTCGGCGGTCTTCACGACGACGACCTTCATCCCGGCCATGACGGCGCTGGCGGCGTTGGTGCCGTGCGCGGAGGACGGGATCAGGCACACGGTGCGCTGCTCGTCGCCGTTGGCACGGTGGTAGGCGCGTACGGCGAGCAGCCCGGCCAGCTCGCCCTGCGACCCGGCGTTGGGCTGGAGCGACACCTTGTCGTAGCCCGTGACCTCGGCGAGCCGCTCCTCCAGCTCACGGATGAGCGTCAGATAGCCCTGCGCCTGCTCGGCGGGCGCGAAGGGGTGCAGCTGGCCGAACTCGGGCCAGGTGACCGGCTCCATCTCGGTGGTCGCGTTGAGCTTCATGGTGCAGGAGCCCAGCGGGATCATGCCCCGGTCCAGCGCGTAGTCCCGGTCGGCGAGCCGGCGCAGATAGCGCAGCATCGCGGTCTCGGAGCGGTGCTCGTGGAAGACGGGGTGGCCCAGGTAGCCGTCGCCGCGCAGCAGCCCCTCGGGCAGCGTGTCCGCGGCGACCGCGTCCAGCGCCTCGACGTCGCCCTCGACCCCGAACGCCGTCCACACGGCACCCAGCTGGGCCCGCGTGGTGGTCTCGTCGCAGGCCATCGAGACGTGGTCGGCGTCCACGAGCCGCAGGTTGACGCCGCTCTGCCGGGCGGTGGCGACGATCTCGGCGGCCTTGCCGGGCACGCGCGCGGTGAGGGTGTCGAAGTAGGCGCCGTGTACGAGCTCGACCCCGCCGGCCCTGAGCCCCGCGGCCAGGATCGTGGCGTAGCGGTGGGTCCGCTGAGCGATGGCCCGCAGCCCCTCGGGCCCGTGGTAGACGGCGTACATGCCGGCCATCACGGCGAGCAGCACCTGTGCGGTGCAGATGTTGCTGGTGGCCTTCTCACGGCGGATGTGCTGTTCCCGGGTCTGCAGCGCCAGCCGGTAGGCCTTGTGCCCGTCGGCGTCCACGGAGACACCCACGAGCCGGCCGGGCAGGCTGCGCGCGAACTTCTCCCGCACCGCCATGTAGCCCGCGTGCGGCCCGCCGAAGCCCATCGGCACCCCGAACCGCTGGGTCGTCCCGACGGCGATGTCGGCGCCCAGCTCGCCCGGCGAGGTCAGCAGGGTCAGCGCGAGCAGGTCGGCGGCGACGGTGACCAGCGCGCCCAGCTCGTGCGCCTGCTCCACGAGCGGCTTGATGTCGCGTACGGCACCGGAGGCGCCGGGGTACTGGACGAGCACGCCGTTGATCTCACGGGCGGCGAGGTCCGCCGGGATCCCGTCGCTCAGGTCCGCGACGACGACCTCGACCCCGGTCGGTTCGGTCCGCGTCCGGATCACGGCGACGGTCTGCGGGAGCGCGTCCGCGTCGACGACGAAGACGCCCTTCTTGTTCTTGCCCATGCGCAGCGACAGGGCCACGGCCTCCGCGGCGGCCGTGGCCTCGTCCAGCAGCGAGGCGCCGGAGGTGGGCAGTCCGGTGAGGTCGGCGACCATGGTCTGGAAGTTCAGCAGGGCTTCCAGCCGCCCCTGGGAGATCTCCGGCTGGTACGGCGTGTAGGCCGTGTACCAGGCGGGGTTCTCCATCACGTTGCGCAGGATGACGGGCGGCGTGAAGGTGCCGTAGTAGCCCAGCCCGATCATCGAGTCGAGCACCTGGTTCCGGTCGGCCAGCGACCGGAGCTCGGCCAGTACCTCGGCCTCGGTGCGCGCGCCCGGCAGTTCCAGGGTGTCGGCGTTCTTGATGACGTCCGGCACGGCGGCGGAGGTCAGCTCGTCTAGCGAGCCGTACCCGACCTGGGCGAGCATCTTGGCCCGGGCCTCGTGGTCGGGCCCGATATGGCGCTGCTCGAAGGGGATTCCCTGTTCGAGCTCGGAGAGCGGAACACGCTGGGCGGTCATTGCGGAGGCCTCCTGGTCTGACGCGACCTTCGAGGGGTACCCCGGCACGGGCACCCCGACGGCCTCCCCCTCTGTCATCTCAACCTGAGAGCTTCGCCGGACGCCCAGGGGATCCGGCTTGCACCGTCGGTGAGGGCGGATGTCGTCGACGCCCGCCCTGCTTTCCAGAGTGACCTCGTCCGTGCGGTACGTGAGCCTGAGAGATTCCGGGGAGGATTTGCTCCTTCGGCGCCTCCGGTCTGTCCGGAGGACTCTCCCGCACGGGGTCAGCAGCCGCTTGCCAGCCTACCAGCGAGGGCAACGCACGGGCCTTCGAGTGGCCGCCTCCCTCAATGTGCTCTTTTGTAGTGCTTACGGATGAGTTGCGACCAAGTGGAGGGCCCGTGCAGACGGACATCGATCCGCGCAACCTGATCGGCCGCAAGGCGTTCGACCGCAACGGCACGAAGATCGGCACGATCGACGAGGTCTACCTCGACGACGCGACCGGCGTGCCGGAGTGGGCGGCCATACGCACCGGCCTGTTCTCCCGGGACGCCTTCGTGCCCCTGGAGCCCAGCGAACTGGTCGAGGGCACCCTCCAGGTCCCCTTCGACCGCGCCCTGATCAAAGACGCTCCCGACTTCGGCGTGGGCCGCCATCTGTCCCCGGAGCAGGAACTCCAGCTCTACCACCACTACGGCCTGGACACGACCGCCCCACCCCCCGACCATCCGGACCACGACTTCGGCAAACTGGCGGGAACGGAGGACGCGGATGCCTGACGGCCGACGGTGCGCGCTTTCTCCGGCCGCGGGCAGTCGTGCCTTCCCCAGTGCCTTGAGAGCCTGGGAGGTGCCCCCGGGGCGGCACGGGTGGGCGCGGGCGGCACCCCGCAAGCGCCGTTAGGCGACCCCACCTCCGCCCAGCCCCACGCCGGGTCAAGCACCCACCCCGTCCACCGGAATCGTCGGCACCAGCGGCAGCGGCTCCACCGGCTCCAGCTCAGGGTCATCGACCCGGAACGTCCGCACCCGCCCCGGCTCGACGGCCCACGGCGTCTCGAACCGCACCGTCACCCGCCCCAGACCACTCCCCTGCACCCATCCGTGCCCGTACTCGGCATGCCGGACGTCATGCCCCGCGGGCCATCTCCGCTCCACGACCGCCTCCTGCACGGCGACCGGCTCGGCAGCCTCCTCCTCCGCGAGGATCTCCGCCGCCTCCCCCGCCGCCTGCGCGAACAGATCCTCCTGGGTGTAGTCGGCCAGCCCCGACACCCCCACGCCCAGCAACCGCACGCCCCCCGTCGTGTCCACCGAGTCCAGCAACCGCGCGGCCGCCTCCCGCACCACCGCCGGATCGTCGGTCGGCCCTCTGAGCGTCTCCGACCGGGTGAGCGTCGAGAAGTCGTACCGCCGGACCTTCAGCACGATCGTCCGCCCCGACAGCCCGGCCCCCCGAAGCCTGCGCACACACCGGTCGGCCAGCCGCTGCACCTCCATCCCCACCCGCATCCGGTCATGGATGTCCACGTCGTACGTGTCCTCGACGGAGACCGACTTGGCCTCCCGCTCGGCGACCACGGGCCGTTCGTCGTGCGCCAGCGCCATCGCGTACAGCGCGTGCCCGTGGGCCTTGCCGAGCAGCCGTACCAGCTCGTCCTCGCCCGCCTCGGCGATCTCGTCGACCGTGGTGATCCCGGCCCGCCGCAGATGGTCCCCGGTCGCCGGCCCCACGCCCGGCAGGGTCCGCACCGTCATCGGCCCGAGCATCGCGCGCTCCGTACCCGGTTCGATCAGCACCAGCCCGTCCGGCTTGGCCTGCTCGGAGGCGATCTTCGCGAGCATCTTGGAGGCGGCGAGCCCGACCGAACCGGCGAGCCCCGTGGCGGCCCGTATGTCCGCGCGCAGCTTCTCCCCCACCAGCCGAGCCGAGCCCGCGTCCCAGGCCACCTCACCCGCCTCCAGGTCCACGAACGCCTCGTCCAGGCTCAGCGGCTCCACCAGGGGCGACAGCTCGTGCAGCAGCGCCATCACCTGCTCGCTGATCGACCGGTACAGCCCGAAGCGCGGTACGAGATACGCGGCATTCGGCGCCAGCCTGCGCGCCTGTGCCATCGGCATCGCGGAGTGCACCCCGAACACCCGGGCCTCGTAGGACGCCGTGGCCACCACACCGCGCGGCCCGAGCCCGCCCACGACCACGGCCTTCCCACGCAGACTCGGCTTGGATGCCTGCTCCACCGAGGCGTAGAAGGCATCCATGTCGAGATGCAGGATCGTGGGCGCGTTTCTCACATCTCCGATGCTGCACCACGCCACTGACAATGCCACGGCACGCAACCGTGCCGGGGCATCACCAAGGGCTCAGGAGTTTCAGGGGGTCGGGCCGGGACCTAGACCGCCCGGTTGCGGCGCCGGGCCAGCTCGTCGGCGGGGTTGGGCCCGATCAGGGTCTCGCCGGTGTCGACCCGCTCACCGTGCAGCTGGGAGAGCGCGCTTTCCACGTCCCGCCAGACCACGCCGACCGCGATCCCGAAGATGCCCTGGCCGCCCTGGAGCAGGGCGTGCACCTCGTCTGGCGAGGTGCACTCGTACACCGTGGCGCCGTCGCTCATGAGGGTCATGCGCTCCAGATCGCGGAAACCGCGCTCCCTGAGGTGCTGGACGGCGGTGCGGATGTTCTGGAGGGACACCCCGGTGTCCAGGAACCGCTTGACGATCTTCAGGACGACGACATCCCGGAAGCTGTACAGGCGCTGGGTGCCCGACCCGTAGGCGGGCCGCACACTGGGCTCGACCAGGCCGGTGCGGGCCCAGTAGTCGAGTTGCCGGTAGGTGATGCCGGCCGCCGCACAGGCCGTGGGCCCCCGGTAGCCGATCTCCTCGGTCGTCATGGACGCCGCCCCTCCGCCGCTCGGCACTGCCGTCGGCCGCTGCGGAGCGTGACCGGCAGTGCTGCCGTGAGGCCGATACGGACCACTCTCCCCGAGACCGCGTCCCGGGGCACCCCCAGCCGTACCGTCGCCGCTGCTTCTCACGCCGACCTCCGTCCTTGACCTGCCCTCTCGACGGTAGGCAGTCACCAGGGGTGCGTCAACGATCGCCACACTCGGCACGCCGAGTGATAATCACCCTAGGAGTGGTTTCCCGTGCCCCACCGCGGGGAAAGGCTAGCCGAATGCTCTGGCGGGAAGGCGTAGGACGCTCTCAATGGCCGCTGGCAATTGCCCATGAATTCGAGCCCGACCAGCCGTGAACCGGCCCGTCACCGGCCTCTGATGGGTGGGTGACGGACCGCTCGGGTCCCTCACTGGCTGCTGGTGCCGAAGTCCTCGGGCGAGATCTGGTCGAGGAACTCGCGGAACTTCTCCACCTCGTCCTCCTGCTCGTCCGGGATCGCGATGCCGGCGTCGTCCAGCACCGTGTCGCTCCCGTAGATCGGCGTTCCGGTGCGCAGCGCCAGCGCTATGGCGTCGGACGGACGGGCGCTCACCTCGACACCGCTGGCGAAGACCAGCTCCGCGTAGAAGACACCCTCACGCAGGTCCGTGATGCGTACTTCGGTGAGCTCCTGACCGACAGCCTCCAGCACGTCCTTGAACAGGTCGTGGGTCAGCGGTCGCGCAGGGGCCATGCCCTGCTGGGCGAACGCGATCGCCGTCGCCTCCCCCGGCCCGATCCAGATGGGGAGGTAACGGTCGCCTCCCACTTCGCGCAGGAGCACGATCGGTTGGTTGGAGGGCATTTCCACCCGGACACCTACGACATCGAGCTCGTTCACACAGCAACCCTAGGCCGTGCCCGGGACGTTTGGGTAGTCGGGCCCGGAACGCGCGCCCGATCCGGCCTCCGCCCGGGTCCTGTCACGATGGTCACGGCAGCCGCACCCCGAGCGCGGTCTGCACCAGTGCGGCGTGCAACCTCACCGTGAGCGCCGCCAGCTCCTTCGTACGGGCCTCGGCATGGGCCCTGGTCTGCGGATTGCGGTGCCGCTTGAGCGGGGCCACCACCTGGTCCACCAGACCCGCCTCACGGTCGGCGGCGGCCTTCATGACCCGCAGATGGCGCGGCTCGATCCCGAACCGGCCCAGCTCGGTCACGAGCGCGGCCACGGTGACCGCCTCGGCGTCGTACACGCCGTCCTCCAGGGGAGCGAGCAGCCCGTACGACTCCCACTCCGCCAGGGAGTTCTCGTCGATCTCGGCGGCCGCGAGCAGCTCGTCCCGGCCGATCCGCGCCACCGTGGGCACCTCGGCGACCATCGGCACCGCCTCGCCGTCCCGCTGCCGTCCCAGCACGGGCAGCTGGACGGCCTCACCGCGCTCCATGGCGTCCAGGTACTCCCGGATGACCTTCAGCGGCAGGTAGTGGTCCCGTTGCATCCTCAGAACGTGTCCGAGCCGCTCCACATCCCCGGCACTGAACTTGCGGTACCCGGACGGGGTCCGGCGCGGCTCGATCAGCCCCTCCGACTCCAGGAAGCGGATCTTGGAGATGGTGACTTCGGGGAACTCGTCGCGCAGCACGTTCAGCACCGTGCCGATGCTCATCAGCCCGGTTTCCGTGGCGGCGGTGCCGTGACCGGTACCGCCGCTCGGTGTGTGCAGCATGGACCTTCTTCCCTGGGTCCCCGGACGAGGTCCGGAGGGTCAGATGCCGTGCCGGCTCGCGTAGAAGACCAGCCGGTACTTGCCGATCTGCACCTCGTCACCGTTCGACAGAGCGACCTGGTCGATGCGCTCCCGGTTGACGTAGGTGCCGTTGAGGCTGCCCACGTCGGCCACCGTGAACGAGCCGTCCGGCTGGCGGCGGAACTCCACATGGCGGCGCGAGACCGTCACGTCGTCCAGGAAGATGTCGCTCTGCGGGTGGCGACCGGCCGTGGTCAGGTCGCTGTCCAGCAGGAAGCGGCTGCCCGAGTTCGGGCCGCGGCGCACGACCAGCAGCGCGGAGCCCAGCGGCAGCGCGTCGACGGCCGCCTGCGCCTCGGGCGAGAGCGCCGGCGCCTGGGTCTGGCCGGTGACCTCGGCGTCGTAGGCCTCCAGGCCGGAGATCGAGATCGTGGACGTCGTCTCCGACGCCCGCTCGGGGACGGCGCCCGCGCGCAGCGGGGCACCGCAGTTGGAACAGAAGCGGGCGTTCTCCGCGTTGCGGTTACCGCACCTCGTACAAACCAGGGCCGACATGGACGGATCCTCCTGCCGCGGCTGCCCCGCCGGGGCGTTGGACGCGTACGGGTCGGAGGTAAACCCTCCACCCGCACCTGAGGTTGACGGTTGCCCGAAACCTATGCCGCCGGACTGCGACGGGTCAACTGACCGCGCGCCCTGACCTCCCGAAATGTCACCCCCCGGACCAGCCACCTGGTCCCGGAACAGCGGGCGCTGACCGTCCGCGTCGGGCTGTGCGCGATGACGGGCGGTCGCGTTGTCGCTACCCTCTCGCGCGCTCTTGCCGAACAACTTCGAAAACAACTTCACGGGCGATTCCCCTTGACCGAAACAGACCCGCCCGTGGGGCAGGACGAACCCTGACTGAATAAACCGGCCGACCCGGACAACCTCACAACGTCCGTATCCACCAGACAGTTTCCACCACGCACCGGCTCACCGGTGCGCCGACCCCCCGCATCCTCATGCCCTCGCCGGACGTCCCGCATGCACCGCCGGTTCACTGTGAGGACGACCGAGCGTAGTCAGGCTGCTTCGCCGGTCGCAAGGCATCCACCACGATCTTGGTCGACCGCTCGACGGTCACAGTCGCCTGTTCCTTCTCCAGGGTCTGCACCACGCCTCCGGGGATGTTGAGAGCCGGTTCGAGATCCTGCGGCTTCCCGATCACCTTGAAAACGTAGGGCTGGGTGATCTTGTTCCCGTCGACGCTCACACTCTTCCCGGAGTCGGTGAGGTAGGTGCCGGAGATCACTCGCACCCCGTTGACCTGGATCGCCTCCGCGCCGGCCGCGCGCAGCTCCTGGATCGCGTCGAGCAGCATGTCCGCCTGTACCGTCCCCTTCGGGTCGTCGACCGTCATCGTGATGCCAGGACCCTGCGCCGCGACGGTGCCCGCCAGAATGCCGAGTTGCCTCTCCTTCTCGGCCGTCTGCCTGCGGGCCTCCGCCGCCTGGTCGGAACTGCTCTGCAACTCCTGGCGCTGCTTTTCAAGTCCTGTCTTCTCGTCCTCAAGACGCTGAGTACGGTCGTCCAGTTCATCGAGGATGCGAACAAGATCCTCCTGGCGGGCCCCGCGCAAGGCGCTGTCACTGTCGCTGTTCGACGCCACCTGCACGGCGAGCCCGAATCCGAGCCCGAACAGCAGCACGGCGACGATCAGTTGGGCCCGGCTGACCCGCGGCGGCCAGAGTCCCTCGATCAGCCGCCGACGGCCGGTCAGCCCGGCCTGCGGCTTCGGCTCGGCCGCGGATCCGGTCTCCGGCGCCGCGGCGGGCACCTCGTCCGGCAGTTCTCTGCGCAGCCGGTGTTCCGGCTGCTTCTCGTGCTCGCTCATGCCGCTCACGCCCGGAAGACGTGTCGCCGGATCGCCGCGGCGTTGGAGAAGATACGGATACCGAGGACCACCACGACCCCCGTGGACAGCTGGGACCCGACGCCCAACTTGTCGCCCAGGAACACGATCAGCGCGGCCACCACCACGTTGGACAGGAACGACACCACGAAGACCTTGTCGTCGAAGATCCCGTCGAGCATGGCCCGCAGACCGCCGAAGACGGCGTCGAGCGCCGCGACGACGGCGATCGGCAGATACGGCTCGACGACCGCCGGAACCTCAGGACGGACCAACAGTCCGGCCACGACGCCCACGACGAGGCCAAGTACGGCGATCACGATGTGCCCTTCTCCGTCTTCTCGGTGTACGGCTGGGCCGTACGTACGATCACGCTGGGTGCGGCGGGCAGCCGGACGTCACTCTCCGTGGAGATCGTCGCCCGGATGTCGAAGTTCTCCTCCAGCGCATGCAGATACAGCCCGTCGGGGCTGTCCTGGAACCTGGAGCTGAGCCTCTCCCCGTCCCCCACCGCCAGCACCGTGTACGGCGGTACCAGCGGCCTGTTGTCGACCAGTATCGCGTCTCCCGCGGCCCTGATCGCGGACAGGGCGGTGAGCCGCTGCCCGTTGATGGAGATCGCCTCGGCGCCCGAGGCCCACAGCCCGTTCACGACGCGCTGCATGTCGTGGTCACGCACCCGGCCGGTGTCGGAGAACCCAGAGGTCTCCCGCGGATTGCCGGCGTCGCCGCCCGAGGAGGCCTCCTTGGCGTCGTTCACGGCCAGCTTCACGCCGGGACCGTGCACCGCCGTGGCACCCGACAGGATGCCCACCAGGTCCGCCTGACCACTGCCGCCACTCTCCTTGAGCGCCGCACGCTGGCGGGCGCTGACGTCGTCCCGCAGCTTGTCGACATTGGTCTCCAGCTTGTCGGCTGCGGCCGTCTCGCGGTCGATGCGGTCGATGAGCTCCTGGCGCTCCTTGGCCACGACAGGGGCCGTCACACGTGCCTGCGCCGCTCCCACGGTCACCACCAGGGCCGCGAGCACCAGACCGCCGGCGAGGCCCAGCCTGGCCCGGAGGGTCTTCGGCATGCCGCCGGCCTCCCCCTGCGCCCGCTTACGTGCCGCCGCCTCGGCGTACCCGTCGTCGAGGCTGTGGTCCATGACGTTGGTGATCAACGACATGGAGGCGTCCGGGCGCTGCGGCCGGGTGGCGCTGCTCCGAACGGGGGGTTGCTGCGGCATGCCGCACATCGTCGCACGTTGCGACCGGTACCTCCGAACGGCCCCACCGGCGTGCCGGACAGGCCCCCTCGGGGACACTTGTCCGGCACGCGCGCGTGCGGCGGATCTAGCGTCCCGCGCTGTCCACGATCGCCGACCATTCGTCCAACAGGGCCTGCGCGGAGGCGTCGTCGGGTCCCTCGGCCCACAGATGGGTGACCGCCTCGGCCGGGTCGGGCAGCACCATCACCCAGCGCCCGTCCGTCTCGACGACCCGCACCCCGTCGGTCGTGTCCACGAAGCGATCACCGGCCGCCTCGACGACACGCCGCATGACCAGGCCCTTGACAGCCCACGGGGTCGCCAGGTCCCGCTTGAGGACATGCGCCCGCGGGATCCGGGCGTCGATCTGGCTGAGCGTGAGCTGTGTCCGCGCGACCAGGCCGATCAGGCGCACGAAGGCCGCCGTACCGTCGTAGACGCTGCTGAACTCGGGGACGATGAATCCGCCCTTGCCGTCGCCACCGAAGATGGTGCCTTCCTCACGCCCCACGCGCGTGAGGTCGTCGGGCGAGGTGGTCGTCCACTCGACCTGGGTGCCGTGGTACGCGGCCACCTGCTCGGCGATCCGGGTCGTGGTGACCGGAAGCGCCACACGGCCGCTGCGCCGCTCGGCGGCCACCAGGTCGAGCATCACCAGCAGCGCGCGGTCGTCCTCGATGATGCGGCCCTTCTCGTCCACCAGGGACAGCCGCTCGCCCACCGGGTCGAATCGCACACCGAACGCGGCCCGGGAGGACGCCACGATCTCGCCGAGGCGCACCAGCCCCGACCGCCGCTGATCCGCCGTCTCCGTGGGCCTGGCCTCGTTGAGACCGGGGTTGATGGTCAGCGAGTCCACGCCGAGCTTCCCGAGCAGGCTGGGCAGAACGAGCCCGGCACTGCCGTTGGAGGCGTCCACGACGACCTTCAGTTCGGCCTCGGCGATCCCGGTGATGTCGACGTTCCGCAGCAGCGAACCCGTGTACGAGTCGAAGACGCTGGCCGGGAAGTACAGGTCGCCGATCTCACCGGGGAACGCACGCCGGTACTCCTGCCGGGCGAAGATCCGGTCCAGCTTGCGCTGGCTGGCCTGGGAGAGGTCCGCGCCCTGCCCGTCGAAGAACATGATGTCGACGGAGTCGGGCACCCCGGGCGAGGTCCGGATCATGATGCCGCCGGCGCTGCCGCGCCCGGTCTGCTGCCGTGCCACCGGAAGGGGCACGTTCTCCAGGTCGCGTACGTCGATGGCGCTGGCCTGGAGCGCGGAGATGACCGCCCGCTTGAGCGCACGGGCACCCCGGGAGTGGTCACGGGCCGTGGTGACCGTGGAGCCCTTCTTCAGGGTGGTCGCGTACGCGCCGGCGAGCCGTACGGCCAGCTCCGGCGTGATCTCCACGTTCAGGATTCCGGAGACACCACGGGCGCCGAAGAGATGCGCCTGGCCGCGGGACTCCCAGATCACGGACGTGTTGACGAACGCACCGGCCTCGATGGTCTTGAACGGATAGACCCGGACGTTGCCCTGCACGATCGATTCTTCACCGATCAGGCACTCGTCACCGATGACCGCACCGTCCTCGATCCGGGCGGCCCGCATGATGTCGGTGTTCTTGCCGACGACACAGCCCCGCAGATTGCTGTGCTGGCCGACGTAGACGTTGTCGTGCACCACGGCCCGGTGCAGGAAGGCACCGCTCTTCACGACGACGTTGGAGCCCACGACGGTGTGCTCGCGGATTTCCGTGCCGGCCTCGACCTTGGCGTAGTCACCGATGTACAGCGGTCCGCGCAGGACGGCGTCGGGATGCACCTCGGCGCCCTCGGCCACCCAGACGCCCGGCGATATCTCGAAGCCGTCGATGTCGACGTCGACCTTGCCCTCCAGGACGTCGGCCTGCGCCTTGACGTACGACTCGTGGGTGCCGACGTCCTCCCAGTAGCCCTCGGCGATGTAGCCGTAGATCGGCTTGCCTTCCTTCATCAACTGCGGGAAGACATCGCCGGACCAGTCGACCGGAACGTCGGCCTCGACATAGTCGAACACCTCGGGCTCCATGACATAGATGCCCGTGTTCACCGTGTCGGAGAAGACCTGCCCCCAGGTCGGCTTCTCAAGGAACCGCTCGACCTTCCCCTCTTCGTCGACAATGGTGATGCCGAATTCCAGCGGATTGGGCACACGGGTCAGGCAGACCGTGACCAGCGCGCCCTTTGCCTTGTGGAAGTTGATGAGTTCGGTGAGGTCGAAGTCGGTCAGCGCATCGCCGGAGATGACGAGGAAAGCATCGTCCTTCAACGCCTCTTCGGCGTTCTTGACGCTTCCGGCGGTACCGAGTGGCTTCTCCTCATTGGCATAGGTGAGCTCCATACCGAGCTCTTCGCCGTCCCCGAAGTAGTTCTTGACCAGCGATGCCAGGAACTGCACAGTGACGACGGTCTCGGTGAGCCCATGCTTTTTGAGCAGCCGTAGCACATGCTCCATGATCGGGCGATTTACCACCGGAAGGAGCGGCTTGGGCATGCTAGAGGTCATGGGGCGAAGGCGTGTGCCTTCACCACCGGCCATCACTACGGCCTTCATGTCGGAAGCGTCCTCCTCTAAGAGATGACGGTCTAGCCGACTTCACCCGTCCCGATTGTCCCGCACTTTTCCGTCGCGGGCCATCGCGAGGCACTACGTCCGGACAATCGCCGAGCTCAATCGGCTGTGGCGTCCGCACGAACCAGCCGGCGGACCTGCACCACGTAAAGCACTCCTGCCCACCAGTAGAGCGTTGTACCCCATCCGGCGAACGCCCATCCGAAAATAGCAGCGAGTGACGAGATCCAGCCGCTTCCGTCACTGAGCAGCAGGAGCGGGAACGCGTACATCAGATTGAACGTGGCTGCCTTGCCAAGGAAGTTCACCTGCGGCGGTGGATAGCCGTGGCGCCGGAGAATCCCCACCATCACCAGCAGCACCAGCTCGCGCAGCAGTAGTACGGCCGTCAACCAGAGCGGCAGGATCTCGCGCCAGGTGAGTCCGACCAGCGTCGACAGGATGTAGAGCCGGTCCGCCGCGGGGTCCAGAAGCCGGCCGAGGCTGCTGATCTGGTTCCAGCGTCGGGCGAGCTTGCCGTCCAGGTAGTCACTGATGCCGCTGAAGGCGAGCACCAGCAGGGCCCAGACGTCGCTCTGGGGCCCGCCGAACTCGGGCCTGAGGATCAACCACAGGAAGACGGGTACGCCGACGAGACGCGCCATGCTGAGGATGTTCGGGATGGTGAGGACCCGGTCCGTCTGGACACGGGTCTCCTGGACCTCCACCCGGGGGCCTCCTGTGATGGGAAACGAGCCAACTTTGCTCCCTGACCCTACCTCAACGCAAAAAAGCTCTGGCTCTTGGGCATGTTGCCCAAGAGCCAGAGCTCTAAAAGGAGTTCGGCGGTGTCCTACTCTCCCACAGGGTCCCCCCTGCAGTACCATCGGCGCTGTAAGGCTTAGCTTCCGGGTTCGGAATGTAACCGGGCGTTT
>NZ_JBFBBR010000027.1:0-67136 GCF_040682795.1 Streptomyces sp. NPDC051105 | reverse complement strand
TCTCCGTACAGGTGTCACGCCCGCCCGCCCGCCCGACCCGGAGCCGAGCTTCCCTCAACCCCGGTTCTCGGCCTGGATGAACGTGCGGGTGAACCAGGAGGTTCACGCCTCCTTTTTTCGTCACCGGCTTGACAGGTGACGCAATGGGGGCACATGCTGCGTGTGGCCCCGGTCGACGGAGCCCGTTCACGATCGATGAAGTGGAGGCTGGTCATGAGCCAGGAAGCCGCGATGGACAGTGCCGCGGCGGTCCGCCGCGCACGCTTCGGCAAGCTGCCCGAGCGCATCCGATACGAGGACATGACGGAAGCGGTGCAGTCCGAGCCGCACGGCGGGGCGAACATCTCGCCCGACGAGACGGCCGCGTACCGCACCTTCTCGTGTCTCGCCCTCGACCTGGGGCTGTAGCCGCACGGGGCCCGCAGCCGTCGAGGAGCCCGCATCCCGCAACGGGATACGGGCTTCCGTGGTGTGAATCCGGCAAATCGGGCGGTCATTCGACCCGGCGGTAACCGCCCGTCCCGCACCGCCCACGCAGTCATTCGACGGATGTGTGCGCAGTGCACGTTCCCGAACACTGATCACGAACGTGCTCACACCCGACGAAAGGCAACCCGCATGCCCACCCTCGCCGACCACGTCATCGCCTCGCTCAAGGCCTCACCGACTGAGCGCGGCGGCGAAGAGACCCTACGCCTCCTCGTTCACCCAGACGGCGGCCAGCCGCGCCCCGGGGATGCCGTCCACGAGGTCCATCGAGTGCTCCGGCACCACGAACCGGTCCCTGGTGGCCGCCACGACCAGCGTCGGCGCGCTGACGGCGGGAAGGTCGCCGCGCACGTCGATGCCGAGGGTGAAGGCGATCTGCCGGGCGGTGCCGGAGCGGAGGACAGCAGCCGGGCCGCCGGATAGCGGGCCGTTTCCGAGGTGCAGGAGGCCAGGTACTCCTTGGAGAAGGACAGCGAGGTCAGAAAGGCGTTCAGGGCGTCGTCGCGAGGGGAGTGCAACGACGCCCAGGTCTCCAGCCTGAGCCACAGCGAGGTGCGCGGCCGGGCGAAGCCGGACAGCGTGACCAGCCCGCGGACCCGGCCGGGACGGCGGGCGGCGACCTTGACGGCGACGGCCGCGCCGAGCGAGGTCCCGGCGAGGGCGAAGTCGCCCAACCCGGCCCGCTCGGCGGCCTCCACCACCTGGTCGGCCACGGCCTCCGCCTCCAGGCGGCCGACCGGTAACGGGACTTCGCCCCGACCCGGGGAGGTCGACGAGCACGACCGTGTGCTCGGCCGCCAGCCCGGCGAGCAGCGTCTCCCAGGTCAGGGCCGCGGTGCCGTCGACACCGGGCAGCAGGACCGGACCGGGCCCGCTGCCATGGACGTCGTACGCGAGCATGCGCCACCTCTCTCACACGTGCCTCGGGAGCACGAGCTGCCTGAGCTTCCCTAGGAGCACGAGAGAGGGCGGGGCGCGGGTTCACCTACACGGTTGTGTCCCGCGCCGCGTCCTGCTCCACCGCCTCCGCGGTCCAGGAGGTGAGGATGCGCAGGGCGTCGTGGGAGGGGCTGCCGGACTCGGCGGTCAGGACCATCAGGCGCTGGCCGGAGCCGTCGGACGCGGCCCAGGTGTCGCAGTCGAGGGTGAGGTCGCCGACCAGGGGGTGGCGGTAGTGCTTGGTGCCGTGCGTGGCGCTGTTGACGCGGTGTTCGGCCCACCAGGTGCGGAAGTCGCTGTCGCGGATGGTCAGTTCACCGACGAGGCGGGCGAGGTCCGGGTCGTCGGTGTCGGCCGCGGCCTCCATGCGCAGCGCGGCGACCGCGTCCCGGGCGTCATGGGCCCACTCGCGGTGCAGGCCGCGGATGGCGGGGTCGGTGAACATCAGACGCAGATAGTTGCGCCGGGCTGCCGGGACGGCGGAGAAGTCGGTGTAGAGGGCCGTGGCGGCGGCGTTCCAGGCCAGGATGTCCAGGCGCTTGCCGAGGACGAGGGCGGGCGCGTGGGGGAGTTGGTCGAGCAGGCGGCGCATGGCGGGACGCACCCGCTGGGCGGGGCGGCGGCGACGGCGCGGGCAGGCGTCGGAACGGCCGGCGAGTGCGTACAGGTAGCGCTCCTCGTCCTCGTCCAGGCGCAGGGCGCGGGCCAGGGTGGTGAGGACCGGGACGGATGCGCGGACGCGGCCCTGTTCCAGGCGGGTGTAGTAGTCCACGCTGATCGCCGCGAGCCGGGCTACCTCCTCACGGCGCAGGCCGGCGACCCGGCGCGCGGAGTCCGTCTCGGACAGGCCGCACACGCGCGGGTCCAGCTGCGCCCGCCGGGCCTTGAGGAACGCGCCGAGGGCACGGGGGTCGGAGTGTGAGGTCATGACGTCGATTCTCCTGCGGTCCGCACACGTGTGAGGTGAGCCGGTGAGGGCGGCGGGACGTGGCATCCCGCCGCCCTCGGGGGCGTTCAGCGAACGGCGGCGCGCGCGGCCCGCTCGATCACGTCGGCCACCAGACGGGGGTGGGAGACGGCGACCGAGTGGGAGGCGGCCACCTCGGTGGTGTGCGCGTGGGCGCGCTTGGCCATGAAACGCTGGACCGCGGCCGGGATGTTGAGGTCCTCGGTGGTGACGATGTCCCAGCTGGAGATCGTCTTCCAGGCGGCGGTGGTGGCCTTCTCCTCCAGCGCGGACTGGGCGATGGGCCGCTGCTCGGCGGCCATCAGGGCGGCCTGCTTCGCGGGCACGTCGGCGGCGAACTGGTGACGGAACTTGTCCTGCTGGATGTACAGGTCGGTGACCGTCGAGCCGTCCGTCTGCTGGTACGTGACCGGGTCCAGGGCGCCGGGGAGGGTGGAGCCCGGGTACTTGTTGGTCAGCTCCAGGGCGCTCTCGCCGGGGGCCGGCAGGAATGCGGCGACGTAGACCAGGGCCTTGACGTCGGGATCGTTCGTGGCGGCCTCACTGATGACGTTGCCGCCGTAGGAGTGGCCGACGACGATCTTCGGGCCCTTGACGTGGTCCAGGACCGCGCGCAGGGAGGCGGCGTCGGAGGCCGGGCCGCGCAGCGGGTTGGCGGCGGCGACGACCGGGTAACCGTCGGCGCGCAGGCGCGAGACGACGCCGTCCCAGCTGGAACCGTCGGCGAAGGCGCCGTGCTCCAGGACGATGGTGGGTTTGGCGTGCTTGCCGGCACCGGCGGCGGCCGTCTCGGTCGCGCCGTTGGCGGTGCCGCTGAGGGCGAACGCGCCGAGCGCGAGCCCCGCCGTGGCCGTCGCGACGGCCCCCGTCACCAGCCGCTTACGTCCACCCTTGATGCTCACCACGACAAACCCCTCTCAGGAATTTTTTCTCGGTACTTACGGTGTTTCGGCCTTGCGGATTTCGTCACCGCTTTAACTGGTGATGAATCTGTCATGCGATGCGTCACCTGTCAAGGTGGTGACGAGAGCGTGGAGGTTTCCGCTTCGCCGACGTGCGAGCCTGGAGACCTGTGCGAACGGACGCGAACAGACGGCCCGTTCTAGGAGGCCGAGCCCGAGCACCAGGACTACCTCCAGCGCTATCCGAACGGCTACACCCGCCACCTCTCGCGCCCGAACTGGCGCCTGCCCAAGCGCGCCGAGGCCTGACCCCGGGTGCGGCGGGGACGGCATCGCCTTCCCCGCCGCACACCCGCGGGCTACTTCGCCCAGGGATCCCGTACGACGATGTCCGCCAGCGCCGAAGCGCACCCGGATAGCATCCGCTCACCCTTCTCGGCACTCGCGACCCGGGCGTCGCCCGCCACCCCCGACTCGGTGATCCGGTCGAAGGACACGGCCATGTACACCGGCTCCGTGGACTCCGCGGGCAGGGTGATCCGCGGCCCGTGCGCCTCGGCGAGGTGCTCGGACCGGATCAGGTCCGGGTGGGCGGCCATCATCATCGACGTCTCCCCCTCGCACGCGTGCATGAGACCGTCCTGCGTCTCCAGGGTGTCCCGCACCACCTCCCGCCCGGTGCCGAAGTAGCTGGCGAACGCGATCGGCGTCGCCAACTCCGTGGTCAGCTCGGTCGTGAGGGCGTTGAGCCCGGTCATGTTCCCGCCGTGCCCGTTGACGATCAGGATGCGTGAGAAACCCGCCCGGATCACGGAGCGGCAGATGTCACGCAGCAGCGCGTGCAGAGTCGGCAGACTGAGGGTGAGAGTGCCGCCGAACGCCATGTGATGCTCCGACAGCCCCGTCGGCACGGACGGCGTCACCACCACACGGGTGTGCTCGGCCGCCAGCACCGCCGCCCGCCGGCACACCTCCGCCGCCAGGAAGTCGTCGACACCGGTGGGCAGATGAGGGCCGTGCTGCTCGGTGGCCCCGATGGGCAGCAGCACCACCGCGTCCCGCGCCGCGAGGGCCCGCAGCTCGGCGGCGGTCAGACGGTTCCACAGGACTTCACGCATCGGGGCTCCCCGAGATCGGAGGTGCCGGGATCGGAGGTGTCGGGACCAGAGTTGTCGAGATCGGAGGTGCCGGGATCAGAGGTGCCGGGATCAGAGGTGTCGAGATCGGAGGTGTCGGGATCAGAGGTGCCGGGATCAGAGGTGTCGGGATCAGAGGTGATCGGCGTCGACCACGGCCTGCGCGAAGACCGTGGGCGCCTCCTGCGGCAGGTTGTGGCCGATGTCCGCGATCGTGCGGTGCACATAGGGGCCGGTGAAGTGCTGGCGGTACGTGGTGCCGTCGCCCGGCGCGGTGAACGGGTCCAGGGCCGGGTCCAGGGTGACCGTGGGCACGCCGATCGGCGGCTGCGCCGAGAGCAGCTTCTCGTAGCGGTCGTAGCGGTGCTCACCCTCGATGAGGCCGATGCGCCAGCGGTAGTTGTAGACCACGATCGCGGCGTAGTCGGGGTTGAGGAAGGCCTGCGCCGTCCGCTGGTACGTGGCGTCGTCGAAGGCCCAGTTGGGCGAGACCAGCGTCCACACATAGCGGCACAGCGCGAGACGGTCGTCGACCTTCTCCATGGCCTTCTTGCCGCGGTCGGTGGCAAAGTACCACTGGTACCACCAGTTGTGCTCGACAGCCGGGATCGCCGGCTCCAGCTGCGCCTTGCGGTCGGTGATGACGTAACCGCTGGTGGAGACCAGGGCCTTGACGCGCTCGGGCCACAGCGCGGCGATGATGTCAGCGGTACGCGAACCCCAGTCGAAGCCTGCCAGGACCGCCTTGTGGATCTTCAGGGCGTCCATGAACGCGATGATGTCCAGCGCGATGGCCGACTGCTCGGCGGTCCGGGGCGTGTGCCGGGACAGGAAACGGGTGCTGCCGTGGCCGCGCAGATAGGGCACGAGGACGCGGTAGCCCTGGTCGGCGAGGAGCGGTGCGACGTCGACGTAGCTGTGGATGTCGTACGGCCAGCCGTGCAGGCAGATCACGACCGGCCCGTGGGCCGGGCCGAGCTCGGCGTAGCCGACGTTCAGCAGCCCGGCCTTGACCTGCTTGATCGTGGGGAACTCGGTGTGGGTGCCGGGGGTGACGGTGGGCACCGTGGCGGCGCTCGACCCCGACTTGACGCTCGCGGCGGACGCGTTGGTCTGCAGGCCGGTCAGCGAGACCGCGGCTGCGCCGGTGCCCAGGCCGACGGCCTTGCTGAAGGTGCGCCTGTTGATCATGTGAAGCCTCCGTCGTGTGTTTCCGATGACCGTGCCGCAGACCGTGAACGGTTCGGCGGTACACACTCTCGTCCGCAGCGAAATAGGGCACATCAGTCATGTGACGGTGACTACGTACACCACGGCTCGGCACGTACACCGCCTTAAGCCACCCCGACTCAGCCGTCCTGCTTACCCTCCAGCCTGGCCAGTGCGTCGCGCAGGGCGGCGCGGGAGGTGATGCCGAGTTTGGGGAAGACCCGGTACAGGTGTGAGCTGACGGTGCGCGGAGAGAGGTGCATGCGTTCGCCGATCTCCTTGTTGGTCAGGCCGCTCGCGGCGAGGTCGGCGATCCGGCGCTCCTGCCAGGTCATAGGAACGCCGACCCCGTACAGAAACGTGTCGACCACCCCGTCGGCCGCCTGCGCGGGGCTGAGGTGTGTCTGTTGGTGTGCCGCCAGATGCACCAGCTCGGGGAGCAGCGGCCCTGCCCAGCGCTCCGGTTGGTCCCGACGCAGCAGTCCCTCGGCGGTGGCCCGCGTCAGAAAGAGGTCCACCTCCGCGATACAGGCGTCCCGGCGGCGGCGGATCTCGTCGTCGGCGAGCATGCGGGCGAGGTCGACGGGCCAGGTGCGGTTCACGGCGATGATGCTCTCGACGTAGCGGTGCAGCGCTACGGCGACCGGTGCCTCACGCAGCCGGGCCTCCCTGATGGCTTCCTCGATGGCCGTGACCCGGGACACGTAGATCGCCGCGAGCAGGTCCTCGCGGCAGGCGAAGCGCCGGTAGACGGTACGCCGGTCCACGCCCGCCTCCGCGGCGATGCTCGCGATGCTCGCCCCGGGGTCGGCGGCGAGCATCCGCGCCCCGGTGGTCAGGACGGCTTCAAGGTTGCGTGCTGCGTCGGCCCTCATGGGTCAAGAGTACCTCGTATGTGTAACTTGAAGCGCCGTACAGCAACCTGTATGTGCTTCTAGAGGACAGAAATGCTACATTGAAGTGACAGTTGGATGGCAACCCGAAAGAACTGTCACCAGCACCGGAAGAGAGAAAGCACATGATCACCTATGGCCGGCTTTTCATCGGAGGTTCCTGGGCCGAGCCGAGCGACGCGCAGTTGCTCGACATCGCCTCGCCGCACGACCAGTCGGTGGTCGGCCGCGTCGCCCAGGCACAGCGCGCGGACATCGACCGCGCGGTCGCCGCGGCCCGGGCGTCCTTCGACTCCGGTGAGTGGCGTCTGACCCCGCCCGCCGAGCGGATCGCGGTCCTGCGCCGGTTCAACGTCCTGCGCGAGGAGAACGCCGAGAAGATCGCCCACCTGATCTCGCTGGAGAACGGCTCGGCCGGCTGGTTCACCCGCGCCGGACAGCCCGGCCTGACCCGGCAGGCGAACGCCTACCTCAAGGCAGCAGAGGAGTTCGGCTGGGAGGAGACCCTGGTCCCCTCCGACCCGACGGCACCGACCCGCAGCGTGGTCCGCCGTGAGGCGGTCGGCGTGGTGGTCGCGGTGATCCCGTGGAACTCGCCGTTCTCCTCGGCCACTTCAAAGATCATCCCGGCCCTGTTGGCCGGCAACTCCGTGGTCCTCAAGGTGTCCCCGGAGAACTCCCTGAGCATGGGCTTCCTGGCCGAGCTGCTGGAGCAGGTGGGCCTGCCCGACGGCGTCATCAGCGTCCTGCCCGCCGACCGGGAGACCAGCGAGTACCTGATCTCGCACAAGGACGTCGACAAGATCGCCTTCACCGGTTCCACACGGGCGGGCCGGCGGATCGCCGCGATCGCGGGCGAGCAGCTCAAGCGGGTCAGCCTGGAGCTGGGCGGCAAGTCCGCCGCGATCATCCTCCCCGACGCGGACGTCGCGAAGGCGGTCGCGGGCCTGAAGTTCGGTTCCCTGCTCAACAACGGAGAGTCCTGCATCGCCCAGACCCGCATCCTCGCCCCGCGCGAGAAGTACGAGGAGGTCGTGGCGGCGCTCAAGGAACTGGTGGAGTCGCTGAAGGTCGGCGACCCGAACGACCCCGACACCTTCATCGGCCCGATGATCCGCCCCGACCAGCAGGAACGCGTACGCAACTACATCCAGCTCGGCATCGAGGAGGGCGCCCGCCTGGTCACCGGCGGCCCGCAGATCCCCGAGGGCCTGGAGAAGGGCAACTACGTCACCCCCACCGTCTTCGCCGACGTCGACAACTCCATGCGCATCGCGCAGGAGGAGGTCTTCGGCCCGGTCTTGGTGGTCATCGCCTACGACGGTGAGGACGACGCCGTCCGCATCGCAAACGACTCCGAGTACGGCCTCTCCGGCGGCGTCTGGTCCACAGACGAGGAGCACGCTCTCGCCGTCGCGCGCCGCGTCCGCACCGGCACCGTCACCATCAACGGCGCCTCCGTCGCCTTCGACGGCCCGTTCGGCGGCTTCAAGGCCAGCGGCATCGGCCGCGAGTACGGCGCGGTCGGCCTCGGCACCTACACCGAGTACAAGACCATCACCGTCTGACCCTCGTACGACACCACCCCACATCCTCGTACGACACCACCCCACAGCCGAACCGCCAGCGGCGGCAGGCGGTCATGGACCGCCTGCCGCCGGCGTGGTGTCGGGGGCCGTGCACAGTGCCTGGTCAGAGCACCGCGTTCTCGGCGGCGCCAGGGAAGTCCGTGCTGAAGGCCAGCTCGCGGCCCGCCTCGAACTCGGCGCGCAGCTGCTCCAGCTTGACCCCGATCCGACGCTGGGCGTCGCTGCCCAGCACGACCCAGTGAGCCGGCTCCGGCGCACCCACGGCCTGGAAGATCGCCTCGGCGGCCCGCTCCGGGTCCCCGGGGAACATCTCCGGCGCCAGGCTGCCCATCATGGCGCGGAAGGCACCGGCCGTGGCGGCGTAGTCATCGATGGCCTCGCCGGACACCTTCGTCCGGTTCTCGATGCCGGTACGGAAGGAGCCGGGCTGGATGATCATGGCGTGCAGGCCGATCGGCTCGATCTCCTGCCACAGGGCCTCGGTGAAGCCCTCCAGCGCGAACTTGCTGGAGGAGTAGAAGCCGTTGGCGGGCAGGCTCGCCAGGCCGTCCATCGACGAGACGTTGACGACGGTGCCACTGCGGCGGGCACGCATCCCGGGCAGCACCTGGCGGGTCAGCTCGACCGCGCCGAAGAAGTTGACCTCGAAGAGCCGGCGGTAATCGCTCTCCTCCTGTTCCTCCAGAGCGCCGACGAAGTCGATGGCGGCATTGTTGACCAGGACGTCGATACCACCGAAGCGTTCCTCGGTGGCACGCACGGCCGCCACCCGGTCTGCGGCGTCGGTGACATCGAGCTTCACCGCGAGCGCGGTCTCCGGATAGCGCGCCGCGAGCTCCGTGGTGGCCTTCGTGGAGCTGGCCGTCGCCACCACCTGGTCTCCGTGCGCGAGGACGTGTTCGGCCAGGGCCTTGCCCAGGCCACTGGAGGCACCGGTGATGAGCCAAGTCTTGCGAGACATGGAGCGATCCCTTATGAAGGGGGTGAAAGGGATGTGTCGTAGAGAAAGACACGTGTGAGCGGGACGCCGGGCAGCCGACGGGCGCGGCCCGGCGGACGGCGGCTATTCGCAGGCCGGGAAGTCCGCGGCGGCGCTGGCCGCGGCCCACTTGCGGGTCTCCGCGGCGCGGGCCTCGCCGGCCTCCAGCGCCATGGTCACGGCCTGGGCGCCGAGCAGGATCCGGCGCGGCGGGTCGTCGTCGCGTACGACGTCGATGAGGACCTGGGCCGCGCGGACCGGGTCGCCGGGCTGGTTGCCGTTGTTCTCCGCCCGGTACTTGTTCATGGCGCCGACGGTCTCCTCGTAGTCGGGGCCGACCGCGTGCAGCTCCATCGACGCGCCCTGCCAGTCCGTGCGGAAGGCACCCGGCTCGACGATGACCACCTTCAGTCCGAAGGGCGCGACCTCGTTGGCCAGGACCTCCGAGAAGCCCTCCACGGCGAACTTCGCGCTCTGGTACGCGCCCATGCCGGGTGTGCCGCCCACGCGGCCGCCGAGCGAGGAGAACTGCACGAACATGCCCGAGCGCTGGCGGCGCAGCACCGGCAGGGCCGCCCTGGTGACATTGACGACCCCGAAGAAGTTGGCCTCGAACTGGCCGCGGAAATCCTCCTCCGCCATCTCCTCGACGGGCGCGCTGTTGGCGTAGCCGGCGTTGTTCACCACCACGTCCAGCCGGCCGAAGGCATCGACTCCCGCCTGTACTGCTGCCCGCGCGGCGGCAGGGTCGGTGACGTCCAGGGCCACGGCCCGCACCCGGTCGCCGTACCGGGCGACCAGTTCCGCCAGCTGGTCGGGACGACGGGCGGTGGCGACCAGCTCGTCACCGGCCGCCAGCACCGCTTCCGCCAGGGCACGCCCGAAACCTCGGGACGCGCCGGTGATCAACCATGTCGTAGCCATGAGAGTGCCTTCCTGTTTCTCGCCTCACTGACGTGAAGGCCGAGGAGTCCTCTCTCACTCTCCTCACCGGACCGGCATCGGACCTCCGTCAATTTGCTGCCACTTTGCGCACCCGCAGCAGGCGCAGAACACGGACATGTAAGTTATTGGACTGATCTGTGCTCTCCGTCCGGTCAGAAAAGGGGCAGGCCGGGGTCGAAGCCGAAGCGGACGCGTCCTACGGCCTCGAAGAAGGGCACGGAGTGGTTGGCATGCTGAAGCGCCACCATGCCGTCGCGGAAGAGCCGCTCGACGGGGTTGTTCCGGTAGATCGAGGACGAGGCGCCCAGCTCGTACATGGCCACCAGGACCTCCCGGCTGATCTCGGCGGCATGACACATCGCGGCGTGCAGAGCGGCCCGCTCGTCCACGGTGGCGGGCTCGCCGCTCTCTCCGGCGGCGTCCACCGTCGCGGCGGCGGACAGCAGCAGCAGCCGGGCCGCGTGCAGAGCGGCCTCCGACCGTGCCACCACCCCCTGGACGTGAGCGGACTTCGCGAGCGTGTCGCCGGTGAAGGTGTGCTTGGTCCTGGCCAATTCCACCGTCACGTCGATCGCGCTTTGCGCGACACCGAGCACCACGGCCGAGCAGCCGGGGACAACGAGTGTGGGGGCGAACCGCTGGTAGAGGGGGCGTCGGATTCACACGTGTTCACATGCCCTTCTTATCCCGCGGCCCCCGCTTCGAGCGACTCTCATGTATGAACACGTTGTATGGTTGTTTCTCGCGGACGCGACCAGCGAGGACGTGTCGCTCGCCGAGATCCCTCCCTTCTGAAGGCATGGCACAGGTATGAAGCTGACAACCACTCCGTTCGGGATGCGCGCCACCGCTGCCGAGGTGAGCGACGGACTCGATCTGAACGGGCGCCGGATGATCGTCACCGGGGGAGCCTCCGGCCTCGGTGCCGAGACGGTGCGGGCGCTCGCCGGTGCGGGCGCGCAGGTGACCATCGCCACGCGCAACCCCGCCATCGCCCAGCCGCTGCTCGAAGAACTGCCCGGCACGCAGGCAGCCGCACTCGACCTGTCGGACCTGGCCTCCGTTCGCGCCTTCTGCGCCAACTGGAGCGGACCGCTCGACGCGCTGGTCGCCAACGCGGGCGTGATGATGCTCCCGACGCGGGAAGTCAATGCCGAGGGCTGGGAAATGCAGCTCGCCACCAACTACCTCGGCCACTTCGCGCTTGTCTCCGGCCTGCACTCGGCGCTCCAAGCCGCCGAGAAGCCTCGCGTCGTGGTCGTCAGCTCCGGTGCCCAGCTGCGCGCCGGGTTCGACTTCGATGATCCCCAGTTTGAGCAGCGCCCCTACGAGCCGTTCCTGGCCTACGCACAGTCGAAGACCGCCGACGTGCTGCTCGCCGTCGGCATCAGCCGTCGCTGGGCCGAGGACGGCATCACCGCCAACGCCTGCGCCCCGGGATGGATCCACACCAACCTGACGCGTCACATCGACCGGGCCACCATGCAGGCCCTGGGGGCCATGGACGCGGACGGCAACCTCCTCACCCCCGACTACTACAAGACGCCGGCCCAGGGTGCCGCCACCACCGTGCTGCTGGCCGCTTCACCGTTGGTCGAGGGTGTGACCGGACTGTACTTTGAGGACAACCAGCAGGCCGAGATCGTTGACGGCGGCCCTGAGCCGATGGCGGGCGTCGCGAAGTGGTCGATCGACCCCGCGGCCGCCGATCGGCTGTGGGACTACGCAGCCCCCTTCGTGAACTGAGGATTGGGATGAACGACCGCACAACCACCCCCCATTTCCTCCTCGTCCCCGGTGCGTGGCACGGCTCGTGGTGCTGGAGCAAGCTTCAGGCCGCTCTCACGGAGCGAGGCTTCGTCAGCCACACCGTCGACCTGCCCAGCGTGGTGCCCGCCGGGTCCGAAGGACGGCTCCCCGGCATGTACGACGACGCCCGGGTCGTCCGCGAGAAGATCGACGCCATCGACGCACCCTTGGTGGTCGTCGGGCACTCCTACGGTGGAGCCCCGGTCACCCAGGCAGCCGACGGCGCGGCCAACGTGTCCCACCTGGTGTACATCTCCGGCTTCGCCCTGGACGTGGACGAGAGCCTGATGACGTGCTTCGGCGCCGAGGCGCCGGACCTTGCCTCGGTGGAGGGGATCATCCCGGTCCGGGAGAACCCGGCAACGACCTTGTACAACGATGTGTCCGAGGAGGAGCGGGACGCGGCCGTGGCGCGACTTCTGCCGCAGAGCGCACTCTCCTTCGCCGAGCCGGTGACCCGGCCCGCGTGGTGCACCATCCCCTCGAGCTACGTCTTCTGCGACAACGACCAGAGCCTGCCGCCCGACTACCAGAAGCCGTTCGCCGAGCGAACGGGCACCACGTATCACCTGCCCAGCGGCCACACTCCGCTGCTTTCCATGCCCGGTGAGCTGGCCGACATCCTCGCAGGGATCGCGCACAGCGACGTCCGACGAGGCCTGTGACCCGGCGTCAGGCGGGCCGTCGCGGCGAGGGCCGCCGTGCCGTTCGTGGCCCATGCCGCGCGTTCCGCCGCGACCCGGGCGCGGGTGATACGCACCCTGGAACGCTTGCTCGATACCGGTGAGGCGTTCTCCGCGATCAGCGTCCAGCGGATCCTGGAGGAAGCGGGCGTTTCCCGGGCCACGTTCTACTCGCACTTCCACAGCAAGTCCGACCTGTTGGTACAGCTCACCGACGAGTTGAGGATGTCACTGCTGGCGCTCGCCCAGCAGTGGCATCTGGGCACGGGGCACGATGATGACGAAGGCGACCTGCGCCGACTGCGCAAGCGCGTACCGTGACAAGGTCGCACTACAGCACGGCACTGTAGCGTGGAGTGAGCCAGCAGATAGTCGACCGCATCGACGACATCGTCAGCCGTGTGATGCGGAACCGCGAGCCCATCCGGCCAGTCACGGCCCCGCACCCAGATCGTGCGCAGCCCCGCCGCCGCGCCACCGGCGATGTCCGGCTCGGGTTGTCACCGGTCATCCAGTCACCGGGGGTCAACTGCGTGCCGCACCGAGCGGCGGCGAGCTCGAACAGCCGCGCATCGGGCTTGCGTACATCGATGTCACCGGACGCGGCGATCCCGTCGATCAGATCGGCAAGGCCGGTGGCCCGGACCTTGGCGCGCTGGATGTCACTGGCCCTGTTGGTCGCGACCCCGATGCTCCAGCCCGCGTCCTTCAACCGCGCCAGACTGTCGAGCACGACGGGCTTGCAGTGCACGGCGGACGCCATGCGATCGACGTACACCCGCCACAGATGCTCAGCCGACTCCTGGACCTGGAACCGGGCACGCAACCGCTCGAACGCTCGAAGTCGCGGCGATCCGCACTGTCGGCCAGCTCGGCACGCAACCAGTCCTCGATCTCCGGACCGTAGGCATGGTCGTGGGCGAGCTCGGCTATGGCGTCGGCGAACGCGGCACGACGGTCGACCAGGGTGCCGTCCAGGTCGAAGAGGGCAAGACGCATGCCGCCGACCCAAGCCGCCCTGGTCATTGGCCTTCCTCTCCAGAGGGATGGCAGCATGCACGAGAGCGCTCCTGGCGACGGATGGGACCGTGCGTACCAAAGCAGGGGGAACCGATGAACGCGCAAGGCAGGTTCTCCTCCCTCGCCGCGGTCGAGAACGGACAGCTCGCACCGGCGCGCACCCCCTTCCTGCACCGGACAGGGCCTGGCGATCCCGGCTTCGTCGGCCGGGCTGCTGAACTACGGGCGCTGCGGGACTTCCTGGTCGAGGCGACGGACCGGGGCGCGGCGCTGGTGGTGCCCGGGCAGGCCGGCGCGGGCAAGTCGGCACTGCTGGAAGCCGCAGTGCAGGCGGCACGGGCCGATGGCATGCGTGTCCTACGGTGTGCAGGCATCCGCGGCAGCAACCCGCCCGACCTCTCAGGCCTGCTCCAGATCGTCTGGCCGGTGCTGGCGCACCCGGCAGACGCGGCGCACCCGGCAGACGCGGCGCACCCGGCAGACCCGGCGGGCCCGACCGACGCGATCGACCCGACCGACCCCACCGACCCGCATGGGCCACCGACCGCCGACGACGTGCGCGACGCCACGCACCTCGACGCCATGGACCTCGACGCGGCGGATCTCGACGCGCTGTTCAGCGTGCTGGTCGACGGTGCTCCCGCACTGGGCGGCGGACACTCCTGGCTGGCCTTCACCGTTCTCGCGGTGCTGGCAGCCGTCAGCCGCGCCGGACAGCCGCTCCTGGTCGCCGTGGACGACTGGGACGCGCTGGACGAACCCAGCAGGCACGTGCTCACCTTCGTCGCCCGACGGGTCCAGGGGCATCAGCTGGGCCTGCTGATGACCACCCGTCCGCACAGCACACTGCCCAATCCCGCGACCGGTCTTCCCACACTGCCGCTCGGTCCGCTGTCTCCTGCCGAGTCCGGTCTGCTCCTGGCCTCGCGACGTCCTCATCTCGGCGCGGAGACCGCGCGTGAACTTCTGGCGACCGCGGCCGGCAACCCCCTGGCACTGCTGGAACTGCCCGTCCCGTCCGAGGACGCACGGCCCAGCATGCCTGCCTCCTCCGACCGGCTGGCCGCCGCCATGGCGCCGGGCGCCGCGGGCCTGCCCGCCGGGACCCGGGACCTGCTGCTGGTCGCGGCGCTGCACCCGGAGGCGGACCTGCCGCTGCTCCTGTCGGCCGCGTCCCGCCTCGGCGGCGCGGAACTAGACTTCGCGGCACTGGAGCCCGCGGAGCGCGCGGGCCTCGTGGAGTTCGACGGCATGCGGGCGCGCTTCGGCCACCCCGCGATGGCGGGGGCGGTCGTCCATGGCACCGACCCGCGCCGCTGCCGGGCCGCGCACGCGGCGGTGGCAGCCGTCCTGCCATCTGGCTCGGTACGGATGCTGTGGCACCGGTCCCAGGCGGTGGAGGGGCACGACCCAGAGCTGGCCGCTCGCCTGGAGGCGCTGCGCGGCGACGCGCTGGAGCAGTGCGAGCCGGCGATGGCCGTACGGCTCCTGCGGCGCGCCGCCGACCTCCGCCTCAGCCCCGCCGACCGGGGCCGCTGCGCCCTGCGGGCCGCCCAGCTCGCCCAGCTCTTCGGGCTGGAGCGCATGACCCGCACGATGGCGCACCGCGCCCTGCGCCACCCGCTGGGCCCCTTGGGCACCCTGTGTGCCCGCGCCCTGACCTTCATCGAGCACGCTGACGGGCAACCGCCGACCACGTCGGTGAACGTCCGCACGGGAGCGTCCAAGGCGGCGTCCAGGGCGCCGGTCACCCCGACTCACCGGACGGCCCCCACCGATCCCGTCCCTGACGGTCCCGGCTCGCCCGTCCCCGATCCCGTCCCTGACGGTCCCGGCTCCGCCGCCCCGGATCCCGTCCCTGACGGTCCCGGCTCCGCCGCCCCGGATCCCACCGACCCGGCCTGCTGGCCCACCCCCGTCGGTGCTGACGAGCAGGAGAACGCCCTGGAGCTGGCCCGGATCACGGTGCCCCTCCTCGTGGGCGACGACGAACGATCCGAGGCGCTGCTGGCCTTCCTCGACGGGATGCCGGAGCGTGCGGACGACTCCCGGTGGCTGCACGCCATGGCGATGGTCCGCCCGCTGGAACGGGCCGACACCGTCCTCGCGGGCTTGCCCACCGACCGGCACCTGACGACCGACCTGCCCGTGCGTGACATCGAACGCCTCGGGCAGGCCGCGATGCTGGCCGGTGACCCCGTCCGGGCCATGGACCTGTTCCGGCAGGCGGAGCGCCGCCGCTTCCACGCCCTGCCGGACCAGCTGCCCTGGGCGCTGCTGCGGCAGGGACTGGCGCATATGGGCATGGGCAGCTGGGCCCAGGCCGAGCACGCCGTCCGGCGGTGCGCGAAGCTGGCCGACAGCGCGTACCACCAGGGCCACCATGCGGCGGCTGCCCGCCTTCTGCTGGATGTCGTACGGGCTTTGCGCACCGGCACTCCGGCGGGTCCGCGCAGTGCCCGTGATCTGGCGGCGGCCAGGCGCTCGATGCCGGCGATCGACTCGGTGCTCGCCGTCTGCACCGCCTGGGCCCTCGTGGAGGGCGGCGACTACGCGTCGGCCCTTCCCGCGTTGTCGTCGCTCCTCAACGCCCCGCACACACGCTCGTTCGCCCTGTTCGCCCTGGTGGCCTTCGCCGAGGCCGCCAAGGCCGAACAGGCCTCCCCGGACGCGCTCGCGATGCTCGACCGCCTTGAGACGGAGCTGGGCGCGCAGTGTCCCCCCGCGGTCGCCCTCCGGTTCACGGTGGCCCGGGCCGTTCTCGCGGACGAGCACGAGGCCCAGGAAATGTTCAAACGGGCCTTCGGTGAAGACCTGACCCGCTGGCCCTACCTGGAGGCGCCACTGCGGCTGGCCGAGGGCAGGTGGCTGCGGCTGCGGCGGCAGTTCGCCGACTCCCAGGCCACCCTGCGCCAGGCGGCGGCCGCCTTCACCATGCTGGGAGCCGAGGCACGCGCCCCGCGGATCGCCGAGGAGCTACGAGCCTCCGGGGAGCGGGCGGACGGCGCCGCCCCGGGCGCGTCCAGGCCCGCCGCGGCGCGCGACCTGCTCACCGCCCGGGAACTGCGGATCGCCGAACTCGCCGCCCGCGGCCTGTCCAACCGGGAGATCGGCGAACAACTCGGCCTCGCACCACGAACCATCGGCGCGTACCTCTACCGCATCTTCCCCCGCCTGGGAGTGACGTCCCGATCACAACTGACCGAGACACTGAGGGACTCGAAGGACTTGGTGAGGGACCCGAGGGACCCGAGGGACCCGAGGGACCCGCACACGCCCTGACCCCTCCTGCGTCAGTCGGCCGCCCCCAACCTCGCGGCCAACTGCGCCCGTGAGGAGACGCCCAGCTTCGGGAAGATCTGGTACAGGTGCGAGGCGACCGTACGGGGTGACAGGCGCAGCTGTTCCCCGATGGCCCGGTTGGACAGGCCGCGGGCGGCCAGGCGGGCGATGGTGAGCTGCTGCGGCGACAACAGGCGGGAGATGTCGTCCACGTCGTCCTCGGCAGGCTGTTCGTCCGCCGCCCAGCCCGTCGCCCGCAGCTCCGAGGCGGCCTGTTCGGCGCGCGACGGGGCGCCCAGGGTCCGGAAGACCGCCTCGGCCGCGGACAGCGGCGTACGGGACTCCGTGACGCGCCGCCGACGCCTGAGCCAGGCGCCGTACCCGAACTGGCTCATCCCGTGCAGCAGCGGCCACACCTCGATCCCGGGCCGCAGCACGCGACGGTAGCGCTCCTCCGCCTCGCCGTCCGGGGCGAGCACCGCGTCCGCGTAGGCCACGATCCGCTCCAGCAGAGGGGAACACCCCGCCCGCGTCAGCGCCGCGACATGGTCGACGACGGTCCTGGCATCGTCCTGCTCCCCGGCGGGCAGCGCCGCCTCCGCCAGAAAGGCGAGTCCCCAGAACTGCTCGAAGGCGTACGGCGTCGTAGGGTCCGCGAACAGAGAGCGCAGCCGGACATAGGCCTCGGCGTAACGGCCCATGCCGGACGCGGTGAGCGCGCGGGCCAGGACGGCCAGGCTGACCTGCCGGCTCTGGCCGAGACGCAGCGAGGACTCCTCGACCTCGGCGGCGCATTCCGACGCCCTGTCGTGCTCTCCGCGCAAGGCAAGGACGATGGCCAGCATCCCCGTGGCCCGCGCCGCCCAGTCCTGCTGTGCCGTCCGCTCGGCGATCATCCGGCTCTCCTCGGCCAGCGCCAGGGCCTTGTGCCACTGGGTGCCGAGCCAGATCTGGCACATCGTCCGCGGTACCAGCATCAGCGGCAGTTGCCCGTACCGGCCGGCGGCGCGGAAGGCGTCCTCCACCTCCTCGAGGAGCGGCGCCGCCTGCTCGAAGTCGACGGTGAGGGTGGTCACCTGACTGAACAGGCTCCGCCCCTCGACCTCGGAGGGCAGGGGAACTGGCTGCGGGACCGGCGGCCGGGGCACGCGCAGGGGGTCGATCAGTGACAGCACGACGAGATACCACCCGTCCCGGGGCCCGGCCCCCAGCTCCTTCGCCGTGCGCAGGACCAAGTCGCGTTCCCGCTCTCCGACCTGCTGCCACCGGCATCGGCGGGCCGCCGCGAGCAGCAGTTTCCGGGGGAGCACGGGATCCTGCGCGGCAACCGCGCGCGCCGCCTCGCACAGCTCGGCGATCCGCTCCCGGCCGACCGTGCTGCTGCCCGGCAGCAGATCGTGCACCCGCAGCAGCAGGGCACGCCCGAACGTCCCCAGCTCGGTCGGATCGATCTGGCGCACTAGCCGCAGGGCCTGGTCCACCAGACCGTGGTCACCGGCCAGTTCGGCGGCCCGCAGCAGCCGTACCGCCCGGCATTCCGCATCCGAGGAGAGCCGCGCCGCACCCTCCAGTGCGGCGAGCGCCACCAGCACCCCGGTGATCGAACGCGAACCGGCCGCCAGCCGCTCCAACCGCTCCGCGAGCTCTTCGTCGGGACCCGTCACGCACTGGGCCGCGTGCCAGGCGGCGTGGGCAGGACTGCCGAGGCTCTGCCCGAGCGCGGCGTGCACGGCCATACGCCGCGCGGCCGACGCCAGCCGCAGCACGGCCGGCCGCATCAGCGGCTCATGGAAGCGAACCCGAGAGCCGTCGCCTCCGACACCTTCCTCGACCTCCTCGACGCTCTCGTCGACGACCAGTCCCCGGGCGACGAGCTCCGCGAGTCCGGCGCGGGCCGCGCCGTCGTCGTCGCCGAGCAGTGAACTGCTCACGCACAGAATCTCTCGCCTGCACGGCGAGACACTCAGCGCGGCGACGAGCAGTACCTCGCGGGCGGACGCCGACAAGGCCGCCCAGTCGTACGCGAACGCCTCCGCCAGGCGCGGCGTCGCAGACAGCATGCCGAACCCGGCTGTGTCCCCGAGCGGACCACCGCCCAGGGAGAGTTCACTGAGGGCGAGCGGATTGCCACGCGCCACGGCGAGAACAAGCTGCTCCTCGCCGTACCCGGTGACGCGTCCGGCACGGGCGACGAGTGCGCGGGCGTGCGGGTCGGGCAGCGGCCCGAGTGTCACAGAGAGGCCATGCGGATACGACGGTGAGCCGCCACCGGCGCGCTCGGCGACGATCATGCCCACCGGCCTCGCCCCCGAGGCCGACCCCACCGTCGACCCCGACCCCGACCCAGTCGGTGGCGAGCCACACAGCCCCGCCAGGGCGAGCAGGGCATCGCGGCTCGCGGCGTCGAGCCGGTCGAGGTCGTCCACGCACAGCAGCACCGGCTCCGACAGCGTGGCCAGCAGCCGCAGCCCCGCCGTCGCCAGCTCCGCGGGACCCGGCACGGTGCCGCCGCCGGTGAACGCGGCGCGCAGCACGGTACGTTCACGGTCCGGCAGGTCGCCGACACGTGCCAGAACGGGACGCAGTAGGGCGTGCAGGGCGGCGTACGCCAGTTCTTCCTCGCCGGGCGCCCACGCCGTCGACAGCACACGTATGCCGTGCCCCCCGGCTTCGGCCGCAGCAAGGCGCAGGACGGCGGACTTGCCCGCACCGGGCGCGCCGCTCAGGTGGAGTACGCCGCCGCCCCCGGGCAGGCCCGCCAGGAACGAGGCCACCAGCTTCCGCTCCCGCTCCCGACCAACCAGGCCGGCGGCGTCCGGGCCGGCGGCGTCCGAGCCGGTTTCCTCCGCCGTGCCGACGTGCGCGCTGATCACGTCTCCTCCGCTCCCCCCCGGCCGTCCGCAGGCCTGCCTGCCCTCGTGCCTGGTCGCCTCTATCGTTCCAGGCCGGACAGTCTGCGGCACGCGCTCACCCGTGCGCCCCTTCTTCCGCTTCCTCCGCCTCTTCCGCGTCTTCCGCGAACTGGCTGTCCGCGCCGTCGGCCGCTGCCGTCGCGTACAGGCCACGGATGCTGACGGCGGCCCCGGCCTCCAGACGGCTGAAGACCCAGTCGATGGGATGGCACTCCCGAGCGTCGGGCAACACCACGACGAAAGGGGCGGTCGTGGGGTGAGCGGCCGGGGCGGGCCGCCAGGTGCCGCCGATGTGGCGCGTCACGATCTCGCCGAGGTAGCAGCCGAAGGCGACGAGCGATTCGGCCATCTCCTCGCCGCTCACACCTTCGGCCCGGAAGCCGTCGACGATGTCCTCCACGACAGCGATGCTCTCGGGACTGTAGTCTAGCGCCGCATCACTGATGTCGGCCGCTGCCGCCACGATGGCGGCGGCGAGCTCGGGCGCACGACCGGGTTCGAGCGGGGGGTTCAGGTGCACCTGCATGTTGGTCCTCGGGCTGTTGCCGTCAATGAGGTCAAACTAGCCGCAGACACTCGTCTACACATGTCCCTGCCCGGTTCGCGGCGGAATGCGACCGTCCCGGGGGGCGATGTGCAACGCACACGTTTCTGCCCGTGCGGCACACAAACACCAGCGGGAAATCGCCAAAGTTCCGAAGTGGCCGAATGTTGCCGCAGCGTCAAGGCGTCCGTCGGGGGTCGGTCGGTCCCGCCGGCCTCCTGGAGACCGGCGAGTCCGGCGCCCTCAACGAGGCCACCAGCGACATCCTGGGCACCGCCGTCGAGTTCTTCGCGAACAACCCCAACTCCGCCGGCACAGTGGTGTGGCGGGGTCGCCGGGGGTGTGTCCTGCCGGAGCCTCCCCTCGGCCGCATCACCGGCCATCACGGCTCCGCGCTCGGGACGGTCTCGATGATCGGCCGGTTGCCCGTCGCGCTGTTGTTGCGCAGCGGCGGGATCTTGCGATGGGCCGCCGAGTGGTTCCGGGCGCGGACTGCCGACACGGGACGTAGCTTGACGACGGCGTCCAACCCGCCGCCCAGGGCCGGGTTCAGGGCGACGTCTCCACCGCCGGCCTGGGTGAGCCGCTGAACCATGGAAAGGCCCAGGCCGGTGCCGTCATGGCCGGCGTCAGCGGCACGCCAGAAGCGGTCGAAGGCCCGTTGCCGGTCGGTTTCGGTCATGCCTGGGCCCTGGTCGATCACATGCAATTCGACCGTGCAGCCGTCGTCCGCCGTCGCGGTGGCGGTCGCCAGGGTGATCGTGGTGCCGGGCGGGGAGACGCTCAGCGCGTTGGACAGCAGGTTGTCGAGGATCTGTTCGAGTGCACCCGCGACCGCCCACACCTGGCCGACTTGCGTGCCCGACACCGCGATGCCGACGCGCTGATCGCCGGCGAACGCCGTCCAGATGGCCGCGCGGTCGGCTACGACGGCGTCGAGGTCCACGATCTCCGGGGTGATCGCCGAGTTCTCCAGCCGGGCCAGGGCGAGCAGTCCCTGGACCATGCGGCTGAGGCGGGAGACTTCGTCGATGGCGTCGCCGAGACTGTCCTGGGCGCAGGTGGCGAGGTGGGGTTCGAAGTTCTCCAGTCGCAGGCGCAGGGAGGTCAGGGGGGTCTTGAGCTGGTGCGATGCCTCGGAGGCGAAGGCTTGCTGGGCGTGCAGCAGGTGCTGGAGCCGGGTGGCCGTGCGGGTGAACGCGGCCGTCAGGCGGCGTAGTTCGGGCGGTCCGCGGTCGGTGGCCGGAGGGTCGGTCAGGCGGCCGTCGGCGAGTTGCGTCGTGGCGCGTTCCAGAGCCCGCAGAGGGCGGGTGATCCAGCGGGCGAGCGCGGAACCGATCAGCGCGACCACCGCCAGCACGCCCAGGCCGACGACGCCGAGTGCGAACCAGGTGGCATGCACCTTCTCCGCGATCGGGGTCAGCGGGTAGAGGGTCCGGACGACGCAGGGGACGGTGTCGCCGGCCCCGCCCGGCACGGTGGCGAACAGGACCTTGACGCCCGGGACGAGGTCGTCGCGGATCCCGGTGGCGGGCCGGTCGTGGAGGGCGGTGGCGATGTCCGGCTGGGAGGAGAGATTCGTGCCCACGTCGGTGGCTTCGGCGGAGTCGGTGAGGACCGTGCCGCCTCGGTCGGTGATGACCACACTGCTGCCGGTGCGCCGGGCGTAGTCGCGGGCGAATTCCGGCAGGTCCGACGCCCGCCCGTGTTCGAGTTTCTCCTCGCACACCGAGGCGAGCGTGACCGCGCTCACCTCCGCCGTATGGGAGAAGCGGTTCAGCTCGTTGCGGGCGTAGACGAAGCCGAAGGGAACTTCCAGGGCCAGCAGGACGAGCGCCATGAGGCTGAGGTAGCTGAGCAGCAGACGGCGCGTCATCGGACGCCTCTGCGGGGTCGGTCCGGTACGGCCGGGGTCGGGTCGGGGCCCGTGGGCGGAACGAGACGGAACCCGATGCCGCGGATGTTCTCGATCCAGGAGGGGTCACCGAGTTTGCGGCGCAGGGCGGCGATGTGTACATCGAGGGTCTTCGTGGGGCCGAAATAGTCCGGCTCCCACACCGTGTCGAGGATCTGCTGGCGGGAGAAGACGGCTCCGGGATCTTCGGCGAGGCAGACGAGCAGGGAGAACTCCTTGGGAGCCAGGGCGATCGGCACCCTGCCCACGCGAACCTGACGGGTCCGGCGGTCGACGCTGAGGGGACCGACCCGCTGGGCGCCGGCCGCACCGGCCGGGTCCCGGCTGCCGGTGGCTCCTGTCACCGGATCACCCGCAGCGCCGGGCACGGCCCGCGTCCGTCGAGCCACGGCCCGGATCCGCGCCACCAACTCCCGGACCCCGAACGGCTTCGACACGTAGTCGTCCGCGCCCAGTTCCAGACCGAGCACCCGGTCGGCCTCGGAATCCCGCGCGGTGATCATGATGATCGGGACCGCGGAGCGGGCTCGTAGCTCCCGGCAGACGTCGATGCCGTCCATGTCGGGGAGCCCCAGGTCCAGGAGCACCATCGCCGGCTCCGCGGCGGACAGGCCGTCGGCACCGGTTCGCGCGTGTTCCACGGTGAACCCGAAACGGCCCAGTCCCTCCAGCAGGGGCCCGGCCACCCGGTCGTCGTCCTCGATCAGCAGCAGATGCATGCCGACAGGCTCACAAACAGCAGCCCTGCCGCGTTGTACAACCGCCGCACCATTCCCTCGTATCAGTGACCCTTCGGGTTTCTCATGTGACAGCTGCACGCGCGAGGTCATCGATGGGAGCGCACGGAATTCAGCCGGACGGCGCACTCGCGGACGAGGGCCGTACCGGGACATCCAGCGCGTTGCCAGCACTTGGTCAGGAGATGGTTAGGAAACAGAACACCAGGCTCGCGGTGATTCTGCGGAAGCGTGTGTCGCAGGCGGCTGAGAATAGCCCGTGACCTGTGACTTGCCGTGTGGCAGGCATAGCTGCTCCGTGCTGTGGACCCTAATTGTGCGGCCATCACGAGGTCGCGACAGGAATCGCGCATGGCTCTGAAATCCTGGCGTTTCAGGGTTTCCGTCGCGGGGTTTTCCGGAAACCACTTGTATGTCCACTTGATTGGCGCTTACACGCCTTCCCGTAGTGTCCGATGTGCGGTCCGGTTCAGGTCCGCCGCGTGCTGGAAAAACCACTCGACTTCCGGGAATCCGCCATGCCCTCAGATACCCCCGAGACGTCCATGAGCCCTCCGTTCCCGCGGGGAAGGGGGGATGGACCGTCCGAGAGGACGATCACCGAACTGCGGCGGGTGCGCCCGGAGCTGGCGGAGCCGTTCGCGGCGGCCTTCCCCGGAGCGCGCGCCACCGTCCTGGGGCGGCTGTGGGGCGCCCTCGCGCGGGAGCCGCTGCCCGGCGTCGCCGTCCGGCAGCGCGTGGCGGACACGCTCGTCGTGACGCTGTGCAACGGTGACCGGCTCACGGCGCCTGACGTGTGTGCCCAGCGATTCGCCCAGGCGCCCGAGGGCTTCACCGTGTCGGGGCCCGCGGGGCCGGTTCGCGGGCCGGCCCAACTCCTCGCCCGGCTGGGACTCTCCGGATCGGCCGTAGGCCGGCTCGCCGCCGAGTTGGACAACAGCGTCGTCAACCTCGCGCTGGCCCGCGCCGCGAATCCCGAAAGGCCCGGCGGACTGCGCGATTCGGCCGACGCCGAACAGGCGGTGGTCGACGGTCACCCGCAGCACCCGTGCTGCCGTACCCGTACCGGCATGTCCGTCGCCGAGGTCCTGTCCTACGGGCCCGAACACCACCCGGTGATCGAACTGGCCCTGCTGCCCGTCCCGGCCGACCGCTGGCAGAGCGCGGGCACCTGGCCCGCCGAGCTGCGGGACGGCGACACGTTCCTGGTTCCGGTCCACCCCTGGCAGCGGGACCACGTACTGGCGCGCCACCGCGACCTCGCCGTGACGGGGCGGACGATCCCGGCCCGGCCGCTGCTGTCGCTGCGCACGCTCGCACCGATGGCCGAGCTGCCCGGCTGTCACATCAAGACCGCCCTCGACGTGCAGGTCACCAACTACCGCAGGACCATCTCGCCGGCGGAGGTGGCCGACGGACCGGCCCTGTCGGATCTGGTCTCGGCCGTCGTAGACAAAGCCGGGTTCGGTGAGAGCCTGCGGGTGCTCCGTGAGCTGGGCGGCGGCGCGGTCCGGGTGGGCGGGCGGGCGTCCGGCAGTTTGGCCGCGATGCTCAGGGAGTCCACCGACTCCCACCTCGGCGACGGTGAGATCGCCGTCCCGCTGACGGCGGTGCACGCGACCGGCGGCGCCGTCGTGGCGGGTGATCCGGTGTGCTGGCTGCGGGACTTCGCCACGCTGGTACTGCCGCCCGCGTTGACCCTGCTGTCCATGGGAGTCGCGCTGGAGGCCCACGGCCAGAACACCCTGGTCGTCCTTCGGGACGGGAAACCGGTACGCGTGCTCTACCGGGACCTGGACGGGGTCCGGGTCAGCCCGCGCAGGCTGGCCGCCTGGGGATTCACCCTGCCCCCGCTGGCCGGCACCCGGGCGGGCGACGACATGGACGCGCTGCGCACCAAGCTGTTCGGCGCGCTTCTCAGCGGGGTCTTCAGCGAACTGGTCGACGTCCTCGCCCGCACCCGTGCCCTCGCCCCCGGGACGCTGTGGGAGACGGTGGCCGAGGCCGGCCGCCGGGCGTACGCCGAGCTGCCGGACCACGGGGACGAGGCCGTCTTCTTCGGGGACACCCTGCCGCTGAAGGCCACCATCGCGATGCGTCTGGCCGACGACCCCGGCAAGGCCCAGTGGATTCCCCTCCCCAATCCCCTCACCCGGTACCGCCACTTCTGACGCACGGGAGCCACCCCATGACCACCTCCGCCATCGCGCCCGGCACCACGACCGCGGCACAGACCGACCAGCCGAACGAGACCGCCGACGCCGTCACCGCCCACACCCTGCTCAACTGCCTCGTCCGCGAGGTGTCCGCCCCCGAGCACCAGGTGACCGTCGACCACGACCACCTCCTGCTGCGCCTGCCGCGCAGGGACCTTCTGCTGCGGGCCCGACTGCGCCGGGTCTCGATGATCGGTGCCCACCGCTTCCAGGGCCCCGTCCAAAGACTCCAGGACGCCACCTGGGCCACTGTCGACTGGCGGGAACTGGCCGGCTACGTCCAGGAGGAACTGGAACTGCGCACCGGCACGGCCAACGACGAGTTCCTGGGCCAGGTAGCCGACAGCCACGAGACCATCCGCGCCACCCTGCAACACCGCGCCACCCCCCAGCACCGCCCCGCCACCCCCCAGCACCGCGCCCGTCCGGCACCGCAACCGAACCTCTGTCCGGACCTCTATCTGGCTTCGGAGCAGGCGCTGGTGTTCGGACACCGCTTCCACCCCACGCCCAAGGCCCGCACCGGGGACCCGGCGGACTGGCTGGCGTACGGACCGGAGACCGGAGCCCGCATCCGACTGCACCACCTGGCCGTACGCCGCGAACTGGTGCGGGAAGAAGGTGAGTCGGGCGAGCTGGACAGGCTGTATCCGCCTACGGACCCGGACTACGTGACGCTCCCGGTGCACCCCTGGCAGTTCCGGTTGTTGCGCGGTCACGAGGGGTTGCGCGCGGCGATGGCGGACGGCGCCGTCGTGGACGCGGGCGTCAGCGGGCCCGAATGGGTGCCCACCGCGTCCGTGCGTACGCTCTACCAGCCGGACGCGGACACCTTCCTGAAGTTCAGCCTGAACGTCCGTATCACCAACTGCCTGCGCAAGAACGCCGGTTACGAACTGTCGGGTGCCGTTACCCTGAACCGGCTGGTCCAGCCCGTCATGACCCGGCTCGCCGAGCGCTTCCCCGGCTGCGCGCTGCTCGCCGAGCCCGGCTACCGCACCGTCGCCGCCGGCGGCGACACCGACCTGGTCGAGGGTTTCGGCGTCATCGTGCGCTCCGGCCTGCGTCCCCACCTCCGTCCGGGCGTGACGCCGCTGCTCGCCGCCGCGGTCGCGGACGAGTACCCCACCAGCCAGGCCCACGTCTCCCACCTGCTGGCCCGAGGCGACGGAGACCTCCTGACATGGTGGGAGGCCTATCTCGGGTTGCTGCTGCCACCCGTGCTGGCCGCCTACTTCGAACACGGCATCGTCCTGGAACCCCACCTGCAGAACGTCGTCGTCGGCGTGAGCGCGGACGGCATGCCCGCGCAGATGCTGTTCCGCGACCTGGAGGGCACCAAGCTCCTGCCCCGTCATCATGAGCGGTTTCTGTCCACTCTGCCGGAGGACGTCCGCGGGCCGTTGACCTACGACGCCGAACGCGGCTGGAACCGGGTCGTGTACTGCCTGCTGGTCAACCATGTCGCCGAGGTGCTCGGCGCCCTGGCCGACCTCCGGCCGGCGCTGGAACCCGCGCTGTGGGGCCTGGTCCGTGACCGCGTCGACGCATACGCCCGCACCGCCGGCGAACCACCCCGCCTGCGGGCCCTGCTCTCCGGCGTCCCGCTGCCCGCCAAGGCCAACCTCCTGCTGCGCTGGTCCCGCCAGGCCGACCGGCACGCCCACTACGTCCCCCTGCCCAGCCCGCTCGGCGCGGACTTCCCCCGCGAGGTGACGCCGTGAGGCCCGCACTCCTCCACCACGTCCGCCAGTTGGCCGACGACGACCTGCCCGCCTACCTCTACGACCTGCCCGGCCTGCGCGACCACGTCCGCGCCGTCCGGGCCGCGCTGCCCCGCCGCGTCGAACTGCTGTATGCGGCCAAGGCCAACTCCGACCCTCGCCTGCTGGGGACCCTGGCGGGGCACGTCGACGGGTTCGAGGTCGCGTCCGGCGGCGAGATCCGCCACGTCCGCGGCCTCTTTCCCGAAGCCCGGATCGCCTTCGGGGGCCCAGGCAAGACCCCGGGGGAACTGGCCGAGGCACTGGACGCGGGCGTGGAGCGCCTGCACGTCGAGAGTGAACACGAGCTGCGCACGCTGACGACCGCGCTGGGCGACCGCACGGTCGACGTGCTGCTGCGCGTCAACGTACCCGTGATGCTCCGTTCGGTCTCCCTGGTCATGGGCGGCTGTCCCAGCCCTTTCGGCCTGGACCCCGCTCACCTGGACCGATGTCTGCAGATCATCACGGACGACGGCCGTATCCGGCTGCGCGGGCTGCACATCCACGTGGCCAGCGGCCTCGACGCACGCGCTCACCTGGCCCTCGTCGCACAGGGCATGGCCTGGGCGGACCGTTGGGCGCACCACCAGGGGATCGCACTCGCCGAGGTCAACATCGGCGGCGGGATGGGCGTCGACTACACGCGTCCCGACGAGGTCTTCGACTGGGCCGCGTTCGGTGTCGGGCTGTGCCGGACGCTGGAGCGCCACCCCCGTGTCACGCTGCGGATCGAACCGGGTCGCTCGCTCACGGCCTACTGCGGCTGGTACGTCACTCAGGTCCTGGACGTCAAACGCAGCCGCGGCCAGGCGTTCGCCGTCCTGCGCGGCGGCACCCACCACCTGCGCACACCGGCCGCGAAACAGCACGACCAGCCCTTCGAGGTCATCCCCGACCAGTCCTGGGACCACTCCTGGCACCGCCCGGAGGTCCGCGGCGAACCGGTGACACTGGTCGGCCAGCTCTGTACACCCAAGGACGTCCTGGCCCGCCGCGTCATGGTCGACCGGCTGCGGATCGGCGACCGGATCGCGTTCGCCATGGCCGGTGCGTACGCGTGGAACATCTCCCACCACGCGTTCCTCATGCACCCCCACCCGACCTTCCACCACATCGACGACCTCGACGCGCCCGGCGCGGACGCGTACGCAGGCGGACCGACATGACCCTGCGGTGCGGCGCGCCCCGCGGAAGAGAACACCGTTCGGTGCTCGCCACCCTCACCGTCCGGGCCTTCCGCCGCTACCTGCTCGGCCAACTGGCCTCCAACATCGGCACCTGGATGCAGCGAGCCGCCCAGGACCTGCTGGTCCTGCAGCTGACCGGCGGCAGCGGCCGGGCGGTCGGCATCGTGACCGCACTGCAGTTCCTGCCCCAGACCCTGTTCGGCCTCACCGGGGGAGCCCTCGCCGACCGCTACCCCAGACGCCGGCTGCTGCTGATCACCCAGACCGCCATGGCGGCGCAGTCCCTGCTGCTCGGCGTCCTGACCGTCACCGGCATGGTGAGCCTGCCTTCGGTCTACGCCTTGGCCGTGGCCCTCGGCACCGCCACCGCCGTCGACAGTCCTGCCCGCAACGCCCTCATATCGGAACTGGTCGTCCGCGAGCAGATGGCCGCCGCGGTCAGCCTGAACTCCGCCCAGTTCAACGTCGCCCGCATTCTCGGCCCCGCCGCATCAGGCCTGACCGCGGCCGTCGTCGGGACCGGCCCGGTGTTCCTGATCAACGCGGTCTCCTACCTGGCGGTCCTGTACGGGCTGAGCACGATTCCGTCCGGTGAACTCCGCCACCCCGGCCGACGCCGACCCGGCGACAAATGCCTGACCGACGCCTTCCGCCACATCGCCAGCACACCGGAACTGCTCCTGCCGATCACGCTCGTCGCCTTCGTCGGCACCTTCGGACTCAACTTCCAGGTCACCATCTCCCTCGTGGCCATCACCGTCTTCCACTCCGGCGCGGCGGCCTTCGGCTGCCTCTCCGCCGCCTATGCGGCGGGCAGCCTCGTGGGCGCGCTCCTCGCGGCCAACGGGAGGCAACCGCCCACCCCCCGACGTCTGATCACGGCCACGGTCGCCTTCGGCGTACTGGAGGCCGCGCTGGGCCTGATGCCCGGCTACGGCACGTTCATGGCCCTGCTGGTCCCCGTCGGCTTCGCCGCGGTGATCGTCACCACGACCGCCAACGCCCTGACCCAGCTGCACGTCGACCCGCACCTGCGTGGGCGTGTGCTGTCCGTCTACTTCCTCGTGCTCCTGGGCGGCACGCCCGTCGGCGCCCCTCTTGTCGGCGTTGTCTCCGACGCCCTCGGCCCCCGCGCCGCCCTGATCCTCGGCGGTGTGATCTCAGCGGCCTCCGCGCTCGCCCTGCCGGCCTGGAGGAGCAAGCGGCACCGGCTGAACCAGCGGCGAATGGCGACGGGTCCGGCCGGTGCACCAGCGGCAGACAGTAGTCGGAGCATGCAAATGGATCTTCTCCAGCCGCGGGGCGAGTGATACGCAGGGGCTGGCAGTCAGGATGTGTTCAGGTTCCAGCTGGCACAGTCGGGCACCATGACCGATGAAACGTATGCCAGCCCGGTGGTTCCGGCGGCGGGAATCCACCAGCGAGGAGACCAGCGGCGAGCCGACGAACTACCGGCTGAGACGGGCTCACACCACTTCTCCGGAACTGGTTGGACGGGGATCCCGGAATTCCGGCGGATTTTAAGACCGGGATTCGCGATGGCCCGTTGATTTCCTTGGGCCGGCCAGGGAACGGGGGGGATCCGGCCGACCGGCATGTCTCTCCACCTCGGCGGCTCCCAGCAGCGGGACCAACGCCTTCGTAGCGCCTCCCTGCCTGGACGTGTTTGACGAGCAATCGAAGTCGTACCGCAGCCCTGCGGATCTGAGACCGCGCCTGGCCACGCATTTCCAGACAATTACCGTTCCGCAGACGTGAGGGACGCCCCTCCGCGCTGCCATTCGTTCCTTGCGAGGATTACATGACGACCGCGACGACGCCCGACGGCCTTCGGGCGCCTGTAAAGCAGATGCTGAACAAGGTTCCCGAGGTCACGATCTGGTTCTGGGTCATCAAGATCCTCTGCACCACGGTCGGCGAAAGCTTCGCCGACTGGATCAACATGAACCTCGGCGTGGGCCTGATCAACACGGCATTGATCTTCACCGTGGTGCTGGCAGGCGTCATGGGCTGGCAACTCACCACCAAACGCTACGTCCCGTTCGTGTACTGGCTCACCGTCGTGGTCGTCAGTGTGACCGGCACCCTCTACACCGACATCCTCACCGACAGCCAGGGCGTTCCCCTCGCGTTGAGCAGTAGCGTGTTCGCCGGCCTCCTGGCCGTTGTCTTCGGGATCTGGTACGCCCGCGAGCGGACCCTGTCGGTCCACACCATCACCACGCGTCCCCGTGAACTCTTCTACTGGCTCGCGGTCCTGGTCACTTTCGCCCTCGGCACCGCGACCGGCGACTGGACCCTGGAACTGACCGGCTGGACGCCGGGTGTCTCCGTGTTCCTGCCTCTCGGGTTGATCGTCGCGATCGTCCTCGGGTGGCGCCTCGGCGCCAACGCGGTGCTCTCCTTCTGGCTTGCCTACATCCTCACCCGTCCGCTCGGTGCCAACCTCGGCGACTGGCTCGGCTCGCCCGGCGGCGACGGCGGCCTGGGCCTCGGCACCGCGGTGACCAGCGTGGTCTTCCTGGGTGCGATCCTCGCCACGGTCGTGTACCTCACGGTCAGCCGCAGCGATGTCATCGAGACCCACGATCTCGCTCATGCCCCGCGAGCGCTGAACCCGGCGCGGGAGCGGATCATGCTCGGTTACTACGCCGTCGTAGCGGTCGCAACCGCGGTGCTTCTCGTCTGGGCACACCACCAGCCCCACGCGGCCGTGGCCAGTGAGGAAGACGCCCCCGCACCGGTAACCGCCCATCTCACCCCGAAGCAGGCGACGTCGCCGTTTCCTCCGGCCGAGATCGCGAAGTTCCGCACGATCGCTGCCGACACCCTGGCAAAGCTCGATTCGGACAACCAGTCGGCCGCGACCCGCCGAGTGAGCGACCTCGAGACCTCGTGGGACAAGGACCAGTCCGCCCTTGAGCCCAAGAGCGAGCAGTCCTGGCACTTCCTCGACAGCGAGATCGACCAGGTCCTGACGGCGCTACGCGCCCCGAGCCCCGACAAGGCCACCGAGGTCAAGGCACTCAACACCCTTCTGACCTCACTCGGCTGACCAATCACCACGACGGACTGCCTCGACGCATCCTCTGCGCCGGGGCAGTCGGCAGGCTGAGCCGGACTCGGCACACAGATCGCCGACAGCCGCGGCCGCCGGCACCGGAGGCCGCGCAGGGGCTGATGCCGGGCTACGGCTCGTTGTTGGCCGGGCGGTTGCCTGCGTTTTGCGAGTGCGACTTACTCTTACAGCTTGTAGGAGTCTCTGGGGGGGGGTCGGCGTGTCCAGGTCAGGCACCCAGCAGGCACCCGGCGGGCGGTCTCGCGGCGATGGCGGGGCCGTGCCCTTGGCTGAGGAGTGGCGAGAATGAGCGAACACCGGCGCCGATCGTCGGGGAGGACCGCGCCGTCCGGCATACCGTCCGGCTCTGACGGTATGCCGGACGGTGGCCGGGCCGCGGCACGCCGGCCTCGGGCCCAGGCCCAGGCCCAGGCCCGAGGCCGGCGTGCCCGCCGCGCGGGGGCCACGCGACGTAGGGACGCCGCGCGTTCCGGTCGGCGCCGCCCGATCGACTACCCGCGGGCGGGCAGGCGCGGCCTGCGGCGGTGGCTGCCTTCGTGGAAGCTGGTGTCCGGCACCTTCCTGCTCTTCGTCGGCGGCCTGCTGGGCCTGTTCGGCTACGCCTACGCCGCGACGACGATCCCCGGCGCGAACCCCAGTACGCAGGCGCAGAGCAACACCTACTACTGGTCGGACGGCTCGGTGATGACCACGCAGGGGTCGACCAACCGGCAGAACGTCGACCTCGCCCAGGTGCCGAAGCTGGTGCAATGGGACTTCCTCGCCGCGGAGAACGCCACCTTCTACTCCGATCCGGGCATCGACACCCAAGGCATGCTCCGCGCCGTCTACCACATGGCCACGGGCGGTGAGGTGCAGTCGGGGTCCACCATCACCCAGCAGTTCGTGAAGAACACCTACCTCAGCCAGGACCAGTCGGTCACCCGAAAGCTCAGGGAGATCATGATCTCCCTGAAGATCGGCGGCCAGATGTCCAAGCAGCAGATACTGCAGGGCTACCTCAACACCTGCTACTACGGCCGGGACGCCTACGGGATCGAAGCCGCGGCCCGTACCTACTACCACGTGCACGCCTTCCAGCTGAACGTCAGCCAGGGGGCCTTCATCGCCGCCACGGTCAACGAGCCGAGCCTGCTGATGCACGCCGACACCGACCCGCGGGCCAAGGCCCAGGCCAAGGCGCGCTGGAAGTACGTGCTGGACCGGATGGCCAAGATCCACGAGATCACCGGCGCCCAGGAACAGCACTACCTGGCATCGGGGTTCCCCACGCCCAAGCCGTACTCGCCGTCGGCGGGAATGTCCGGGCAGACCGGTTACCTGGTGCAGGCCGCGGAGAAGTACGTCGAAGCCCACGCCTCCCTCACGGACCAGCAGCTGGGGCGCGGTGGCTACCAGATCTACACGACCTTCGACAAGAGGAAGGTGAACGCGCTGTCGGCGTCCGTCGCGGCGATGGAGCACCGGCACCTCGACCCGCAACACCGCTCGGCCGACAAGGACGTCCAGGTCGGCGCGGCGTCGATCAGTCCGTCCACCGGCGCGATCGTGGCGCTGTACGGTGGGGCCGGCTGGAACAAGGGGCACTGGACGGACAACGCGGACGCGACCGGTGTGCCGGTCGGTTCCACCTTCAAACCCGTCGACCTGGCCGCCGCTCTCGACCACGGCGCCGTCCTCTCCCCGGGGCAGCCGGCCTCACCGATCACCCCGGCCTCGAAGTTCGACGGCGACGACGGCATCACCATCAAGGACCAGCAGGGCCGGGAGCTGTCGGACTCGAACGACCCCACGGGGCTCTTGCACCAGCGCAACGACGTGTCCACCAAGTGGGGTTACATCACCCTGCGCAAGGCGATGGAGCAGTCGGTCAACACCCCCTACGTCCAGCTCGGCGAGTACGTCGGCTACGGCAACGTGGAGGGCGAGGCCCTGAAAGCGGGACTCCTGCGCACGAGCCTGCAGTACGACACACCGGGCTTCTACATCGGTACCTCCACACCGTCGGCGATCCGCATGGCAGACGCGTACGCCACCTTCGACGACGGCGGGATCCAGCACGAGCCGTACTCGGTCACCAAGGTCGTCGCCGACGGCCGGCAGCTGCCCGGCTTCGACAAACCCAAGGGCACCACGGCCATGCCCGCCTCGACCGCCGACACCGTGACCGACGTCCTGCGAGACGTCGTCAAGAACGGCACCGGTACCCACGCCCAAGCCCTGGGCCGCCCGGTGGCCGGCAAGACAGGTACGACCGACGACTACAAGTCCGCCTGGTTCATCGGCTACACCCCGCAACTGACCACGGCTGTGAGCATGTTCAAGGAGGACCCGAAGAACGCCGGCCTGCAGTCCATGCAGGGCGTCGGCGGCTACGCCAAGGTCTTCGGCGCCGACATGCCCACCGAGGTGTGGACCGGCTACATGACCGCCGCCCTCCAGGGGCAACCCGTCCAGCAGTTCCCTCCCGCACCCCCATTGGGCCAGAGCACGGACGAATACGGCGCACCCTCGCCCACCCCCTCCGCCACCGCGGCCCAGAGCACACCCCCGGCCACCCCGACGGCGCCGGCCGCTCCGACCCCCACCCCCGCACCGTGTCGCGGGCATGGGAGGCACTGCGTCAGCCCAAGTCCGACCGATACCGCCGGCACCACCACCGGCACCACCGGCACCACCGGCACCACCGGCACCGGCGGCGGCCTGCTCGGCGGCACGACCGGCGGTAACACCTCACCCTCACCGACGACCAGCTCACCGGCCCCGGCCGTTACCCGCGGAGGACCTTGAGCCGCGCCGCGATGGCCCGTGGGTTGCCCAGCCTTTTCCTCAGGAACGCACCCGGTGGGCTCCTGCATTCGCTTCGGTCCGGACTGGCCGAACCGGGCACGGCGGCGACGGCGGCCGTCCCGGTAGGCCAGTGCCTGGAACCACCCCAGAGTGCCTTCGGGGATGATGCCGCCTGAGCCGCCTGCCAGATCGAGCGGGACTTCGGATGCCGCACCACCGCACGTTCAGGTGACGGAAAATCTCCTATTCACTCGCATTCCGTCCTCTCGGTAGAGGTCCGTCACATCGGGAAGGAGAACAGGCGCACTGGCTCTGAAGGCCAGTACGCGTTGTCGCGCAGGGGCGTCACCATGGTCCGCAACGGCATGGTCACCAGGCGGTTTTCGGGCTGTTCGACAAGCACTTCCTTGTCAAGGGGGTGCCACCCGAGGCGCCGGTAAAGCGGCACGAGGGGAGGTCGGCAGAACAGGAGCGCGTGCTGAGGGCCCATCGTGCGAGCGTGGTCAAGGGCCGCTGTGACCACCCGCCGGGCCAACCCCTGGCCTTGCATGTCGGGTGCGACGGCCACTCCACCGACGCCCACCACCTCTGCCTCGACATCGCCGATCGCAACAGGCAGCTGGAGCAGGCCCGCATGTGCCACAAGCCGGTCGGCGTATCTGATACCGAAGTGCTCTCTTTTGGGCAGCCAGGTCAAACCGGCCGCGGCAACCCCGAAGGGATCATCGCCGTCGCCCAGGATCTCGTCCTGGTCCCTCTTCGTGTACTGAGGGAGCCGCACTACAGTCGGCGCTGTAGAAAATCGGTTCTCAGACGTCCCCATGATGATCACTCCTTCGATGACTGGCCAAGAGTTCGGTCGGCCTCCCGTGGGGCGAGGGCCTGATGCAGCTCAGGACAGGTCCCGGGCAGCGGCAGTCCGATCAACCGACCTCGGGGCAGAAGCGCCGTTGCCGCTGTCCGCTGGACCACTCTCCGATTCCCCGTCCAGGCCTCAGTCCCGCGCCTGAAAACGGGCTGCCAGGAAGTGCTCGAACGTCACCTTGCCCACGGCCTGCTTCGGCGTCAGATGCCCACCGGCCCGGAACCTGCGATAGGTCTCGCCGGCCAGGCGCACGTTCAGCAGGGCACGGCGCCGGCCGCTCGCACGCAGATAGGCCCGGGCCAGCTCCGGAAACGTGCGGACCTCGGGGCCGCCCATGTCCGGCGCTCGCCCTGCGGGTGCCCCGGTTGCGAGTTCGGCCAGCCGGGCAGCGACCTCGGCCACCTCGATCGGCTGGTCGGCGACTCCCGCCGGGAGCAGCATGACCGGCAGCTTCGCCGAACCTTGCAGGAACTGCAGTACCAGGTCGTGGAATTGCGTCGTACGCAGCACGGTCCAGCCGAGCTCCGACTCCTCGATCAGTCTCTCCACGGCGAGCTTGGTTCGGTAATAGCCGAGCGGCACCCGGTCGACGCCGACGATCGAGATGTACACCAGATGCCGCACCTCGGCCTGGCGGGCCGCTTCGATCAGATTGCGGGCTGCCCGCATGTCACCGCCGCGCGGCGACGTCGCACAGTGCACGATCGTGTCCACGCCCGAGACAGCCGCGTCCAGCCCCGTGCCCTCACGCAGGTCCACGGCGTACGGCTGGGAGTGCCGGCTCAGCACCCGCACCTCGTGCCCGTCCGCGCGCAGCCGCTCGGTGAGGACCCGGCCGAGCGTTCCGGTGCCACCAGTCACCAGGATCGTTGTCATCGCAGTTGCCGTCCTTCCGGTGGGACGTGCGCTCCCCGGTGGAGTGCCCGCCCTCCGCTGTGAACCGACCACCATCCATGGATGTGACAGCTTTCCGTGTGATCGCGCTCACCCTCAGGTCACGCCCCGGGAGACATCGCGGCGAACTGCCGGCCGGCGAAGGTGAGTTTGTCCGGGTTCATAACGACCCGCACCCCGCCGATGCTGCCGTCGCGCAGTTCGAAGGACGTGACGGCGACGAGCTGCTGCGCCGCGTGCGCCACCAACGCCGACGCACCGTTGACCTCGGCGACGGTGAGGTCCCAGCCGCCCGCGAACCGTTGCACGCCGCCCACCAGGAAGCGCATGACCTTCTCCCGGCCGACGATGGGGCGCCGGGCCGCGCTGACCTTGCCGCCGCCGTCGCTCCACCAGATGACGTCATCGGCAAGCAGTTTCTCCAGTCCGGCCAGGTCTCCCTCGCGCGCCGCCGCCACGAAGGACTCGACGAACGCGCGCTGCCGCCCGCCCGCAGGCTCGAAGCGGGTACGCGCCGCCGCCACGCGCTGCTCCGCCCTGCGGTACGACTGACGGCAGTTGGCCTCACTCAGGTCGAGCACCCCGGCGATATCCCGGTAGCTGTAGGCAAACGCCTCGCGCAGGACGTAGACCGCGCGCTCGGTCGGCGTGAGTCGCTCCAGTAGCACGAGCAGCGCTGCCGACACGGCGTCACGCTGCTCCGCCGACTCCATCGGGCCGAGCGCACCGTCCTGCGTGAACACCGGCTCCGGCAGCCACGGTCCCACGTACTCCTCGCGCTGCACACGGGCGGAGGCGAGCCGGTTGAGGCAGAGGTTGGTGACAACCCTGGCGAGCCAGGCCCCGGGGTGCTGGATTGCCGCACGGTCGGCCCTGTCCCAGCGCAGATACGCGTCCTGGACGGTGTCCTCCGCCTCCTCGGCGGAACCGAGCAGCCGGTAGGCCAGGCCGAACATACGAGGGCGATAAGAGGCGAACTCCTCGGCGGTCCCCGCAGGCTGCATGCCGTGGCTCCTCTTGCTGTTTCGGCCCGGCTTCGGCGGGCCATGGTGAGCAGTACGCGCCCCAAGGGCCGGTTCTCGATCAGGATGACGCTGCGCTTCGGGAGCCTGCTCCAGCGGGAACCCGCGGGCGATGGCGGGGGTGATGCGGCCCGCGCGCAGCCAGTCCAGCAGGGTCATCCAGGTCAGCACGTGGACGGCGACCGTCATCCTGCTGTGCGCGCTCACGTTCCTCACCCCCCCTTGCTGTAACGGTAACAGTTACAGCAAGGGCTCCAGCTGGGGTTCGGGCGGCTCTCATCGGATATCGCGAGAACACCGCCTGCGGCTTTCACGGCGACTACTCCACCGCCCGCGGCTTTCACGGCGACTACTCCACCGTCCGCGACTGGGCCGGCGTGACCTTCCCACCGGGCCCGGCCGACGTGCGCCACGTTCCGTCGGCTCGGCGCCGGGGTGCCGCCGGGCCCACGGCCGTGGAGTGCCGATCAGCGGCGCCTCCGGTACGACCATCCGCTGCCGATTCCCGCCACGTGCAGAGCCAGGGCGGTCAGTCCGAGCAGCATCAGGTTCGTGGAGGTGAACGTGTCATTGGTGCTGATGTCCGCCGCGTTGATCAGAAAGGCGATGAAGAACAACACCGCCGCGACTATGCCGAGCATGAGGAGGCTCCTTTCAAAGGGGTGATTCCCGTGTGCCCACACATCACGTTCACAAGCCCGTTGCGGGGTGACTACGGGTGCGGCTCGTGCACCGGCCGCCGTGGACCGCTCCTGGGGGTAGGGGGGTTCGCGGGTACGGGGACCGCCCCGTCGAGCGTTCGGACTGCTGCTCGGCGCCGACGGTGGCGGACGCCGAAGGGCAGGATGCCGGACAGGTGGATCGCGAACACGCGGTTCGGGCAGCCCGGTTGGCGACGGGATCGCCGCTGCCGTCGTCGGGGCGATCATCCGAGCTGCTTCTACTAAATTAGTAATTAATCTTGACACTGTTTCGGCCACAGGCCACAGTCATCGCCGTGACGCCGTAGGCCTCTGCCGCGGAGCGGCCGGCGTCACGTTCTCCTGCTTCCCACTCCCCGGGAGAGGTACGTGACTTTGCACCCGCCCGTACACAGACCCACGCACCACCGGTTCACCCGGCCCGCACTCGCGGCCGCGATCGCGGCGGTCCTGGCCGCCACCGTGACCCCCGACGCCGTCGCCGGGACGGCCGTCGACCAGGGCGCACCCGCCTCCTACGACAGCGGCCTCGCGCCGACTCCCTACATGGGATGGAACACCTACTACGGACTGGGCGCGCCCACCGAGAAGGAGGTGCGCTCCGTCGCCGACCGGCTGGTGAGCAGCGGTCTGCGCGACAGCGGATACGACATCGTGTGGCTGGACGGCGGCTGGCAGGCCGACAACCCCCGCGACGCACAGGGGCGGTTGACGGCCAACCCGGACCGCTTCCCGTCCGGCATCCCGGCCCTCGTCTCCTACCTGCACAAGCGGGGACTGCGGGCCGGCATCTACACCGACGCCGGCGCCTACGACGGCGGCAAGAGCTGCGGCCTCGGCAGCCGCGGCTACTACGACCAGGACGCACGGCAGTTCGCGGGCTGGAAGATAGACGCGATCAAGGTCGACTTCCTCTGCGGGATCGGCGCCAAACTCGATCCGGGGCCCGCCTTCAAGGAGTTCAGCGACGCGGTCGCCAAGTCCGGCCGCACGATGCTGCTGAACCTCTGCAATCCGCTCACCGACGACTGGGGCCTGCCGCACACCCCCGAACAGGACGCCCACAACACCTACGTCTACGGACCGGCGATCGCCGACTCCTGGCGCACCGGCACCGACATCGCCTGGGGTACCCCGAGCCCCGGCGAGTGGCCCAACATCCTGCGCAACATGGACGCCAACGCCTGGCACCCCGAGGCGCAGGGCCCCGGCCACTACAACGACCCGGACTACCTCATCCCCATGCGGAAGATGACCGACGGGTCGTACGAGCTGACCCAGGAGGAGTCCACCAGCCAGTTCGTGATGTGGGCCGAGATGGGCTCGCCGCTGGTGCTCGGCTCCGACCCGCGCACGCTGTCCGACACCATGCTCGCGACCCTGCGCAACCCGGAGATCATCGCCGTGGACCAGGACCCCCTTGCCGTCCAGGGCGTGCGGGTGGCCACCGACTCGGTCGGTGACGTCTACAGCAAGGTGCTGCGGGGGCGCGGACAGCGCGCGGTCGTCCTGCTCAACCGGTCCGACCAACCCGCCCAGCGCACCGTGCAGTTCTCGGACACCGGCCTCGGCGGCCCGGTACGCGTCCGTGACCTGCGGGCACGTGCCGACCGGGGCACGCACAGCGGGTCGTACACCGTCGAGGTCCCCGCGCACGGCACCGCGTTCCTGAAGCTCACCGGCGCCGACGCCCTGCCGGGCACCGACCTGGGCGTGACGGCCACGGCGAGCCCGGCCGTGGCGAGCGGCGGCGCCACGTTTTTCCGGGGGCCGCACGGCTCGCTCGTCGAGAAGGCGGACGGGGGGACGCGGGACCTCGGCGGTCCCGCACAGGGGAAGATCCTCGGCCAGCCCGCCGTGTACGCCTCCGCCGGCGGCCGGATCGACGTCTTCGTACGCGGCGCCGACTCCCGGGCCTACCGGAGGGTGTACGCCGACGGCCACTGGGGGCACTGGCAGTCCCTGGGCGGACAGTTGACCGACGCCCCCTCCGTCGCCTTCACCGACCCCGCGCACTGGACGCTGTTCGCGCGCGGCACCGACGGCACGGTCGTCCAGCGCGGGCCGGCGTCCGGCTGGTCCTCGCTCGGCGCGCCCGGCGAACGGCAGGTGTACGGCCGCCCGTCCGCCGTCGTCGACGCGCAGGGGAGCGTCCACGTCGCCGTACGCACCGCGGCCGACGACGTGTGGACGCGGACCCGGGACACCTCGGGGCAGTGGTCGGACTGGGCCGCCCTCGGCGGGACCGTCAGCGGCAGCCCGACCCTGGTCGCCGCCGGGGACGCGGTGCTGCTGTACGTGCGGGCCGCCGACTACACCCTCTGGCAGCAGCGGTACAGCGACGGCGCCTGGCAGGGCTGGAGCAAACGGCAGGAGTTCCCGAGCGCGGCCTTCGACGGCGCCCTCGGCGCGGCCGCCGGCCCGGACGGAGCCGTCGACGCGGTGTTCCGCGGCGTCGACGGCCACGTGTACCGCACCCGACTCAAGTGACTGAGGAAACAACCATGGCCAACCACCAGCCCAGCCGACGCCGGTTCCTCGCCGGGCTCGGCGCCGCCGGGACAGCGGCACTGCTCAGCGGCTGTGTCACCGACACCTCCTCCGGCAAGGGCTCCTCGAAGGGCGCGGTGACCCTCCAGTCCAACCTGTCCGCCCCGCAGGCCAAGTCCGCGATGGAGGACCTGGTCGCGGCGTACGGGAAGAAGGGCTCCGGCAAGGCCGGTCTCAACACGGTCGCCGCCGAGACCTTCCGCACCCAGCTGCCGACCTACCTCACCTCGGCCAACCCGCCGGACGTGTACACCTGGTACCCCGGCTCGGTGGCGGACGCCTACGCGAAGAAGAACCTGCTGCTCGACCTCGACGAGGTGTGGACGTCGTCGCCCGACCTCAAGCGCTACTCCAAGGCGCTGAACTCGCTCTGCACCGCGAGCTCCGGCAAGAAGGTCTTCGTGCCCAACACCTACTACTGGTGGGGCATGTTCTACCGGAAGTCCCACTTCGCCAAGTGGGGCGTGAGCGAGCCCACCAGCTGGGACGGCTTCCTCGACCTGTGCGACAAGCTCAAGAGCAAGGGCGTCGCCCCGATCGGGCTCGGCGCGGGCGGCAACACCCCCTGGGTGGCGTCCGCCTGGTTCGACTACCTGGACATCCGGATCAACGGCGCCCAGTACCACCGTGAACTCCTCGCCGGAAAGCACCGGTTCGACGACCCCGAGGTGCGCAAGGTCTTCGACCGCTGGCAGGAGGTGCTGCCGTACTTCGACCCGAACGGCACCGCCGTCGCCTTCCAGGACGCGACGACCTCCCTGCTCAACGGCAAAACCGGCATGATGCTCATCGGCACCTTCTTCGCCGACGCGGCACCCAAGAGCGCCCTGGACGACATCGACTTCTTCCGCTTCCCCGTCATCGACTCCAAGGTCCCGCTCGCCGAAGAGGCGCCTGTCGACGGCTACTTCGCCAGCGCCCGCACCGGCCGCCGCGACCAGGTCGTCGACCTGATGAAGTACCTCGCCACCGCCGAGGCCCAGGAGATCTACATCAAGGGCTCCTCCGGCACCGTCCTGCCCTGCAACCCGGACGCCAAGGACGCCGGTACCGCGCTGGTGACGAAGGGCCGCAAGCACGTCGACGCGGCCGCCGAGATCACCCAGTTCTTCAACCGCGACTCCAGCGACGCCCTCCAGCCCACCGCGGACACCGCGCTCACCAAGTTCCTGGCCAAGCCCAAGTCGATCGGCAGCATCCTGACCGACTGGCAGCGCGACGCCGAGAAGATCTGGAACGCCTGAGATGGCCGTCCTGACCGCGCCCGACCGGAAGTCCCCGGCCCGCCTGCCCATGAGCGGCAAGCGGGCCCGGGGGCCCCGGCGCACGCCACCCCTGGTCCTCGCCTTCGTCCTGGTCCCGCTCCTCGCCGAGGCCCTGTGGGTGTTCTGGCCCGCACTGCAGGGGTTCTACCTCGCCCTCACCAGGTGGGACGGTGTCTCGCCGCCGCAGTTCGTCGGGCTCGGCAACTTCCGGGAGATGGCTCACGACGACGTCTTCCGCAGCGCGGCCGGCCACACCGTGCTGTGGCTGGTCCTGTTCGGCGGCCTGTCCGCCGTGCTGGGCCTGGCCGCCGCGCTGCTGCTCCAGCAGGAGCGGCGCGGGGTCGGCTTCTACCGGGCCGCGCTGTTCCTGCCGGTGGTCTTCTCGCTGGTCGCCACCGCCCTCGTCTGGCAGGCGATCTACCAGCCCGACGGCGTCCTCAACCAGTTGTTGCAGAGCGTGGGCCTCGGCAGCCTCCGGCATGCCTGGCTCGCCGACCAGGACACCGCCCTGTACGCCGTGATCGTGCCCGCGCTGTGGCGGCAGATCGGCTATGTGATGGTGCTGTACCTCGCCGGTCTGAAGGGCATCGACCCGGCGCTCTACGAGGCCGCCAAGGTCGACGGCGCCAGCGCCGTGCAGCGCTTCCGGCATGTCACGCTGCCCCAACTGCGCAGTGTCAACGCGGTCGTTCTGTCGGTCATCGTCATCGACTCGCTGCGCTCCTTCGACGTCGTCTGGTCGCTCACCCGCGGCGGCCCCTATCACTCGTCCGAACTGCTGAGCACCTACATGTACTCGACCGCCTTCCAGTCCCTGCGACTCGGCTACGGCTCCGCCCTGGCCGTCGTCATCTTCGTCCTCGCCTTCGGGGTCATCGCCTCCTACCTCGTCCGTGCGTTCCGGGAGGCCGACTGATGTCCGTCAACTCCACGGCACTGCGCCGCAAGCGGGCCGCCACCGCCGGATTCCACCTGGGCGCGGGCGCGCTGGCCGTGCTGTGGCTGCTGCCCATCGTGCTGGTCCTGGTGACCAGCCTGCGCACCTTCGACGACATCGCCGCCCATGGCCTGGGCAGTTGGCCGCGCTCCTTCACCCTGTCCAACTTCGGCCAGGCCTGGACCGACGGCGGCCAGCAGCAGGCCCTGATCAACAGCCTGCTCGTCACCATCCCCTGTGTCCTGGTGACCCTGGCCCTCGCCGCGATGGCCGCGTTCGGCCTCAGTCGCTACGAACTCCCCTTCCGGCGCACCCTGTTGCTCCTGATGCTCGGCGGCAACCTGCTGCCGCCGCAGATCCTGCTCATCCCGGTGTCCAAGCTCAGCGAGGTGATGGGTTTCTACGACACCCTGCCCGCGCTGATCGGCGTGCAGATCGGCTTCGGCGTCGGCTTCTACGTGTTCGTCCTGCACGGGTTCATGCGGTCGATCCCGGTCGAGATCCAGCAGGCGGCGGTCGTCGACGGCGCCGGACCGTGGCAGATCTTCTGGCGGATCATCCTCCCGCTGACCCGCCCGGCCCTGGCCGCCCTCAGCGCCCTGTCCTTCACCTGGATCTTCAACGACCTGCTCTGGGCGATCACCGTCCTGCGCAGCGACTCCAAGATGCCGATCACGGCCGCCCTCATCGGACTCCAGGGCCAGTTCGTGTCGATGTGGAACGTGATCGCCGCCGGATCGGTCATCGCCGCCGCGCCCACGGTCGCCGTGTTCCTGCGCTTCCAGCGGCACTTCGTGGCCGGACTCAACCTGGGAGCGGTCAAGTGACCCACAAGCGCTGGACCTTGCGCACGGAGCACACCTCCTACACGGTCCGCCTCTCCCCGGACGGCCCGTGGGCCGAGCTGGACGCCTGGGGCCCCCTCGGGGTGGAGGAGGGACCCTCCGCCCTCGACTGGTCCCACCGCACCCACTTCATCACGCCCGCCGACGCGGCTCCGGCCGAGTATCTGCCGTACGGGCTGCGGCCGTTCACCGGCTCCGAGCTGGTCGCCGGCGCCGGGCGGGGCGTGTGGTGGGAGTTCGACGGCGCGCAGGAGTCGGAGGGCGCGCTGCGGCTCGCCTTCGCGGACGGGACGACCGGGCTGCGGACGGTCCTGTGCTACGAGACCGTGCCGGGCACCGATGTGATCCTGCGGTGGGCCGAGTTCACCGCCGCCGGGGAACTCCGCCTGGAACGGCTCGACTCGGCCGCCGTGAACATCCCGGTGGCCGGCCCGGCGCGGCTGACGTACCTCTGCGGGCAGTGGTCGCAGGAGTTCCAGCTCACCCGACTCGACCTGCCCCGGGGCACGTTCACCATCGGCAGTCTGCAGGGCGCCCCGGGGCACGCGTACGCGCCCTGGCTGGCCGTGCAGAGCGAGGACGCGACGTACGGTGTCGCCCTCGAATGGCCCGGGAACTGGCACATCACGGCGGAGGCCGAGCCCGGCGGCGCCGTACGCGTCCGCGCCGGACGGGTCCCGCACGAGGGCGCCGTCCTCATGGCCCCGGGGGAGACCCTCACAACCCCCCGTCTCGCCTGCGCGTTCAGCCCGGACGGGCTCGACGGCCTGTCCCGCGTCTGGCACCGCTACGAGCGCCACCTCACCGGCGACCGGCTGCACCGCCCCCGCAAGGTGCTCTACAACTCCTGGGAGGCCACCGGCTTCGACGTCGACGCGGCCGGGCAGCTGGAGCTGGCGAAGGCGGCCGCCGACATCGGTGCCGAGCTGTTCGTCGTGGACGACGGCTGGTTCACCGGCCGCGCCGACGACACCGGGGGACTGGGCGACTGGTACCCGGACCCGCAGGCGTTCCCGCAGGGCTTCGACCGGTTCGTGGGGGAGGTCCGCGCCCTCGGCCTGGACTTCGGGCTGTGGGTCGAGCCGGAGGCGGTCAGTCCCGGCAGCCGGCTGTACGCCGAACACCCCGAGTGGGTGTACCGCATCGACGGCCGCCCCTCCCGCCTGGTCCGCAACCAGCTGCTCCTCGACCTGGGCCGGACCGATGTCCAGGAGTTCGTCATCGGCACCCTCGACCGGCTGCTCGGCGACTACGACATCGGCTACCTCAAGTGGGACATGAACCGCCCGCCCACCGAGCGCGGCCGCCCCGGTGCCGGCCCCGTCGACCTGGACGCCGAGCACGTCGCCGGATATGTGCGCGTCCTCGACCACCTGCGCGCCGCCCACCCGGACGTCACCGTCGAAGGCTGCGCCGGCGGCGGTGGCCGGATCGAGCACGCCACCCTCGCCCGCACCGACGTCGTCTGGCCCAGCGACAACACCGCGCCCCTGGACCGGCTGCGCATCCAGCACGGCTTCCTGCACGCGCACGCCCCGCACCTGATGAGCTCCTGGGTCACCGACGCCCCCGGCATCTTCGACCCGCGCCCGCGCAGCCTCGCCTTCCGCTTCGTCAACGCGATGTGCGGGGTCCTGGGGATCGGCGCCGACCTGCGCGCCTGGACACCGGGGCAGCGGGCCGAGGCCGCCCGGTGGATCGCCCGCTACAAGGAGGTCCGGGACGTCGTCCACCACGGCGAGGCCCGGCTGCTCGGCACCCCGGACGACACCAGCTGCGGAGTGCAGTACGACCACGGTGACCGAACCGTCGTCGCCGCGCTCTCCACCGGCCGCCTCGACGGCGCCCCGCTGCTGCCCGGCCGCCCCGACCGGCTCCGGCTGCGGGGCCTGGACCCGGCGGCCCGCTACCAGGACACGGCGACGGGAACGACGTACAGCGGAGCCCATCTGCTCCACTACGGCCTGCCGTTCACCTGGAGCGCCGATCACGATGCGGACCTGGTGGTGCTGACCCGCCGGTAGGACGCATATGTTTCCTGCAGCTCACCCTCTAAGGAGCCCGATGGACCAGTCCGTACGACGGTACGGTGCCCGCTTCACCCGCCGTACCGCCGTGGTGACCGGAGCCGCCTCCGGCATCGGCGCCGCCACCGCCGAACGCCTCGCCCGGGAGGAGGCCGCCGTCGTCCTCGTCGACATCGCGGACGAACGCGGCCAGGCCGTGGTGGACGGGATCACCAAGGACGGCGGCCGGGCCCGGTACGTGCACGCCGACGTCGCCGCCGAGGACGACTGGGCCCGGATCGTCACCGCGGCCCACGCCTACGGCCCGGTCGACGTGCTCGTCAGCAACGCCTACACCGTCGACGTCGCAGCGGCGCACGAGCTGCCGGCCGAGTCCTGGCAGCGGCAGCTCGCCGTCAACCTCACCGCGAGCTTCCTCGGCTTCAAGGCGGTCCTGCCCGACCTGCGGGCCGGCCGGGGGGCCGTGGTGCTCACCTCGTCGGTGCACGCCCACGCCGGCATCCCCGGACACCCCGCCTACGCGGCGGCCAAGGGCGCCCTGCTCTCCCTGTGCGGGCAGCTCGCCGTCGAGTACGGGCCCGAGGTACGCGTCAACGCGGTGCTGCCCGGGCCGATCCTGACCGGCGCCTGGGACGGGGTGACACCCGCGGAGCGGGAGCGCAGCGTCGCGCAGACCGCCGCCCGCCGGTTCGGCACGCCCGAGGAGGTGGCCGCGGCGATCGCTTTCCTCTGCGCCGACGAGGCCTCCTACATCACCGGGTCCAGGCTGGTCGTGGACGGCGGCTGGAGTGTCGTGAAGGACTCCGTGTGAGCGCCGCCGAACCACGTCGTGAACAGAAAGGCTGTACGACATGACGCCCTACGCCCGCCGCGGTGTGCACGGCCAGACCGTGGAGGCCCTGGCGCGCCGCATCCTGGGCGGTGAGATCCCGGAAGGGGCCACCCTCGACCTGGTGGCGCTGCAGAGCGAACTCGGCGTCAGCCTCACCGCCCTGCGCGAGTCCCTCAAGGTGCTCGCCGCCAAGGGCATGGTCGACGCCCGCCAGAAACGCGGCACCTTCGTGCGCGCCCGAGCGGACTGGAACCTGCTCGACGCCGACGTGCTGCGCTGGCAGTTCGAGGGCGCCGGTACCGCCGACGCCGACCGGTCGCTGCTGCACAACCTCGCCGAGGTCCGGGCGATCATCGAACCCGCCGCGGTCCGGCTCGCCGCCCAGCGCCGCACCGAAGCCGACCTCGTGGCCCTGGAGGACGCCCTGGACGCCATGGGACGGCACGACGCCGCCGACCCGGGCCACGCCGTCGACGCCGACCTCGCCTTCCACCGCGCCCTGCTCGTCGCCACCCACAACGAACTGCTCGAACGCATGGAGATGGTGATCGAGTCAGGGCTCGCCCACCGCGACCGCATCGTGCACAGCTCCCCGCACAGCGAGCCCCCCGTACCCGCCCACCGCGCCGTCCTGGACGCCGTCCGCGACGGCGACCCGGAGGCGGCCGAGCGCGCCATGCGTGCCCTGCTCGACCAGGCGGGCCGCGACCTGGCCCGGCTGGGCGGCACCGACGACGACCCGAAAGGCAGCGGCGGCCAGTGAAGATCGACCGAATAGAGACCTTCCTCGTCCCGCCACGCTGGCTGTTCTGCCGCGTCGAGACCGACGAAGGCGTGGTGGGATGGGGCGAACCCGTGGTCGAGGGCCGCGCCGAGGTGGTGCGCGCGGCGATCGAGGTCCTCGCCGAGTACCTGGTGGGGCAGGACCCGCTGCGCGTCCAGGATCACTGGCAGGTACTCACCAAGGGCGGCTTCTACCGGGGCGGTCCCGTCCTGTCCAGCGCCGTCGCGGGCCTCGACCAGGCCCTGTGGGACATCGCCGGCAAGACGTACGGCGCGCCCGTGCACGCCCTGCTCGGCGGTCCGGTACGTGACCGGGTCCGGGTCTACGCCTGGGTCGGCGGTGACGAACCGGCCCAGCTCACCGAACAGATCGCGGCCCAGGTGGAGGCCGGCTTCACGGCCGTGAAGATGAACGCGGCCGGGTCCACCTCGCCGATCACCACGGCCGCGGAGACCGCGGCGGTGGTCGCCCGGGTGGCGGCCGCCCGGGACGCCCTCGGTCCCGACCGCGATGTCGCCGTCGACTTCCACGGCCGCTTCACCGCCGCCAGCGCCCGCCGCGTCCTGACCGAACTCGCGCCCCTGCACCCGCTGTTCGTGGAGGAACCCGTCGTCCCCGAGCAGGGCCACCTGCTGCCCGGCCTGGTCACCGCGAGCCCGGTACCGCTGGCCACCGGTGAACGCCTGTACTCCCGGGCCGAGTTCCTGCCCGTCCTCGCCGCCGGCATCGCGGTCGCCCAGCCAGACCTGTCCCACGCGGGCGGCATCTCCGAGGTGCACCGCATCGCCTCGCTCGCGGAGACCTACGGCGCACAACTCGCCCCGCACTGCCCGCTCGGGCCCATCGCACTGGCGGCAAGCCTCCAAGTCGCCTTCGCCACACCGAACTTCCTGATCCAGGAGCAGAGCCGGGGCATCCACTACAACAAGGACGCCGACCTCCTCTCCTACCTGGTCGACCCCGAACCCTTCCGGTTCGTCGACGGGCACGCGCGGCGCGGTGACGCCCCCGGCCTCGGTATCACCGTCGACGAGGCGGCCGTACGCGCGGCCGGCCGGACGGGCCACAACTGGCGCAACCCGGTGTGGCGGCACCCCGACGGCTCCTTCGCGGAGTGGTGATGGACGTCGTCACCGACCTCGCCCACGGCGGCCGCTGGACCTCGCTGCGCCACGGCGGGCGCGAATGGCTGTGGCGGCGCGAGATCGCCGCACGCGACGGTGTGGCACCGGGCGACGCGTTCGTGGACGCGGGGGGAGTGGAGGAGTGCGTCCCCACCGTGCGCGGCACCCCCGATCACGGAGACGCCTGGTCCCGGGCCTGGACCCGGGAGGGGGACGGCGAGCGCGTCCACGGCGAACACTTCACCCTGACGCGCACGCTGAGCGGTACGGCCGACGGTGTGCGGGCCGACTACGTCCTGGCGGCCGAGCCCGGCTTCCGCTTCCTCTGGGCCGCGCACGCGCTGCTGGACCTCTCCGAGGCGGCCGTGCTGAAGGCCCGGGACGGGGCGCCGACCCGGCTGTTCCCGGAGGCGGCGCCCCTGGTGGACCGTCCCTGGCCGGCCGGCGCCCGCTGGCAGGAGGGCGTCTGGCCCGCGCCGCTGGGGCTGCGCCTGGACCGGTTCGGGCCGGACGACGGGACGGCGGCCGGAGCCGTGGTGGCGGACGGCCGGTGCTGTGTGCACGACGACCGGGACCGGCTCTCCTTCGCCGTCGAGGCCGAGGGACAGCCGCTCTCCGTCGCCCTGTGGCGCAACCTCGGCGGCTTCCCGGCCGCCCGGCCCTACCGCAGTACGGGCGTCGAGCCCATGCTCGGCCGGGTCTTCGACCTCGCCGACGCCGGCCCGGACGACGCGGCCCGCGTCGGCGCCTCGGGCGAGGTCCGCTGGCGGCTCACCGTGAGCGCCGCCTGCCGCTGCCCCTGAGCAGACACCCGACGCCCCTGGAGAAACCCGCACCGTGGACGGTGACCGACGCCGCTGAGAGCCCGAACCTCAGGAGGCGACCGGTGCCCCCTGAGCCCCGAGCCGTAGAGGCGCCCGACGCCCTGCTCGGAAACCCGAACCGTAGAAGGAGTCCTGGCTGTGGATCTGCGAGCCGCCCTCACCTCCCGCCGACTGCTGGCCATCGTGCGCGGCACCGACCCGGACGCCGCCCTGCGCACCGTGCTGACCCTGGCCGAGGAGGGCATCGAACTGATCGAGGTGTCCCTCAGTGGCACGGACGCGCTCACCGTCCTCGCCCGGGCCCGCGAGGAGCTGGGCCCCGACCGGCCGCTGGGTGCCGGCACCGTGCTCACCGCCGCCGACGCGCGGGCCGCCCACCACGCGGGCGCCACCTTCGCGGTCACCCCCGGCCTCGGCGCCGGCGTCGACACCGCGCTGGGCCTCGGCATGCCGGTCCTGGCGGGCGTGCTGACCCCCACCGACGTCATCGCCGCGCAGGCCCGGGGCGCGGCCGCGCTGAAGCTCTTTCCCGCCGCCGAGGCCGGGGGAGCGGCCTATCTGAAGGCGTTGCGCGGCCCCTTCCCCGACGCCGTGCTGGTCCCGGTGGGCGGCGTCGACGTGCCCGCGGCGCGGGCCTATCTGGCCGCCGGGGCGACCGCCGTCGGCGTCGGCTCACCCCTGGTCGGGGACGCGGCCGACGGCGGCGGAATCGCCGAACTCCGCGACCGCGCCCGGGCGTTCCTCGCCGTCGTGGCGGAGGACGGACAGGCATGACGGCTCCCTGGCGGCCGGCGCCTGGACGGGTGGTCTGCGTCGGCGAGACCATGGCGGCCCTGGCCCCCGACCCACCCCGAACGCTGGCCGAGGCCGAGCAACTGCGGCTGTCCACCGCGGGCGCGGAGTCCAACGTGGCCATGTACCTCGCGGACCACGGCATCCCGGCCTGCTGGCTCTCGGCCGTGGGCGACGATCCGCTGGGGCACCGGGTGCGCGCCGCGGTCGCCGCCACCGGGGTCGACGTCAGCCATGTACGGACCGACCCGCACCGGCCCACGGGCCTCCTGGTCAAGAACCCCGGCCCCACCGGAACCCGCGTCCACTACTACCGCACGGGCTCGGCGGCCTCGGCCCTGGGCCCGGACCTGCTGGACGGCGAACCGCTGCGCTCCGCCGCCCTCCTGCACCTCACCGGCATCACCCCCGCCCTCTCGCCGTCCTGCCGCGACCTGGTGACCCGCGCCCTCGCCGCACCCGGCACCGAACGCCCGTACGCCGTCAGCTTCGACGTCAACCACCGCGCCGCCCTGTGGCCCCACGGCACGGCACCGGAGACCCTGCGGGCCCTCGCCGACCGGGCCGACCTCGTGTTCGTGGGCCTGGACGAGGCGCAGCGGCTGTGGGGCGACGAGCTAACCGTCACCGGCGTGCGGGACCTGTTGCCCGGTCCGCGGATCCTCGTCGTCAAGGACGGCGCCCGGGCCGCTACGGCCGTCACCGCGGACGGCTTGTGCACGGTGCCCGCGCTGCGCACGGCGGTGGTGGAACCCGTGGGCGCGGGTGACGCGTTCGCGGCGGGCTTCCTGGCCGGGCTGCTGCGCGGCGAGACGACGCCCCGTGCCCTGCGGCTCGGCCACATCACCGCGGTCTCCGCGCTCAAGGTGACGGGGGATCACGGTCCGTTGCCCGACGCGGCGGAGACCGAGCGGCTCCTCGGCCTCGCGGACGCGGACTGGCAGCGAGGGGACGACGCGACTCCAGAACGGTGACCGCGCCTGCGGGCACGGACCTCGTCCCGGCAGCGGTCACACTTCGGTCCCGGGCAGCCGTACGCTGCGTATGACCTTGTCCCCGCCCGCGCCGGCCAGGAACCGGCCGTCCGGATAGAAGGCCAGGGCGTTCACCGACCGGTTGTGCCGGTCGGTGACCCATGCCTGTCCCGTGTCGGCCCGCCACACGCACACAGTGCCGTCTTCGCTGCCCGTGGCCGACAGGGTGCCGTCAGGGCTGAACGCCACCGCCCGCAGCCCCCCGGAGTGGAGCCGGCCGGTCGGATCGTAGACGTGGGGGAGCCCTGTTGCGGATGGGACCCTCGGCTCTGCCGAAGGTAGTTAATCAAGGCGGTGGAATAATTGATCGCAGTGCCGACCGCCGCGCCCGGCAGCGCGGCGCCGATGGGAGCGTGCGATCACCTTGACCACCGACATCCGGCGGGCGCTCGTCGTCCGCGGCGGCTGGGACGGGCATCAGCCCGTGACGATCAGCGACGGATTCGTCCCGTTCCTCAAGGAACACGGATTCACCGTCGAGACCTCCGAGGACCTGGCGGTGTACGAGGACGCGGAGCGCCTGGCCGCCACCGACCTGGTCGTGCAGTGCTGGACCATGGGGACCATCACCCGGGAACAGAGCGACAACCTCGCCGCCGCGGTGCGCGCGGGCACCGGCCTGGCCGGCTGGCACGGCGGCATCGTCGACAGCTTCCACGACCACGGCTACCACCTGCTGACCGGCGGCAAGTTCGTCATGCACCCGCCGGGCTTCCACGACCACACCGTGCACCCGCTGCCCGAGCGCGCCGACCATCCGGTCATCGCGGGGCTCGACGACTTCGCCGTGCACACCGAGCAGTACTGGCTGCTCACCGACCCGCACATCGACGTCCTCGCCACCACCACCTTCCCGCCCGACGAACTCCGCGACCGGCCCGCGGTGATGCCCGCCGTGTGGACCAGGACCTGGGGCGCGGGGCGGGTGTTCGTCTCGACCATCGGGCACAAGCCCGACGACTTCGACGTGCCCGAGGTCCGCACGCTGACCGAGAGGGGACTGCTGTGGGCGAGCCGCTGAAGCCCTTGAGAGTCGGGATCGTCGGCGCCGGGAAGATCAGCGGCGCCTATCTCTCGACGCTGGACCGGTTGACGTCCGTACGGCTGACCGCCGTCACCGACCTCGACCGGGACCGTGCGCGGAGCGTGGCCGAGCAGACCGGCGCGGAGCCGGCGCCGGACGTCGCCGCGCTCGTGGCCCGCGACGACGTGGACGCCGTACTCAACCTGACGATTCCGGCCGCGCACGCGGAGGTCGCCCTCGCGGCGCTCGGCGCCGGCAAGCACGTGTACGGCGAGAAGCCGCTCGCGGCGAACCGTAAGGAGGCCGACGCCGTGCTCGCGGCGGCCCGGGAGGCCGGACTGCGGGTCGGCTGCGCGCCCGACACCGTCCTCGGCACCGGAACGCAGACCGCCCGCAAGGCCGTCGACGACGGTCTGATCGGCCGGCCGGTGGCGGCCACCGCCTTCATGACCGGCGCCGGACACGAGAAGTGGCATCCGGACCCGGAGTTCTACTACCGGCCCGCCGGCGGCCCCCTGCTCGACATGGGCCCCTACTACCTCTCCGCCCTGGTCCATCTGCTGGGCCCGGTGGTGAAGGTGACGGGGGCCTCCTCGCGGCCGCGCGCCGAGCGGACGATCGGCAGCGGTCCGCGGGCGGGGACCGTGTTCCCGGTGGAGGTGGACACGCACATCACCGGCGTCCTGGAGCACGTGGGCGGCGCGCTGTCCACCCTGATCATGAGCTTCGACGTCCGTGCCGCCCGGCTGCCCCGCATCGAGGTGCACGGCACCGAGGCCTCGCTGTCGGTGCCCGACCCGAACGGCTTCGACGGCGCCGTGGAACTGCACCGCGGCGACGGCTGGGAGACCCTGCCGGTGTCCGCCGGCTACCGGGGCGCGGGCCGCGGCGTCGGCCTGGCCGATCTCGCCGAGGCCCTGGCCGAGGGGCGCCCGCACCGCGCGTCGGCCGACCTCGCCGGCCATGTCCTGGACGTCATGCTCACCCTCGTGGAGGCGGCCGACCAGGGCCGCGCACTCCCGGTGACCAGCACCTGCGAGCGCCCCACCCCGGTGACCGGCCCCGCCCACTGAACGACCAACAGGAGACCCCCTTCCTGCACGACGACCGGAACGTGGTCGAAGCACGCCTGGAAAGTGCCCTGAGGGAGCTGCGGGGCTGAACCCCGCAGCGGCGTCGTCCGTGTGTTCGCACAGTAGCCGCCGTCCGGAAAACACGTGGACTCCGTGGCCGCCGTCGCGGCACACTTCCCTTTCCTGACCTGCCGATTCGAGGCCGCCGCAGACCACGCGCCGGCCGGCTCGGCATGCCGTACGACGACTACACAGGGTTGAGATGACATCCTCGGTCGATTTACCTGCGAGCGGACCGCAAAAAGGTGCCGTCATGCTCGCGCTTCGTTACTACGGACGGGAACTGGCGCGGCTCAAGCGGTTCACCCTGCCCGGAATGCTGCTGCCGGCGCTCGGCAACATCGGAATCAACTACGGGGCCCCGCTGGTCGTGGCCAAGCTGGTCGGCCGGATCGCCGACGGGCACGGCCTGGGCTTCGGTGCCGCGCTGCCGTACGTCCTCGGCTTCGGCGGTGTCCTGCTGCTGGCGGAGGCGTTCTGGCGGATCGGTCTGCACTGCCTGAACCGCCTGGACGCGCTCGGCATCGAGCAGTTGTACGTCATCGGCATGGACGAACTGTTCGCCAAGGACTCCGCGTTCTTCCACGACAACTTCGCCGGGTCGCTCACCAAGCGGGTGCTGAGCTTCGCCACCCGCTTCGAGGAATTCGCCGACACGCTCACCTTCAACATCGTGGGCAGTTTCGTGCCCCTGTTGTTCGGGTCGGTGGTGCTCTGGCGCTATGAACCGTTCCTGGTCATCGGGCTGTTGACGATGATCGCGGTCACCGCGGTGTGCGTGGTGCCGCTGATCCGACGGCGGCAGCGGCTGGTCGCCCAGCGGGAGGAGGCCATCGCGCGGGTGTCCGGCCACGTCGCCGACAGTCTGATGAACATGGACACGGTCCGGGCGTTCGCCGCCGAGGAACGGGAGGCCGCCGAACACCGGTCCCGGGTGGCCGAGTCGAGGCGGCGCACGCTGCGCTCCTGGGACTACGGCAACCTCCGCATCGACACGTTCGTCGCGCCGATGTCCGTCGCGACCAACGCGCTGGGCCTGCTGCTCGCAGTCGGCCTGGCCGGCGGCGGGCAGAGTGTGGAGGCGGTCGTGGTCGCCTTCACCTACTACACCAACGCGACCCGGATCATGTTCGAGTTCAACCAGATCTACCGGCGTATGGAGAGCTCCATGACGGAGGCGGCCCAGTTCACCGAACTGCTTCTGGAGCCGCCGAGCGTGCTGGACCCGGTGACCCCGGAGCCGCTCGCGCCGCGGGCCGCCGACGTCCGGTTCGACAAGGTCTCCTTCACCCACGCGGGTGCCAAACCGCTGTTCGAAGGACTTGAGCTGGACGTGCCCAGCGGCTCGAAGTTCGGGTTCGTCGGCCGGTCGGGAGGCGGCAAGACCACACTCACCCGGCTGCTGCTGCGGATGACCGACATCGACGCCGGACGGATCACCATCGGCGGCCAGGACATCAGCCGGCTGCGCCAGACCGACCTGCGCAGTCAGATCGCCTACGTACCGCAGGACCCGGCGATGTTCCACCGCACCCTGCGGGAGAACATCGCCTTCGCCCGGCCCGACGCCAGCGACGCCGAGATCCGGCTCGCCGCCCAGGCGGCCCACGTCACGGAGTTCGCCGACGCGCTGCCGGACGGCTTCGACACGATGGTCGGCGAGCGGGGCGTCAAGCTCTCCGGCGGCCAGCGCCAGCGGGTCGCCCTCGCCCGGGCGATCCTGCGGGACGCCCCGATCCTGCTCCTGGACGAGGCGACCAGCGCGCTGGACTCCGAGAGCGAGATGCTCGTCCAGGAGGCGCTGTGGCGGCTCATGGAGGGACGTACGGCGCTCGTGGTGGCGCACCGGCTGAGCACGGTCGCCTCCATGGACCGGCTCGTGGTCCTGGACCGCGGCCGGATCGTCGAGCAGGGCACGCACCACGAACTGCTCGCCGCCGAGGGCGCCTACGCCAAGCTGTGGCAGCACCAGTCGGGCGGCTTCCTCGACGAGGACCCGGCACGGGCCGAAGTGCACTAGTACGGCGACCGGAAAGGTTCACCGGCTCGGCAAACCTTTCCGGTCCCAGCACTAGCGGGACGCCGGCCGGTCCCGGGCGGCGGGTGGTAGACAGGTGATCATGACCGACCTGAACGCCCCCGCCCGCCCGGCAGGCCTGCGATGACCGCCGGGGCGGACGCCCCCGACCGCCGGGGCCGCACCGGACTCGACCGCACCGGCCTGGACCTGACCGGCAACCCGCGCGTGCGGGTCCGGGAGGTGAAACTGCTGTCCAGCCACTGGTACGTCGAGCGGGCCACCACCTTCGACTACCGGCACGCCGACGGCACCTGGCACACCGAGGAACGCGAGACCCACGACCGCGGCAACGGCGCCACGCTCCTCCTCTACGACGCCGAGCGCGAAACCGTTCTGCTCACCCGCCAGTTCCGCTTCCCGGTGTACGTCAACGGCCACCCCGACGGCATGCTGATCGAGACCCCGGCGGGCCTCCTGGACGCCGCCGACGAGCACCCGGAACACGCGGTCCGCCGGGAGGTCGTCGAGGAGACCGGGCACACGGTCGGCGCCGTCCAGCACGTCTTCGACGTCTACATGAGCCCCGGCTCGGTCACCGAACGGATCTCCTTCTATGCGGCCGCCTACGGCCCGGCCACCCGCACCCACGAGGGCGGCGGCCTGGACGAGGAGGGCGAGGACATCGAGATCCTCGAACTCCCCTTCCGGCGCGCCCTGGAGATGATCCGGACGGGCGAGATCGCCGACGCCAAGACCATCATGCTGCTGCAATGGGCGGCACTGGAGGGCCCGTTCGCATCCCGCTGAGGCCCCCCGCGCCCCCGAAGGGGCGCGGGGAACTGCGCGACCAGCCACGACGAACCCATGGTCGCCGAACGACCCTTCCGGCCTCCTGCGCTACGCGCCCCGCCGCTCCCGCACGACGGCGATCTCGCCCGGAGCCACGACAACCGATCCGTCGACCGCCTTGCCGGACAGCAGTTCCACAGCTCCGGCCGACACGGCGACCTCGGCCCCCTTACCGGCGTGGTCGATCACGAACACGTAGTCCGCGTCCGTGCCGCGCCGCACGACGACCTCCACGCCCGCCGGCGCGGTACGGCCCGCGGCCACACCCGCCTCCGTGCGGATCCGGGCGAGCAGCCCCGCCAGGGTCTCCGCGTCCGGCAGGGTCGCCAGGTACCAGGCACTGCCCGTGCCGTACGCGTGCCGCGTCACCGCCGGGACACCGGCCAGCGGGCCGACGGCGTAGGACGTGACCACCTCGGCGCCCTCCGGCCGCACCCGCTCCGACCACAGCGAGCCCGTGCCGCCCTCGCTCAGCGCCACCCGCTCACCCGGCAGCAGCGGGAACAGCTCGTCCGTGCGGACGCCCAGCACCTCCCGGAACGCACCCGGGTAACCGCCCAGCCGCACATGGCTGTTCTCGTCCACCATGCCGCTGTGGAAGCCGACGGCGAGGGTGCCGCCGGCCTCGGCGAAGGACGTCAGGTTGGCCGCGCCCGCGTCGTCCACCAGGTACAGGTTCGGGGCCAGGACCACCTTGTACGCGGACAGGTCCGCGTCCGGCCGGACGAAGTCCACCGCCACGCCCGCCCGCCACAGCGGCTCGTACCAGGAGCGGACCAGGTCCAGGTAGCGCAGCTCACCACTCGGCTGGGAGGGGAACTCCACGGCCCAGCGGGCGTTCCAGTCCCAGACGACGGCCACCTCGGCTGTGCCGGTGCTGCCCCGCACCTCGGCCAACGCCCCCAGATCCGTGCCCAGTCGGACCACGTCCCGCCAGATCTGGCTGTCGGTCCCGGCGTGCGGCAGCATCGCCGAGTGCCACTGCTCGGCACCGGCCTTCGCCGCCCGCCACTGGAAGTAGCAGATGCCGTCCGCGCCGTGCGCCACATGGGCGAGCGCGTTGCGGCGCAGCTCACCGGGGTTCTTGGCCCGGTTGACGGGCTGCCAGTTGACCGCACCCGTCGAGTGCTCCATCAGCAGCCACGGCCCGCCCGCCAGCGACCGCATCAGATCGCCGCTGAGCGCGATGTCGATCTCCGACTCGGGGTCGGCGGACATCAGATAGTGGTCGTTGGCCACCACGTCCAGCTCCGGTGCCCAGCGCCAGTAGTCGAGGGCGTCGAAGTTGTGCATCACCATGAAGTTGGTGGTGGCCGGGATCGCGGGCGCGGCCTCCCGGAGCACGTCACGCTCCGCGGTGTACAGCGACAGCAGCTCGTCCGAGCAGAACCGCCGCCAGTCCAGCTGGTGCGTCGGGTTGGGGACGGCGCCGGTCGCGCGGGGCGGCAGGATCTCGTCCCAGTCGTAGTACCACTGGCTCCAGAAGGTCGTGCCCCAGGCGTGGTTGAGGGCGGCCAGGTCGTCGGCGTACTTCGCCCGCAGCCAGCGGCGGAAGGAGGCCGCGCTGGTGTCGCAGTAGCAGGCCGCGTTGTGGCAGCCGTACTCGTTGTGGACGTGCCACATCCGCACGGCCGGGTGGCCCGCGTACCGGTCGGCGATCGCGCCGGCGATCCTGAGCGCGGCCTCGCGGTAGGCGGGGCTGCTCGGGCAGAACGTCTGGCGGCTGCCGTACGACAGGGTGCGGCCGTCGTGGTCCACCGGGAGTGCCTCCGGGTGGGCGCGGAAGAACCAGGCCGGCGGGGCGGCCGTCGGCGTGGCGAGGTCGGCGGCGATGCCGTTCTCGTGGAGGAGGTCGAGGATCTTGTCCATCCGCGAGAAGTCGTAGACGCCCTCGGACGGCTCCATCAGCGCCCACGAGAAGATGCCGACGCTCACCATGTTGACGCCCGCCTCGCGCATCAGACGGACGTCCTCGGCCCACACCTCCTCGGGCCACTGCTCGGGGTTGTAGTCGCCGCCGTAGGCGATGCCCGGGACGGAGAGGGTGCGGTCGTTCATCGGGTGACTCCGGTTGCTCCGGTGAGAAGGCGGCGGGTCGTGTCCACGCCCCACGGGTCGAGGGAGAGCAGCCGGTCGCTGGAGGCGACCAGGCCGCCGACCGCCTCGACATGGGCCGCCCAGCGGGCGCGGGTCTCCACGGCGGGGCGGGCCATCAGGCAGTCGGGGTCGTTGACCCAGAGCCGGCCGTGCTGCCACTGGCGGCCGACACCGGTGAACTCGGCCGGATCCTGGCCCGGTTGGCTGTAGTCACCGGCCTGCGGGCGGCGGTGCGGGGCCGTGTCCGGGCTGACCCGCATCGCGTCGAACAGGCCGATGGAGGGCAGGACCGGCGCACCGCAGCCGAGGAGGTAGGCGTCGGCGCCGATGGCCTCCCGGATCAGGGCGATCCCGAGCCGGTACGCGGTGAGCGGGTCGGCGCCCGAGTGCCGTACACCGTCCAGCGCGCCCGCGTAGAGGAAGTCGACCTTGAAGTAGTCGTAGCCCTCGGCACGCAGCGTGGCGAAGACGTCGGTGAGGTACGCCGCGGCGGCCGGGTGGGTGGTGTCCAGGACGTACAGGTCGTGGCCCCAGTTGCGGCCCGCGTGCAGCGGGTTGCCGTCGGGGTCGCGGACCAGCCAGTCCGGGTACGTCTCGGCGAGCGCGCTCGCCGGGTCGACCAGGAAGGGCGCCGTCCAGATGCCCGCCCGGCGGCCGCGGGCGCGGATGGCGTCCGCGATGCCCCGCCGCGAGCGGAAGCGTCCGGAGAGGTTCAGCCAGTCGCCCAGGGCGCTCTGGTAGCCGTCGTCGATCTGCACCACGTCGATCGGCAGGTCGAGGGTGTCCATCGCGCGCAGGTTCTCGTGGATGTCGTCCTCGGTGACGGCCGTGAAGTACTCGTACCAGGAGCACCAGACGGTGGGCGCCGGGCGGGGCGCCGGCAGCGCCAGGGAGTCGGCCCAGTCGGCCAGCACGGACTGGATGCCCGCGCCGGTCCACTCCTTGACCGGGCCGTCGGCCTCGACCTCCGCGACACCGCCGGCGACGGTCAGCCGGACCGACGGCACCTCGTGCAGCGGGTCCGTCGCCGCCCAGAGGCGGACCGGGGAGCCGTCACCCGGGTCGAGCGCCAGCAGGCCCTCGCCCTGGAAGGCCCCGGCGGGCACCCCGTGGCCGGGGCGGTAGCACACGGTCGCCCAGTTGTCGTTCGTCGGGCGGTGCGGGGCGGTGCCGAGGGCGTAGGAGCCGCTCGGCGACCAGGACTGCCAGCCCTCCTCGTGGACACGGGCGGTACGCGTGTCCACGGGCAGGGAGGCGACCGGGGTGAACGGGTTGTGCACGGGGTTCTCTTTCAAAGGGGGGCGGATCAGCCCTTGGCGGAGCCCAGGGTCAGACCGCTGACGAACTGCTTCTGCAGCGCGAAGTACACGACCAGCGTCGGGATCGCGGTGAGCAGCGAACCGGCGGCGACCAGGTTGGGGTCGGTGAAGAACTGCCCGGACAGGTTGTTCAGCGCCGAGGTGATCGGCATGTTGTCACCGGTCGAGATCAGCACCAGCGCCCAGAAGAAGTCGTTGTAGATCCAGATCGACAACAGGGTCGCCAGGGCCGCCATCGCCGGCTTGCACAGCGGCAGCGTGATCTGCCAGTACAGCCGCCACACCGACGCCCCGTCCACCAGCGCGGCCTCGGTCAGCTCGTGCGGCAGCGACCGCATGTAGTTGCTGAGCACGAAGGCACAGAACCCGGACTGGAACGCCACGTGGATCAGCACCAGGCCGAGCGCCGAGTCGTACAGCTTGCCGCTCGCGGTGATGCCCGGCAGGTTCGTCAGCAGGTACATCCGGTACAGCGGGGTGATGATGACCTGCTGCGGCAGCAGGTTGCCCGCCGTGAACACCAGCAGCAGCGCCAGGTTGAGCCGGAAGTCGAAGCGGCTGACGTAGAACGCGACCATCGACGACAGGAACAGGGTGAGCAGCACGGCCGGAACCGCGATGATCACCGTGTTCATGAAGTAGTGCGTCATGTCCGACTGCGTGAACGCGTTCTTGAAGTTGTCGAAGTTCAGCGTGTGCGGCCAGGACACGTAACCGCGGTTGCTGGTCTCGCTGTACGGGCGCAGCGCCGAGAAGATCGCCCACAGCAGCGGGGCGAGCCATGCCAGGGCCGTACCGGCCAGGAACACGTGCAGCAGCACGCGCGCCGGGCGGATCGGGGTGCGCTGCTTGGCCAGCGCGCTCACGGTGCTCATGCGCGCCGCTCCTTCCGGAAGGTCGCGATCAGATACGGGATGATCACGATCAGCGAGATGAACAGCAGCACCACCGCGATCGCCGAGCCGTAACCGATCCGGCTGGACTCGCCGATGATGTTGTTGGTCACCAGGATGGAGAGCAACTCGGTTCCCTGGGCGCCCTTGTTGAAGACGAAGACCAGGTCGAAGGCGCGTAGCGCCTCGATGATCGTCACGACCAGGACGACCGTGTTGGTCGGCCGCAGGGTCGGGAAGATGACGTTCTTGAACGTCTGCCACTCGTTGGCGCCGTCGAGCGCCGAGGCCTCGCGCAGCGACGGGTCGACGCTCTTCAGGCCGGCCAGGTACAGGATCATCATGTAGCCGGCGTGCCGCCAGGACGCGGCGATCAGGACCGCCCACAGGTTGAGCTTCGGGTCACCGATCCAGTCGATGTAGTGGCCCGGCTTGTTGGCGCCGATGATGCTGTTGATCAGGCCCGTGTCCGGGTTGTAGATCAGCTGCCAGACGAACCCGATGCACGCCATGGAGATGACGACCGGCAGGAAGAACGCCGTCTGGTAGACCCGGCTGAACCGGATCTTCTTGTCCAGCTGCACCGCCAGGAACAGGCCGAACGGGGTCGGGATCAGGATCAGTACGACGAACCAGATGACGTTGTGCTGGACGGCGGGCCAGAACTGCGGGTTGTCGGAGAAAAGCTGCTGGAAGTTGTCGAGTCCGACCCACTTGATGGAGTCGAAGCCGATGCCGTCCCAGGTGGTGAAGGCCAGCAGGATCGAGGCGAGTGCCGTGACCCAGACGAGGAGGACATGGAGAACCGTCGGCACGCCGGCCATGAAGGCCAGCGTGATCCGGTCGCGGCGGGTCAGCAGGCGCTTGTGCCCCTGCTGGACCCGCTTCTTCTCGGACGCGCGCCCAGGAGGCGGCACGGCGGCCGCCTCCTGGGACTTCGTGGTGGTGTCAGTCGTCATTCAGCTGGCTCACTCGGACGCGAAGATGGTCTTCTTCTGGCGCTCGATGGACGAGAGCAGGCTGTCGATCCCCTTGGGGTTCTGCAGGAACTTCTGCAGGGAGGGCTGCATCACCGTGGAGGTGAAGTCCGGCCGGGAGTCGCGGTCCATGAACTGGGTGAGGCTCTTGGCGGCGCCGATCATCTCGTACGCCTTCTTCTGCAGTGCCGAGTACGACGACGTGCTGGCCTTGTTGGAGGCCGCCACCACGCTCGGGTCGCCCTTGAGGTAGAGCTCCTCGGCGGCCGGGGAGCCGAGGTACTCCAGCAGCTTCACGACACCGTCGTGGTTCTTCGGGGACTTGCTGACCATGAAGCCGTCGGTGGGCGCCTCCACGGTGTCCTGGCCGTACGCGGAGTTGATCTCCGGGAAGGCGAAGAAGTCGAGGTCGTCCAGGTCGGCCTTGTTGGTGAACTGCTGGGCCACGAAGGAGCCGAGGAGGTACATGCCGGCCTTCTTCGACACCAGGGTCTGGGCGGCGTCCTGCCAGGTACGGCCCATGAAGCCGTCCTGGTGGTAGGGGAGCAGCTCGGCCCAGTGGTCGAAGACGGCCTTGACCTTGGCGTCGGTCCACTCCGCCTTGCCCGCCATCAACTCGACGTGGAAGTCGTAGCCGTTGAGACGGAAGTTGATCTGGTCGAAGGTGCCCATCGCCGGCCAGGCGTCCTTGTCGCCGAAGGCGATCGGGACGAGGCCGTCCTTCTTCATCTGCTTGCACAGGGCCACCAGTTCGTCCCAGGTGGTGGGGACCGAGTAGCCGTGCTGCTGGAAGACGCTCTTGCGGTAGAAGATCGCCCACGGGTACGTGTTCAGCGGCACGAAGTAGTACTTGCCGTCCGCGCCCTTGCTGAGCTTCTTCATCGCGTCGGGGAAGTTGGCCCCGATCTTCTCCCACACGTCGTCGACCGGGGAGGCCAGGCCCTTCTGCGCGAAGAACTGCATGCGGTAGCCCGCGAACCAGTTGAACACGTCGTCCGGCGTGCCCTGCAGATACGAGTTGATCTGCTCCTGGAAGGTGTTGTGGTCCTTGGTGTTCACCTTGACGGTGATGCCGGACTGCTTGGTGAAGGCCGTGTACAGGGCTCCGTAGGCCTTCTTCGGCACGGCGTCGGACTGGTTGGAGCCGAGGCTGACCGTCTTCGGGTCCGAGGAGGATCCACTGCCGCCGCAGGCGGACAGCAGGGGTATGCCGGCACCCGCGAGGAGGGCGGCCGAACCGGCGCCACGCAGAACGTTACGGCGGCTCGGACCCGGCACGTGAAGACCGGACGGGGAGATGCGCATGGCGGCTCCTGAGGAACAGGGTTCGGCAAGGGGAAGAGTCGATCTCCGAAAGGTCCCGAAACCGATCAGAAACCAACTCGGCCGAACATCGTGGGCGCAATAACAGCCGCTTGTCCGCTCATGCGTCAATAGCCTGCGGCTCTCTCGCCCGTCTCTTGCCCGAAACGTAATCGTCATGGTCGCCTCGCGGTTTGTTGAACAAAGCGGTACGACAGAGCCCCCACGGGACAAACTCCGTGGGGGCTCGTGTGCGGGCCTGTTCGTTTCCCGCGGCCGGACCAGCACCGGAGGTGCTACGGCCGGACGAGCAGCTGGAAGTCGAAGGCGTACCGGGACGCCCGGTAGACGTGGCTGCCGTACTCCACCGGCCGTCCGGTGTCGTCGTAGGCCGTGCGCCGCATGGTGAGCAGGGCGGCGCCCTCCTTCTCGTCGAGGCGGGCGGCCTCCTCGGCGGTGGCGCTGCGGGCGCCCACGGTCTGCCGGGCGCTGTGCAGGGTGATGCCCGCCGCGCGCATCATCCGGTACAGGCCGGTCGATTCCAAGCGTTCCCTGTCGAGTTCGAGAAGGTCGGCGGGCAGGTAGTTGCAGAGGAACGCCACCGGCTGGCCGTGCGTGCAGCGCAGCCGCTCCAGCACGACCACCTCCGCGCCCTCCGCGATGCCGAGCGCGGCGGCCACCTCGCCGGTCGCCGGGATCCGCTCGTTGCGCAGCACCCGGGTGGTCGGGCCCTGCCCGGCCGACTCCAGGTCGTCGTAGAGGCTGCTCAGCTCCAGCGGCCGCTTGACCTGGCTGTGCACCACCTGGGTGCCCACGCCCCGGCGGCGCACCAACAGCCCCTTGTCGACGAGGGACTGGATGGCCTGGCGGACCGTGGGCCGGGACAGGCCGAGCCGCACCGACAGGTCGATCTCGTTGCCCAGGAGGTTCCCCGGGGCGAGTACGCCGTGCTCTATGCCCTCCTCCAGCTGCTGGGCGAGCTGGTAGTAGAGCGGCACCGGGCTGCCGCGGTCCAGGGCGAAGTCCATGGAGTCGAGTGCCGAGACGGTCGCGGCACGGGCGGAATCAGCGGTTCGGGCCACCGGGACACCTCCTTCCGGAACGGGGTGGGGGATTCACAGGTGCCGGCGGCGGGCGGCGACCTGCCGGTCGTAGTCCTCGCGGGCCCGTACGGCGGCCTCGCGGGCGGCGGTCTCGGCGACCGGTACGTCCCACCATGCCTCGGCCGGGGGAGCGGTGGGCGCCGGGTCCGTCTCGATGTACACGCAGGTCGGCCGGTCGCTCGCCCGGGCCGCCGCCAGGGCCTCGCGCAGCTCGCGCACGGTCTTGGCGCGCAGCACCTCCATGCCGAGGCTGGCCGCGTTGGCGGCGAGGTCGACCGGCAGCGGGGCGCCGCCGAAGGTGCGGTCGGCCAGGCGGTAGCGGTAGGCGGTGCCGAACCGCTCGCCGCCCACCGACTCGGAGAGGCCGCCGATGGAGGCGTAGCCGTGGTTCTGGATCAGCACCAGGTTGACGGGCAGGCCCTCCTGGACGGCGGTGACGATCTCGGTCGGATTCATCAGATAGGTGCCGTCGCCGACCAGCGACCAGACCACGGTGTCCGGGGCCGCCTGCTGGACGCCGATGCCGGCCGGGATCTCATAGCCCATGCACGAGTAGCCGTACTCCAGGTGGTACTGGCGCGGCGAGCGGGCCCGCCAGAGCTTGTGGAGGTCGCCCGGGAGCGAGCCGGCCGCGTTGATGACAACGTCGTCATCGCCCACCACCGCGTCCAGGGCGCCGAGCACCTGCGTCTGGGTCGGTACGGCGTCCTCGTCGTCCGCGCGGTAGGCGGCCTCGACGACGGCCTCCCAACGCTCCTTGCCGGCCCGGTACCCGGCCTCGTAGTCCGCGGCCACCCGATGCCCGGCGAGGGCCTCCGTGAGGGCGCTCAGCCCCGCCAGCGCGTCGCAGACGAGGGTGCGGGCGGCCAGCTTGTGGGCGTCGAAGCCGGTGATGTTCAGGTTGACGAAGCGGACATCCGGGTTCCGGAAGAGCGTGCCGGAGGCCGTGGTGAAGTCCGTGTACCGGGTACCGACACCGATCACCAGGTCGGCGGTGCGGGCCAGGTCGTCGGCGACGGCGGTGCCGGTGTGGCCGATACCGCCCAGGTCGGCGGGGTGATCGTGGCGCAGCGAGCCCTTGCCCGCCTGGGTCGAGGCCACGGGGATGCCGGTGGCCTCCACAAGGGCCCTCAGGGCGTCCTCGGCGCGGCTGTGGTGGACTCCGCCGCCCGCCACGATCAGCGGCCGCTGAGCGGCCCGTACGGCGCTCACGGCGTCCGCCAGCTCCACCGGGTCGGGAGCGGGCCGGCGGACCCGCCAGACGCGCTCGGCGAAGAACTCCTCGGGCCAGTCGTACGCCTCTGCCTGGACGTCCTGGGGGAGGGCGAGGGTGACCGCGCCGGTCTCGGCCGGGTCGGCGAGCACCCGCATGGCGTTCAGGGCGGACGGGATCAGCGCCTCGGGGCGGGTGATCCGGTCGAAGTAGCGGGAGACCGGGCGCAGCGTGTCGTTGACGGAGACGTCGAACTCGACCGGGTGCTCCAGCTGTTGCAGCAGCGGGTCGGGGGCGTGGCTGGCGAAGTAGTCGCCGGGGAGCAGCAGCACCGGCAGCCGGTTGACGGTGGCGAGGGCGGCGCCGGTCACCAGGTTGGTGGCGCCCGGCCCGATGGACGTGGTGACCGCCTGCGCGGAGAGCCGGTCCAGCTGGCGGGCGTGGCCGACGGCGGCGTGCACCATCGCCTGCTCGTTGCGGCCCTGGTGGTACGGCATGACGTCGCCGTACTCGAGGAGCGCCTGGCCGATACCCGCCACATTGCCGTGGCCGAAGATGCCCCAGGTGCCGGCGATCAGCCGGTGCCGGACGCCGTCGCGCTCGGTGTACTGGGCGGACAGGAACCGCACCAGTGCCTGGGCGACGGTCAGGCGGGTGGTCGGCTGGCTCATGGGGACCTCATTCGGGCGGTGTGGTGTGCAGGGGTACGCCGGGCGGGAGCGGGTAGGGATCGCGAGGCTCCCCGAGTGGGGCGGGATGCCTCTCAGGTGTAGATCGGGGCAGGTCGAGCTGTCAATGGTTTGTACTTACATTCGGACCTGAGTGTGAAATGATGTCTTAACAAAGTATTGACAGCGGGCCGCGCAGGGACTTGTATCCCGTCCCAACGCACAGCACCGACCCGGACCGGCGCTTTCCGGACCGGGTCCAGGATCCTCGCGGATCCCTTTTCTTTCCCGTCGCACAGTGAGGTGCAGGCAAGATGGACCGCTCATCCCGTAACCGTCCGCGGAGACTGGCCCCCTTCGTGGCCGTGGCCGTGGCGGCCACCCTGACCCTCGCCGGCTGCTCCAGCAGCTCCGGAGGAAAGAAGTCGGAGGAGGGCGGCGCGGCCGCCTCCGCCGGCAAGGCGAGCACCCCCCGCATGACGGTCGCGCTGGTCACCCACCAGGCGCCCGGCGACACCTTCTGGGACATCGTCCGCAAGGGTGCCCAGGCGGCCGCCGCCAAGGACAACGTCAAGCTCATCTACTCCGCCGACCCGAACGCCGGTAACCAGGCCAACCTGGTGCAGAACGCGATCGACCAGAAGGTCGACGGGATCGCCGTCACCCTCGCCAAGCCGGACGCCCTCAAGACCGTCATCGGCAAGGCGACCTCGGCGAACATCCCCGTCGTCGGGCTCAACTCCGGTGTGAGCGACTGGAAGAAGCTCGGCCTGATGGAGTTCTTCGGCCAGGACGAGACGGTGGCGGGCGAGGCGCTCGGCAACCGGCTGAACACGGAAGGCGCCAAGAAGGTCGTCTGTGTCATCCAGGAGCAGGGCAACATCGGCCTCACCCAGCGGTGCGACGGCGTGAAGAAGACGTTCTCCGGGACGACGGAGACCCTGTACGTCGACGGCACGTCCCCGACCTCGGTCAAGTCCACGATCACCGCCAAGCTCAAGACGGACGGCGCCATCGACCACGTGGTCACGCTCGGCGCCCCCATCGCGCTGATCGCCGTGCAGTCGGTGTCGGACGCGGGCAGCAAGGCGCAGATCGCGACCTTCGACCTCAACAAGGACCTGACCGGCGCCATCAGCAAGGGGACCATCGAGTTCGCCGTGGACCAGCAGCCCTACCTGCAGGGTTACCTGGCGGTCGACTCGCTGTGGCTCTACAAGAACAACGGCAACTACATGGGCGGCGGTGAGCAGCCGGTGCTGACCGGGCCGGCTTTCGTCGACAAGTCCAACGTCGACAAGGTCGCCGCCTTCGCCGCGAAGGGCACCCGGTGATCGTATGAGCCAGCAGGCACAGCCGGCGGTGTCCACACCGCCGGCCCCCGGCCCCAAGGAGAGGGACGGCCGCACCGCACAGCGCCCGCTGGCGCTCCGGGTGCTGGCCCGTCCGGACGTCGGCGTCTTCCTCGGCGCCGTCGCGGTGTACGTGTTCTTCCTGATCGCGGCTCCGCCGGTGCGCGAAGCCAGCTCGATGGCGAACATCCTGTACCAGTCGTCCACGATCGGGATCATGGCGCTGCCGGTGGCGCTGCTGATGATCGGCGGCGAGTTCGACCTCTCGGCCGGTGTCGCGGTGGTCAGTTCGGCGCTCACCGCGAGCATGCTCAGCTACCAGCTGACGCTCAACGTGTGGGTGGGCGTGATCGTCGCCCTGATCGTGTCGCTCGCCATCGGTGCCTTCAACGGGTGGATGGTGGTCAGGACCGGGCTGCCCAGCTTCCTGGTCACCCTGGGCACCTTCCTGATCCTCCAGGGCGTCAACCTCGCGGTCACCAAGCTGGTCACCGGCAACGTCGCCACCGACGACATCAGCAACATGGACGGCTTCGACCAGGTCAAGAGCGTCTTCGCGTCCTCCTTCCACATCGGCGGCGTCGAAGTGAAGATCACCATCGTGTGGTGGCTGGTGTTCGCGGCCATCGCCACCTGGGTGCTGCTGCGCACCAAGTACGGCAACTGGATCTTCGCGGTCGGCGGCAACAAGGAGTCCGCCCG
>NZ_JBFBBR010000026.1:0-71697 GCF_040682795.1 Streptomyces sp. NPDC051105 | reverse complement strand
GTACCAGGAGCCGTACAGGGCCCGCTCGCGCTCGACGAGCAGCGGCAACGGCTCGGAGCAGGTGACCAGTTCCCTGAGCGGATGCCGGGCCAGGACCTTGTCGACCTCGGGCGTGAGGGCGGCGGCCAGGCGCCAGGGGGCGGGCCGTTCCTCGTCGCGCAGGGCGGCCGCGGCGGCCAGCAGGATCTCCCGCTTCTTGGACTTCGGGACATTGGCGGCGGCCCGTTCGTACAGCCGTGCGCCCTCCTCCAGGACCAGACCGGTGTCCATGCCCGCCGGGATCTTGATCTGGGCGTGGTGGCGCCAGGTGGTGACCGGATCTCCCCAGGCCTCGACGTGATACGTCCAACGGCCCGGTTTTCCGCCGACGGTGACCTCGGCGCCCCAGCGGTCGGTACCGGGGGCCAGCTCCCGCATCGGGGTCCAGGGGCCCGGGCGGCCCTTGGGGTCCTTCAGTACGACATTGGCGGCGACGGCGTCATGGCCCTCGCGGAAGACAGTGGCGGTGACCTCGAACGACTCCCCGGTGACCGCTTTGGCGGGCCGGCGCCCCTGCTGGACCAGGGGACGGACGTCGAGGACGGGTATGCGGCCGACGGCGGTGGCCTCGGCCGCGGAGGGTGCGGAGGGTGCGGGGGGTGCGGCACGGGATGACGTGCGCTGTGTCGGAGGTGCTGACGACTGGTGCGTGGCGGGCATGACCGCTCCTGTCCGCGGCAACGAGGGTGTGGGCGGATGGATGGTGGTGGGACGGGTCCTGCGGCTGTATCCGAAGGTGTACTTGAGGGTCTACCTGGGCGGGGTGTCAGCGCTGTGTCCATGGGGTGTACCGGAGGAGCCTTCCCACCCTATTCGGGTGGGCAATCCGGTACTTTGTTAACTACTCAGCCGTATGTCTACGCACAAGACCGGCCCCGTTCTGTACGAACGGGACCGGTGGCGTGTTCGCACAGGAGAAAACGCTTTACGATTTCGGCACCCGGAGGAGCCGGTTGGGCGACCGGAGCCCCGCATCGGTCACCTTCCCGCTCGCGGCCCCCGCAATCAGGGACTTGGCGACCTGGGCCGGGGTGGCCTTCGGACGACCGGCGAGACAGAGCGCGGCGGCGCCCGCCACGTGCGGTGACGCCATCGACGTACCCGAGGGCTGTCAAGCCCCCGCCAGGCGCGAACGCCGGTTGATCGTCCGCGACATGGCTGTGAGTTCCCCCTGCTCAGCTCAAGGGGGCAGCGTCTCGTGCGGGGCCGGGCCCCACAAGGAGGCGTGACGCATCTCGGTCCGCCCACCGGGGGGACGAAGCCGGGGTCCCGTGCCGGAGCTCCGACAACGGCCCCCTCGACACCGGTACCGTCTGAGGGACGCCGAGCCGCACACCGCCGTACGGCTCTCACCACGAACGCGTGGAGTGGAATGTGAAGGCGATCCGTCGGTTCACCGTCCGTCCCGTTCTCCCCGACCCCCTCCGCCCCCTCAGCGACCTGGCCAGAAATCTGCGCTGGTCCTGGCACACCGAGACCCGTGACCTCTTCCAGGCCGTCGACCCCGAGCGCTGGGCCGCCTCGGAGGGCGACCCGGTGCGGCTGCTCGGCAGTGTGCCGCCGGCGCGGCTCGCCGAGCTGGCCGGTGACCGCCGGTTCCTGCGCCGGCTGACCGCGGTCGCCGACGACCTGGGCGACTACGTGACCGGCGACCGCTGGTACCAGACCCGCTCGCAGGCCGCCGAACTCCCGGCCGCCGTCGCCTACTTCTCGCCCGAGTTCGGCGTCACGGCCGCCCTGCCCCAGTACTCCGGCGGCCTCGGCATCCTGGCCGGCGACCACCTCAAGTCGGCCAGCGACCTGGGCGTACCGCTGATCGGAGTCGGCCTCCTGTACCGGCACGGCTACTTCCGGCAGACCCTCTCCCGGGACGGCTGGCAGCAGGAGCACTATCCCGTCCTCGACCCGAACGAACTCCCGGTGGTGCCGCTGAAGGACGCCCACGGCACCCCGGCGCACGTCTCCCTCGCCCTGCCCGGCGGCCGGCTGCTGCGCGCCCGGATCTGGCTGGCCCAGGTGGGCCGGGTGCCGCTGCTGATGCTGGACTCCGACGTGGAGGAGAACGGCCTCGGCGAACGCGGGGTCACCGACCGGCTCTACGGCGGCGGCAGCGAACACCGACTGCTCCAGGAGATGCTGCTCGGGATAGGGGGGGTGCGCGCCGTGCGAACGTACTGCCGGCTGACCGGCCACCCCGAACCGGAGGTCTTCCACACCAACGAGGGGCACGCCGGTTTCCTGGGCCTGGAGCGGATCGCCGAGCTGTGCGCGCAGGGGCTGGACTTCGACTCCGCGCTGGAGGCGGTGCGCGCCGGCACCGTCTTCACCACCCACACCCCCGTCCCGGCCGGCATCGACCGCTTCGACCGGGAGCTGGTCGCCCACCACTTCGGCCCCGACGCCGAACTGCCCGGGATCGAGGTGGAGCACATCCTGCGCCTGGGGATGGAGACCTACCCCGGCGGCGAACCCAACCTCTTCAACATGGCCGTGATGGGGCTGCGGCTCGCCCAGCGCGCCAACGGGGTCTCGCTGCTGCACGGCAACGTCAGCCGGGAGATGTTCTCCGGGCTGTGGCCGGGATTCGACGCCGACGAGGTGCCGATCACCTCCGTGACGAACGGGGTGCACGCCCCGACCTGGGTGGCCCCCGAGGTGGTCCGGCTGGGTGCCCGGCAGCTCGGCGACCGCCGTACCGAGGAGGCGCTGACCGTCGGCGGCCCGGAACGCTGGGACGCCGTCGCCGAGGTCGCCGACCAGGAGATCTGGGAGCTGCGCCGCAGCCTGCGCGAGCAGCTGGTGCTGGAGGTGCGGGAGCGGCTGCGGGCGTCCTGGCGGCAGCGCGGGGCCGGTACCGCCGAGCTGGGGTGGATCGACGGCGTCCTGGACCCCGACGTGCTCACCATCGGGTTCGCCCGGCGCGTTCCCTCGTACAAGCGTCTCACGCTCATGCTGCGCGACCGCGACCGGCTGATGGACCTCCTGACCCACCCCGAGCGGCCGATCCAGATCGTGGTGGCGGGGAAGGCGCACCCGGCGGACGACGGCGGCAAGCGGCTGGTGCAGGAGCTGGTCCGCTTCACCGACGACCCGCGCGTCCGTCACCGCGTCGTCTTCCTGCCCGACTACGGCATGGCGATGGCGCAGAAGCTGCTGCCCGGCTGCGACATCTGGCTCAACAACCCCCTCCGCCCCCTGGAGGCGTGCGGGACGAGCGGGATGAAGGCGGCGCTCAACGGCGGCCTCAACCTCTCCGTCCTGGACGGCTGGTGGGACGAATGGTTCCAGCCGGACTTCGGCTGGGCGATCCCGACGGCGGACGGCGCCGGCACCGATCCCGACCGCCGGGACGACATCGAAGCCGCCGCGCTGTACGACCTCCTCGAACAGCGGGTCACCCCGCGCTTCTACGAGCGCGGCCGCAGCGGCCTGCCGGACCGCTGGATCGAGATGGTCCGCCAGACCCTCACCCTCCTCGGTCCCAAGGTGCTGGCGGGCCGCATGGTCCGGGAGTACGTGGAGCGCCTCTACACCCCGGCGGCCCACGCCCACCGGTCCATGACTCCGGACACGGCCCGCGAACTCTCCGCCTGGAAGGGCAGGGTGCGGGCGGCCTGGCACGGAGTCTCGGTGGACCACGTCGAGACGGCCACCGCCACGCCCACCGCCGAGCTCGGCACCACCCTCGCCGTCCGGGTCCGTGTCCGCCTCGGCGACCTCGCCCCCGACGACGTGGAGGTCCAGGCCGTCTCCGGCCGCGTCGACCCGGAGGACCGCATCACGGACGTGGCCACGGTGCCCCTCAAGCCGGTCTCCGGCCCCGACCTGGAGGGCCACTGGACCTACGAGGGCCCCCTCTCCCTGGACCGCACGGGCCCCTACGGCTACACCGTCCGCATCCTCCCCACCCACCGCCTACTGGCGTCCGGCGCGGAGCTGGGCCTGGTGACGGCGCCTTTGGAGGGGGCGGTGGAGGGGGCGGGGGTGCTGATGCGGTGAGGCGGGGGTCCGGCGGCCCGGGCAGGGCACCAGGCCTCCCGGCCGCCGGAGCCGTCGGCCGATGCGCCGGAAACGTCAGCCGATGGGCGCCGGACCCGTCGGCCGATGCCCGTCGGTCGGCCGGGCGGGCCCGTTCAGAACGAGTCCGCCTCGTTCCCGCACAGACTTCGCAGCACCTTGCCGCACCTACGCGCGTACGCGTGCTGCAACCCCCGGGTCGCCGCGCCGCCCGCGCGGGCGTACCACTTGGCTGCCTTGCTGAAGGCCGCGACGGTCAGCCAGACCGTGCCGTCGCCGGTGCGGGTGACCAGGAAGGCCTCCTCGCCGCACTCCGGGTGGCCGGTGAGGGTGCCGTAGGCCCAGCCCGCCCGGCGGGACTCCTCCGCCGTCCAGACGACCCGGCAGGGGGCCTTGATGAGGCCGGCGAGGGTGACGGTGACGTCCACGCCGGGGGCCGCGCGGTCGGCGGAGGCCTCGATGCCGACGCCCAGGGCGCGGTGGAGTTCCCAGGTGAGGACCGCCTCGGCGGACTTGTGGAAGACCTCCGCGCCCTCGCCTATGCGCGTGCGCACATGGAGCGGGTGGAAGCCGGGCGGGCAGGCGGCGAGATCCTCGCGGGTCGCGCCGACCGCCTCGTACGTGAAGGACATGGGAGAGAGCGTAGGACGGACCCCGGGGATGCCTTCGTCCCGGGGTCCGCCCGTACCGCTGCTATCAGGTCACGTTGACGGCCGTCCAGGCCGCCGCCACCGCGTTGTACTCGGTGGAGCCGGAGCCGTACAGGGCGGCCGCCGCCGAGAGGGTGCCGGTGCGCGCCGACTTGTAGTTGGTGGTCGACGTGAAGTACGTCGTCAGCGCCTTGTACCAGATCTGCAGCGCCTTGGCCCGGCCGATGCCGGTGACCGTGGAGCCGTTGTACGTCGGCGAGTTGTAGCTGACGCCGTTGATCGTCTTCGCGCCGCTGCCCTCGGACAGCAGGTAGAAGAAGTGGTTGGCGACACCCGACGAGTAGTGCACGTCGAGGTTGCCGACCGAGGAGGACCAGTAGTTGGCGGAGCCGCCGTCCTTGCTGGGCTGGTCCATGTAGCGCAGCGGGGTGCCGTCGCCGTTGATGTTGATCTTCTCGCCGATGAGGTAGTCGCCGACGTCGGAGGAGTTGGCCGCGTAGAACTCGACGCCGGTGCCGAAGATGTCGGAGGTGGCCTCGTTCAGGCCGCCGGACTCGCCGCTGTAGTTGAGGCCCGCGGTGTTGGCGGTGACGCCGTGGCTCATCTCGTGGCCGGCCACGTCCAGCGAGGTCAGCGGGTGGGTGTTGCTCGAGCCGTCGCCGTAGGTCATGCAGAAGCAGCTGTCGTCCCAGAACGCGTTGACGTACGAGCTGCCGTAGTGCACGCGGGAGTAGGCACCGACGCCGTTGTTCTTGATGCCGCTGCGGCCGAAGGTGTTCTTGTAGAAGTCCCACGTCTCCTGGGCGCCGTAGGCGGCGTCCGCGGCGGCGGTCTGGTCGGTGGTGGAGCTGGAGGCGGTGCCGGTGCCCCAGACGTTGTCCGCGTCGGTGAACAGCGTGCCGGTGCCGGACGTGCCGTGCTTCAGGTTGTACGTCTTGTGGCTGCCGCGCGTGGCGTCGGTCAGGCTGTACGTCGAGCCCGACAGGGTGGTGTCGAGGCTGACGGTGCCCGAGTACAGCGTCTTGCCGGTGCCGGTGGCGTTCTCGATGCCCTGGTACTCGTAGAGCTTCTTGCCGGTGGCGGCGTCGGTGATGACGTGCAGCTGGTTGGGGGTGCCGTCGTCCTGGAAGCCGCCGACGATCGTCTCGTAGGCGAGGACGGGCGTGCCGTTGCCGGCCCAGATGACCTTGCGGGCGCCGTCCGCGGCCGACTTGGTGGAGCCGAGGGTCTTGGCGGCGCTCAGCGCGGACTTCTCCGCCTTGGCGGTGCTGATCTGCGGCTTGAGGGAGGCCACCTTGATGGCCGTCTTCGTCGCCTTGGTGACGCCCTCGGTCTTGCCCGCCTTGGAGGTGTGCACGACCAGGTCGCCACCGAGGACCGGGAGGCCCGCGTAGGTGCGCTCGTAGCGCGTGTGGACGGTGCCGTCGACGTCCTTCACGACGTCCTTGACGACCAGCTTCTCCTTGGCGCCGAGGCCTATCTGCTGCGCGGTCTCGGTGACGTCCGCCTGCGCCTTCTGGATGAGGGCGGTGCGGGCGGAGTTGGAGAGCAGGGTGGGGGCGGCGGCCAGCTGCTTGTCGGCGGCCGTGGCGTTCGCGGTCATGCCCGTGGTGAGCAGGGCGCCGGCGGCGACAGCGGTGGCGATGGCCAGAGTGGTGCGCTTGTGACGCGCGTAGAGGGGGCTCACTCAAGCTCCTTCAGGATGTGGGGAGTGCGGGGCGATGTGGGGTTACCGGCCCGGCTGTGGGGTTGTGAAGTTGCTGTGCTGTGCGACGGGTGAGGGAAGAGTGACATCAAGGTCGCGTACATGTCAGGACCCTGAAGTGATGTTGGCCGAAAAGCAGGTGTTCGGTGAACATTGCGGGAATGTAAAACGGGCGCCGCCCGGGGGGAGTCGAACCCCCGGACGGCGCCCGTCGCTCACGCCCGTGTCCTGCGGTTTACGGGAAGGTCAGCTTCCAGCTGTTGATCGTGCCGGTGTCCTGCGCGGCCTGGTCCTGGACCTTCAACTTCCAGGTTCCATTGGCCGATTCCGACGAGGCGTTCACCGTGTAGGTGTCCGTCACGTTGTCCGCCGAGTCGGAGGAGCTGAAGGCCTTCAGGCGGTATGACGTTCCGGACGGACCGACGAGGTCGATCACCAGGTCACCACGCCAGGTGTGGCTGATATTCGGCGTCACCTGGAGGTTGCTCGGCGCGTTCCCGGTCCGGCCGGAGACCGTGATCGACGAGGTGACCGCGGGCCCGTTGTCCGGGATCGACACCGGGGTGGTGCTCTCGTACGAGGTGCCCGTACCGCCGCCACCGCCCGAGCGGGAGCCGACCGCCACGGCCGCCCAGGCGTCCTGCACCGCCTTGTACTCGGTGCTGGTGGTGCCGTACAGCTCACCCGCCGCCGCGAGGGTGCCGGTGCGGGCGGCCGCGTAGTTGGTGGTCGAGGTGAACTTGGTGGTGAGCGCGCGGTACCAGATCTGCAGCGCCTTGTCCCGGCCGATGCCGGTGACCGGAAGTCCGTCCTTCGTGGGCGAGTTGTAGCTGACGCCGTTGATGACCTTGGCGCCGCTGCCCTCGCTCAGCAGGTAGAAGAAGTGGTTCGCGACGCCGGACGAGTAGTGCACGTCGAGTCCGCCGACCGACGAGGACCAGTAGTCGGCCGAGCCGCCGTCCTTGCTCGGCTTGTCCATGTAGCGCAGCGGGGTGCCGTCGCCGTTGATGTCGATCTTCTCGCCGATGAGGTAGTCGCCGACGTCGGAGGAGTTGGCCGCGTAGAACTCGACGCCGGTGCCGAAGATGTCGGAGGTGGCCTCGTTCAGGCCGCCGGACTCGCCCGAGTAGTTCAGGCCGGCGGTGTTGGCGGTGACACCGTGGCTCATCTCGTGACCGGCCACGTCGAGGGCGGTCAGCGGGTCCGCGTTGCCGGAGCCGTCGCCGTAGGTCATGCAGAAGCAGCCGTCGTCCCAGAACGCGTTCACGTACGAGTTGCCGTAGTGGACGCGGGAGTAGGCGCCGACGCCGTTGTTCTTGATGCCGCTGCGCCCGAAGGTGTTCTTGTAGAAGTCCCAGGTCTCCGCGGCCCCGTAGTGCGCGTCGGCGCCCGCGGTGGCGGCGTTCGACGTGGTGCCGTTGCCCCACGTGTTGCTGGACTGCGAGAACAGCGTGCCGGTACCCGACGTGCCGTGGTTCAGGTTGTACGTCTTGTGGCCGCCGCGGTCGCCGTCGGTCAGGTTGTACGTCGAACCCGACTGGGTCGTCGTCAGCGAGACCGTGCCGCTGTACTGGGTGTTGCCGGTGCCGGTGGCGTTCTCGATGCCCTGGTACTCGTAGAGCTTCTTGCCGGTGGCGGCGTCGGTGATGACGTGCAGCTGGTTGGGGGTGCCGTCGTCCTGGAAGCCGCCGACGATCGTCTCGTAGGCGAGGACGGGGGTGCCGTTGCCGGCCCAGATGACCTTGCGGGCGCCGTCCGCGGCCGACTTGGTGGAGCCGAGGGTCCTGGCGCGGGAGACGGCCTGCTTCTCGGCGCTCGCCGCGCTGACGGCCGGGGTGAGGTCGGCGACCTTGAGGGTGGCGTTGTTCGCCTTGATGACACGCTTGGTGGCGCCCGACTTCGCGGTGTCGACGATCAGGTCGCCGCCGAGGACCGGAAGGCCCGCGTAGGTGCGCTCGTAGCGGGTGTGGACGGTGCCGTCGGCGTCCTTCAGGACGTCCTTGACGACCAGCTTCTCCTGCGCGCCGAGGCCTATCGCCTTGGCGGTCGCCGCCTTCTCGGCGGTCGCGTCACGCAGCAGCTCCGCGCGCTGCGAGGGCGACAGCTTGACGGCGGCGTGCGCGGGGTTGATCCGGCCGGCCTGCGGTGCGGCCGGGGTGGCGCTGGCGGCACCCGACTGGACGGCCGCGGCGATCAGGGCGGTGACGCCGGCGAGGGCCACTACTGCGGTGCGGTGGGGGGTGCGTCTGCGAGAGGAACTGCTTCTCAACACTGACTCCTTCTGCGTGGCCGCGGGTCACACGGCCAGGGGAGATCCGGAGGGCGGGTGGGCCGTCCGGGCAGAACATGCGGAACAGGCGGAACGCGGAACCACGTGCGCGGTGCAGTGCCGGACCCGGCAGCGACGAGGTGATTCTGTGGGGTTGCTGTGAGTCGGCCGTGGGAAGAGTGGCACCAGAAAACGCGATCTGTCAGGACCGCGTCAGGAATTTGGCCGGAAATCGTTCGTTGACCGGATGTTCATGTTCGGTATGCGGATCGTTCGGCGAAGGGGCGGACCTCAGGGCGTCTTGTCGCCGTGCCAGGTCGCCCACAGCGCCGCGTACGCCCCGCCCGCCGCGACCAGCTCCTCGTGGGTGCCGAGTTCGGCGAGCAGACCGTCCTCCATCACGGCCACCCGGTCCGCGTCGTGTGCGGTGTGCAGCCGGTGGGCGATGGCGATGACCGTACGGCCCTCCAGGACGGCGGCCAGGGCGCGTTCGGCGTGCCGGGCGGTCGTGGGGTCCAGCAGCGCCGTCGCCTCGTCCAGGATCAGCGTGTGCGGATCCGCCAGCACCACCCGGGCGAGCGCGAGTTGCTGCGCCTGGGAGCCGTCCGTGGCACAACCACCCGCGCCCAGCCGGGTGTCGAGGCCGCCGGGGAGAGCGCGGACCCAGCCGTCGGCGCCCACGGTCGTCAGCGCCGTCCACAGGTCCGCGTCGCTCGCGGAGGGTTCGGCGATCAGCAGGTTGTCCCGGAGCGTGCCGAGGAAGACATGGTGTTCCTGGGTGACCAGGACGACCTGACGGCGCAGCAGCTCCGGTGCCAGCCCGGCGATCGGCACCCCGCCCACGGTCACCGTGCCCGATCCGGGTGCGTCGACGCCCGCCAGCAACCGGCTCAGCGTCGTCTTCCCGGCGCCGGACGGCCCGACCACCGCGAGCCGCTCCCCGGGCCGCACCGTGAGATCCACCCCGCGCAGCACCTCGCCGCCGCGCTCATAGGCGTACCGCACCCCGCGCACATCGATCCGGTCGTCCGACGGCGCCGCCGACCCGCCGTCCGCCTCGGTCCGAGGACCCTGCGCCAACCCCTCCACCCGGGCGAACGAGGCGCTGCTGGACTGGAGTTGCTCCACCCGCATCAGAATCTGGTCCAGCGGCTCCGTGAACTGCCGCAGATACAGCGCCGCCGACACCACCACGCCGACCCCGACATGCAGCAGCCCGCCGACCAGCAGCACCCCGGCCACCGGCAGGGTGTACGACACCTCGACCGCCGGGAAGAACACGGTCCGCAGGTACAGCGTGTAGAAGCGGGTCTTCCGGTTGGCCTCCAGCGCGTCCCGGCTCGCCGCGATCCGCCGTTCCTGGAGCCGGAACGCCTCCACCGTGCGCGCGCCCGCCACCGTCGCCGTGACGATCTCCGCGACCCCGGAGGTGGTCGTGCCCTCCGCGAGATAGCCGTCCCGGGCCCGGCGCAGATACCAGCGCAGGGCGAACCAGATCGGGGTCAGCCCGAGCACCCCGAACGCCCCCAGCATCGGATCCAGCGCGAAGACCGCGGCCATCACGAACAGCGCCTGCACCGAGCAGACCAGCAGCTCGGGTCCGATGTCCCGCAGCGTGGTGCCGACGGCGCTCACGTCGGAGGTGCCGCGCGCGGTCAGATCCCCGGTGCCGGCCCGCTCCACGACCGACGCGGGCAGCGTGAGCGCCCGGCCCACGAACTCCTCGCGGACCCGGGCCAGGGTCCGCTCGCCGAAGCGGTGGCCGACATAGCGGGCCGAGCGGGCGAACAGCAGCTGGGCGAGCGAACAGAGCAGGATCCACAGGGCGAGGCGGTCCACGGCGCCGACACCGCGGCCGGCCCGCACCGCGTCCACGATCCGGCCCACCAGCCACGGGCCGGCCAGGCCGGTGCCGGCGGCGAGCGCGTTCAGCAGCAGGGCGGCGGAGAAGGCACCGCGGTCGGCCCGCACCAGGCGGAGGACGGCACGGCGTACGTCGGCGCGTCCGGCGACGGGAAGCTGACTCGTCGTCACCGTACGACCTCCTCTTCCGTGTCCCGGGCCACCAGGGCGCGGTAGCCGGGCGCGTACTCCAGCAGGCCCTCGTGGGTGCCGGTCGCCGCGACCTTGCCGTCGACCAGGTAGATCACCTCGTCGGCGCGGGCCAGCATCAGGGGCGAGGTGGTGGTGAGGAGGGTGGTGCGGCCGGCGCGGGCGGTGCGCAGGCGCTCCGCTACGAGGGCCTCGGTGTGGGCGTCCAGGGCGGAGGTGGGCTCCACGGCGAGGAGGACCTCGGGGTCGGTGAGGAGGGCACGGGCCAGGCGGATGCGTTGGCGTTGGCCGCCGGAGAGGTTGCGGGCCTGGGCGTCGATGGGGGAGTCGAGGCCGGCGGGGAGGGCCTGGAGGATGTCGGTGGCCGCGGCGGAGTGGAGGGCTTGGGTGAGGGGCGCGTCAGGGGGTGCCTGCTGGTGTGATGTGGCGGCTGCGGCTGCGGCTGCGTGGGGGCTGGTCGCGCAGTTCCCCGCGCCCCTTTGGGGCGTGTCGTGGCCGCACATGTGATGCAGCCCCGCGTCCCCGAGGGCGTTGCGCAGGCTGTCGGCGAAGAAGTCGGCATCGTTGTCGGCCACCAGGATGCGGGACCGGACCTCCTGTAGGGGTACGGCGTCCAGGCGGGTCTCTCCCCAGGTCACGTTCGACGGCGTGTAGCGGCCCAAGCGGTCCACCACGGCCCCCGTCTCCGTCACGCTCGCGCCCACCAGCGCCGTCAGCCGGCCCGGGCGCACCCGGACCCCCGACTCCGGGTCGTGCAGGGCCGCCGGTTCGGCCGGGGCCCGCTCCGTGCCCTCGTCCGGTTCCGGGGTCAGGCGCAGCAGTCGTACCACCCTGCGTGCGGCCACCACGCCCCGGCTCAGCTGGTAGCCCATGTCCAGGAAGAACGCCACCGGCCCCACCAGGACCGCGACATAGCCGTACACCGACACCAGCTGGCCCACCGTGATCTCCCCGCGGGCGGCCATCCGGGCCGCGATCCAGGTCACCACCGCCAGGTACACCGTGGGCAGACCGACGCCCAGGGCCTGGACCCAGCTGGCCACCGAGCCCACCCGGTAGCCCTGGACGCGCAGGTGCTGTGAGTCCTTGCGGAAAGTGTCCGCGAACAGGCCCTTGCCGCCGAGGCCGTTGAGGACGCGGAGGCCGCCCGCCAGGTCGCCGATTCGGGCCGTGAGGACGCCCTGGCGTTCCCGGTACTCGGTCTCCTGGCCCTGGAGCCGCCGGGCCAGCGGGCCCGCGAGCAGCGCCACCACCGGTACCCCGAGCAGGACCACGCCGGTCAGCAGGGGCGAGATCGGCACCAGCAGGCCGGCCACCACCGTGTACACGACGACCGCGCCCACTCCGGGGCCGACGACGGTCAGCGCCTGGGCGATGGTGTGCACGTCACCGACGCCGATCGTGACGACCTCACCGGCTCCCACCCGCCGGGGCAGCGCGGCACCGAGCCGCACCGCGTGCCCGACGACCACCTTGATCGTGCGGAAGTACGCGTCCATGCGCACCCGGGTCATCGTGCGGTGGCGCATGATGCTGATCCACGCGTTGACCGCCCCGAGGACGAAGATCGCCGCCGTCCAACCGGCCAGCACCGTCATGCGCCCCGGCACCAGGCCGTCGTCCACGGCCCGCGCCATCAGGTACGGCGTTCCGGCCATCAGCGTCAGCCACGTACTGCCCAGCAGCGCCCCGGCCAGCGAGCGGCCCGGCTGGCGGTGCACCAGCCACCACAGGTAGTACCAGCCACCGCGTGTGTCGGGCGTGCCCGGATCCTCGTACGCGTCGATCACCCTGCGAACCCCGTTCTTTCCGCTAGGCCAGACTGTCCCGCCACGCCCGGTGCAGATCCGCGAACCGGCCGGTGCCCGCGATGAGTTCGGCCGGGCGGCCGTCCTCGACGATGCGGCCGTGCTCCATCACCAGCACCCGGTCGGCGATCTCCACGGTGGACAGCCGGTGCGCGATCACCACGGCCGTACGGCCCTTCAGTACCGTCGACATGGCCCGTTGCACGGCCCGTTCACCGGGGACGTCCAGGGAACTGGTCGCTTCGTCGAGGATGAGCACCGCCGGGTCGGCGAGCAAGGCGCGTGCGAACGCGACCAGTTGGCGCTGCCCCGCCGAAATGCGCCCGCCGCGCTTGCGGACGTCCGTGTCGTAGCCGTCGGGCAGGGCCGCGATGAACTCGTGCGCACCGATCGCCTTGGCCGCCTGCTCGATCTCCTCGCGGGTGGCGTCCGGCCGGCCGATGGCGATGTTCTCGGCGACCGTGCCGGAGAACAGGAACGCCTCCTGGGTGACCATCACCACCCCGCGCCGCAGTGCGGGCACGGTCAGGTCGCGCAGGTCCACGCCGTCCAGGAGGACCCGGCCCTCGGTCGGGTCGTAGAAGCGGGCGAGCAGTTTGGCGAGGGTCGACTTGCCGGCGCCGGTGGTGCCGACCACCGCGACCGTCTGACCGGCCGGCAGGGTGAGGTCGAAGCGGGGCAGTACCTCGCCGCCGGTGCGGTAGGCGAAGCGGACGTCGTCGAAGACGACCTCGCGGCCCGGCAGGTCGCTCTCCAGGGGTGGCAGTTCAGCAGGAACCGAGGGCTCCGGCACGGACGGGGTCTGGGCCAGCAGGCCCGCGATCTTCTCCAGCGAGGCGGCCGCCGACTGGTAGGAGTTGAGGAACATGCCGAGGCGGTCGATGGGGTCGTACAGCCTCCGCAGATAGAGGACGGCCGCGGCCAGCACGCCCAGCTCCAGCGAGCCGGACGCCACCCGGTAGGCGCCCCACAGCACGATCACCGCGACCGAGGTGTTGGCGACCAGCCGGGAGCCGACGACATACCGCGCCATCTCGAGGAGCGCGTCGCCGTTGGTGCGTTCGTGGCGGCGGTTGAGTACGGCGAACTCGGCGTCGTTGGCGGCCTCCCGGCGGAACGCGCGTACCGGGCGGATGCCGTTCATCGTCTCCACGAACTTCACGATGACCGCCGCGATCGCCGTGGATCGCTCCTTGTACACCCGTACCGCGCGCCGCTGGTACAGCCGTACGAGCAGGTACAGCGGTACGAAGCTCGCCACCGCGACCGCGCCGAGGCCCAGGTCCAGCCAGAGCAGCATCGCCGAGATGTAGAGGAAGGAGAGGATGACCGTGACCAGTTCCTGGAGGCCCTCACTGAGCAGCTCGCGCAGCGACTCGACGTCCGTGGTGGAGCGGGAGATCAGCCGGCCGGACGTGTAGCGCTCGTGGAAGTCGATGCTGAGTGCCTGTGCGTGGCGGAAGATACGGCCGCGCAGGTCGAGCAACACGTCCTGGTTCACGCGCGCGGAGGCCTCGATGAACGCGTACTGGAGGCCCCCGGAGAGCAGGGCGCTCAGGCCGTAGCCGACCGCCACCGCGATCAGCGGGCCGTGGTCGTGGTGGCGGAACGCCGGTACGGCACGGTCGATGGCGTACGCCACCAGCAGCGGGCCCGCCTGCACGGCCGCCTGCTGGAGCAGCAGGAGGAGCGTGGTCACGGCGACCCGTGCCTTCATCGGCGCGAGGAGGGAGCGCAGGAGAGCGGCCGTGGCGCCGGGCGGGACGGGCAGGACGTCCCGGTCGAAGGGGTCGCCGGACCCGGATCCGGTGGCGGCCGTGGCATCGGCGGCGCCGGTCGGTTTCGGGCGGGGGAGTTCGTCGTCCTCGTCGGGAGCGGGCAGGGAGGTGGCGGCGGTCATCGGCGGTGATCCTCCCCGGACATCAGACGGACGTACTCGGCGTTGCTGCCGAGCAGTTCCTGGTGGGTGCCGACGGCGGTGACACGGCCGTCGGAGAGCAGGGCGACGCGGTCGGCGAGCAGGACGGTGGAGGGGCGGTGGGCGACGATCAGGGCGGTGGTGTCGGCGAGTACGTCGCGCAGGGCGGCCTCCACGGCGGCCTCCGTGTGGACGTCCAGGGCGGAGAGCGGGTCGTCCAGTACCAGGAAGCGGGGCCGGCCGACGACCGCCCGCGCGAGCGCGAGACGCTGGCGCTGGCCGCCGGAGAGGCTGAGGCCCTGCTCGCCGACCTGGGTCGCGGTGCCCTGGGGGAGAGCGTGCACGAAGTCCGCCTGTGCGACGGCGAGGGCGCGGGAAAGCTCCGGCTCCCCGGCGCCCTCGCCGGCTCCCATGAGCACGTTCTCGCCGACGGAGGCGGAGAAGAGGGTGGGTTCCTCGAAGGCGACCGCGACGAGGGAGCGGAGTGCCTCGCGGGGCATGGCGGCGATGTCCACGCCGTCGAGGGTGATCCGCCCCGAAGTCACCTCGTGCAGGCGGGGGATGAGCGCGGTGAGAGTGGTCTTGCCGCTGCCGGTGGCGCCGACCAGGGCCATCGACTCGCCGGGGCGGATGTGCAGGTCGATGCCGGCGAGGGTGGGGGCGGAATCGGGGGCGGCGTCGGGGTAACGGAACTGCACGTTCTCGAAGCGGATGCCGTCGGGTTCGGGGGCCGGGGAGAGGGGTCCGTCGTCGGCCGCGGGCCGGTGGGGGCTTGTCGCGCCGTTCCCCGCACCCCTTTGGGACGCTGCGCTGAGGCGCCCCGTAAGGGGCGCGGGGAACGGCGCGCCCAGCCCCCGCGCACCCGCACCCGACGACGATTCGGTGCCCTCCTCCAACGCGTCCCGCACCTCGAAGTACCGCTCCGTTGCGGTGGCGGCCTCCTGACTCATCGCCAGCAGGAAGCCGATCGACTCCACCGGCCAGCGCAGTGCCAGTGCCGTCGACAGGAACGCCACCAGCGTCCCCGTGCTCAAGTCGCCCTCGGCGACCTGGATCGACCCCCACAGCAGCGCCGCCCCGATGGCCGCCTCCGGGAGGGTCACGATGACGCCCCAGATCGTCGCCAGCATCCGCGCCTTGCGCAGCTCCGTGCCCCGCAGGGTCCGTACCAGCTCGCGGAACGCGCGCGCCTGGCTGCGATGCCGGCCGAACCCCTTGATGATGCGGATGCCGAGCACGCTCTCCTCGACCACCGTCGTCAGGTCGCCCACCTGGTCCTGGGCCAGCCGGGCCACCGCCGCGTACCGGTTCTCGAAGATCACGCACGTCCACATCACGGGGATCGTGGGGACGAGGATGACCAGACCCAGCGTCCAGTCCTGGAGCAGCATGATGATCACGCCGACGACGATCGTCACTCCGTTGACCAGCAGGAAGGTCAGGGGAAAGGCGAGGAACATGCGGAGCAGCATCAGGTCGGTGGTGGCCCGGGAGAGCAGCTGACCGGAGGCCCAGCGGTCGTGGAAGGCGACCGGCAGGCGCTGCAGATGGCCGTAGAGGTCTGCCCGCATCCCCGCCTCGACGTGCGAGAGAGGTCTGGCCACCAGCCAGCGCCGCAGTCCGAAGAGCACCGCTTCGGCGATCCCGAGCAGCAGCAGGTACAGCGCGCCGAGCCAGACCCCGCCGGGGTCGCGGTCGGCCACCGGGCCGTCCACCATCCACTTGAGGACGAGCGGGATCACGAGCCCCGTGCAGGAGGCGATGATCGCCACGAACGCGGCGACGGACAGCCGCACCCGCACCGGCCGTACGTACGGCCACAGGCGCAGCAGAGCACGGACGGCTGACCGGTCCTTGGTGGTTGCACGTGTCGGAGGCATCAGGGCGAGCCTACGGACCGGCACTGACAACGCCTACCGAGTTTTGGCCGGACCGGAATCCGCCGGTGGTCCTACGACCTGGGCGTTCGAGGGGGCGTACAGGTGGATCCGGCGCATCAGCCGATCGGTTGATGCCGGTTCGAGCGAGGCGGGCGATGTGGCGGACCCGGGCCGGACGGGACCCTCGACTTATGCCAACCGTCATCGAACTGACAGACCTGCGGAAGTCGTACGGCGGCCGGGCCATCGTGGACGGGGTGAGTCTCGCCGTCGAGGAGGGCGAGATCTTCGGGATCCTCGGGCCGAACGGCGCCGGCAAGACCACCACCGTGGAGTGCGTGGAGGGGCTGCGGGTGCCCGACGGGGGAAGGGTGCGGGTCACCGGGCTCGACCCCGTCGCCGACCACGACAAGGTCGCCCGCGTCCTCGGCGCCCAGCTCCAGGAGAGCGAGCTGCAGCCCAAGCTCACCGTCCGCGAGGCCCTTGAGCTGTACGCCTCCTTCTACCCGAGCCCGCTCGACTGGGCGCCGCTCGCCGAGCGCCTCGGGCTCACCGGCAAGCTCGCCACCCGGTTCGGCAAGCTGTCGGGCGGGCAGAAGCAACGCCTGTTCATTGCGCTGGCGTTGATCGGGAACCCGCGGGTCGTCGTCCTCGACGAGCTGACCACCGGGCTGGATCCACGGGCCCGGCGGGACACCTGGAAGCTGATCGAGGACGTCCGGGACCGCGGGGTCACCGTCCTGCTCGTCACCCACTTCATGGAGGAGGCGCAGCGGCTCTGCGACCGGATCGCGGTGATCGACAAGGGACGGGTGGCCGCCCTCGACACCCCAGCCGGGCTGATCCGCCGCGGCGCCGGCGCCACCGTCATCACCTTCACCCCGTCCGCCCCCCTGGACGACCACGACCTCGCCGCCCTCCCGGCCCTCGCCTCCATCGAGCGCAAGGACGGCCGGATCACGCTCTCCGGCACCGACGAGACCGTCAACGCCGTCATCACCCTGCTCGCCCGCAACCGCATCACCGCCCACCAGCTCCGGGTCGTGGACGCGACCCTCGACGACGCGTTCCTGGACCTGACGAAGGAGGAAGCAGCATGAACACCGCCGTCCTGCGCACCGAGTTCCGGCTGTTCCGCCGCGAACCGGGCGCCGTCTTCTGGGTCTTCCTGTTCCCGACCCTGCTCCTGGTGATCCTCGGCTCGATCCCCTCCTTCCGGGAGGCCGACAAGTCCCTGGGCGGGCTGCGGCCCATCGACGCCTACGTGCCCATCGCCGTCCTGATCGCCCTGATCATGTCCGGAGTGCAGACCCTGCCCCAGGCGCTCACCGGCCACCGGGAGCGGGGCATCCTGCGCCGGATGCGGCTCACGCCCGTACGGCCCTCCGCGCTGCTGTCCGCGCAGATGGTGGTGCAGGGCACGGTCGCGCTGGGTTCGGCACTGCTCGCGCTCCTCGTCGGCCGGCTCGCCTTCGACGTACGACTGCCCAAGCAGCCGGGCGGGTACCTGCTGGCCCTGCTGCTCGCGGCCGCGGCCGCCCTCGCCCTCGGCTCCGTCGTCTCGGCGCTGTCCCGCACCACGAAGATCGCGGGCGCGGTCGGCTCGGCGGTGTTCTTCCCGATGATGTTCTGCGCGGGCGTGTGGATCCCGGTGCGGGAGATGCCGCACGCCATGGCCCGGGTGGTGCAGCTGACCCCGTTCGGTGCGGCGGCCCGCGCCCTGGACCGGGCCGCCGCCGGACAGTGGCCCGGCTGGGAGCACCTGGGTGTGCTCGCCCTCTGGACGGTCCTGCTGACGGCGGGTGCCGCCCGCTGGTTCCGCTGGGAGTAGGGGGCGGCCCGCCGTGCAGACTGGGGACATGACCGTGGAGGACAGCCAGATCGAACGGCGCTGGGAGCAATTGCACACCTGGGGGCCGTACGGGTTCCTCGGCATCAGCATCGTCCTCGGGGTCGTCTCCGCCGACCCCCACACCGCCCAGGCCAAGTGGGTCACCGCCTGGTCCCTGGTAGGCGCCGCGGTCGTACTCCAGCTGTGGTGGCACGCCACCGGGTTCCGCCGCCCCGACCGCGGCCGTACGCCCTCCCCGGCCGGGACGGCGTACTACGTGGTCCGCTGGGCCCTCGCCTTCGTGCTCACCTGGCTCAGCCCGTTCTTCGCGTTCTACGCGGCCACCGGCTACATGGACGCCGACGAACTGCTGCCGCGCCGGTGGCGGCGGCTCGGGCTGCTGGCGAGCGCGGTCACCGTGGCCGGTGCGCAGACGGGCGGGATGCCGCTCCGAAACGTGCTCCAGTGGCTCCTCTTCGCCGTGCTGCTTGCCGCCAACTCCGCACTCCAGGTGGGGATCGCCCATCTCAACGAGCAGGAGAAACAGCGGACCCGCGAGCGCACCGAGACGATCGCCGCCCTGCGCCAGGCCCTGGACGAGAACGCGGCCCTGCACGCTCAGCTCCTCCTCCAGGCCCGGGAGGCCGGGGTCGCCGACGAGCGCCGTCGGCTGGCCGCCGAGATCCACGACACCATCGCCCAGGGCCTGGCCGGGATCATCGCCCAGCTCCAGGTCGTCACCAACACCCCCGACCCGCAGGTGGCCGAGGAGCACGTGGGCCGCGCCCTGGCGCTGGCCCGGCACAGCCTGGGCGAGGCCCGCCGCTCCGTGCACAACCTGGCCCCGGTTGCCCTGGAGCACGACGGGCTGCCCGAGGCGCTGCAGAAGACGGTCGCCGAATGGGGCGAACGGACCGCCATACGAGCCGAGTTCACCCTCACCGGCACCGCCGAGCAACTCCACGAGGAGGTCGCGGCCACCCTGCTGCGCATCGTCCAGGAGGCCCTCTCCAACGCCGCCCGGCACGCGCACGCCACCCGGGTCGGCGTCACCCTCTCCTATCTGGGCGAGGAGGTCATCGTCGACATCCGCGACGACGGCACCGGCTTCGACCTGCTCGCGGTGCCCGCCCGCACCTTCGCCGGCGGCTTCGGCCTGGACGGTATGCGGGCCCGTGCCGAACGCATCGCCGGCTCCCTGACCGTGGAGTCCGAACCGGGGCTCGGCACCGCCCTGTCGGCGCGCGTACCGTTGGTCCGTCATGACAACTGAGTCCCCGATCTCGCTGCTCATCGTCGACGACCACCCGGTGGTCCGCGACGGCCTGCGCGGCATGTTCGAGTCCGCCCCCGGCTTCAGGGTCCTCGGCGAGGCGTCGAACGGCGCCGAAGCTGTCACCCTTGCCGGTCGTCTCGACCCCGACGTGATCCTCATGGACCTCCGCATGCCGGGCGGCGGCGGAGTCGACGCCATCCGCGAACTGACCCGACGCGGCGCCTGCGCCCAGGTCCTGGTCCTCACCACCTACGACACGGACTCCGACACCCTCCCCGCCATCGAGGCGGGCGCGACCGGCTACCTGCTCAAGGACGCCCCCCGCGAGGAACTCTTCAACGCCGTCTGCGCCGCCGCCCAGGGCCGTACCGTCCTCTCCCCGGCCGTCGCCTCCCGCCTCGTCTCCGCCGTCCGCGCACCCGGCGCCCCCGGCAACGAACCGCCCTCCGCCCGCGAACGCGAGGTGCTGGCCCTGGTCGCCCGGGGCACCCCGAACCGCGAGATCGCCCGCGAACTCTTCATCAGCGAGGCCACGGTCAAGACCCACCTCACCCACCTCTACGCCAAGCTGGGCGTCAACGACCGCGCGGCGGCGGTGGCGACGGGGTATCAGCGGGGGATTCTGGGCTAGCGCCCATTCCGCCTCGACGTTCTGTTCACAGGGAAAGTCCCGGTGTCTCCCCGTGCTTTACGGGGCAGATATGGGGGTCGTTTCTGCATCGCGGGGCGCCGTCAAATACTGACGGGCGTCGCGCGCGACCATAGTTCTTCGGCGTGCTCAGTAAACCGCTCGAATAGCCCGTCCTGGTCACGTCGACGTAGATGCAGCAGGGGGGAATCGTGGCCCACAAGCCTGGGCGGCAGCCGGTACGCCGTGGGCGGGAGGGGATCCTGCCTGCGGCCGGGCCGCGGGGGCTGACCCAGCCCGACCAGTGCCGGGGGGATCAGGAGGAGCAGTACCACCCACGGATGGACCCGTACGAAGTCCAGCGGTCCCGGCCAACGGCTCTGTCCGGACGCCGCGTTGAAGGCAAGACTGCCGACGAACAGCACGAGCAGACCGGCCACCGCACTCGCCAGCCTTCGCCACATGGCTCCCTCTTCGGTACGGCGGCCACCGCGCCGGTCAGCGGTCGGCTCGACCTCGTCCCAGAGCCTAGCTCGGGTACGGGAGGACGCCCGGCGGCGATCCTCTCCCAAAAAGCCTTCGGCTCTGTCAGCAACTCCGGTTTGCCGGGGGCGAGATCGGCCTGTTCGCGGAGGTCGTCGGCGAGGTCGTAGAGGTGATCGTCGCCGTCGGCGGCTACACACACGTGCGACTGCCCCCAGTGCGTTCGCAAGGCATCACCCGACCGGGTGACTTTGCCACCGCGTGGCATGGCACGGCACCGGCTCTGCCTGAGCACGAGCCGGCTTCTGTCACCCGACCACCCGCAGCAGCAGCACCGCCCGCGCGGGCACCGGGATCGACGTCCCGGCCTCGTGCGCCACGCCCGGTGCCTCGCTCTGCTCCTCCCGTGAGGTGTCCACGAGCACCTCGTAGCGTTCCGCCCACGGCGGCCCCGGCAGCAGGAACTCCGCCGGGCGGTCGCCGGCGTGCAGGACGGTCAGGAAGCTGTCGTCCAGGATCGGCGCCCCGCGCTCGTCGCGGCCGGGGATGTCCCGCCCGGAGAGATACATGCCGAGGGTGGCGGCGGGCGCGTACCAGTCGCCCTCGGTCATCTCCTCGCCGTGTGCCGTGAACCAGGCCAGGTCGCGCAGTCCGTCCGCCGAGTGGGCGCGGCCCGAGAAGAAGGCGCGGCGGCGCAGGACCGGGTGGCGGTGGCGCAGCCGGATCAGCCGCGAGGTGAGGTCGAACAGCGGCCGCCAGGCCGGGTCGTCCAGCAACGCCCAGTCCAGCCAGCTGATGTCGTTGTCCTGGCAGTAGGCGTTGTTGTTGCCGCGCTGGGTGCGGCCCAGCTCGTCGCCGGCGACCAGCATCGGAACGCCCGTCGACAGCAGCAGCGTCGTCAGGAGGTTCCGCAACTGCCGCCTGCGCAGCGCCCGTACGCCCTCGTCGGCCGTCTCGCCCTCCACCCCGCAGTTCCAGGAGCGGTTGTCGCCGGCGCCGTCGCGGTTGTTCTCGCCGTTGGCCTCGTTGTGCTTCGCCTGGTACGACACCAGGTCGCGCAGGGTGTAACCGTCGTGCGCGGTGATGAAGTTGACGGAGGCGTAGGGGCGACGGCCGCCCCAGGCGTAGAGGTCACTGGAGCCCGAGAGGCGGTAGCCGAGGTCGCGGACGTCCGGGAGGGCACCGCGCCAGAAGTCCCGGACGGCGTCCCGGTAGCGGTCGTTCCACTCCGTCCACAGCGGCGGGAAGGCGCCCACCTGGTAGCCGCCGGAGCCCACGTCCCACGGTTCGGCGATCAGCTTCACCCGGCGCAGCACCGGGTCCTGGGCGATCACCGCGAGAAAGGGGGAGAGCATGTCGACGTCGTGCATCGAGCGGGCCAGCGCGGCCGCCAGGTCGAAGCGGAAGCCGTCCACGCCCATCTCGGTCACCCAGTAGCGGAGTGAGTCGGTGATCAGGCGCAGGACGTGCGGCCGGACCACATGCAGGGTGTTGCCGCAGCCGGTGTAGTCGGCGAAGTGCCGGGCGTCGTCCTGGAGCCGGTAGTAGCCCCGGTTGTCGATGCCCTTGAGGGACAGCGTCGGGCCCAGCTCGCCCGCCTCCGCCGTGTGGTTGTAGACCACGTCGAGGATGACCTCTATCCCCGCCGCGTGCAGCGCGCGCACCATCCGCTTGAACTCGCCGACCTGCTGTCCCGTCGTACCGGAGGCGGCATAGGCCGCGTGCGGGGCGAAGTAGCCGATGGAGTTGTAGCCCCAGTAGTTCCTGAGGCCACGCTTCAGCAGGTGGTCCTCGTGCGCGAACTGGTGCACGGGGAGGAGTTCCACGGCGGTCACGCCCAGGTTGACCAGGTGCTCGACGGCCGCCGGATGGGCCAGTCCCGCGTAGGTGCCGCGGATCTCCTCGGGTATGCCCGGGTGCCTTTTGGTGAAGCCGCGCACATGCAGCTCGTAGATGACGGAGTCCGCCCACGGGGTCTTCGGGCGGTGGTCGTCGGACCAGTCGTCGTCATCGTGGACGACCACGCCCTTCGGAACGTACGGCGCCGAGTCCCGGTCGTCCCGGACGGTGTCGGCGACCTGCTGGTCCGGCCAGTCGCGGACATGCCCGTACACCTCGGGCGGCAGCGCGAACTCCCCGTCCACCGCCCGCGCGTACGGGTCGAGCAGCAGCTTCGCCGGGTTCCAGCGGGCGCCGGTCCACGGGTCCCAGCGGCCGTCGACCCGGTAGCCGTACCGCTGCCCCGGCAGCACCCCCGGCACGAACCCGTGCCAGATCTCGTGCGTCAGTTCGGTCAGCGGGATCCTGGTCTCCCGGCCCCGCTCGTCGAAGAGGCAGAGCCGGACCGCCTCGGCCCCGGCCGCCCACAGGGCGAAGTTGGTGCCGGCCACCCCGTCCGGGCCGACCCGGAACCGGGCGCCCAGCGGAGTCGACGACCCCGGCCAGGCCGCCGGGACGGGGAGGGCCGTCCCGTTCACCGCCGGGGCCTCCGCCCTCGGGGCCCGCGCCCGTGCCCCCTGCTGCTCGGCTGCGCTCGTCACCTGTCGGCCCCTTTGTCGTCCCGCGGCTCGCCGACCCCCGGGGCGCACCCGGTCCGTGTCCGGGCAGCCGACCGTGCCCGGACTTCCGGTCCCGGGCACGCTCGGCGGCTCGCTACGGACACGCCCGCGACGGCTCTCGCACGGGCGCGGCGGCTCCCCAGCTCGTCGTCCTTCCCTCTGTTCTGCCCAGTGCCGGCGTCGCACTCACGTTTCCCCGGGGCGGGCCCGGTCGTTGAGTCCCACGTGAGGCATCCACAGAGGCGCGCACGGCGCGCGGGGGCCGCGTTGGCCGCGGCACTGACATGGGCGGCGCTGCTGGCGGGCGCCGCCGGCTGCTCCTCGGACGACACCGGCGGGCTCGGCATCGACCACGTCCTCGGAGGCGCGCCCCCGGCCCCCGAGGACGTCATCCGCATCACCCCGGACGACGGCACCAAGGCCGTACGCCCGGCCGAACGGCTGACAGTGCGGGTGCCCAGCGGCCGCCTGGAATCCGTCAGCGTCGTCAAGTCCCAGGACGCCCAGGACTCCCCGGTCCCCGGGCACATCGCCGCGGACGGCACGACCTGGCGGCCCGACGACCCCAAACTGGCGCTCGCCGCCAAGTACACGGTCGACGCGGTCGCCCTGGACGGCCGCGGCCGCCGCTCGGCCCGCCACACCACCTTCACCACGCTGGTCCCCGACGAACGCTTCATCGGGTACGTCACCCCCGAGAACCGTGCCACCGTCGGCACCGGGATGATCGTCTCCCTCGCCTTCAGCCGGGACATCGAGAACCGGGCCGCCGTCGAGCGCGCCGTCCAGGTCACCGCCAGGCCCGCGGTCGAGATCCGTCCGCACTGGTTCGGCAGGAACCGTCTCGACTTCCGCCCCGAGCACTACTGGCAGCCCGGCACGGTCGTCACCGTCGGCCTCGAACTCCGTGACGTCGAAGGGGCCCGTGGGGTCTACGGCCTCCAGCACAAGACGTTCACCTTCACCGTCGGCCGCAGCCAGGTCTCCCTCGTCGACGCGTCCCAGCACACGATGGAGGTCCGCCGCGACGGCGACCTGCTCGCCACCGTCCCGATCACCGCGGGCGCGCCGGCCCACACCACCTACAACGGGAAGATGGTGGTGATGGAGATGCACGAGGTGACCCGCATGAACAGCCGCACGGTCGGCTTCGGCGGCGAGTACGACATCCCCGACGTCCCGCATGCCCTCAAACTCACCGACTCCGGCACCTTCCTGCACGGCAACTACTGGGCGCCGGACGCCCCCGGACGCGTCAATGTCAGTCACGGCTGCGTGGGCCTGCGCGATGTGAAGGGCGGCAGCTCGGACACGCCCGCGGGCTGGTTCTACGACCGCTCCCTGATCGGGGACGTCGTCGAAGTCGTCCACAGCAACGACAAAACGGTCGCTCCCGACAATGGCCTCGGAGGGTGGAACATGCGGTGGAAGGAGTGGAAGGCGGGCGGCGCGGTCAAGTAACCGGGAGGGGAACGGTTCGGGGCCGGGCGCAAGCCGCCGTGCGAGGCGACAGAAGTTGCGACGCAACGGTGACATTCGCCCAACACCAAGCTCAAAACCGTCCGGTTACTATGCGCCAATGCGCGGGCGGAACGCGCTGGGGTGGGCCTGACCAGGCCCTGGGAGGGGAGAACGACTTTGAACGTACGGCCGATATCGGGGGCGGCGGTCCAGGCTCGGAGGAAGGGTCTGGCCGTCGCGGCCGGTGTTCTGCTCATGGCAGTCACCGCGTGCGGGGGCGGCGGCTCCACCGACAAGGGGAGCGGGGACGGCAAGGCGAAGGACTCCACGACGCAGGCGAGCAAGCAGTCCGTCGCCACCGTCAGCATCAGTCCCAAGTCCGGGGCGACCGGCGTGGACACCAGCGGGGCGCTCAAGGTCAGCGCGGCCAAGGGCAAACTGACCGAGGTGGAGGTCAAGGACTCCAAGGGCAACAAGGTCGACGGCGCGATCGCGGCGGGCGGCGCCAGCTGGACGCCGGCCGGCCACCTCGCCAACTCCACGAAGTACACGGTGCACGCGGTCGCGAAGGACACCGAGGGGCGTGAGTCGGCGGAGGACTCCACGTTCACCACGCTCACCCCGAAGAACACGTTCACCGGCTACTTCACGCCGGAGGACGGCTCGACGGTGGGCGTCGGGATGCCGTTCTCCATACGTTTCACCCGGGGCATCACCGACCCGGCCGCCGTGGAGAAGGCGATCACCGTCAAGACCGAGCCGGCGGTCGACGTCCAGGGCCACTGGTTCGGCAACGACCGCCTCGACTTCCGCCCCGAGAACTACTGGAAGTCCGGCACGAAGGTCTCCGTCACCCTCGACCTCAACGGCGTCGAGGGCCGCGACGGGGTGTACGGGCAGCAGGCCAAGACCGTGAAGTTCACGATCGGCCGCAACCAGGTGTCCGTCGTCGACGCCAAGAAGCACACGATGAAGGTCATGCAGGACGGCAAGGTCGTGAAGACCCTCGCCGTCACGACCGGCAAGCCCGGCTACGACACGTGGAACGGCCAGATGGTCATCAGCGAGAAGCTGCGGGTGACCCGGATGAACGGCGAGACGGTCGGCTACGGCGGCGAGTACGACATCAAGGACGTGCCGGACGCGATGCGGCTGACCACCTCCGGCACGTTCATCCACGGCAACTACTGGGGTGGGGACGCCTTCGGCAACTACAACGCCAGTCACGGGTGCGTGGGACTGCGCGACATCCGGGGTGGGGGTGACCGGGGGGTGCCGGCCGCCTGGTTCTTCGACCACTCGATCATCGGTGATGTGGTGACGGTCAAGAACTCGAACGACGAGACCGTGTCTCCCGACAACGGCCTCAACGGCTGGAACATGTCCTGGAAGCAGTGGACGGCGTAGTTCGTCGGCCGCGGGGCGGTGGGGGCTGGTCGAGCCCACGCGGCGGAGCCGCGTATCGATCCGGCCCCGCGCCCCTGGAACAGGGACAGTGAACGCCCGCTAACCTGCGGGACATGACTGTAACCCTCGAAGTCGCCGAAGGTGTCGGCACTCTGCGTCTGGACCGGCCCCCGATGAACGCCCTGGACGTCGCCACCCAGGACCGGCTCAAGGAACTGGCGGAAGAGGCCACCCGCCGCGAGGACGTTCGCGCCGTGGTCATCTACGGCGGCGAGAAGGTCTTCGCGGCCGGGGCCGACATCAAGGAGATGCAGAACATGGACCACGCGGCCATGATTCTGCGCTCCCGGGATCTCCAGGACTCCTTCACCGCCGTCGCCCGGATTCCCAAGCCGGTCGTGGCCGCCGTCACCGGGTATGCCCTGGGCGGCGGTTGCGAGCTCGCTCTCTGTGCCGACTACCGGATCGCCGCCGACAACGCCAAGCTCGGTCAGCCGGAGATTCTGCTCGGGCTCATCCCGGGGGCCGGCGGTACGCAGCGGCTGCCCCGTCTGGTCGGGCCCTCCAAGGCCAAGGACCTGATCTTCACGGGCCGTATGGTCAAGGCGGACGAAGCCCTCGCCATCGGTCTGGTCGACCGGGTCGTACCCGCCGCCGACGTCTACACCGAGGCGCACGCCTGGGCGGCCCGGCTCGCCCAGGGGCCCGCGATCGCGCTCCGGGCGGCCAAGGAGGCGATCGACACCGGCGTCGAGACCGACCTGGAGACGGGGCTCGCCGTCGAACGGAACTGGTTCGCAGGGCTGTTCGCGACCGAGGACCGTGAGCGCGGTATGCGGAGCTTCGTGGAGGAGGGGCCGGGCAAGGCGAAGTTCCTGTGATCTTCGCCTGGTGGTGAAAGCCCCGAACCACTTGCAATTGACGTGATGTCTGATTCCCGGGTCCCTCGATGGGGCGGTTTATGGGAGCCTTAAGGCACCCTTAAGTCTGCCTTTCGAGGGGAGTCTGTCGATTGCCCGGAGATGGGACGTCGCCGCAGGTCGGGCAGGCCGTCGAGGCTTCCGGAATGCCGCCGGCATATGCCGTTCGGCCGGTGCCGGGCGGGAGCTTCGCGGGGGCGTATTCCTCCGGAACGGCCCCGGAGGGCGCGCCGGGCGGCCATGATGGGGGCATGGCGGGGCTGGAGGGCATCGAACAGCCGCGGGGACACAGCCGTGCGACCGCGGCGCGGTGGTCGCCTGCGGTCGAGGACGAGCGGGCGCTCAAGGCGATCGAGCTCTTCGGCAACCCGACGGAAGCCGAGGTTCCGCTGCCGTCCCGCCCCGAGTCCGCGGCGACCGCCCGCCGCCTCGCCCAGGTCGTCGTCCTGCGTCAGTGGCGGCTCAGCCCCAAGATGACGGAGGACGCGGTCTTACTCGTCTCCGAACTCGTGGGCAACGCCGTACGACACACCGGCGCCCGCGTGTTCGGGCTGCGGATGCGCCGCCGCCCGGGATGGATCCGGGTGGAGGTACGGGACCCCTCGCGGGGGCTGCCGTGTCTGATGCCGGTTCAGGAGCTGGACATCAGCGGGCGGGGCCTGTTCCTGGTGGACAAGCTGTCGGACCGGTGGGGCGTCGATTTGCTGCCGCGAGGGAAGACGACATGGTTCGAGATGCGGGTGGCCGATCGCTGAGGGGCTCGCCTGACTAGTCCCCTATCAGGTCAATCACCAATTTTTCTGTCCAACCCCCCTTAAATGGGACGGGTGACCACCTCCAACCGACGCGACGTCCTCCGCGCGGGCGCCGGCCTCATCGCCGGAGGCACACTCGCCACCGGTTGCGGCACCACCGGTACCGACGCACCGCCCCCGCACCCTGCCGCCCACCTCGCCTCGATCACCCCCGCCTCGGCCGCGCCCGCCGCCGCGCCCCGCGCCTTCCCCGGACAGCCGCTCCAGATCACGCACGGCCCCCGCACGAGCGCCTCCGTCGCGCTCACCTTCCACGGCCAGGGCGACCCCGCCCTCGCCACCCGGCTCCTCACCACCGCCGAGAAACACGGCGCCCGCCTCACGGTCCTCGCCGTGGGCAGCTGGCTCGACGCGTATCCCGCCATGGCCCGCCGCATCCTCGACGGCGGCCACGACCTCGGCAACCACACCCAGCGGCACATCTCCGTCAACGCCATGGCCGAGGCCGGCGCCCGCGCGGAGATCACCGACTGCGCGGACCGCCTCAGACGGCTCACCGGGTCGATCGGCAGCTGGTTCCGCCCCTCCAGGGCGCCCACCGCCGTACCGCTCGTCGCCCGGCTCGCCACCGAGGCCGGCTACCCGCACGTGCTGTCCTACGACGTCGATTCGCTCGACTACACCCGGCCCGGCGCGGCCGCCATCACCCGCAAGGTGCTCGCGGAGGTCACGGCCGGCTCGGTGGTGAGCATGCACTTCGGGTATCCGGACACCGCCGCCGCCCTCCCCGCCGTACTCCAAGAACTCGACCGCCGCGGACTGCGCGCGGTCACCACCACGGAGCTGCTGAGCTGATGCGAACCACGAAAGCCGCCCGGCTGCCCGCCGTCCTCGCTGCCCTCGCCGCCCTGGCGCTGCTGTCCGCGTGCGGCGGCGGATCCGACCCCGGGACCCCGGCCGCCCACAGCACGGCTCCCGCGCAGCCGCAGGCGAAGAAGGCGGAGCCGGTCGTCGACGTGCTGCCGGGCATGCCCCCGGTCCTCGACCCGACCGACGTGTACGCCGCCGACCGCCCCGGCCACCTCTCGCCCGTCGTCAAGGACTACCCGTCCCGGATCTACGTCCCCAACACCAACTCCGACACCGTCACCGTCATCGACCCGAAGACCTACACGGTGACCGAGACCATCCGGGTCGGCCGGCAGCCCCAGCATGTCGTGCCGTCCTGGGACCTGAAGACCCTGTGGGTCAACAACGACCTGGGCAACAGCCTCACCCCCATCGACCCGCGGACCGGCCGGGCCGGCCGGCCGGTCGCCGTGCACGACCCGTACAACCTGTACTTCACGCCCAACGGCAGGTACGCGATCGTGATGGCCTCCGCGGACCGGCAGCTGGTGTTCCGGGACGCGCACACCATGAAGACCGTCAAGACCGTCCCGGTCAGCTGCTACGGCGTCAACCACGCCGACTTCTCCCTGGACGGCCGGTACTTCATCGTCTCCTGCGAGTTCAGCGGGGAGGTGCTCAAGGTGGACACCGAGCGGATGGAGGTGCTCCGGCAGGAGAAACTGCCGTTCCACGGCGCCATGCCGCAGGACGTCAAGGTCTCGCCCGACGGCAAGCTGTTCTACATCGCCGACATGATGGCCGACGGGCTGTGGATCCTGGACGGCGACCACTTCACCAAGCCCGCCTTCCTGGCCACCGGAAAGGGCGCCCACGGGCTGTACGTCAGCCGTGACTCCCGCGAGATGTACGTCTCCAACCGGGGCGAGGGCACCATCTCCGTCTTCGACTTCGCCCAGAACCGGCTGACGAAGAAGTGGCGGCTGCCGGGCGGCGGCAGCCCGGACATGGGCGGGGTGTCGGCGGACGGCAAGGTCCTGTGGCTGTCCGGCCGGTACAACTCCGAGGTGTACGCCATCGACACCCGCACCGGCACCGAACTGGCCCGCATCCACGTCGGCAGCGGCCCGCACGGCCTCGCCGTCTATCCCCAGCCGGGCCGCTACTCCCTCGGCCACACCGGCATCTTCCGCTGACGGCTGACGGCTGACGGCTGACGGCTGACGGCTGACGGCTGACGGCTGACGGCTGACGGCTGACGGCCGACGGCCGACCGTCGACGGCTGAGCGCTGACGGCTGAGCGCTGACGGCTGACCGTCGACGGCTGTCGGCCGGCCGGCAGGGGCCGGTGGGGCTCACGTCCTGAGGAGGAGTGCCTCGGCGCCGACCGGTAGGTAGCCGGCCGCCAGGAACGCCCGTACGCTGCGGGCGTTCCCGGGGGCGACCTGTGCCCAGAGGGGCTCCTCGGCCAGCTGCCGGGCGGCGGTCACCAGGGCTCGGCCCAGCCCCCGCCGCCGTACCCCCTCGTCCACCTCCACCGAGACCTCGAGGCGGCCCGCCACCCCCCGGCCCAGGACGACCACCGCGCCCTCCGCCGCCCAGGCGCGCACCTCGTCACGGCGGGAGCGGGCGTAGGTGACCCGGGAGTGGTCGGGACCGGTGAGTTCGGTCAGCGGGAGGTCCGGACGGCCCGGCAGCGGGTCGGCGACCAGCAGCGTGTCGATGGTCTCCTGCTCGCGGCCCGTGCGGTCCATCAGGGAGACCAGGAAACGCGCGTTCATGGTCGCGCACAGCGGATCGCAGGGGGTCGCGCGCAGGGTGTCGTACACCCACTGCGGGTCCTCGTCGGTGAAGACGACCGAGTGCGCGGTGAAGGAGAGCACCCCCGCGTCCCGGGCGGACGGCTGCGGGACGACGGTCGTACGGCCGTCGGGGGGCGGGAAGACACCGCGGGCCGCCGCGTCGAGAATGTCCCGCAAGGTCTCCATGGCCGCGCCCGCTCCTTGAGTCTCCACCCACTGGAAGGCCCACACTCGCAGACGTGATCGACAACAGCACAGGACTTCTCACCATCGGCGAGCTGGCGCGCGCCACCGGGCTGACCGTGCGCACCATCCGCTACTGGTCCGACGAGGGCGTGCTCACGCCGGTAGGCCGCTCGGCGGGCGGCTACCGGCTGTACGACGCCGAGTCCTTCGCCCGGCTGGAGCTGATCCGCACCCTGCGCGAACTGGGCCTCGGCCTGGCCCATGTGCGTGCGGTGCTCTCCGGCGAGCAGACCGTGGCGGAGGTCGCGGCGGCGCACGTGGCGGCGCTGGACGCGCAGATCCTCCCCCAGAGGGGGGACCCCCAGCTGAAGGTGACCCGGGCGGTGCTGTCGACGGTGGCGCGACGCGGTTCGACTGCGGAGGAGACGACCCTGATGAACAAACTGGCCCGGCTGTCGGCGGCCGAGCGGCGGCGGATCCTGGAGGAGTTCGTCGAGGAGACGCTGCACGGGCTCGACACCGTCGATCCGGAGATCCGCAAGCGGATGCTCGCCACGGTGGCGGAGCTGCCGGAGGACCCGACGCCCGAGCAGGTCGACGCGTGGGTGGAGCTGGCCGAGATGGTCCAGGACCCGGACTTCCGGGCCCAGATGCGCAGGGCGACCGAGTTCAACGCGGCCGACCGGGGGCCCGATGTGCCCGCCGGGGCCTCCCTGTGGTTCATGAAACGGCTCATCGACCGGGTGGGCGAGGCGCGTCGGCGGGGCATCGCGCCCGAGGCGCCGGAGGCCGACGAGGTGCTGCGCGGGCTGCTGGGCGACGCCGACCCGGCCGCCGTGCTGAAACGGCTGGAGACCGCCTTCGACGACCGGCTCGCCCGCTACCGCGAACTGCTCTGCGTGCTGAAGGGACAGCCCCTCACCGTCTACGCGGAGGAGTTCGCGTGGACGGCCGCGGCGCTGCGGGCTCGCGTGGACCGTTAATCTGACCTGCGACAGTACGCCGACACGGCACAGGTATGACGAACAAAAGGGGCGGATCGGTGGCGGACATCGAAGAAGCGCGCACTCACTTCCAGCGGATCGATGCGGACGGGGACGGTTTCATCACCGCCGCCGAGTTCAAGTCCGCCCTCGCACAGGGCGGCGACTGGAACGTCACCGAGACGGTCGCCCAGGCGATCATCAACAGCCGCGACCTGAACGGCGACAAGGTCCTGTCGTTCGACGAGTTCTGGGCCCACCTGAGCAAGTAGGCGCCAGGCGCGAAGAGCGCGGGGGGCCCGGAACCCGGGCCCCCTTTTCTCATGCCCGGGAGCCGGTCCGCGCGCCTCGGGACTCGACGCGGACGGTCCGGCGGCCGCCGGGCCCTGACGCCGCGGTCGGGACGGACGGATCCCGTTCGCGGGCTAGGCGGTGGGCCGGGTGGAGTCGGCGGATGCGGTGGATCCGTTCGCGGGTCGGCCGGCGGACCTGCGGTACCGGCCCGGCGCTACGCCGTACTCCCGCTTGAAGGCCTTGGCGAAGGCGAACTCCGAGGTGTAGCCGGTGCGTTCGGCCACCTGCCGGAGCGGGAGAGTGTCCTCGCGCAACAGGCGGCCCGCCGTGGTCATCCGCCACCAGGTCAGATAGGCCGACGGCGGTTCACCCACCAGAGCGGTGAAGCGGCGTGCGAAGGCCGCGCGGGAGAGGCCGCCCCGTGCGCCCAGCTCCGCGACCGTCCAGGGGCGCGCCGGCTCGCCGTGGATGGCGCGCAGCGCCGCCGAGACCGCGGGGTCGGCCAGCGCGGCGGACCAGCCCCGGTTCTGGCCGGCGCCTCGCTCCCGCTGCCACCAGGCCCGCAGGATGTAGAGCAGCAGGGTGTCGAGCAGTGAGGTGACGATCGCGTCCGCGCCCGGCTGCGGGTCCTCCAGTTCCATACCGAGCAGTTCCACCGCGGCCCGCAGCGAGCGGTGGGTGCCCACCTGGGCGGGCAGGTGGACCACCTCCGGCAGTTCTGACAGCAGCCGGTGGGAGCGGGAGCGGTCCAGCCGGTAGGCACCGCAGAGCAGGACCGTGTCCGGTTCCGACTCCCGGGCCGGGCGCGGTGGTTCGGGCCAGCGGCCGTCCGGGCCGGGCCGCACGTCCTCCAGCGGGGCGTCCGGCCCGCTGGCCAGCGCGTGCCCGTGGCCGTGGGCCAGGAACACCACGTCCCCCGGTCCCACCGCCACCGGCCGGCCCGTCGCCGGGAGGAGCCAGGCCGACCCGCGCAGCACCACATGGAAACCGGCGCCCTCCGAGGCCGCGAACCGCATCCCCCAGGGCGCGTGCTTGTCCCGGCGGGAGGAGTGCGGCCGTCCGGTGCGCATCGCGGCGACCGCGTCGCTCAGTACGTCCATGCCCGAACGGTAGCCGTAGTGACGCCGGACGAGACGGACGGACAGGAAAGCGAGTCGGCAGGACATGGCTCGTCTCGTGGGTGCCGCCTAGCGTCGATCACATGACAGACACCGCACGTACCGTGCTCTTCCACGAACTCGGCGGACCCGACGTCCTGACCGTCGAGGACGTACCCGTCCCGGACCCCGGCCCCGGTCAGGTCGCCGTACGCGTTGAGGCGTTGGGCCTCAACCGCGCGGAGGCCCTGTTCCGGGCGGGGGCTTACTACTACCAGCCGTCCCTGCCCGCCTCCCGGCTCGGTTACGAGGCCTCCGGGGTCGTCGAAGCGGTCGGCGAGGGCGTCACCGAACTCGCCGTCGGCGACCCGGTGACGACCGGTCCCGGCATCGAGATGAGCGCGCAGGGCGTCTACGCGGAACGGGTGGTGCTGCCCGCGGCCTCGGTCGTACCGCGCCCCGCCACCGTGGACGCGGTGACCGGCGCCGCGGCCTGGCTGACGTACACGACGGCGTACGGCGGACTGCTGGAGACCGGGGGGCTGCGGCCCGGCGACCACGTACTGATCACCGGGGCGTCCAGCGGGGTCGGCACCGCCGCGATCCAGGTCGCCCGCCGCATCGGCGCGACTCCGATCGCCACCACCCGCACCGAGGCCAAGCGGAAGCGGCTGCTGGAACTGGGCGCGGCCGAGGTGATCGTCACGGCGGAGTCGACGCCGGAGGCCGTTGCCGAGGAGGTCAGGCGGCTCACCGGCGGCAGGGGAGCGGAGGTGATGTTCGACGCGATCGGCGGGCCCGGCTTCCGTCCGCTGGCGGAGGGACTGGCGCCGGGCGGCTCCATGGTGGTCTACGGCTGGCTGGACCGGCGGCCCGCCGAGATCCCCTGGAACTGGCCCTTCACCATCCACACGTACGCCAACCAGACCCTCACCTCCACCCCGGAGGGCCGTCGCCGCTCCACCGCCTTCCTCAACGCGGGCCTGGCCGACGGCGGCTTCCGCCCGGTCGTCGGTGAGGTGCTGGACGGCCTGGACCGCATCCGGGACGCGCACCGCCTGATGGAGTCCAACGCCCACCTGGGCAAGATCGTCGTACGGCTCTGAGGGCCGGAGCCGGCGCTCACCCGGTCGGCGCAGCGTCGGAACAGGTCAGGCACGTCCGCGGTTGATGTCCCGCAGCAGTGTGTGTACGCAGGTGCATCGACTCTCGAAAGGCGTGTCATGAAGATCGGCATCATCGGCGCGGGCAACATCGGCGGCAACCTCACCCGACGGCTCACCGCCCTCGGTCACGACGTGTCCGTGGCGAACTCGCGTGGCCCCGAGACGCTCCGCGAACTGGCCGAGGAGACGGGAGCGACGGCCGTACCGGCCGAGGAGGCCGCGCGCGGCGCCGAGGTCGTGGTCGTCACGGTCCCGGTGAAGGCGGTCCCGAACCTGCCGGCGGGCCTGCTGGACGGCGCGGCGGCGAACGTCGCCGTGATCGACACCGGCAACTACTACCCGCGGGAGCGGGACGGCCGTATCGACGAGATCGAGGACGGGGGCATCACGGAGAGCCGCTGGACCGAGCGGCAGATCGGGCACCCCGTGATCAAGGCCTTCAACGGCACCTACGCCCAGGACATCCTGGACCGGCACCGCCCCGCCGGCGACCCCGGCCGGCAGGCCGTCCCGGTCTCCGGCGACGACGAGGCGGCCAAGCGGGTCGTCCGCGCCCTGATCGACGAACTCGGCTTCGACACGGTCGACAACGGCGGCATCGACGACTCCTGGCGCCAGCAGCCGGGCACCCCGGTGTACGGCCTGCGGGCCGGCGCCGAGGGCGTACGGAAGGCCCTGGCGGAGGCGTCTCCGGAACGGCCGGAGGGTTTCCGGGGATAGAGCGACGGGACGGCGGAGGGGTTCCGGGGGATAGAGGTTCTATCCAGAACACGGCACACCGTCCCGGGGCCGGTCACCGTACCGGCCCCGGTACGGTGCCAGCCCGACTCCCGTCCCCCGGCCGCGCTCAACCCCCCTTCTTCGCCCAGGAGGTGAGGGCCGCCTTGCTGGCGAAGTCCGCCACGTTCTTGTCGTGCGGGTCGCTGGTGTACTGGTGGAAACGCCACTTCGCCTTGATGCGAGGGTGCCCGGCGCTGACGTAGTCGGCGATCCAGAGGCCGTCGCCGGCGAACGAGGTGCTGTCGACGTTCAGCCAGAAGTTGCGGTTCGTGTACAGCACGACCCGGTGACTGGGCCGCAGTTCCTGCACTGATCGGATGAAACGATCCTTCTCGGCGTTGCTCGCATGGGTGCCGTCACCGGTGGTCTCCCAGTCGACGGCGAGGATCTCGCCCGCCTTCTCGGGGGCGTGCTTGACGAAGTACTCGGCCTGGGCGGTGAGGTTGCCGGGCCAGAGGAAGTGGTAGTAGCCGACGACCAGTCCGGCGTCGCGGCCGGTCTTGGTCTGGGCGGCGAGCTTGGGATTGACGTACGAACGCCCCTCCGTCGCCTTGATGAAGACGAAGGAGAGGCCGTCCGTGTCGTAGGCGGTGGACTGGTACGCGCTCACGTCGATTCCGTGCAGCATGTGGGGGAACTCCCTGGGTGCCGGTGGGGGGGAGACCGGAGTGGGGGGGCGGGAATTGCAAGTGTGCATTCCGTATTCCCCGGATCGGCACCGGCGATCCGCGCGGGCGCGTGATTTGTCAGCTCCGGGCGGCCACCTCGCCGAGCACGGACGCCGACTTGGTCGACCAGTCCGAGGTGATGATGCTGGCGTGGTCGGCCGCGAGCAGCGCGAGCCGTGCCGCGACCTCGGCGTCCGTCGGGCTGGTCGAGGAGATCGCCGGTGAGACGCTGGAGGCGTCCGTCATGATCAGGATGTAGTGGTTCGTGGAGTAGAACGACGTGTCGTAGCCGTTGTTGACGTAGGTCGCGGCGTCGCCGTCGAAGAACACGAACCAGGGCCGGATGCCGGCGTCGTACCGGCTGGTGCGCGGGTCCCCGTTCTCGGCGCCCAGCACGGCCGGGAAGGCCTGGGCCGCGGAGATCTGCCCGGCGGCGTACAGGTCCCGGAGATGGTCGCCGTACTCCTCGTCGGTCCAGTAGTGGTCGAACGGGTTGGCCTGCTCCACCGTGCCCGGGATCAGCTCGAAGATGAACTTGCCCTTGAGCGCGTCCCGGGTGGGCCAGGCGTTCGCCTTCGCGGCCGCGTCGAGCGTGGAGTAGGAGGAGCCGAGCAGGTCGGCGGGCTTGTACACGCTGCTGCCCAGCTTCTGCGAGACGAGCGTGTCGAATTCGTCGGGACCGAGGCCCACGTTGTTGTTGAACCCGACCTTCAGCTCGACCTTGACGACGACGGGCGCGTGGTCCGGGTGCAGCTGTTCCCAGGCGGCCATGTTGTCGAGGCAGCTGCCCAGATCCTGGTTCCGGTTCTGGCTGTACAACTCGCTGGGTTTGTCGGCGTGTTCGCAGTTGTTGTCGTTGCCGAGCGGGTTGCTGTGGCTGACCCGCCACCGCTTGGTGAGGCTGTCCGCGTACACGTCCAGCTCCAGCAGGGAGGCCCCGGAGTCCAAGGCCTGCGCCCAGTAGGTGTACTTGTCCTTCTCGTACGCGTTGTGCGTACCGATGGTGGTGGTTCCGGAGAACTTCGTCGCACCCGTGTCCGCGTGCGCGGTGCCGGGCACCACCAGGAACATCGCCCCGGCGGCGACGACCGCCCCCAGCCGTCTGAGAACCCGCATGACCCAACTCCCTCGGTTTGATGGTGAGTTGGCGGAAGCGTAGAAGCAGGGGGTTACTGCGCGGTAGTCCCAGGGGGAACGCGGGTGGGCCGATGCCCCTTGCGTACTGCTCGCCGAGTTCGGGGACGGCGGGCGATGAACTTATGGGAGACCGCCACCGGCAGTGACCTCACCAGGGAAGGGAAGGCGTTCGAAGCCCACGCCGAGACGCTGCCGGCCGACCACCGGGCGGCGTGGGAACAGATGGGGCGGTGCCGCCTCCTTGGTGCCGGAAGGGCTGCACGGCCGAGAGGCTTCATGACCGAGGGAGGTCGTGGCGGGAGCCCGACGGGACACGGCCTGTCGGGCTCCCGCGCACACTTCTGGTCAGGCGAACTTCACCCGGGCCACGGGGGCGAGCCGCCCCTCGTGGAGCAGCACCCGGCAGCGGAACCGCTGGATCTTGCCGCTGGGTGTCTTCGGCAGCACACCGCGCGGCAGGAACAGACACTCCGCGAGGGCGACCCCGGCCTTCTCCATGGCCAGGGCCGCCGCCGCCTCGGCGATGGGCCGGTAGTCACGCGGGTTGCCCTGCGGCTCCACCATCAGGACCAGCCGGGACATCCCCGAATCGCCGGTGTCGACGACGGCCACACACCCTTTGCGCACGTTCCTCAGGCTGTCGATCGCCGACTCGATCTCGGAGGCATAGACCTTCCGGCCGCCCACCGACAGCATGTCGTCGGCGCGGCCCAGGACGTACAGTTCGTCGTCCTGGACGAAGCCCAGGTCGCCGGTCTGCAGCCAGCCGTCCTTGAACCGGACGGCCGTGCGCTCCGGGTCGGCGTGGTAGCCGTTCGCCAGGCTCGGCGACGCCACCTGGATCTCCGCGATCCGACCGCCCGACCCGGCCCGCACGGCGACCCCGGGCAATGCGGGGCCGTTGGAGACGAGCCGGGTGGACCTCGGGTGGTCCGGCGCGACCTCGATCACCGAGCCCTCGACGAGCGCGGGCCCGTCGAAGGCGAGCGCCTTGGGTGCCTGCGCCCAGGGCTTGCCGGTCACCGCGAGCGTCGCCTCGGCCATGCCGTACGCCGGCTGGAAAGCGGAGTCGCTCAGGCCGAACGGCCGGAACTTCTCCGTCGCCGTGACGAGTGTGTTCCAGTCGACACGCTCCGCGCCGATCACGGCGGCCCGCAGCTTCAGCTCCTTCGGCAGGGTGCCCCGCCCCTGCGCCCGCGCCGCGAGATACACAGCCGTGCTGGTGCCGGCCGTCATCGTCGCCTCGTACTCCGACATGTCGCGGAACCAGGTGCGCGGTGCCATCCCGAACCGGTCGGGCGAGGACAGCACGAAGTCGAAGTCGTACGCCCACGAGTACAGCAGACAGCCGAACATGCCCATGTCGTGCGAGAGGGGCAGCCATGAGGCCACGGTGTCCGCGCCCGGCCGGCCGCCCGTCAGATGCAGGATGATCTGCAACTGCTGCTCGATGGCACGGGTGGTGAGCGCACACCCCTTGGGCATGCTGGTGGAGCCGGACGAGTACTGGATGAACGCCAGGTCGTCCCGTCCCGGCGGGCTCGGCTCGATGTGCCCCGGGCCGCGCAGGGCCGACCAGCCGCGGATCGGCAGATGCCCGCTGAGCTTCTCCGGGACCATGCCGGTCAGCCAGTCGTCGACGAGCAGGAGCGTCGGATCCAGCCGTGCGGAAAGGGCGAGGAGCTGCTCACCGTACGCTTCCTGGCTCTGCCCGCGGGTCGGGAGCGGAAGCGAGGCCACCGCGCCCCCCGCCAGCCAGACGGCGAGCAGCCCGCGGACGGTGTCGGGGGTGTTGGTGAGGATGGCGGCGACCCGGGTGCCCGGCCCCACACCGAGGGTGCGCAGGCCGGCGGCCATCCCGTGCGCGTCCTTGACGACCTCGCGCCACGGAGTGTGGTCGAACTCGTCGCCGTTCCACTCGTGCAGTACGCCGTGCGAGGCGCCGTTGGTCAGAGCGTTGAAGAACTCCACGTACGTTTCCCCGTCTCTTGTGTCTCTCGTTCCCCGGGTCTCCCGTCGGCCTACTCGACGTCCACGAGGGAGGCGTCGGAGTCGCGGGGGCGTTCGGCCATCGGGGCGAGGGACTGCTGCGACTCCAGGAGCTCCTTACGGTCCGACGACGACGCGCTGACCCGGCTGATATTGGCCTCGCGCATGGTCATGCGCTCGGGGTCGATACGGACGACCTTCCAGGCCAGATGGGTCTTCTCCAGGGACCAGATGAGCACCGCAGAGAGGTCGATCTCGTACCACTTCATGCCGTGCCGGGCGGAGCGGGGGAAGGCGTGGTGGTTGTTGTGCCAGGCCTCCCCGAACGAGGGGATCGACAGCCAGGCCACGTTGCGCGACTGGTCGGTGGTCTCGAAGCGGCGGCGCCCGAAGACATGCCCGACGGAGTTGACGGCGTAGGTCATGTGGTTGATGAGGAAGATACGGACCAGGCCACCCCAGAGCATGCCCGTCAGCCCGGCCCGCACCGACCCACCGGTGATCGCGTAGGCGATGACGCCGGGCAGGACCACACTGGAGGCGGTGACCAGGAGCAGGTGCTCGCTCAGCCAGCGCAGGGGCTTCTCGCGGACCAGGTCGGGGCAGTAGCGCATCGGGTCGGAGCTGAGGTTGACGTCGAAGAGCCATCCCAGGTGGGCGTGCCACAGCCCGGCCATGGTGCCCTTGAAGCCGGGTTCGAAGTCCAGGTGCGGGGAGTGCGGGTCGCCCTCCTTGTCGGCGACGCGGTGGTGCTTGCGGTGGTGGGCGGCCCAGATCAGCGGCGGCCCCTGCCCGGCCATCACACCGGCGGTGGCGAGGGCGACGCGGATGGGCTTGTAGGTCTCGAACGAGCGGTGGGTCAGCATGCGGTGGTATCCGGCGGAGATCCCGAAGCCGGAGATGGCGTACATGATGACCAGGACGACGACGTCCGACCAGCCGAAGATCTCGTTCCACAGCAGTGCCATGGAGCCGAAGACCGCGAGGAGCGGGATCAACGACGCCCAGAGTATGAACCAGCGATGCTTCCTGCCGTCCATGTGCTTCTCACTTCCGGGAGTTGACTGTCTGGCTGTTGCTGGTGGTACCGGCGCCCCTGGCCTTGCGGAACAGGGGCAGGAACGCCACGCGCAGCACGGGAAGGAGCAGCGCGCGGGGGGTGTGGCGGCCCGCGAGGTACTGGGCCTTGGCGACGGGGCCGGGGACCACGACGCGGCGCCCCTGGGCGAGCCCGCGCAGGCCCGCCTCGGCGACGCGCTGGGGTGTGAGCCAGGCGAGGAACCGGTGTTTCTGCAGGCCCGATATGCCGCCCACCGCGTAGAAGTTGGTGCGCACGGGGCCGGGGGAGAGGAGCGTGCAGTGCACGCCGGTGCCGCGCAGTTCGTCGTGGAGCGACTCGGCGAAGGTGTTGGTGAACGCCTTGGTCGCCGAGTAGGTGGCCGCCGTCGGCACGGGCTGGTAGCCCGCGGTCGACCCGGTGATCAGGATGCCGCCGTGGCGTCGGGCCAGCATGCCGGGGAGCAGGGCCTGGGTGAGGGCGTGCACCGAGACGACGTTGACCTGGACCTCGGCGGTCTCCCGCGCGGGGTCGTTCTCGCTGAACGGACCGCAGGTGGGAAACCCCGCGTTGGCGCAGAGCACCGACACCGGCTTGTCCGCGAGTTCCCTGGCCAGCTCGTCGCGTGCGGCGGGGTCGGCCAGGTCGCAGGTTCTGACGTGCACGGTCACCCGGTGCCTGTCCCGCAGCTCCTTGGCGAGCAGTTCCAGGGCCTGGGTGGTGCGCGCGGTCAGCCACAGGCCGTATCCGCGTGCGGCCAGGCCCCGGGCGAGGTGTTCGCCGATGCCGGAGGAGGCACCGGTGACGACCGCCCACTTCGGGGCGCTCACGGGTGGGTCCCCGGGGAGCCGAGGTGCGTGGCGAGCCGGCCGGCCGCCGCGCGGCCCGTCCGCGCGCAGGCCTCGATGGACACACCCTGGATGTAGTCGCCCGCGAGCTCCAGGCCCGCGATGTCCGTGACGCTCCGGCGGACCTCCGCCAGGAACTCGGCGTGGTAGGGGAGATAGCCGCTGTAGGCGGCCTTCCAGTGCCTGACCAGGAGGTTGACGCGCGCGGCGCGCGGCGCGCCCAGGTACTTCACCAGGCGCTCCTCGGTCTCCCCCGTGAGCCGGTCGATGTTCTCGGGGCTGAGGTCGGTGAGCCTGCCCTCGCGGCCGCTGTAGGTGTAGCGGACGATGTGGCGCTCCTCCTGGCCGTACGAACCGGCGTTGCTGCACGGGCCGTCGTCCATCGCGAGCGCGCGCACGTCGTGCGTGAAGATGTCCCGGTCGTACTCGACGAGAATCACGGTCGACGGGAAGTAGTTCACGTCGTCGAGGCGGCGGGCGAGCGCGGGCCGGGCCGAGCGGACGATCTCGGCGGTGGCGTAGGCGGGGGTGGCGAGCACCACGCCGTCGTAGTCGCTGGACTTCGCCTCGGCGCCCTCCGTGGAGATCCGCAGGCCCGTGACCCTGCCGTCGCGGATCTCCAGGCCTTCGACGGTCGAGTCGAGCCGTACCGGCACGCGCTTGGCGAACGCCTCCAGGACGGGCTGGATACCGCCCGACAGCTGGTCGTAGTGGTCCATCAGCATGGCGAGGTTGGTGCCGAAGGTGCCGGGGTATACCTCGTCGGGCTCGGCTCCGTTGTTGCGGATCACCATGGGCCGCACCAGCGTGTCCGTCATCTCGGGACCGAAGAACTCGCTGAGCGGGGCGTGGTCGTGCCTGCGTGAGACGCCGCTGAAGTAGCGCGAGCCGAGGAAGCGGTTGCGCCGGTCGGCGCGGATGCGGGCCGCCATGCCCGCCATCCGCGCGAAGTCCCGGGACGAGCCCATGCGCCGGATGTTCTTCAAGGTCTGTCCGCGGCGCTCGCTGTCGAGCGTGAGCACCTGGCCGTCCTTGATGCGGGACGCGTTGTACCCGAAGCTGTCGTACGCGTCCGAACCGAGCTCCGAGGTGAACCAACGGAAGGTGTGGTACTGGCGGCCGATGTTCTTGCCGCCCGTCATGACCTGCCGGTCGCCCAGCTTGTCGAGGCCGAAGCGGCCGCCCAACGTGCTCTCGGCCTCGATCACTTCGACGTCGTGGCCGAGCAGGTCCAGGCGGAGCGCGGCGGTGAGTCCCGCGATGCCGCCGCCCACCACCGCCACCCGTCGCCGTGTGTGTTCGAATGACATGGATCAGCCTCCATGGACTGGTGCGGTCGGACGGGGATGCGGGCCCGTGTGGGGCAGCAGCTCGATACGACCCTCGACGACCGTCTTGCCGAACTGCAGCAGCCGCACCGCCACCGGCAGGCGACCGTCGGCGCCGGGCGTCTGGACCTCCGCCTCGTGGACGAGGTCCGCCTCGAACTCGGCGAAGTCCAGGAAGGCCGCCTCGCAGCCGACGGCCAGGGCGTGCGGGGACGCCATGGCCCCGCTGCGGCAGGCCGCGGCGACGGCCGCCTGGCGCAGGCCCTCGGCCATCAGGGGGCCCGGTATGTGGTCGTACTCGTGGTCGAAGAACGCGGGGTGCCGCCGGTCGGCGGCGAGGAGATAGCGGATCCTGCCGTCGTCGGACTCCGGGTGCTCCCGGTCCGCGGAACCGATGACGACGTTGCGGGGCACCTCCCGGCCGACCTGGCCGGGCGAGAGCCGGTGCGCCGGTGTCAACCGGGCGGTGTCCACCGGCTTCTGAGCCCGCTGGAAGGCGCGGAAGACGTCGTAGTCCTCCTGCGACATGAAGGCGAGGACCGCGGTGAGCGTCATCGCCCGGCGGCCGCCGATCTCCATGACGCCTTCGAGGGTCATGCCCACCACGTCGGAGCCCTTGCCCTGCCGTTCGGCGACGCGGTAGTGCAGATAGCCCTGAAGAGCGGAGGTTCCGTCGTCCGCGTACGCCTGCGGGTCTTCGACCCGCAGCGCGATCCGCTGGAGGCTGAAGGGCAGCCCCACCGGCACGCCCATATGGCGGTGCAGCAGCACGAAGATCGACTGACGCGCGGCCTCGGCGGACGCGAACGGGTCGTGGTGGGAGGGATGCCGATCGGCCCACAGGCTGTGCGCGCGGGGGATCTGGAAGGACAGATGGAAATCGTCCTCCGAGCCCTGTGCGGAGTCGGCGACGAAGACCTCGCCGATCTGCCTGCGGTGCGCGAGCGAGCGCGGCACGGTCTGCTCGAAACCCAGCCGGACACCGGGCGGCGGCAGCGAGCCGGGGGCGGTCGGATGCGGGAGGGTGTTGGTCATCTGCTCGGCTCCGGTTCCAGGGGGTCCTGTTGAACGGGGTGCGGCTCGGGGCCGCTCTGGTAGACGGGCCTGCGCATCGCGCTCCGGCGGCTGATCTCCGTACCGGCGAGCCTGACCAGCTCGTCGACCGCGGCCCGGCGCCGGCCCCGGCCGCTCAGCACGGCTCTGCCGGTGGCGCCGAGTACCCGCCCCGGAGTGAGGACCTCCATGACGGAGGCGCGGTGACTCAGCAGGTCCAGTACGCCGTCGACCTTGCCCTTGGCGTGCAGTGCACGGACGACCCGGGGAACGACGCCCGCGATGGGGCCCGCGACGCCGAGGTCCGCGGCCAGTCCGTAGTACTCGGCGTAGGTGCGGTCCCGCCACGTGCCGAACTCGGCGGTGGCGCGGTCGAGCCGGGCCGTGTCGGGCAGCGCCGCCACGATCGCGGGCGCGAGCCGCTCCGCCTGGTGGAAGGCGTCCCCGATGCCGCGCCCGCCCGCCGGGTCCTTGAAGTGCCCGGCGTCCCCGAGCAGCACCCAGCCCGGACCCGCCGTCTCGCGGAAGTACCCGAAGAAGCGGCGGATGCCGTAGATCTTGTCGGCGCGGGTGGCGCTCGCGAGCGCCTTGGCGATGGGCGCGCAGCGCATGGCGTGGGCGTGCACGGAGCCTTCGAGGTCGGCGCGGAAGGACTCCCGTTCGTGCCGCTGGGGGGACACGCCCACGATGTAGAGGCCGTTGTCGGCGGGGCCGCCGAGCAGGTGCCGGTCGCCCCAGCGGTGGAAGACGAAGGTGGGGCGCTCACCGAGGTCCGCGCCTTCGAAGTACGTCCAGTAGTAGCTGCGTTCACCGGGGCTGACGTGGTACATCCGGGAATCGCAGGCCTCGGCGACCTTGGAGGTCCGGCCGTCGGCGCCTACGACGAGCCGGGCGCGCAGAACGGTCTCGGTGCCCCCGGACACGGCCACGACCCCCGCGACCCGGCCCCCCTCACGGACGACCCCGGTGACCTTGGTGCCCAGGCGTACCTCGGCGCCCGAGGCGCCGGCCGCACCGACCAGCACGGGGTCGAGGACCTCCCGGCGGATGCATGCCGCGCCGCCGACGTCGCCGTCCCGCAGCGGGAAGGCGGTCAGACAGCGGAACTCCTCCAGGCGCATGTCGACATGGCTCATCGGGGTGACCCCGCGGGCCCGCAACTCGGGCCACACGCCGAGGCGGTCGAGGAATGCCAGCGAATCGGCCTGCAGGATGTTGGAGGACAGGGTCGAGCGGATGCGCGTCGCCTGGTCGAGCACGGCCACCCGCAGGCCACGGCGGGCGAGGAGCGTGCCGAGGGTGGATCCGGCGCAGCGCGCGCCGACGATGACGACGTCGAAGTCCTCGGTGCGGATGTCCCCGGTGCCGCCGCTCACGACGCGCCGGTCCAGCGCACGGCGGCCGCGGCCGCGAAGTCACCCGCGTGCGCGAACCCGGACATCACGACGAGGTCGCCGTCGCGCAGTTCGCCGGCGCGCGCGGCCTGGTCGAGGGTGACGGGCACGGCGGCGCCGTAGAGGTTGCCGAAGCGGTCGAAGGTGTCGAAGTGACGCTCCTTGTCGAGCCGCAGGGCCTGTCGCCAGTTCCTCAGGAAGATCCGGTTCGGCTGGTTGGTGACGAGGACGTCGATGTCGGACGGCTCCTCGCCGAGCTCCGAGCAGAGCTCCCGGACGAGTTCGGGCACCAGCGAGTTGCCGCGGTTCAGGACCTCCTTCTGCTTCTCGCTGTCGAACCAGATGTCCGTCTGCCCGGTGCCCGGCTCCCAGTACTTGCGCCCGTCCGGAGCCGACAGCCCCAGGTCGACCGAGTACTCGGGGGTGCTGCGCTTGACGACGCCGAGGATCGGGGAACCGCCGCCCGCCTCCAGGTAGGCCACGCCACAGCCGTCGCCCGGCACCGCCGCGTGGGCGTGCTTGCGCACCTCGGACTGGGCGAACATCTGCCCGGCGGTGTTCTGCACGTTGGCGATCAGAGCGGTCCGGGCGGAGCCGTCGGCCATGATCTTCTGAGCCAGCTGCATCATGTACATGAACGAGGCACAGCCGCCGTTGTGCAGGTCCACGATCCACTCGGGGTCGATGCCGAGCTCGTGCGCGGCCTGGGCGCCGATGCCCATGAACGGCTCGTCCGGAAGCAGGACGTTGGTGAGGAACACATCGGCCTGGGGCTTCCTGCCGAGCCGGTCGAACAGGGGGGCGGCCGCCTTCGCGATCATGTCGGAGGCGCGCTCGTCCGGAGCGACGTGGTGCCGGGTCGCGGGCACCTTGAACAGCGGGGCGTTGGCGAGTATGTCCACCGGGGCGTCCGGGTCGTGGAAGAACTCGGGCCCCACGACGGTCTCGGGCAGATAGCTTCCGAAGTCGACTATGCCGACGGGCTGCATGACGGTTCCTTTCGAAGCCAGTCCTCGACCGTCCGCGCGGTGTCGACGGCGTGTTCCTCGAGGAGCGAGAAGTGATCGCCGGGGACCGGCGTGACGACGTCCGCCGCGCGCCACAGCCGCCAGCTCCCGCTCCCGGGTGCGTCGGGGCCGCGCTCGGCGGTGAGCAGCAGGGCCGGGGCGACGAGCGGGTCGGCGGACCAGTCGTCGAAGAGACGCAGATAGCCGCCCATGGCCAGGACGCCCGCTTCGTCGATGTCGGCCGGTGCCTGGTCCCTGGCGAGGATGTGTCCCATCGCCCAGCCGAACACCTCGTTCTGCCGGTCGGGTTCGGGCTCGTAGGTGTCGATCAGGACGACACCCGCGACCCTGTCCCCGGCACGCTCCAGGCTCGCCGCGGCGGCGTGCGCGAGGGCTCCGCCGATGGAGTGCCCGGCGAGCAGGACCGGGGCGCCGGCCGCTGCCTCGCGGGCCGCGGCGGCCAGGCTGTCGACCGCCGCGCGCCAGGACCCCGGTACGAGGGGTGAGGCGGCGCCGAAGCCGGGCAGGGTGAGCGCCGACATGCGCAGGCGGTGCCGGAAGCCCGCGGCGAACCGCGCGAACTGGTGCGGGCCCGATCCGGCCAGGAAGGACGGCACACAGACCACGGCGGGCTCGGCGGGTCCGTCGGAGACGAGAACGGGCCTGACCGGTGCGGTGAGCCGGTCGGGGGAGGAGAAGGAGGGCAGCGCGGCGGCGGCCCGCCGCAACCAGGGGACGGCGGCGGGGAGTTCGCCCCGGGCGTGGGCGGATCTGAGAAGGTCGGTGCACGGGCCAGGACTCGGAGGGACGGGGGCGGGTGCGGTGTCCTTCGGCCGAGGTGCGGTCTGTGCGATCAGCGGCCGCAGATGATCCGCGATCGCCCCCGGAGTCGGATGGTCCACCAAGAGCGTCGCCGGGAGGTCCAGCCCGGTGGCCGTGGACAGGCGCCGCTGCAGCCGGACCGCGCCGAGCGAATCGACGCCGAGTTCCAGGAGGGTCCGGTCCGCGTCCACGGCCGTGGTGCCGTCGAGCCCGAGGACGAGGGCGGTCTGGGCCAGGACCAGGTCGAGGACGTCCGGTGCCGAGGGAGTGGGTTCCTCCGGAGTCCTGTCCCGGGGGGCCGCGCCGGTGTCCACGGGCTGCGGGGCAGGTACGGTCTGCGGTACGTCGATCCAGTGGCGGCGCGGCTGGAAGGCGTACGTGGGAAGGCTCACCCGGCGCTCCGCAGCCGGCGGGAAGAGGGCCGCCAGGTCGCCGCCCGCCCCATGGGTGTGCAGCTCGGCGAGCGCGGTCAGGAGAGTGACGGGCTCCGGCCCGCCGCCGCCGAGGGCCGAGGCGAGGACGGCGGCCGACGGGGCGTCCAGGCACTCGCGCGCCATGCCGGTGAGCACCCCGGCCGGGCCGAGCTCCAGGAAGGCGGTCACGCCCGCCTTCTCCAGCGCACGCGTGCCGTCGTGGAACCGGACCGGGCGCTCGGCGTGGCGCACCCAGTAGCCGGGGGTGGTCAGCGCGGCCCGGTCGGCGAGGGCGCCGGTGACGTTGGAGACGATCGGGATGCGCGGAGCCCGGTACGTCAGGCCGCCCGCGACCTCGGCGAGCCGGCCGAGCGCGGGCCGCATCAGGGGCGAGTGGAAGGCGTGGCTCACGCGCAGTCGGCGGGTGCGCCGGCCCCGCTCCCGCCAGGGGAGTTCCCAGTCGGCGAGGGCGTCCACGGCTCCGGACACCACCACGGAGCGCGGCCCGTTGACGGCGGCCACCGCCATCTGCTCGTGCCCCGCCAGGCTCGCGCGGACCTCGTCCTCCGACGCCTGCACGGCGATCATCGCGCCCCCCTCCGGCAGCGCCTGCATCAGCGCGCCGCGGGCGGCGACCAGGGCGCTCGCGTCCGCGAGGGAGAGAACCCCGGCGACATGGGCCGCGGACAGCTCGCCGACCGAATGGCCCATCAGGAAATCGGGGGTGAACCCCCAGGACTCGACGAGTCGGTAGAGGGCGACCTCCAGGGCGAAGAGGGCCGGCTGGGTGTAGCCGGTGCTGTGCAGGAGCTCCGCCTCCGGGGTGCCCTCGGTGGCGAACATCACCTCCCGCAGGGGCCGCTCCAGAAGACGGTCGAGTTCGGCGCATGCCGCGTCGAGCGCGTCCGCGAACACCGGGTGGACGGCCGCGAGTTCCCGTCCTGCTCCGGCACGCTGGGAGCCCTGCCCGGAGAAGAGGACGGCGGTCCTGGGCTCGCGGGCCGCCACGCCCTGGACGACGTTGCCGGGCAGTTCGCCCGCGCCGAACGCCGCGAGACCGGCGAGGAGTTCGTCCCGCCCGGCGCCGATGACGGCCGCCCGGTGCTCGAAGCGGGCCCGGGTACGGGCGAGGGCGGCGCCGACCTCGGTGGGCGTGACGTCCGGGCGGGTGGTGCCGGCGGGGGTGGTGCCGGCGGGGGCGGTGTCGGCGGTGTCGGCCTGGGAAGTGTCGGCGTGGGCGGTGCCGGCGGGTGCGGTGAGGTGGGTGCTGAGGCGGCGGGCCTGGTCGCGCAGCGCGGCGGGAGTCCTGGCGGAGAGCACCCACGGGACGGCGGGGAGAGCGGCCGGCTCCCCCTCGTCCGCGTCGTGCTGGTCGTCAGGAGCTTCCTCGACGACGACATGGGCGTTGGTGCCGCTGATGCCGAAGGAGGAGATGCCGGCGCGCCGGACGCGCTCCCCACGCGGCCAGGGCATGGCCTCCGTCAGCAGGGAGATGCCGCCGGACCAGTCGGCCCTCGGCGTGGGCCGGTCGACATGCAGGGTCCGGGGGAGTCTCTCGTGGCGCAGGGCCTGGACCATCTTGATGAGGCCGCCGACACCGGCGGCCGCCTGGCTGTGCCCCAGGTTGGACTTCAACGAGCCGAGACGCAGGGGATGCCGAGCTTCGCGCTCCCGGCCGTAGACGGCGTTCAGCGCGTCGATCTCGATGGGGTCGCCGAGTGTGGTGCCGGTGCCATGGCCCTCGACGGCGTCGACCTCGGCGGGAAGGACGCGCGCGGCGGCCAGTGCCTGGCTGATGACGTGCTGCTGGGAGGTGCCGTTGGGCGCGGTGAGACCGTTGCTCGCGCCGTCCTGGTTGACGGCCGAGCCCTTGATGACGGCGAGGACGCGATGGCCGTTGCGCCGGGCCTCGCCGAGCCGCTCCAGCAGGACGACACCGACACCCTCGCCCCAGCCGGTGCCGTCCGCCGCCTGCGCGAAGGAGCGGCATCGGCCGTCCGGCGAGAGGGCACGCTGCCTGCTGAACTCGGTGAACACACCGGGCGTGGACATCACCGTGACACCACCGGCCAGGGCGAGGGAGCACTCGCCCTGGCGCAGCGCCTGCGCCGCCAGATGCACACCGACCAGCGACGAGGAACACGCCGTGTCGATGGTGAGCGCCGGGCCCTCGAACCCCAGCACGTACGAGACACGCCCCGACAGCACGCTGCCCGCCGAGCCGATCCCCCAGTAGCCCTCCAGGTCGCTCGGGCCGGAGCGCGCGAGCTGGGCGTAGTCCTGCCCGGTCGTCCCCACGAACACGCCCGTACGGGAGCCGCGCAACGTGCCGGGGTCGATCCCCGCGTCCTCCAGGCACTCCCACACCGTCTGCAGAAGCAGCCGCTGCTGCGGATCCATGGCCTGTGCCTCGATGTGCCCGATGCCGAAGAACTCCGCGTCGAACTCCGTTGCCGAGTCCAGGAATCCGCCGAACCGGGTGTACGTGGTCCCGGGGTGGTCGGGGTCGTCGTCGAAGAGGTGGTCGAGGTCCCAGCCCCGGTCGTCGGGGAAGTCCCCGACGACGTCACGCTCCTGGGCCACGACGTCCCACAGCCGATCGGCGGACGTGACACCGCCCGGATAGTGGCAGGCCATGCCGACGACCGCGATCGGTTCGTTCGTGCGCTGTTCGGCCCGCCGCAGCTGCTCGCGGGTGCTCTGGAGTTCGGCGACCACCCGCTTGAGGTACTGGAGTGTCCTGTCGTCGTCCGTCATGGCTCAGGCCACCCCCAGGTCGTTGTCGATCAGGTCGTAGATCTCGGCGGCGGTGGCGTCGTCGATGAGGTGCCTGTGGTTGCCGTCGAGGCCGGACTCCCGGTCCTCCACGGCGGCGAGGAGTGACCGCAGCCGGGCGCTCACGGCGCCGATGTCGGACGAGTCGACGGAGGGAAGGAGCGCGGCGAGCCGCTCGAGTTCCGCGTGCACGGCGGTGGCGGCCGGCGGCCGCTCCTCCGGCTCGCCGCGCTCCTCCAGGAGGGACCGCAGATGGGCGGCGAGGGCGGGGACCGAGGGGTGGCTGAAGACGAGCGTGGACGGCAGGGTCAGCCCGGTGGCCTGGCTGAGCCGGTTGCGTAGCCGCACCGCGCCGAGCGAGTCCAGCCCCAGCTCCTTGAAGGGCCGTTCCGGATCCACCGCCCCGGCGTCCTCATGGCCGAGCACGGCGGCGACCTCGGCGGCGACGACACCCGAGACGAGTGCGGCACGTTCCTCCGGCGGCGTGGCAGCGAGACGGGTGAGCAGCGCACCGCCCCGGGCCCCGGCCGGGCGGGCCACGGTCGGGGCGAGGACGCGCAGGACCGCGGGAAGCACGCCGTCGCGGCCCTGGGCGCGGAGGGCGGCCATGTCGAGCCGGGCGGGCAGAAGCAGTGAGTCACCGGTGTGGTGCGCGGCATCGAAGAGCCGGAGTCCTTCGTCGGTCGCGAGCGGGGCGAGTCCCGACCTGCCGAGCTGGGCCACTCCGTCGCCGGCGAGATGCCGGGTCATGGCGCTCGTCTCGTCCCACAGTCCCCAGGCGAGCGAGACGGCGGGCAGGCCCTGCGCACGCCGCCACTGGGCGAAGGCGTCGAGGAAGGTGTTGGCGGCGGCGTAGTTCCCCTGCCCGGGGCCTCCGATGGTCCCGGCCACGGAGGAGAAGAGCACGAAGGAGCGGAGCGGGGCACCGGCGGTCAGCTCGTGCAGGTGGAGCACGGCGTCGGCCTTGGGCCGCATGACGCGGTCGAGGCGTTCGGGGGTGAGCGTCTCGACGAGCCCGTCGTCGAGGACTCCGGCGGAGTGGATCACGGAGGTGAGCGGATGCGCCCGCGGCACTCCGGCGAGGAGCTCGGCCACGGCCGCCCGCTCGGTGATGTCGCAGGCCGAGATCGTGACGTCGGCTCCGAGAGCGCCCAGTTCGGCGGCGAGTTCGGCCACTCCTTCGGCGGCGCGGCCACGACGGCTCGCGAGGAGCAGATGCCGGGCACCGCGCTCGGCGACCAGGTGCCGGGCCACCTGGGCGCCGATGCCGCTGGTGCCGCCGGTGACGAGGACGGTGCCGTTCGGGTCGAAGGGGAGCGGTTCCCCCACGGCGCGGGCGCGGACGACGCGGGGTACGAACACGATGCCGTCGCGCACGGCGAGTTGGGGCTCCTGCGTGGCGAGCAGCGCGGACGGAGCGGGACCCTCCGCACCGTCCAGGTCGATCAGCGTGAACCGTCCCGGGTGCTCGGACTGCGCGGAACGGACCAGGCCCCAGAGGGCAGCGAGGTCCGGCCGGACGACGGTGGCGTCCGGGGTGACCGCGACGGCGTCCCGTGTGACGAGGACGAGCCGGGAGTCGGCGAGGCGCTCCTCGGCGAGCCACCCCTGGAGCAGGGCGAGGGCGCGATGCGCCAGAGCACGGGCCTGTGCCGCGTCCGGCACCGCGCCCGGAGCGGGCTCGGCGGCGATCACGGCGTCCGGGACGGGGGCGCCCGCGTCGAGAGCCGCGACGAGGGCGGCCAGATCGGTGTAGGAGGGAACGTCCGCTCCGTACGAGGAGGGAGCGGAGGGAGCGGAGGTGCCGGCGTCCCCACCCAGCACCGCGTACGACCCGACGGGCCGCTCCTGCGGGGTCGGAGCCCGCAGCGGCTGCCACTCCAGGCGGAACAGCGAGTCCGTCCCCCGGCCCGTCGCCGCCAGCTTGGCCGGGGACACCGGACGGGCCACCACCGAGTCGACCGACAGCGCGGGGGTGCCGGTCTCGTCGGTCGCGGACATCCGTACCGCCCCCTCGCCCTGAGGGGTGAGCGTCACCCGCAGACGCGTGGCGCCCGGGCGGGTGATCCGTACACCGGACCAGGTGAACGGGAGCCAGGCCTGCGCCGACTCGGCGTCCGTGCCCGTCAGTTCGGTGAGCTGGGCGTGGAACGCCGCGTCCAGCAGCGCCGGGTGTACGGCGAAGCCGTCCGGGTCCGCCGTGGCGTCCACCTCCGCCAGGAGGCTGCCGTCGTGGTGCCAGACGGCCCGCAGTCCCTGGAAGGCGGGACCGTAGCCGAAGCCCCGGTCCGCGAGGAGGCCGTAGAGGTCGTCGATGTCCACCGCCGTGGCGCCGGGCGGCGGCCAAGCCGTCGCTCCCGCCGGACGTCCGCCGGGCGGCGCCGCCGCCAGGAAGCCGACGGCGTGCCGGGTCCACGCCCCGTCACCGGCCGCGTCGACGCCACGCGCATGCACGGCGATCGACCGCTGCCCCGCCCCGTCCGGCGCCCCCACCGACGCCTGCAGATCCACCGCGTCGTCGTCCGCGAGAGCCAGCGGTGCCTCCAGGGTCAACTCGGTCACCACATCGCAGCCGACCTGCGCGCCCGCCCACGCCGCGATGTCCACGAAGGCGGTGCCCGGCAGCAGCACGGTGTCGTAGACCGCGTGGTCGTCCAGCCAGCCGTGCGTGAGTCGGGAGACCCGCCCGGTGAACAGCCGGCCCGTGCCGTCCGCGAGGTCGGTGGCCGCGGTGAGCAGCGGGTGCCCCGTCGCACGCAGGCCCGCGCCGGTCACATCACCCGCGGTGGCCCGCGGCGTGGCCCAGTACCGCTCCGGCTGGAAGGCGTACGTGGGGAGTTCGACCCGGCGCGCGGTGTCCGCGTCGAACAGCGCGTCCCACGCCACCGGCACACCGTGGACGTAGGCGTCGGCCAGCGCGGTGGTGAAGCGCGCCAGTTCGCCGTCCCGCCGGGCCGAGCCGAACACGGCGGCCGCGGTACCCGCCGCCTCCACCGTCTGCTCCACCGCGACCGTGAGGATCGGATGCGGACTCACCTCGATGAACGTCGTGTGGCCGTGGGCGAGGAGATGCCGTACGACGTCGTCGAAGCGGACCGTCTGCCGCAGGTTCCGGTACCAGTAGCCGGCGTCCAGCCCTGCCGTGTCGAACTCGGTCGCGGTGACCGTGGAGTGGAAACGGATGTCACCGGAGCGCGGGGCGAGGGGAGCGAGGGCCTCGGCGAGGCGCTCCTTGACGGATTCGACCTGGGGGGAGTGCGAGGCGTAGTCGACGGGAACGCGGCGGGCCCAGATGCCGTCGTCGGCACAGCGGGTGAGGAGTTCGTCGAGGGCGTCGGGGGTGCCGGAGACGGTCATGGAGGACGGCCCGTTCACGGCGGCCACGGATATGCGTCCGCCCCAGTGTTCGAGCAGGGGGAGCAGCCGCTCCGGGGACGCCGTCACCGACGCCATCCCGCCCTGCCCGGCCATGGCGGTGGCGATGGCCTGGCTCCGCAGCGCCACGACGCGCGCGGCGTCGTCGAGGGACAGGCCGCCGGCGACGTACGCGGCGGCGATCTCGCCCTGCGAGTGCCCGACGACGGCGTCGGGGCGCACCCCGTGGTGTCGCCAGAGCGCGGCGAGCGCGGCCATCACGGCGAACAGGGCGGGCTGCACGACGTCCACGCGGTCCAGCGGGGGTGCGCCGGGCGCACCGCGCAGCACGTCGTCGAGCGACCAGTCGACGTACGGCGCGAGCGCGTCGGCACAGGCGCGCAGCTCCTCGGCGAACACCGGGTGCGCGGCGGCGAGTTCACGGCTCATGCCGATCCACTGGGAGCCCTGTCCGGGAAAGACGAAGACGACCTTGCCGCCGGTACGGGCTCGACCGAGGGCGGTTCCCTCGGGGGACTCCCCCCGCGCGAGTGCGGCCACGACGCCGAGGAGTTCGTCGCGCGTGGCGCCGACGGCGGCGGCACGGTGGTCGAAGCGGGCCCGGGTCAGCGCGAGCGCGGCCCCGACCTCGGCGGGCGAGGCGTCGGGCAGGGCGGTGAGACGGGTGTGCAGCCGGTGGGCCTGCTCGCGCAGGGCGCCCGGGGTCTTGGCGGACAGCACCCAGGGGACGACCGGAAGAACACCCACCGCGCCGCCGCCCGAGGTGCCCCCGTCCCCCGGATGTCCGGCCGTCGGATCGTCGGCGGGCGGCTCCTCCACGAGGACGTGCGCATTCGTCCCGCCGACCCCGAACGCCGACACACCGGCCCGCCGCACCCGCGCGCCCCGCGGCCATGGCGTCGACTCCGTCAGCAACGACACCGCACCGCTCGTCCAGTCCGCCCTGGGGGTCGGCTCGTCGACGTGCAGGGTCCGGGGCAGGACCTCATGGCGCAGCGCCTCGATCATCTTGATGATGCCGCCGACACCCGCCGCGGCCTGGCTGTGCCCGATGTTGGACTTCAACGAGCCGAGTCGCAGCGGCTGCCCGGCGGGACGGTCCTCGGCGAACACCGCGGTGAGCGAGTCGATCTCGATCGGGTCGCCGAGCTTCGTGCCCGTGCCGTGGCCCTCCACCGCGTCGATGTCGCCGGGCCGAAGCCCGGCCGCCGCCAGTGCCTGCCTGACGACCCGCTGCTGCGCGGCGCCGTTCGGCGCGGTCAGACCATTGCTCGCGCCGTCCTGGTTGACGGCCGAGCCGGGTATGAGCGCGAGGACGCGATGTCCGTGCCGACGCGCCGCGCCGAGGCGTTCCAGTACGAGGACGCCGACGCCCTCGGCCCAGCCCGTACCGTCGGCCGCCTGGGCGTAGGACCTGCATCTGCCGTCCGGCGAAAGCGCCCGCTGCCTGCTGAACTCCGTGAACACCTTGGGCGTCGCCATCACGGCGGCGCCGCCGGCGAGGGCGAGCGTGCACTCGCCGGCGCGCAGCGCCTGGGCCGCCAGGTGCACGCTCACCAGGGACGACGAGCAGGCCGTGTCGACGGTGAGCGCGGGTCCTTCGAAGCCGAAGGCGTAGGCTGTCCGGCCGGACAGGACGCTGCCGGCCGAACCGATGCCCCAGTAGCCCTCCAGCTCGTGCGGCCCCGAGCGCGCCACCTGTTCGTAGTCCTGCCCGCTGCTGCCGATGTAGACCCCGGTCGGGGACTTCCGCAGCGTGCCGGGGTCGATCCCCGCGTTCTCCAGGGCTTCCCACACGGTGTGCAGGAGCAACCGCTGCTGCGGGTCCATCGCCAGGGCCTCGTGCCGCGCGACACCGAAGAAGTCGGCGTCGAAATCGGCGACCGCGTCCAGGAAGCCGCCGGTACGGGCGTAGCTCGTACCGCTACGCTCCGGGTCGTCGGAGAAGAGGCCGTCGAGGTCCCAGCCCCGGTCGGAGGGGAAGTCCGAGACGACGTCGTGCCCGGCGGCCACGACGTCCCACAAGCCGGCGGGTGAGGCGATGCCGCCCGGGTAACGGCAGGCCATGCCGACGATCGCGATGGGTTCGTGGTCGTCGGCCGCCTCCGGGACGTCCCGCGAGGACTCGGTGGCCGTCGGGGCGAACCCGAGCAAGGACAGCAGATGACGTGCCACGGCCGCCGGCGTCGGATGGTCGAACAGCAGCGTGAGTGGCAGTTCGAGCCCGGCGGCCGTGCCGATGCTGTTCGTCAGTTCCACGGCGGCCAGGGAGTTGTAGCCGAAGTCGCGATAGGCGAGTTCCGGGTCGACGGCGCCCGGCTCCGAGCCGAGGAGCTCCGCGGTCTTCTCCCGCACCAGATCCAGCATGACCGGGTACCGGGCGTCCTTCGGCAGCGCGGTCAGCCGCGCCGTCCAGGGGTTGTCCCGCTCGTTCAGTGAGCCGGTCGAGTCCATCGCGTCAGCCATGCCATCCTCCACGTCGTCACCTGCGCCCCCCGCGCCCGGCCCACCGCTCCCGGCGAGGGGAGCGGCCACGGAGTCCCGCCGTCGGTACCAGGCGGCTTCCGGCGGACCTTCGAGGCGTCACCGACCCGGCACGCGGAGAGCACGCACCCAACGCCGCTCGTCGTCCGACGGAGATCCATCAGCAGCCCCGGAGCCTGTCGTCGCGTCCCCGTCCGCGGCGCCCGGCCGTGACCCGAAGGCCCCGGCAGCCCCGCGCCACCAGGTCGTTCCCGCACCTTGCGATCGCGCGTTCCGCCATGCTCCCGACGAGCATGGGGGTCTCCCCCTCGCCGCCACGGGGCGCGTCCCTCGCGCGGACGACGGGAAGGTGACGGCGGCACCCGGGGTCTGTCCGGCGGATCACGCCGCAGTCGCGGGGCCGGCACCCGTATCCGTCGCGGCGCCGTCACTCGCCGCCCCTCCCGCTCTCGGCTCTGCCCGAGCGGGGACCCCCTCGCTTCGACTCCCTCCTCCGCCGTGCGGCTGCACGCACCGGCCCCCGTTCACCGGCGCCGGTCAGTGACCTTTGCCCTGCCGCGACTTGATCCGATTGATCCGATTGATCCGCCGGTCAGGCCCTAACCGACGGCACTGCCCGTACGCAGCCACGACCGGAGGTGCGTGGCGAGTTGTTCCGGCTGGTCCTCGGGGATGAGGGTGTAACTGTCCGCGATCTCCACCAGCTCGCTCTTGGGCAGGAGCTCGGCGAGCCGCCGCCCGTGCGCGAGTGGCATGACCTTGTCCTCCGCGGCCCACACCACGAGCGCGGGCCGGTCGAAGTCCCGCAATTTCTCGGCCCAGGCGAGCAGTTCTTCCTTGGGAGGTACGCCGAGCACGTACTTCCGCAGATCCCGGCGGATCTCCGCGGAGGTCCACAGGGGCTCGAACCAGGCGTCCATCACCTCGTGCGGCACGGGCCGCTTGCTCATCCACCCCCAGGTCATGGGCAGTCGCCGCATCGGCTTCCACTTCAGGAGTTTGAAGGCGAAGTTGATACCGCCCGGCATCTTCGCGGAGGTGTACAGATTCGAACCGGGCACGCCGGGGGGGAAGTTGTCGAACGCCTCACAGGACGTGATGACGAGCCGGCCGACCCGTTCGTCCCGGCCCAGGGCGACGAGCGCCTGAGCCCCGCCCCAGTCGCTCATCACCAGGGTGACGTCCCGCAGGTCCAGCTCGTCGAGGAACTCCGCGACGAGCCGGGCCACGCCGGGGATCGACAGATCGGCGTCGGCCTTCATCGGTGTGCGATGCCCGCCGAGCGGCAACGTCGGGACCACGCACCGGAATTCCGAGCCCAGCCGGGCCACCACGGTCCGCCACAGGGAGCCGTCCATCGCGACACCGTGCAACAGGACCACCACCGGCCCGTCACCGCCGGTGTCCTGGTACTCCACAGTGCCCGCTGCAAGGTGTACCTCAGCCATTTCGAATCTCCTGGTCCAGATCGGATGCGGGGGACGGGAGCGGCCGGCGACGACCAAGCCACCACACCAGGCGAGCCACGGGTGGCCCGAAGCAAGCAAAACATCTGAACTCAATTTTCGCCAGCAGCGATTCCGGCGGAGAACGATCATCGCCCTAAAGGGCAATGGTGTCCGCTCGGTCGTGTGGGTACCGTCGCAACTCCTGGCCCCTTCTGGAACCGCTCGCCGTGCTCTCCGGGGCGGTTCGCACCCGGATCCCTCGTATTCGCCTCCCCCTCCGCCCTTTTGAGCGGCGTGGCTGTATCGCAGCCCACAGGACATTATTAGGCGATCACTCAATCACACCGGAAAGGCTTCGCGTGATCACTGTAGAAGAGGTATGCGACCGTATCGCCAAGAAGCTCGGCAGCAAGGCTGATGCCTACACCCTCGGCCCCGACACGTCCTTTGACTCGGTGGGTCTTTCGAGCCTCCAGATAGCCGATCTCGTCTACACCATCGAGGACGACCTCGGTATCGAGTTCGACGAGAGCAAGGCCGCGAGCGTCACCACGGTGGCGGACCTTGTGAAGCTCGCGGAGGAGAGCAAGCCGGGCAGCGCCGTCGCGTGACGGCCATCGACTACCGTGGCGCATCGGCAGAATCCATTCGCCACCACTATGACGTCTCGAACGACTTCTTCGCCCTGTGGCTGGACGAGGACCTCACCTACACCTGTGCGCTCTGGGACGAGAACAACGCCAAGGACACCCTTGAGACGGCCCAGAAGCGCAAGCTGGACTATCTGATCGAGGGCGCCAAGGCACCCGGCGCGGGCCGGGTCCTCGACGTCGGCTGTGGCTGGGGTAGCCTGCTCGACCGCCTGGTCAACACCCACGGGGTGCGGCACGCCGTCGGCCTCACGCTCAGCGACAGCCAGGCCGAAAAGCTGCGGGAAGCCGCCCTGCCGCGTACCGAGGTGCGGGTGGAGAACTGGCTCGACCACGAGCCGGAAGAGCGCTACGACGCGATCATCTCCATCGGCGCGTTCGAGCACTTCGCACGTACCGGCCTGTCCCGCGCCGAACGCGTCGACGCGTACCGGGAGTTCTTCGAGCGGTGCCGTTCCTGGCTCCCGAAGGGCGGCCGGCTCGCGCTGCAGACCAATATCAAGGGAAATAACGTCCAGATGGACAAGCAGACGGTCCGTGACCTGATGTTCATCATCGACATCATTTTCCCAGAGTCTGAGATTCCGGCCCTTTCAGAGGTCATCGAGTCGAGCGAGAAGCGCTTCGACATCGTGAATCTGCGCAATGATCCGGACCATTACAGCCGCACTTGCCGGGAGTGGCTGAACCGTCTCCGGGCCAACCGCGACCAGGCCGTGAAAATCGCCGGTGAAGAGAATGTCGCCAATTATGAGCGCTATTTGGGCTCGACGGTCGGTCACTTCGCGAACCGCCACCTCGGCCTGTCCCGGCTGATCCTCGAAGCCGTGTGAGGCGGGGGCCGAGAAGCCCTCGCGGCGGACAGCTCCACCGGTGGCCCTGTTGAGGAGCACTCATTGAACGCGTACAAGCATGTCGTCTACTGGCACGACACCGAACCGGTCACCGTCGGAGCTCCTCTGCGGGAGAGCGTCGACTGCGATGTCTGCATTGTCGGGGGCGGATTCACCGGGCTCTGGACCGCCTACTTCCTCAAAGAGGCCGAGCCCGCGCTCGACATTCGTATCGTCGAGGCGCACCATTCCGGATACGGCGCATCGGGCCGCGCCGACGGATTCGTCACCCCCACCATCGGCAAGGACATCCAGGCCCTGGTCAAGGAGTTCGGCATGCAGCGGGCCCTCGAGGCCTCGCAGGCCGTGGGCCGGTCGATACTGGAGATCGGCCGGTTCGCCCGCAAGAACCGCGTCGACGCGGAGTACGAGGCCAATGACTACCTGATGGTCGCCACCGACGCCGCCCAGCTCAAGCGCCTGGAGCACGACCGCGACCTCGCGGAGCGGATGGGCGCGGCACAGGCCGAGATCCTGCCGCGCGCGGAGTCCCGGGCGATCATCGGCTCGCCCGCGGTTCTGGGCAGCATGCGTACCGGCGGCGCCCTGGTGAATCCCTTCAAGCTCGCTCGCGGCATCGCCCGCGTCGTGCGCGAGAAGGGCGTCACCCTCTATGACCGGTCTCCCTGCCTGCGTGTCGAACCGGGCGTGCGGCCCACGGTCGTGACCGCCGGCGGCCAGGTGAAGGCGAACAAGGTCGTGCTCGCCACGAACGTCCACATGGACGCCTTCCCCCCCTTCCGCAGGAAGGTCGTGCCGATCTGGACGTACGCGATGGTGAGCGCTCCCCTCACCGACGCGCAGCTCGCCCGCGTGGCGTGGGCCGGCCGCGAGGGACTGGTCGAGGCCAAGTCCCTGCTCACCTGTGCCCGTTTCACGCACGACAACCGTGTCATGTTCGCCGGCGGACCCGCTCCCTACTACTACGGCCGGGACAAGCGGCAGCGGAACATGAACCGCCCCGAGGTCTACCGCGAGATCCACCGGGAGTTCCTTCGGTTCTTCCCGATGTGGGCGGACGTCGAGTTCACGTACGCGTACGGCGGGACCGCCGACGTCGTCCGTGACTACGCGCCCCACTTCGGTTCCCTCAACGGTGGCAGCATCCTCTACGGATACGGCTATTGCGGCAACGGGATCGCCGCGACCCACACCGGCGGCAAGGTCCTGCGCGACCTCGCCCTCGGCAAGGACACCGACTACTCGCGGCTGCTGTTCGTGGACGACGAACGACGCAGGCCCCCCGCCAGTTTCCCGCCCGAACCCGCCCTCTACGTCGGCGCCCGCGCGGTGGCCCGTCTGATGGACTGGAAGGAGTCCCGCGTATGAGCGCCCGCCGCACGGTCCTGCTCACCGGAGCCTCCGGTGTCGTGGGCCGCAGCATCCTGCGGGAGCGGACGCCGGACGGGCCGCGGATCATTCCCGCCGCCCACCACACGCCGATTCCCGAGGCCGAGGAGCCGCCGGTCGCCCTGGATCTGACGGCGGAACGCTTCGGGCTCGACGCGGACAGCCATGCCGCGCTCGCGGCCGAGGTCGACGTCGTCATCCACTCGGCGGGCCTGACCGAGTGGGGTCTGCCCGCCGAGCGCTATGAGCCGATCAACGTCGAGGGCACCCGCCGGGTCGTCGAGTTCGCCGAACAGGCGGGCGCCACCGTCCACTTCATGAGCACGGCCTTCGTGGCCGCCCTCGCCCAGGACGCGCCCGTCCCCCTCGGCCAGGAGAACGTCTGCACCCACTACATCCGCTCCAAGCAGCGGGCGGAGTGGATCCTGCGCGACAGCGGCCTGCCGCACACCGTGTTCCGGCCCACCAACCTCATCGGCGAGTCCACCTCGGGCTGGACCTCGCAGGGCCAGATCGTCCAGCTGATGTCGGACTGGATCGGCCGGGGCCGGGCGCCGTTCGTCCCCGCCCACCCGGGCATCCGCATGGACTTCCTCCCGCAGGACCTGTTGTCCAAGGCGGTCCTGCGGGCCATCGAACTCGGCGACGACCAGGGGGAGTTCTGGGCGACCTACGGCGAGGAGGCGATGGACATCGAGACCTGCCTCCAGCTCCTGGTCAAGCACGCGGCCGGGCGCGGCCGTTCGCTGACCCCGCCGCCGGTGGTGAACGCCGACGAGCTCGACCCCGACACCATCGCGCGGACACCCCCGATGACCCGCTCGTACCTCTCGGTCCTGCGGGACGTCAGCGAGGTCACCCGGTGCAGCGGCGGCGTCCTGCCCACCTCCATGCCGGAGTTGCGCGAGCGCTACGGAATCCCTCGCGTCGACGACACGGCCGCGTATCTGGCCGGCCTGGAGTACGCCGCCGACCACCTCGGCTGAGCAGACGACGCGGTTGTTGGTACGAGAAGTGGCGCACCCCGCCACCGACGGAAGGACACTGGCGTGAACGACGCGTGGAACGCCCCGCACCTGGGCGGAAAGGTGGCCGTGGTCACCGGGGCCAGCCGAGGCGTGGGCCGGGGCATCGCGCTCGCGCTCGGTGACGCGGGCGCGACCGTGTACGTCACCGGCCGCAGCACCCGCGACGGTGGGCGCACCGAGGACCTGCCCGGCACGGTCGAGGACACTGCGGACGAGGTGACGCGGCGCGGCGGTACGGCCGTCGCCCTGCGCTGCGACCACTCGGTGGCGGCGGACAACGAGGCCCTCGCCGAGCGGATCAAGACCGACTGCGGCCGCCTGGACCTGCTGGTCAACAATGCCTGGGGAGGGTACGAGCGGTCCGCCGAGGTCCGCTTCGACGCACCCTTCTGGGACCAGCCGATGTGGCGCTACGACCTGTTCGAGGCCTCGCTGCGCGGGCAGTACGACGTGACGCGCAGGCTGGTCCCGCTGATGATCCCGCAGCAGAGCGGCCTGGTGGTCGGCATCAGCTTCTCCGACGGGGACATCTACCTCGGCCAGGTCGGCTATGACGTCTTCAAGTCGGCATCCGACCGCATGTGCCGAGGCTTCGCCTCCGACCTGCGCAAGCGCGGCGTCGCGGCGGTCTCCCTGCACCCGGGCTTCGTGCGGACGGAGCGCGTGGCGGCGGCTTGGGAGATGATGGGCAGCGGCCCGGCGTCGGTGGTGCACTCCCCGGAGTACGTGGGCCGGGCGATCGCCGAGCTGCTCGCCGACCCGAACGTCATGGAGCGCACCGGCAAGGTGCTGAGTACCGGCGACCTGGCGGTCGAGTACGGCTTCGACGACGTGGACGGGCGCCGCCCGCCGGCGTTCCGCCTGGAGGGCCGGATGAGCCTGGCCACGCGGATGCATCGCCTGAACAAGGCGGTCGGCGCGGGCGACGGTGGACACCAGTAGGCCGAAGCGGGGTGTTTCCGCCCGGCTGGACTGCCCTCGGGCCCCGGCCGGAAGGGCAGGCCGGCCGGCCGGAGCGACCTCGCGAGGTGAGTCTCAGTGAATCCGGGGCACCGGAAGTGGGCCGACGCGGCCTTGCGGCAGACGCAGCGGGGAGACCCGCACCAGAGGGTGCGGGCCGTCCGCCGCGGCGTTCGCGTTGCGTACGGCGATGGCAGCCTGGTACCCGCCGGGTGCGGGCACGTCGGCGATGGACCAGCCCGCGGGCCCCGGCGGGGCCCAGTCGGGCGCCAACTCCCCGGCGAGGCCCACATGATGGCGGCCGAGCCCGCCGGGAAGTCCGGTCCCGATGCCCTTGAGGTACGCCTCCTTGCGCACCCAGCAGCCGAGCACGGCCCGGTGCCGCAGGGCAGGGGACAGGGCGGCCACGGCTCGCCGCTCCTCGACATGCAGCCGGCGAGCCGCGCTGTCGAGGCTGTCCCGCACCAGCTCGGCCGACTCGATGTCCGCTCCTACGGCGGAGTCCGCGACCGCGTACAGGGCCGCGTCACCGGCATGCGACAGCGAGAAGCACGGCTGTGGGTGGCCGGCGATCACCGGCCGCCCGTGCGGCTCCTCGCAGTCCGGCATCCCGCAGGGCTCGCGGAGGAACTCCACGTCCTGCGGTGCCATCCCCAGATACCCGCCGAGCAGTACGCGGAGGCCCACATGGGAGGCGACGTAGCGCACACGTGCCACCGGATCCTGGAACCCGTCGGCCCGCGCGGTCTCCTCGGCGTCGAGGATCCACGCGCTGTCGGCCGCCGCCGCCGCGTGATCAGGGATCCACAAGGTCCATACGGCGACCTTCTGCGGACCGGTCGGACAGACGGTCACGTGTGCTCGGGACTGGTTCGGTTCGACCGGAGCTCGTCCGCCCACTGCACCGACAGGAGTGTGGCCTCCACCCTGTTCCGGAGCCCCAGCTTCCGTGTGATGCTCGTCAGATGGGCCTTCACCGTACGCTCGGCGATGCCGAGCCGACGGGCGAGGGCCCTGTTCCCCTCGGCGTTCGACAGCGCGCCGAGTACTTCACGTTCACGCGGCGTCAGCTCCTGCAGGGCCGAGCGCGTGACCTGCGCTAAGCCCCCGCCATCCCCGGGCTTCGTTCCCGATCCGGCATTTTCGACAGTTGGTTGGTTTTCCCCGTACATGCTCTCTCCAACTCCTAGAGGTGCTGGTCCTCCAGAGGAGGAGTCAGGTGAGAGCCTCGAAAGCCGCGAACTGAACATCCTCCCCTAGATGTCCGGAACTCAGCGGATTATATACCACCATGGTGTTGAGGGTCTGTCAGCAAAATACGGCGTGAACGCATATCGGGAATCTCCCCAGGTGGGTTTGGTGCCGAGTGGCACCGGCGGCCCGGACCGCGCGGCACTCATCTGCGATTTCCCCGGGCCGCTCTTCTCCGGAGAACGGTAAGAGTTTGATGAAAGAGACAGAATCCCTGATTCCGCTTATTGTGCCGAGCCTCATTCCGTGTCCGCGGAATGGTGAATTGTCGGCATTCACCGCCCTGTCCGCCGCCGCAGACACACCGAGGTGACAGTAAGTTGTCCAATTCATCTGCACCGGTCGTTCCCGGCGCCGGGGCCGGCTCCCGAATCGCCGCCGTCGCCGGCGTCCGGCCCCGACGGGTCGTCGGCAATGCAGAACTGGGGGATCCACTCGGCGTGTCCGCCGAGTGGATCGAGCGGCGCGTGGGCATCCGCGAGCGGCGTTTCGCGGGCCCGGAGGACTCCCTGACGGGCATGGGCGCCACCGCCGCCGCGAAGGCCCTCTCCGCGGCGGGGCTCGCCCCGGCCGATGTCGACCTCCTCGTCCTGGCCACCTGCTCCATGCCCTCGCCCATGCCGAACGGCGCGGCGTCCGTCGCCGCGCTGCTCGGCATTCCCACGGTCGCGGCCTTCGACGTCAACGCGGCCTGTGCGGGCTTCTGTTACGGACTCGGAATCGCCGACGGTCTGGTCCGCTCGGGCACGAGCCGCTGCGCGCTGGTCGTCGGCGCGGAACGAATGACCGACTGGGTGGACCCCATGGACGTCGACACCGCCACGGTCTTCGCGGACGGTGCGGGTGCCGCGGTCGTCGTCTCCGCCGACCACACCGGAATCCACCCGGTGGTGTGGGGAGGCGACGGCGAGAAGGCTTCCCTGATCGCCATCCCCGACCGGCACGGCAGCGTGACGATGAGCGGCCAGGCCGTCTACCGCTGGGTCACCACCGAGCTGGTCCAGGTCGCCCGAGCGGCCTGCGCGCGCGCCGGGCTGGCCCCGGAGGACCTCAAGGGCCTCGTCACCCACCAGGCCAACCTGCGGATGATAACGCGCCTCGCGACGAGCCTCGGCGCGACGAACGCCGCGGTCGCCCGCGACATCGTGGAGACCGGCAACACCTCGGCGGCCTCCGTCCCGCTCGCCCTGACCCGCCTCATCGACCTCGGCCAGATCCGGTCCGGCGACCCGGTCCTCCTGATGGGCTTCGGCGCCGGGCTCAGTTTTGCGGCGCAGGTGGTGTCCTGCCCCTGAGCTGGGCCGGTGCCCGGATGCCCCGCGCGCATACGGCCGACAGGTCCGCGAAGAAAGCCGCCGAACGGCACTGACAACACATCAATTGCCTTGCGCGCAACAGGTTTTACGTACCCGTCTTCGGTGCGCAGACCACAACATCATTTTGTGATGGACACCACTTGGGATGTCGGTTGCTGCACACCGACCACACCTGTTTGATGTTCGAAGAGCTGATGTTCGTCCGTGGAGTGTGCGCAGGTAACACCGACTGGAGTGCTTTGTTGCATCGCGTCATCTCGCATCCGTCCGGCCATGGTGTCCACGGATTTACCGGAACCGCCCCTCATAATCCGCCCCGCTCGCATACCCGGTTATCGCAGAAGGCGGTCGTCAGAGCCTTCCTGCGCGCGCGGGTGCGGTGAACTCGCCATGCAGCGCCAGGAGGACAAGGTGACCACGACCGCCAGCAACGCAGGCCCCGCGCAACGCAATGCCTCGGACGCGGATCCGAGAGAGGCACTCCGGCAGGCCGGTATCGATGTGCGGCCGATTCCCCGGGCCGCCGACGAGACGCCGGCCGGACTGCGGCGAAGCGTCGGACAGCGGGAAACGCCCTTGATCTTCAGTGGTCTGAGCGACGGCTGGGCCGCTCGTCAGGCATGGTCTCCCGAGCGCCTGCGGGAAACCCACGGACAGCGCGAGGTCACCGCGCTGATGGGCCTGCCCGCCGACGGCGTGCTCTATCCGAAGGACCAGAAGCTCTACGAACGCACGCTGAGCTTCGCCGAGTTCATCGACGCCATGCTGGCCGCGGACGCGGACTCGCCCTGCTATCTGGCCTATCAGCGAGCGTCGGAACTCCTCGACCTCTCGGACTGCGACTTCACGTCCCTGCTCGGCGCACCCGACCGGCACGGCAGCGACACGCGGTTGTGGATCGGCTCCTCGGGAACCCGCTCCATGCTGCACTCCGACCTCAAGGACAACCTCTTCTGCCAGATCTGGGGCACCAAGACCGTCACGCTCCTGCCCTGGCGGGACAGCCGCGCCGCCTACCCCTTCCCCGACAACCTGGTCAACAGCCAGATCGACGTCGCCCATCCGGACGTGGCCCGCCACCCCCTGCTGCGCGACGTCACGTTCTACAGCGCCACGGTCGGCCCCGGCGACATCGTCTTCATCCCGCGCGGCTGCTGGCACGACATTCGCTCGCACACCCCGTCGGTCTCGGTCAACCACTGGTTCGGCCCGTCCCAGAACTTCGGGGAGTACCTGGCGCTGCTGGGCCGGCTCGGGCCCTCGTACTGGCACCGCACCGCCATGGACTTCATCGAGCACGGCCTACGGGGCCGCAGTGAGGAGACCCGGTTCTTCTTCTCGCCGCCGTCCACCGGCAAGAGGCTCTACGACGCGCTGCGGACCGGAAACTTCTCCGAGGGCAACGATCCCTCCACCTGAGGTTGATGCCGGCTCGGCGGTTGTGAACCAGATCGCCTGGGTGATCTGGCCCTTCGTCCCAATGTCTTCTCACGGGGGAGTAACTGTGCTGGAGAGGGTCCACCAGACCATAGCCGCACACGCGGTCACGCGGCCCGACGCGAAGGCGATCGCCTCCCGCGGTCGCTGGCTGACCTACGGCGAGCTCGATGCCCTGGTCGACGCCACGGCCGAGACCCTGAGCTCCTGCATCGAGCACTCCGAGGAACGGCCCGTGGTCGTGATCACCGGACGCGGTGAGTGGGCCGTCGTCGCGATGCTGGGCGTCTGGCGGGCGAACAGCGTCTACGTACCGCTGGCCGAGGGCACACCCCGCGAGCGCTTACGGGAGATCTTCGGGCGCGTCCGCCCGGCCGCGCTGCTGACGGACAGGAACAACGTCGAGCATCTCAAGGGCGCCTGGAGCGAGTGCCCGGTGCTGGAGATCGAGCAGACCGTCGGGGCGAGCGGTTCCGCAGCGGCGCCACCGCCCGATCCTCAGGGGTACCAGCTCGCCTGCCTGGTGCACACCAGCGGCTCGAGCGGACCGTCCAAGGGCGTGATGATCGACCATCGCGCGCTGCGCAACCTCGTGACGAACGTGACGGAGCCGTACACCCTCGGGGCCGCGGACCGGGCGCTGCACTTCGGGGCCTTCGGCTGGGACTCCAGCATCGAGGAGGTCATCCTCCCCCTGTGCAAGGGTGCGTCCCTGGTGATGCGCACCGACGAGGCGGACTACGGCGTACCGCACTTCCTGCGGGAGCTGGCGGACCAGTCGGTCACCCACCTGTATCTGCCGACGTCGTACTGGCACGAGATCTGCCTCGAACTGGGCCGGGGATCGGTGCGGCTTCCGTCCTGTGTGCGCAGTGTGCTGATCGGTGGCGAGGCCGCGTCCCCGGCCGACCTGACGACCTGGCGTGAGTACGTTCCCGAGGACGTCGACCTGTGGAACTGCTACGGGCTCACCGAGACCTGCGTGACCTCCACGGTCCACCTCGACGACAGGAAGTCCCCCGTGGACCCGCTCGGGGGTCTGCCGCTGGGAACACCCTGCCCGAGCGTCACCGTGGCCGTACTCGACGACGCGATGCGGAGGGTCCCGGCGGGCGAGGCCGGAGAACTCTGCATAGGCGGTCCGGGCGTCGCACGGGGCTACTGGGGCGATCCCGGGGCGACAGCGCTCTCCTTCGTACCCGATCCGGACGGACACGGCCGTCTCTACCGGACCGGGGACCTGGTGCGGCAGGACCCGTCCGGCCTGTTGCACTTCGTGGGCCGTGCCGACCGGCAGGCCAAGATCAGGGGCTTCCGCGTCAACCCCAGTGAGGTGGAGGGAGCCCTCGCGCTCCATCCACGGGTCCGGAAAGCCTGTGTCGTGACCCGGACCGAGCCCTCCGGTCTCACCGGACTGGTGGCCTTCGTGGAGCTCGTCGACGAGCGGGACGGCACCGAGGACATCACGGCGTTCCTCAAGGGCCGGCTTCCGGAATTCATGGTGCCGAACACCCTGGAAGTGCTCAGCGACATGCCGGTGCTGCCCAACGGCAAAATCGATGTCAGTTCCCTGACGGACAGGCAGCCCGCCGCCCCCGCCCTCACCACGGCTTCGGCTGGGCCGGGCGGCACCGACGACAGCGTTCAGGCCATCTGGTGTCAGGCCCTCGGCATCGCGACCTGCGACCCGGACGACGACTTCCTCGCCCTCGGCGGGAACTCGCTCTCCGGCATGCGCATCGCCGCACGGATCAACGAGACCTTCGGCGTGGAGATCCGCTTGCGGGAGATCCTGGACTGCCGCACGATCTCCGCGATCACCGACCTGGTCACCAGGCTTCGTACCGCCGATGTCCAAGGAACATGACACATGGAGGAATCCGTGGAAGCTGTGATGGAACACGTCGTCGTGGTCAACGCCGAGGAACAGTACTCGATCTGGCCGGCGCACCGGGACATTCCCGAGGGCTGGCGGGCCCTCGACTTCCGTGGCGACAAGTCCGGATGCCTCGACTACATCGAGCGCACCTGGACCGACATGCGGCCCCTGAGCCTGCGAGCCCCGAAGACGTCGGCGATCCGAGGGGGTGAGTGACATTATTCGTACGCTCTATGCGAACGGATGCAGTTTCACCGAGGGCAAGGAACTCGAGGAGGAGGATCCTGAGCTGCGCCTGGCCGGACGCAGCAAGGACATCCGGACGCAGACCCAGGTTCGCGCCTATCGGAACAAAAAGGCGTGGCCCAGTCATCTGGGCAGACTTCTGGACGTCGAGACGGTCATCAACGCCGGACGCAGCGGCGGCTCGAACGCCCGCGCGGTGCGCATGACCTACGACTACGTGTGCAGCTACCTCGCCGCCGGAGGCTCGGCCGACGAACTCCTCGTCTGCATCGGGTTCACGGACCTGGTCAGAACCGAGCGTTTCGACAGCATGCCCGGGGTCGACGTCAGGTCCGACGCGCCGTTCGACGACGGCTGGAGCCTGATGAAGACCAACCTGTCCACCGCCAAGCACGGCGCCGATCGCGGGGCGCTCAAGGCGAATCGGCTCTATTACCGTTACCTGTTCACCGAGGAGCAGGCCACGGTCACCTACGTCCAGCAGCTGCTGAACGTCCAGTTCTTCCTGTCGTCACTCGGGGTGCGATTCCATTTCCACGACGCACTGGCCACGAACGCCGAGCCCGTCAACCGGTTCTCCCTGCTGACGCAGCACCTGCTCCAGTTCATCCGGCCGGGCGCGCACCGGTCCGTCCACTCCATCGGCAACGGTGAGATGGGCTACAAGGACGGACACACCTTCGAGGAGTGGCTGGTGCGCTCGGGCGCCCCTCGCGCATCCGCACAGCATCCGCTCTCCGAAGCCCATCAGCAGTGGGCGAGGCTGCTCCACGCGGAGATGACGGAGAGCGGAATCCTTTGAGTCCCACGCGAGAACAAAAGGAGGAAACCTGAGCATGCCAGAATTAAAGGGACGCCCGACCGATCCGCTGTCGGCGGACATCGCCGCCGGACTTCCGGATGTGCCGCACATCGTGCAGAAGTGGGCGGCCCCCGGACAGCAGTTGCCCCTCATTCTCGAACCGCGCGCCGCCGACACCGACCTGATCGAACTCGTCACGCAGTACCGGTCGGAGATCCGGCAGCGACTGCTCGCGTACGGCGGAATCCTCTTCCGTGGCTTTGCCGATGCCACGCCCGAGACGTTCCGCACGCTCATGACCGCCCTGTCCGGTGAGCCGCTCGACTACATGGAACGGACCTCTCCGCGCCACGAGGTGGGTGACAAGGTCTACACCTCGACCGACTATCCGGCGGCGCAGGAGATCTTCCTGCACAACGAGCAGTCGTACAACCAGACCTGGCCCCAGGTCATCTTCTTCCACTGCGTCGAGGCACCCGGTGCCGGCGGCGGGACGCCGATCGCCGACTGCCGCAAGATATACCAGCGCATTTCCGCCGACACGCGCCGGCGACTGGAGGAGCGGAAGTACTCCTACGTACGCCACTTCGGAGGAAGGCTCGGGCTCAGCTGGCGCGAGGCCTTCCAGACGGAGGAGCGGAGCGAGGTGGAGAAGTACTGCCGTGACAACGACATCAGCTTCAGCTGGGGGGAGAAGGAGGAACTGACCACCCGCCAGATCCGTCCGGTCAGCGCGCGTCATCCCGTCACGGGTGACGCGACCTGGTTCAACCACCTGGTTTTCTTTAACGTACAGCTGTTTGATCCCGGAACGGTGAAAGCCCTGATGTCGATGGGCAAGGACCGCCTTCCGAACAACACGTACTACGGCGACGGCGCCGACATCGAGCCCGAGATCGTGGAAGAGCTGCGTGCCGCGTACCTGGCGGAGAAGGTCGTGGTCCCATGGCGTGAGGGCGACATCCTGATGCTCGACAACATGCTGGTGGCCCACGGCCGGGAGTCGTTCATCCCGCCGCGCCAGATCATCGTCGGCATGACCGAGCCGTTTGCCGCCAACGCCCGAGCACTGTGACCGTCGATCGAACCGAAGGGTTACACCCGATGTCTTCTTCCAGGATCAGTGCTCCGCTTCCCGTCGAATGGACCCGTGGCCCGGCAGCGGACCTCTTCTCGTCCTACGTCGCTGCCTCGGCTCTGTCCGCCGCACACCAGTTGGGTCTCCTCGACGAGCTGTCCTCGAAGGGTGAGACTCCGTTCCGCGGCCGCAGCGACCAGCAGCTCGACGAGAACGTGGTGCGGACCATCCACCGCGCCCTGCACTGGGCTCAGGTCGTCGAGATAAAGGAGGACGACCTGGTCGTACCGGGGGCGCGCTTCGAGGAGGCGTACGCTGCGCGTGGCTACTTCTACTGGCTGGTCAAGGGGTGCGGCGAGCTGTTCAGCACCGCACCGGACGTGGCCCACGAGGACCAGCGGTCCGGCGACTTCTACCACCGCGACATGCGGGCGGTGGCGATAGGCTCGCGCCTCATCGGCGAGGAGGAGGTCGAGAAGCTCTTCGACGCCGTGCTCGCCGATCTGGACCTCGGGAAGGTCGCCGACCTCGGCTGCGGTTCCGGACAGCGGCTGATCCGCATCGCCGGCAACCACACCGGCGTCCACGGCGTGGGCGTGGACATCTCCGGCGCGGCCGTCCAACTGGCCGCCGAGTCCGTCGGCGAGGCCGGACTCGCCGACCGGATCACCGTACTCAAGGGCGATGCCCTGGCGCTGGAGCCGCTCCCCGAGTTCGCCGACGTGGACACGATCACCTGCGTCTTCATGGGGCACGACTTCTGGCCGTACGAGAGCTGCGTGCGCACCCTGCGCGGCCTGCGCACCGCCTTCCCCGCGGCCGAGCGCCTCTTCATCTGCGACGTCGTACGCACGACGGAGCTGCCCGGCCCGGACACCACCATCTTCACGCTCGGATTCGAGGCGATCCACGCGCTGATGGGGGACTACCTCCCCACCTACGACCAGTGGCAGGAGGCCTTCACCGAGAGCGGCTGGAACTGCACGGCGGTCCACCCCACGACCACACCGCCCAACGGATACCTCTTCGAACTGGTCCCCGCGACGGCGGAGTGAGCCCGGCAGAGCCTGAGCAAGCGGTGGCCCCCGGCGCGCTCCGTGCGCCGGGGGCCACCGCTTTCACCGTGGTCACAGGGCCCGGTGCACCCAGACGTTGGGCTCGACGTACACCGCGGTCCCATGGCGAAGGTCGCTGTGGACCGGGGTCAGAGCACCGGGGACGATCGTCGGACCGTCCGTGCCGAAGGGGAGCCCCGTCCACTCCCGCCACTCGTCGAGCGATCCCACGACGATCATCGACGCGGGGGCCACCCCCACGATCTCCGCCCCGAGCCTGACATGTGCGCGCAGCAGGGGGTCGTCCGGAAGTCCGTTCCTGGTCCGCTCGATGTAGTCGCTCATCGGCAGGTCCGGCACGTCGGCCTTGCCGGGAGGCCTGACCGGCGCGACGAAGTGACGGAAGCCCCTGGCCGCGGCCAGCCGGTGCATGGCGCGCAGCATTTCCGTGCCGAGCCCTGCCCTGCGGAGCTCCTGGCGGACCATGACCTCGAGGCCGCACACCGCGTCCCCCTTGTATCCCGCCAGCCGAGCCAGATGGGCCTGACGCACCGCGCCGTCCCATCCGGTGTCGGGCAGACCCTTGGGAGGCGTGTCGTTCAGGCCGATGGGCACGCAATGCGCCCGCGCGAGCACGTGTCCCGGATCCTCCGCCGACAGGGCGACGAGCGTGTACTCGGCGTAATCCTGAGGGGCGTCGAGGTAGAACCTCTCGCCGATCGGCTCGTGCCGCATGAACTCCGGCCAGTTGCCCTTGAGCGCCTCGACGCGCCCCGCCAGGTCGGGCCGCTCGGCCAGCGTCACTATCCGTATGTCCTCGGACATGGTCCCCCTCTTCTCCTCGTGAATCACCACAAGCCTGCGTGGAGCGCATGGGACGCCGTCCCGGCGTAAGCCTGTCGGGACGGCGTCCCACGGGGTCAGGAGCCCTCGCCGCCCGACAGGTGCTGAACGTGCTTGGCCAGCGCCGCGATGCTGGGCGTGTCGAAGAGCACCTGCAGGTTGATGTCGGTGTCGAGGGCTTCGTTGATGCGGGAGATGACCTGGATGGCGAGCATGGAGTGTCCGCCGAGTTCGAAGAAGTCGTCGTCGGTGCCGATGGGTGATACTCCGAGGAGTTCGGACCAGATGTGGGCGAT